>CAISIK010000207.1 GCA_903885375.1 uncultured Pseudomonadota bacterium
ATGCGATCCACCCCCGCGAGGCCGTGCAGGCCGACATCGCGGCCACCTTCGTGGAGGACGTGGCGGCGGCGATGCGGTGAGGGGGGAGGGCCGGAACCTTTCGGGGTGGCCGCTGTCGAGAGCCTCCGAGGCCGGAACCCCATGAACGCACAGACCCTCGCCGACGACGGCGACCCGCTCTTTCGCTGGCTGCTCGGCAGCTTCATGCTGCTCCTCGTGCCCTTCCAGGCGCTGGTCGTCCTCTCGCCGCGGGTGGAAGCCAGCGGCGCCGAGCTCCTGGAGCACGCATCCGCTCTCGTGGTGGGCGTGATCCGCCTTCCGCCGCCGGAGGCCATCGTCCTGCCGCCTCCCCCCATCGCCGCACCAGCGCCGCCTGCGGTGAGCCGCAAGGCGGCCCCCGCTGCAGGGGCCCCCGCGCCGAAGCCCGCGGCCGGCCCCAACCCGCTCACCACGATCCTGCTCGGCACCACCGGGCTCGGCGACCCTCGGGTGGAAGAGATCCTCGCGCTCGACGACGCCCAGGCCCAGCGGCTGGACCTCGCGCTGGACGCCATCAGCGGCGCGGAGCTTGCCTCGCGCGCCCAGCCGACCCTGCGCACGGGCGGGAGCCCCCGCGGCCCCGACGCCGCGGTGGCCCTGACCGTGGCGGCGGCCGGCCGCGCCACCACCGGCGAGGGCCCGGCGGTGGCGGTGGCCGCGCCCAACGTGGAGGCGCACGGCGGCGAGGTGCGCGCGGAAGCGGGGGAGGCGGGCGACATCGGGCGGGTGCTCGGCGGCCGCAAGGGCGCCGTCGAGTCCTGCACGCAAGCCGCGCTGAAGAAGGACGCCGCCACCCGCGGCCGCATCGGCGTGGCCTGGATCATCCAGCAGGGCCGGGTGTCCGGCGCGGCCCTGACCGCCAACTCCACCGGCTCCGCCGACCTCGGCGCGTGCGTGCTCCGCGTGGTGCAGCGGACGCGGTTCGACGCCTCGCTCACCGCCTCGGTGGAGGAGTGGGCCTGGGTGGTGTCGGGCGGGTGAGGCGGGGCGCGAATCGCGGCGACCCCGCCCACCCCGAGGTGGGGCAGACGCGATTCGCCCAAACCCGGCTCGCCGCTCAGCTCGCGGTGGGAAAGCCCTGCGCGACCCACGCGAGCGTGCCGCCCGCCACGTTGATGGGCTGGTGGCCCTGCGTGGCGAGGAAGGCCGCGGCCTGGGCGCTGCGGCCGCCGCTCTTGCAGATGATGTAGAGGTCCTTGCCGGCGTACGCGGCGAGCTCGCCCACCCGCGCCTGGAGCTGGGGGAGAGGGATGAGCACGGCGCCGGGAACGTGGCCGGTGGCGGTTTCGTCGGGGTTGCGCACGTCGAGCACCGGGTTGCAGGCGGCCAGCGCGGCCTGGAGCTCGATCACGCTCACCTCGCGCACGGTGGCGGGGCGGGGCGCGGCGATCGTGCGATCGGCGAGGGCTTCGAGCGCGGCGGCGCCCTTCCAGCCGATGTCGTGGGCCACGACGGCATCGCCCTTCATGCCGACGAGCAGCGGGATGCTCTGCACCCCAAAGGCCTGGGCGAGGGCGGGCTCCTCGTCCACGTTCACCTTGCCCACGCGCAAGGCGGCACCCCGCTTGGCTTCGAGCGCCTCGAGCGCCGGCGCGATGGAGCGGCAGGGCCCGCACCACTCGGCCCAGAAATCGAGCAGGACGGGCACTGGGCTCTCCAGCACTTCGGACTGGAAATTGGCGGTGGTGATCTTGATGATGGCCATGGGGCCCTCCAATTCGGTGGTGACGGTAGGTTGAATCAGCCTTTGATGACGAAACCAACGAGCTTGTCAGGGACGACGATCTCCTTGAGGATGGTCGCACCCTCAAGGTAACGGGCCACGTTCTCCACGCCGCGCGCCGCTGTCAGAAGCGAGTCACGACTGGCGCCGCGCTCCGCCTCGAAGGTGCCACGCAGCTTTCCGTTCACCTGCACCGCGATGGTGACGGTGTTCACCACGAGCGCGGCAGGGTCGTAGGCCGGCCAGGGGTGGCCGTAGAGGCTGGTGGTGTGACCGAGGCGGCTCCAGAGCTCCTCGGCGAGGTGCGGGGCCCAGGGGTGGAGGATGAGCAGGAAACGCTCGGCGGCGTCGCGCGGGAGGGCCTGACCCTTGCACGCGTTCACCAGCTCCATCATCTTGGCGATGGGGGTGTTGAAGCGCATGGCCTCGATGCCCTCGCCGGCCTCCTTGATGGCCACGTTCAGCGCGCGGTTGGCCTCGGCGCTGAGCTCCGTGCCCACGCGGAGCTGGTCGGTTTCCTCGTCGATGAACAGGCGCCAGACGCGCTCGAGGAAGCGGTACACGCCCTGCACGCCGCTCGTCTGCCAGGGTTTCACCTGCTCCAGCGGGCCCATGAACATCTCGTAGAGGCGGAGCGCATCGGCGCCGAATTCCTCCACGACGTCGTTGGGGTTCACCACGTTGAGCCGCGACTTGGACATCTTTTCGATTTGCGTGGACACCGCCGTGTCGGTGTCCTTCACGAACCACGTGCCGCCGCGCTCTTCCACGCTCTCCGGCCCGTAATATTTTCCGGCCGCGTCCTGGTAGCTGTAGGCGAGGATCATCCCCTGGTTGAACAACTTCTGGAAGGGCTCCACCGTATGGACCCAACCGGCGTCGTACATCACCTTGTGCCAGAAGCGGGCGTAGAGCAGGTGGAGGACGGCATGCTCCACGCCGCCCACGTACAGGTCGACCGGGCCCCAGAGGGCCTCCTTCTCGGGCGAGAAGGGGCGGTCGGGGTTGTGGGCATCCATGTACCGGAGCCAGTACCAGCACGAGCCGGCCCACTGCGGCATGGTGTTGAGCTCGCGCCGCGCCGGCTGGCCCTGCCAGGTGGTGTTCACCCAGTCGGTGGCCCGGCCGAGAGGAGGATCGCCCGACTCGGTGGGCTTGAACTCGTCGATCTCGGGGAGGATGACCGGCAGGTCCTCGCTCACCTGCATCGTGCCATCCGCGAGGTGCACGATGGGGAAGGGCTCGCCCCAGTACCGCTGGCGGGAGAAGAGCCAGTCGCGCAGCTTGTAGCGCACCTTGCCCTCGCCCTTGCCGCTGGCTTCGAGCTCGGCGGTGATGCGGCGTTTGGCCTCGGCGGTGGGCAGACCGTCGAGCGAGCCGGAGGCGCAGGCCACGCCCTCGCCGGGGAAGGGGAGGGGACCGCCCTCCACCACGCGCACCACGGGAAGGTCGAACTTGCGGGCGAAGGCGAAGTCGCGCTCGTCGTGACCCGGCACGGCCATGATGGCGCCGGTGCCGTAGGTGATGAGCACGTAGTCGGCCACCCAGATGGGCACGTGGGCGCCGTTGGCGGGGTTCACGGCGTAGCTGCCGGTGAACACCCCCGTCTTGTCCTTCTCGGCGCCGGCGGTGCGGTCGCGGTCGGAGCGGTTCTTCGCTGCGGCCACGTAGGCCGCCACCTCGGCGTTCTTCGCGAGCTGCGGCACGAGCGGGTGCTCGGGGGCCAGCACGCAGAAGGTGGCGCCGTGGAGCGTGTCGGGGCGGGTGGTGAAAACGACCAGATCACCCGCCTCGGTGCCGAAGCGCACCTCGGCGCCCTCGCTGCGGCCGATCCAGTTGCGCTGCATCTCGAGGATGCCCGCCGGCCAGTCCAGCCCGTCGAGGTCGGTGAGGAGCCGCTCCGCGTAGGCGGTGATGCGCAGCATCCACTGCTTCATCACGCGGCGCTCCACCGGGTCGCCCGTTTCGACGTAGCGCCCATCCTGCACCTCCTCGTTCGCGAGCACGGTGCCCAGCGCGGGGCACCAGTTCACGGGAACGTCGGCGAGGTAGGCGAGACCACGCTTGTGCAGCTCGAGGAAGATGGTCTGCGTGTGGCGGTAGTAGTCGGGGGTGCTGGTGTTGACTTCGCGGTTCCAGTCGTAGGAGAAGCCGAGGCGCTTGAGCTGGCTGCGGAAGTTGTCGGTGTTGCGCTTGGTGATGATGCGCGGGTGGATGCCATCCCGCACGGCGGCGCGCTCGGCGGGGAGACCAAACGCATCCCAGCCCATCGGGTGCAGGACACGGAAGCCGTTCGCGCGTTTGTACCGGACCATGGCATCCACGGCCGTGTACGACTCGGGGTGACCCACGTGGAGGCCGGCCCCGGAGGGGTAGGGGAACATCACCAGCCCGTAGAACTTGGGCTTCGCCGGATCCTCGTCGGTTCGGTAGGTGTCTTCGGCCTCCCAGCGGGCTTGCCAGCGGGGCTCGATGTCAGCGGGGTTGTAGCGGGCCATGGGGCACTCCGTCCGGGGACCGCGGGCTAACCCACGGGATAAGCCTCCGCATGAGCTACGACATCCTGATCATCGGCGGCGGCATCGTGGGGGCCGGCGCCGCCCGTGATGCCGCCATGCGCGGCCTGAAGGTGGCCCTCGTGGAGCAGGAGGACCTCGCCTACGGCACCTCCTCGCGCTCCTCGAAGCTGGTGCACGGCGGACTGCGCTACCTCCAGCAGGGCGAGCTCTCGCTGGTGTTCGAATCGGTGAGCGAGCGCCGGGTGCTGCTCGAGATCGCGCCCCACCTCGTGCAGCCGCTGGGGTTCCTGTTTCCGCTCTACAAGGGGGGCAAGCTCAGCCCGGCCACGCTCAACCTCGGCATGTGGCTCTACGACGGGCTCTCGCTGTTCCGGTCGCCGAAGATCCACAAGAACCTGAAGCCGCGGGAGGCCGCCGAAGCGGAGCCGGCGCTCGCGCGCGACGGGCTGCGCGGCGCGCCGCTCTACTACGACTGCTCCACCGACGATGCCCGCCTCACGTTGGAAACGGCGCTCGACGCCCAGGCCCACGGCGCCGAGCTCTTCACCTGGACGCGGGCCACCGGGTTCGTGCGCGATGGTGCCGGGCGCATCACGGGCGTGAAGGTGCTGGACCGCCACGCCGGCACCGCGCGCGAGCTCCGCGCCAGCGTGGTGGTCAACGCCACCGGCCCGTGGACGGACAAGGTCCGCAGCCCCGACGGCGGCCACGCGCCGCTCCTCCGCACCACGAAGGGCGTACACGTGGTGGTGGCGAGGGAGCGCCTCCCACTGCGCCACGCGGTCGTCTGCAACCACCCCGGCGATCAGCGCGTGCTGTTCGCCATCCCATGGGGCGATCGCACCTACATCGGCACCACCGACACCGACTACGAAGGCGACCCGGCCGAAGTGGCCTGCTCCGGCGCCGACGTGCGCTACCTGCTCGACTGCATGGCGCGCTACTTCCCGGGCAGCCAGCTCGTGCCGGCCGACATCGTGGCCACCTGGGCGGGTTTGCGTCCGCTCATCGCGAGCTCGGGCAGCGCCTCCACCGTGAGCCGCGAACATGAGATCCACGTCGACGCCGACGGGCTCATCACCATCGCGGGCGGCAAGCTCACCACCTACCGCAAGATGTCGGGCGAGCTGGTGGACAGGGCCGTGGCGATGCTGCGCCTCACCGGCGGGCTGAAGTCGCCGTTGACGGAGGCCTACACCGCCCGCCAGCCCCTGCCCGGCGCGGTCGGCTGGCCGGAAGACGACGACGCCACCCGCGTGGAGAAGCTCGTGAAGGAGGTCACGCCGCTCGACGACGCCGTGGCGGAGCTGCTCGTGGCCACCTACGGCATGCGGGCGATGGATGTGGCGCGGCTCATCGCGGCCGACCCGACCCTCGGCGAACCGATGACGCCCGACCGGCCGGAGCGCATGGCCCAGGTGGACTTCGCCGTGGACCGGGAGCTGGCCCGCACCGTGCGCGACGTGCTGATCCGCCGAACGCAGCTCTACTTCCGCGACACCGAGCAGGGCCTCCTCGCCGCACCGAAGGTGGCCGCCCGCATGCAGGCGAAGCTCGGTTGGAGCGACGAGCGGCGCGAGCAGGAGGTCGCGGCCTATCGAGAGGAGGTGGCGCGGAGTCGGCGGTGGCGGGAGGAGCCGGCGGAGCCCGGGGTCGGGTAGCGGCGGCGGCGCCAGGGCAGGAGCAGCGGCAGGCCCATGGCCGCTCCCCCCCCCGCGCTCGCCTCCCGGTCGTACTCGTAGGCGCCCACATCGGGCGCGCTGCCATCGCGCGCCACGCCGTCGAAGTCCACCGTGGGCACAAAGCCGTCCGGGTCGCCGGCCCCGAGCAGGGTGCTGTTGGGGGAGGGGTGGAAGTCCCACAGCGCGGGGTCCACTGGTGACCCGGGTGCTCTGCGCGCGGGGCCGGAGCAGGGAGGTGTGCCTCAGCGACGGCTTGCACGCCGAGCGGGGGTGGAAACCTCCTACCGAACCGTGGCTGCACCGTCACCCTCCGCTCACCCGCTACGGATAGTCGCAGCGCATGGTCCTCTTCGCCTCGCTGCTCGGCTGCGTCCCACCCCACGCCCTGGCGGCCACGCCCGCCCCTGCGATCGATGGCGAGTCGATGCAGGTGGTGGGGCTTCCTGCCTGGCCCGGCGCTTCGTGGTGGCCGTTTCTTCGGGCTGGCGATGAGGTGTCGGGAGTGGCGTTCGGTGGTGGCGCCACCGGGGTCCCCGACGGACTCGACGCGAACACCCTGCACCGTCGCGGCGAGCGCCTCTTCCTGCTCACCCACTTCGAGCGCAGCGTCGGCGCGCTCTTCGTCACCGAGCTTGGCGGCGGCGGCGGCAGTTTCACCCCAACGCGCACGACGGCCATCGATCAGGCCGGGGTGCCGGTGTTCAACCCCTGTGGCGCCGCGCTTTCGCCCTGGGGCTCCCACCTGGGCTCCGAGGAGTACGAGCCTGACGCCGGCGCGCTCGCCGTCGGCGGTCGGATGCGTACCCCCATCGATCGCGGCTGGGGTGAAGAAGCGGAGGCGGACAACGGGTGGAACGCCCGGGTCGATCAGCTCCCCGCCGCGTCGGTGCCGTACCAGCACGGCTGGGCCAACGAGGTGACGCTGGACGCCGAAGGGCGCGCCACCTTCGCGCGCCGGCTCGCGCTCGGCCGGTACTCCCACGAACAGGCGATCGCCGTGTCGGCGCGTGAGGTGTATCTCAGCGACGACCAGGCGAACGGGGGCGGGCTGTTCCGCTTCCTCGCTGCCGCAGATGCCGACCTTCGGGTCGGCCGGCTCGAGGCGGCCGCCTGGCACGCGGGCGGTTCGGCAGGCGAACTCGGCCGCCTGAGCTGGGTAGAACTCGGGCCGACCTCCGAGGCCGCCCTGCTGCCCGCGTGGCAGAAGCCGCCGAGCTTCGATCAGCTGTTCGAGCGCTCACGCCCAACGGGCAACGTCTGCAGCTCGGGTACGCTCGTCGAGGGTGGCTCCGGCCGGGAGTGCCTGAAACTGCGGGCGGGTCAGGCCGATCTCGCGCGTGCGTTCGAGACCCGGCGTTACGCCGCGCTGCTCGGAGCCACGACGATCTTCCCCAAGGAGGAAGGACTCGCCTGGGACCCGGAATCCGACACACTCTTCGTCGCGTGGTCACGGGTGAACCCAGCGGCAGCGACCCGGCTTGGGGTGCCGGTCAACCGGTGCGGCCAGGTGGTGGCCGTCGATCGCCGCACGGGGATGTTGCGCGCGGCGCTCACGGGCGTGCCCCGTGGCGCCGACGGCTGCGAACCGACCGCCATCGCCAACCCGGACAACCTCGCCTGGGACTCCTCCACGCGCACGCTCTTCGTGGCCGAGGACGGCCCCTCCCGCGAGGGGCGCAATCGCCTCTGGGCCTGGCGCGACGGGACGCTTCGCGCGCTGCTCGACTCGCCGAAGGGCGCGGAGGTGAGCGGCCTGAGCGTCGCGCAGGTAGGGTTGCAGCGGTGGCTCACGGTGAGCCTTCAACGAGACGTACGCCCCAGCGTCGTGGGATTCGTGGGCCCCTGGTAAGCCACAGGCGAAGGAAAACCGGCACGAGAACGTCGCGGGCAGCCGTCCGGCATCGTCGTAGAGGGTCGCATGTTGCTTGGGTTCGCGATCGGATGCGAAGGGCCTGGACCGCTCACGGCCCGGGCGGCTTGGATCCAGGCGGAGCTCACCGCGGACAACAGCTTTTGGCTCACCCGTTCGCCCGCGCGCGTGGAGGAGAAGTACGCCCGGATGGCCGAGGATCCGTACGATTGGATGAGGGGAACGCTGCCCTTGTTCCTCGACGACGCGCTCCGACCCGATCTCGAACGGGCAGGTACCGGCTTCCTCGTCGAACCCGGAGCGACGAGCGTGTTGATTGTGGGAGATCCCCACATGGAGAACCTCGGAACCTGTCTCCGCGGTGAGGAGGACGACGCGGGCACGATCCCGCAAGCTGTGCCCCTCCTCTTGGAGTGGGTCGACCTCGACGCGGCCACGTTTGGCCCTTGGACCCTCGACACGCGCCGAGCGGCGTTGGCGCTGGCGCTGGTCGCCGAATCACGGGGCGAATGTGCGGAGTGCATCGATCCGGTCGTCTCCGCCTTCGCGCTGGCCTACGCCGATGAAGTCGCGGTGAGGGCGCGCGGGGGAGCGGGCTGGAGCCCCGACGCGGAAGCCGAGGGAGATGGAACGTTGGTGGCGGCGCTTCGCACGGAAGCGCGTACGGCGGGCGCCGCCAGCGCAGCCCTGGACAGCTACACCCTCGTCGCGCCCGACACCGCCGGCGTCGGCGAACGCCTCCTCGCGGTCGACCCCGCGCTGGACGAAGCGGGTGAAGGACTTTTGGAGTTGGGCGCGCGTGACCGTGCGCAGCTCGACCGGCTGATGGCCGCCTGGGAGGACGGTCGCCCCGGCGACTTCCGCGAGCTCGATGCCGCCCGACTCTACGGAAAGGGCGTCGCGTCCCTGCCTGCGACCCGCTTCCTCGTGCTTTGGGACCGCGGTGACGACGGCCTCGAGGACGACCGCCTCCTCAACGTGCGCGAGGTGCTCGACCCTCCCTCCGTCGACGGGGAATTGCCCGGGATCGGGTCCGTCTTCGCCGACAACGCCGACCGGGTGACGCGGGTCCACCGGGCGCTATGGTCCAGCCCGGACGCCGACGTTCGCCTGGCGGGGCTCGCCGACGGTGCGTCCGCCTTCAAAACCACCAGCACATCAGGTTGGTTCCAGACCTTCGACCACCATGCTATCGATCGCGCTCGCGAGCTGGGCGTGGCGGAGCTCGGAGACGTTCAGGCGCTCGCTGCCCTCGTCGGACGCGCCCTTGCGAGCGCACACGCACGCGGGGTGACCCTGAACGGCGAGGCGAGCCTCCCCGTCCTCGCCGAAGACCTCCGGCGAGCCGGCGGCCCCGATGCCCTCCTCGCCGAGCGATTGCGCGACGCCCGCACCGACCTCGACGCCCTTCACGAGGACCACCAACTGTTCCTCGACCTGCTCGCCGAGCGCGGCCCGCTGCTCGGCGCCGAGGTCCTCGTTCGATGAGCTGCCTGGCTCCCTTCCCCGCTGCGACGGTCTTCGGCTTCGACCCCCCGCAGGCGCAGAGCGACCCCTGCGCTGCCGTGCAGGTCGAGGTCGCCGCCCGTGGCGCAGTGGTCCTGCCCGATGAGGCCGTGGGCACCACGCTGGACCTCGCCCGTGCTCGCATCGGCCTCGGGGCAGCATCAGGGCCGGTGTGGGTCCGCGTGCGCACGGACGCGGCGCGGTCGGCAGATGAGGACAGCTATGTGGGGATTTCGGGAGAGGCATGGGTGCCGGTCGTGGCGGAGGCCGCAGCGGGCGGAAGCGTGTTCGGGTTCCGCGCGGAGGTTGGACTCGTGCCCGACCCCTGGGTCAGCGCGGGAAACCGAGCGTGGGGGCTCGGCGCGCTGGTTCGGACCGCCGCCGAGGAGCTCGAATGGACGCCGGCCACGGACGCCGGAGTCTCGTTGGCGTGGTCGGGGGTGGCGGACAGGCTCGGGGCGGAGGCGACGCTCACCAGCGGAGAGGGCGCGAACCGTCGCGAGCGCAACGAGGGGAAGGACATCGCCGGGGCCGTCAACGTCGCGCCGTTCGGCAACGCCGGCCTGGTGATCTCCCTGTACGGCCGCAATGGGTCGCGCGGGCTCGGCTACACGCGCGCGCATCGGGCTGGCCTGCGCATCGCAGGCGAACGCCCCCGGCTCGCGTACGGGGCGGAGGTCCTCCAGGCGTGGGGCGTGGGCGACGACGCGCTCCGTGAGCCCGGCGCCGCGTCGCTCTGGCTTCGCGCCCGTCCGGTGGGTCCGCTGCTCGTGGCGGCCCGTGCGGACGCCTGGAGTGAGGAGCTCATGCGCTCGGATGCCCTCGGGTGGCGAGCGCTCGGCGCCGCCGGGGTTGCGCTCGACGTGCCGGGCGGAAGCTTCTCGGCGTTGGCGGGCGCCGATCATCTCTCGCTCGGCCCGGCCGTGGCCCCCTTTGCGGGTACCTCCTCCGGCGCATCGTCCACCTCTCTCTACCTGCACGTCGAGCTTCGACTCGACTTCTCCACGGAGCCCTCATGATCCTGCTCTTCCTCGCCTGCGCGGAGTCCGGCGCGCTCCCCCTCGACACCGCCGCCAACGACGCGGGGGAGCTTCCGGCCACGAGCGTGGCCGTTGGCGAGGTGCTGATCAGCGAGGTGATGTTCGACCCGGCGGCGGTGGACGGCGACTTCGGCGAGTGGATCGAGCTTCACAACGTCGCGACCGCCGAAGTGAATCTGGACGGCGTGGTTGTGCAGGACGACGACGGCTCCGGGTTCGTGGTGGAGGGGCCGCTCCGTGTCCCCGCGGGCGGCTTCGTGGTGCTCGGGCCCTCCAACGACACGGCGGCGAACGGCGGCTGTCCCGTCGACTATGCTTACTCCGTCGACGCCGTGAAGCTCGGCAACGAGGGCGACTCGCTCAGGCTCACCGCCACCGGCGTTCCCCTCGACACCTTCACCTGGGACGCCTCGGTGTTCACCGTTGGCGAGGGCAGCGCCCTCCAACTCGACCCCGCGGCAGACGCCTGGTGCCTCGCGACGACGCCCTACGGAGATGGCGACCTCGGAACCCCGGGCGCGGCGAACTCGCCCTGCGGGTGAGTGCTGTCGCCGACGTGGCACCCCATCGACACCTCACCACAACGGAGGCCAAATGTATCTGACCCTCACCCTCACCCTCGCGTGCTCGATGGCGGGCAAGTGGGATTCGCCCGCCGGGGGCGACCCGACCCTCGACACCGCAGAAGGCGACAGCGGCGGGGTCCTCGGTCCCGCCCTGCTGATCACCGAGCTGATGAAGGACCCCGACGCCGTGGACGACGACCTCGGCGAGTGGTTCGAAGTCACCAACGTCGGGGCCGGTTCAGCGTCGCTCGCGACGCTCGAAGTGCAGGACGACGAAGGGGACGGGTTCGTGGTCGAGGCCTGGACACTTGCCCCTGGCGCGACGGTGGTGTTCGGCGCATCGGCCGACACCGAGCTCAACGGAGGCGCGCCGGTCGACATCGCCTACGACGTGGACCGTTTCAAGCTCGGCAACGACGGCGGCACGATCACCTTGCGTCTCGGCGGCATGGTCATCGACGCCGTGGTCTACGATGGCAGCTTTCCCGACGAGAAGGGCGCCGCCATCTCCCTCTCCCCGGTTGTGCTCACCCCCGAGGACAACGATGTCGCCACGGCGTGGTGCGCTGCGAGCACCCCGTTCGGTGGGGGCGATCGCGGCACGCCCGGCGCGGCGAACGACACGTGCGACGGCGACCCCCCCGACCTCGATCACGACGACGACGGCATCGCCGACGCGGACGACTGCGCTCCGGAGGACGCCGACGTTCACCCCGGTGCCTCCGAGGTCGATAACGGCGTCGACGACAACTGTGACGGCCATCTGGACGAGCGCCCTCCTGAACGCGGCGAGCTCATCGTCACCGAGATGCTCAACGACCCCGACCCCACCGACGACGACGTGGGGGAGTGGTTCGAGGTCCTGAATGTGGGAGACGTCGCGCTCATGTTGGATGGTTTGGCCGTCACCGATGCGGGGGGTACCGGCTTCACTGTGCTCTCAACCACGATCCTGGACCCCGCCGAGATTTGGGTGCTCGGCGTCTCCGCCGATGAAGCGGTGAACGGGGGCTACAGGCCCGACTACCTCTACGCGAGCGAGGACCTCCGCCTCCACAACGAGGAGGACGAGCTGACCCTGAGCCTCAACGGCGTACTGATCGACACGGTTTCGTACGACCTCGACTTCCCGCACGAGAAGGGCAAGAGCCAGTCGCTCGATCCGGGTGCGCGGTCCGCCAGCAGCAACGACGATCCGGACAACTGGTGCGAAGGCGACGGCGAGTACGGCACCGATGGAAACCAGGGTACGCCGGGGGAGCCCAATCCGGCCTGTCCCTGACGGTTGCCCCGCGCTCGTTTTGACGGGAACGCGTCGTGGCGCCGACCCGGTGCCGCTCTACGGACTGCGGGAGGGTCACGCGCCGGTGGTTCCCGCGGCCTGCCTCCCCAGGACGACGTTCACGGCCGCGGTCATCGCGCGCCTGCTTCCCGGTAGGCACGCGCTCCCCCCGTCGATGGGGGCATCCGCGGCGAGCGCTGACGCCGAGGCTACCGATGGCATCGGCCAACATCAGCGACGTTGCCCAGCGCTCGCGGCCGAGCTTGACGGCGCCGCCCGGGTGGCCTGGAAGGACGTCCACGCGCTGCCCGACAACCACTCCGACGCCACCGGCCTCCCCGTCGTCCTCGAGGACAAGGCCCAACGCCACCTCGGCCGGATGTTCGTCTCCGGCTGGGCCAGGGGGTTCGACGGTGCCGGGGGCGCGCTACAGGCCCGGCCGATGGCTCCGATGCGGCTCTCCTGGTATCTGCTGCTCGCAGGGGCTCTCGCAGCCTGGTTTCTCTCGACGGCGCACGGGGAGGTGGGGAGGACCGTCCCGCCGCTCGACGATGCGTTCCTCCATTTCCAGTACGCGGCGAGTCTCGCCGCCGGCCACCCCTTCCAGCACGTGCGGGACGAAGCCTGCACGAGCGGGGCGGAGAGCTTCCTCTGGCCCGTGTTGATCGCGCCCGCGGCAGCCCTGGGCGCACACGGGCAGGGATTGTACGCATGGTCCATACTCATCCCCACCTCCGTTCTGGCCAAGCACAACCCGCGCTTCCCTGCCGTCAGCGAGACCCCCGCAGGCGTACTGGTGGTGCTACTCGCCGCTGCGGGTGCGGCGGCATACGGGGCGTCGAAGTGCGCGAGCGCCGGGTGGGACCGGGCGGGCGGCTGTTCACGGCCATGTTGGTGCCGACGGCCGTCGTGGCGATGAACGTGCCGCACGGAACGCACCACTATCGCTCCACGGCGCGGGACGGGCCGGTTGGGTGCGTGGCGGGTTCGCTGCGCTCGCGCTGATCGGGGTGCCGGGCTGGGCCGTCGCGTTCTCCCACAACACGCGCGACATCGCGTACCAGCAGGTGGCTTTGGCCGATCGCCCGACGCGGAGCGCTACGCGCTCGCGGGAGAGGGCAGCGTGCTGGCCCTGCTCCGGCACGAGCGGCCCGACTACGTGGTCCTTTTTCCCACCTCGTTCCGGGGCGTCTTCGCGACCGATCTGGTTCACGTCGTCGCCAGCGTGGACCTCCCTTTGCGCAGCATCTCCGGATCGGATCGGATGGTGATCGGTACGCTCGACGCCAAGCGCCTCGATTCCGGCACCTCGAACCCCGGCATGCAGGTCGAGGAGCGCGTGGTCGACGCGCTCGACGTCTCCGACCTCGACGACGAGGCAGCGTACGCCTGGGCGTCCTCGGACGACCCGGTCCAACTGGCAACAAGCAAGGCGGTCGTCGCTGGGGTCAGGCCAGACGGCGCCCCGTGCGTCGACGGCGCCCGGCGCCTCGACGGTGAGGAGTCCTTCACCATGCACATCGATGGGAGTCCGGCCCAGCTCGTTGCTCGCGTGGGGCCCGCGGCGACTCCGGCCGGGTTGGAGCTCTGGCTGAACGGCAGCCGTCTCGGACCGGTCACGTTCCCGTAGAGTGTGCGCATCACGCTGGGCCCGGTGGACGTGCTCCCCGGGAAGGATGGGGGTCGGGTCGCTCGGCCTCAGCTCCGATCCTCCACCACATCCCCTTGCCGCAGCACCAGCTCCACCTGCCCCGTGCCGGCGGCGCGCACGAGGTCCGCGCGGATTCGCCCTTCGCGGAGCCGGCTACGGAGGCGACCGAGCGTGACGTCCCACTTCTTGCGGAGCAGGTGCTCCTCCCGCTCGTCGGGCCACAGCTCGCGGGCGACCACCTCCCAGGCGGCGGGGCCGCCCAGGGCCACGAGCTCCGAAAGCACCCGCGCCGCCTGCCCCGCGAAGAGCACGGGCGGGTCCTCGCCGCGTTGAACCTGCGCGGTGTCGAACGCCACGATCAGCCGCAGCGGAGGGTCCACGCCGCCGGTGAGCCGCGTGGCGCCGCCGCCGCCGAGCGCCAACGTGACCGCCCGGAACGTCACCCCTTCCACCTGCCAGGTATCGCCGGGCTGCACCACCGTGGTGACGCCGCCCGAGGCCCGGCGCCAGACTTCGCCCGTGGTCCAGATCACGCAGGGGGCGCCCGGGTCGTGCCGGCCGACCACGCTGGGGCGCGGGAGCCCCCGAAGCGCGGCCACGGCCGGGAGCGCCACAGCGGGCAGGCCGTCCGCCTCCACGGCGAACACTTCATCGGGGAGCTCCACCGACTCGACCTGCAGCACGAGGCGCTCGGCGAGCTCGATCTGCTGGCCGGCGCGCAGCTGCACCTCCCCGACGCTCCGCCCATCCACCGCGACCCGGCGGCGTAACGCCAACATCCACAGCTCCGCGCCACGGAGGCTCACCATCGCGTGGCCCTCGGAGACGCGAGGATCATCGAGCACCAACGCGGCCGTCCACACCCGACCGATGAAGTCGCCGTGTCCGAGCGCCACGACCGAGTCGTCGGGGAGACGAATCCAGGCGAGGGCGCGGCTCAAGGAGTGGGCGTGGAGTGCACCGGCTGATCGTACACCGCCAGCGCCTCCGGCAGCGTGAGCCCCCAGGTGGTCGCAGCGGTGCCATCGAGCGTGGCTGCCGGCACATCGAGCACATCCAGGCTCCAAAGGCGCGCGGTGCCATCCCAACTGCCGGTGGCGAGCACCCGACCGTCGGGCCGAAAGTCCAGCGTGGCCACGCGCTCGTGGTGGGCGGCGAGGACGGCGCGCAGGCGACCGGTCGCGTACCACACCCGCGCGAGGTGATCGGTGCCCCCGGCCGCTACCCACTTTCCGTCTGCCGAGATGGCGACGTCGAGGATGCCCCGACCCGAGTAGGGCAGGCGCCGCAACAGGGTGCCCGCCGAGTCGGTGATCCGCACCTCCGACTCCGTCGCCACGGCGAGGGTGCCGTCTGCGGCAACGTCCGCCGCGACGGCGCCGTCCATGACGAACCCAGGCATGCAGCGGAGCGGGGGGCCGGGGTCCACAAGGACGACAAGGCCGGCCTCGCCCACCAGAACCGCGTGCTCTCCGCCCGGGGACTGCGCGGCGTCGAACCACTCCACCCCCGGACACCCCTCCGCGACGACCGGCTGGCGGGTCCGGGTGTCAAGCGCCAGGAGCCACCTCGAAGCGTCGTAGCCCGGCGCCAGCAGCACCC
This sequence comes from uncultured Pseudomonadota bacterium, assembly GCA_903885375.1. Classification (GTDB taxonomy): domain Bacteria; phylum Myxococcota_A; class UBA796; order UBA796; family SXON01; genus SXON01. The sequence continues at coordinate 15,481 of CAISIK010000207.1, forward strand.
CTGACTGGAGGATCACCACCCGGCGGCTGGGGAACGAACCCTTCCCCTCGGCGTCGGGCAGGAGCAGGGCGTCGGCGAGGCGCTCCACCGGGGCGCCGTCCGCACGAAGGGGTTCAGGGCGCCAGGGGCCTCCCGCGCCGGTCATGGCAAACCATGCCACGGCCCCATCCGGCGTGAAGGCGGCCGCCTTGGCCGTGCCCTCCCCCAGCGGAAGCGCCGCGAGGCGTTCGCCCGCCGCCGGATCCCAGATGAGGCCCTCGAAGCGCCCGTGGCTCGTGGCGAGGCGGGTCCCGTCCGGGGAAAAGCTCACACCGGTGAGCCCGTCGCGGCCGCGCAGCACCGAGGAGGCGCGGGTCGTCGGGAGGCGCCATCGGCTCACGACCTCGGCCTCCGCTACGAGCAGGCTGCCGTCCGGGAGAAACCGGGCATCGCGTGCGGAGGTGGGAAGGCGCACCAGCGGCGACAGATCCGGGAGCACGCGCACCTCCAGGTCGCCACGGTCTCCCACGATCGCCACCCGTCCGCCGTCGGCCGACACCGCCAGGCGCCAGCCGCCGTCCCGGGCTGCCGTCGTGCCGGTGTGGGTCGCGCCGGTCGCCAGCTCTACGACGGCGAGCCCCCCCTTGGTGCCGGCGAGCACGAGCGTTCCCCCATCCGGCGTGAGCTCGGCGCCCACGATCCCGGAGAGCGAGTCCCGCGTCACGGGCGTGGCAAGGTAGCGGTCGGGGAGCATGCCGATCGCCCCCGCGCCGACGCGTCCATCCGTGCAGGTCACCACGTAGCGGTTCTGCGCCAGCGCGGGCGTGGCCGAAGCGAGGGCCGAGCCGGGGCAGAAGCGCGCGGCGAGATGCGAGAGCGAGCTGGGCGACTCCGGCTCACCCCAGGCCGCGGGTTCGATCGGCCAGAATCGTTTGCCGGTGGATCCGAACCGGAGCCCAGCGGGGCGCGCGCGCCCCGACGTGAGGTCCAACGCCTGCACCCTCGACTCCTCCGCTACGTGGAGGCGATCGCCGTCGAGCAGCGCGCTGATCGGCGCACCGCTCCAGGTCCAGCGCCGATCTCCCCCGGTCACCCGCCACACGGCGTGGGTGTCCACACACACCCAGTCCTCCGGACCCAGGAGAAGTGGGCCGGGACACTCCCTGATCGGGACCTCCCCCATCCGCTCGGCGCGCGCCTCCATGCCCACGCCCGCGAGCACGCCCCACGCCTCCGGGGCGTCGGCGATCGCCACGGCATGGCTCGCGAGCACGGCGGCTACCGCGGTCGCGCCCTGATCCATCGCCGCCCGCGCCTCTGAGACGAGCGCCTGGGAGAGGTGGGCATCGGAGCTCACCAGGGCGGTGCGCACCTCGCGCTCCGCCGCCACGACACGATCCCGCTCCCTTGACACCCGGAGCGTCCCCACCACGACGAGGCCGACGACGGCGACGATCGCCACGCTGCCCACCAGGATCGGCGCCCGCCACGCCCGGTAGAGGCGCTGGAGCAGCTCCCACGGCGTGTACCGATGCGCGTGCACCGGCCGCCCGTCGAGCCAGGCCTCGACGTCGACCGCGAGCGCGCCCGCGTCCGGGTAGCGGAACGCAGGGTCGGCGGCGGTCGCGCGCATGGCGATGGCGACGAGCTCCGCGGGGGCTCCCGGAAGCGGGCGCAAGGGGGGAGGTCCGCCGGTGCGGGCCCGAGCAAGCAACTCGTCGCTGGTTCCCTCGCCCCAGGGGGCCTCGCCGCTGAGGAGCTCGGCGAGCACGGCGCCGAGGCTCCAAACGTCGGCTTGCGGGAGGGCGGCCTCCCCCCGAGCCTGTTCGGGACTCATGTAGGCGGGCGTCCCCAGCACAGCGCCGGTGCGGGTGCGGTCCGCGTCGACCTCCGCGTCGGCTCGGCCCGACGCACCCTCCGTGGCCACGGCGCCACCGGCGCGAGTGGCGAGCCCCCAGTCCACCACCTGCGTCTCGCCGAAGCCGCCGACCATGATGTTGGCGGGCTTCAGGTCACGATGGATGACCCCTTGCGCGTGGGCGAACGCCACGGCGTTGCACGCGTCGAGGTAGTGGCGCACGAGACCGAGCCTGTCTGCCAGCGCGCGGCGCTCGGCGAGCACCTGCGAGAGCGCCCGACCCCGGAGGAGCCGCATCGTGTAGAACGGGCGACCATCCTCGGTGACCCCGCTGTCGTGCACGGTCACGATGCCCGGGTGCTCCAGGCCCGCGGTGATCCTGGCCTCCCGCCCGAGGCGCGCGGCGGTGTCGCCGCCGGAAGCCGCCTCCTTCAGCGCAACGGCGCGATCGAGGCGGTGATCCCGCGCGAGGTACACGGTGCCCATCCCCCCCTTCCCGAGGAGCCCCTCGCGGGTGTACCGGTGGGCATCGGCCGCGCGGCTCTCGGGGGCGAATCCTGCCTCCCCCGCAGGCGGAAAGCTGCCCGTGGGGCCGCTCACATCAGCGGGGGCGGAGTCGTTCCGATTCGGCGGCGGCATGGTGCACCGTGGTTATCCGCGCGCGCAGGAGGAGCGCGGCGGGTGTGGGATCGGCGAGGGATGGCGGGGGGTGGGAAGGCCGGTACTTCAGGGGGGCAAGCTGAAGCAACCCCCGGAGTTTCCCATGTTCATCTCGTCTTCTCTGCTCGCGCTCTGTCTCACGGTTCCGCACGCCGACGCTGCGTCCACGGGCAACGGCATCCTGCTCATCATCGGCAGCAACGACATCCTGTTTCGCGCTGGCGCCGAAACCACCCCCGTCTACGGCGTCACCGCCGAGGTCGAGTCCGACGCGGGCAGCGAGGAGGTGACCTTCACCGAGTCCGACACGAGCCTCCACGGCGCGGCCGCCATCGCCGGGCTCCCCAGCGTCGACTCCCGCATCACCCTGACCCTCTACGACGCCGCCAGCGCCTCGCTCCTGTCCTTCTCCGGCACGCTCGGCGCCGACGGCAGCGTGTCCGTTACCGCCGACGCCGACGAATGCGACGGGTCCGGCAAGACCGTCTGTGCCACCGCCCCCGACATCGAGGTGCTCGCCGCCGATCTCTTCGTCGGCGCAGCAGGTGGCTACGACGTGGCCTTCGATCTGAACGGCGCCGACGCCTACGACGTGGCCTACGCCGACATCGTGATCACCGAGAGCACCGAGGTGACCACCTGCGAGAAGGGCGGCGCCTGCACCACCACGGGCAGCACAACGACCACCGAAGCCGAGGTGGCCTGGGACACGATCAGCGCGGTTTGGGAGGGAGAGCTGAGCCTCGCCCATGAGGGCGTGATTGAGATCAAGGCCCAGACGTTGGACAGCCGAGGCAAGAAGATCGAGACCGTGAAGACGAAGCTCGGCGCGCCCTGGATCGACAGCGGCACCGGCATCAACGCGCTGGCGACGGACGAGGATCCGCTGACGAGCGTGGGCTTCAGTAGCTGGGACGAGCCGATGGAGGTGCCGTACATCTCCATCGTCTCCGAAGGGTGGTCGACCTCCACCGCGCCGGTGTCGGCGCAGGTGGAGCTGACCAACGGCAAGACGATCACGATTCCGGTGAACAGCTACCAGGTGGTGGCAAAGGACAACTACGTCGTGACGAACCCCGACCGGAAGGACAACTTCCGGGTGGTCGTCAACGGTGGCAAGCTGAGCGTCAACGACTCGACCACGTTGACCCTCGACGATCTCGCTTCGCCGCTCTGTGCCGATGGCCTCTGCGTTCTGCTCTTGGAGAATGACGCCGGCGAGGCCGAGCTCTCCGTCACCGCCTATGCGTCCACCGCCACGGCGCTCCCGACCGATGCCTCGGTGAAGATCACCTGCCTCGACGAAGACGGCACGGATGTCGGCTCGGAGTACATCTACCCCCACTTCCAGGACGACGTGAAAGCGATGTTCGCCAACGACATCAAGCTCTCGGCCGACCCGCTCGGCGTGGACATCGCCGGCAAGGTGAGCCTGCTCGGCGCAGCGGACAAGAAGGGCAAGCAGACGACCCTCGCCAAGGGCAAGTTCTATGGCACCTTCGCCCGGGACGCCGACGGGGACCTCGCCCTGGGCGGCGCCGACAAGGACACCGTGTCGCCGAGCGGCACCCTGCTCACCGCCGGCAGCGCCATCGCGCTCTCGGACTCCGATGGGGACGGGAACGTCGACGGCCCCCCGGTCGTCGCCGCCAAGCCCGCGAGCGGCGGCCCCACCGCCACGGAGAAGCACGGCGACATCCTGATCGACGGCGTGAAGATCGACTACGACTGAGCGTCTCCCGGAGCGGTGGGCAGTGGCCCGACGACGATCCTCCCTGAGCTTGCCTGGCGGCGGCGGACCTTCACCGGGTCCGCCGCCGCCCTCTCCGTTTTCGCCATCATGTGGATGTCGACCTCGGGCATCACGTCCCCCTCTGGTGGACCCGGGTGGTGCCGGGAGTGGCGAGCTCGACGGACGTAGGGCGCGGTCGAGGCAAACTCCGCGACGACGCGCCGCTGGGGTGGGCGGCCTTGCCCACGCGAGTCGGGCGCCGTCGGGCGGCGCGGGCACCGGCGAGCGGACCGGAGCCGCCGACGTCCTTCCGCCGCCGGTGTCGGCCGGTTCGTTTCGCTAGAGCGGAACCGCCATCAACGTGACGTTGCCCGTGCACTGGTTGCAGTCGTCCGAGGGTCCGCCGCTGGTATTACGCTGCGGCACGAGGTTCAGCCTCAGGTCCGTGTCGGTGCCCCTGTCCGTGTCGGTGTCTGCGTCCGTATCGGAGTCGTTATCCGTGTCGGCGTCGGCGTCGGAGGTGCCCGGCTGGTCCTCCTCGCCCGATTGGCATCCGAGCAGGGAAAGCGAGGCGGCGGCCGCCAGCAAGATAGGAAAGACGCGCATTGTTTCGCTTCGAGGCTGACGCTGGATTGCGTGCTCCTCGAACTATTTCCGGCGCCGTGCGTGGCCATCCCTCGCCGATCCTACCAACGGCGCCGGCCGGGAGGCCAGGGCGATGCCGGCCCCTCGACTACGGGGTGCTGAACCACCCGCGGCTCCACAGAATCACACCCCAAACGGCCATGGCGCCCGCCACGGAGGCGAGACTGAAGCCCAGGATCCGCGGGCTGGCCGCGGGGGGCGCTGCCCGGGGTGGTTGGGGCGCGGGCGGGCCCCAGAGGCAATCCGATACGTAGACTCCGGCGACGGGCTGGTCGAGCACCGGGCCCGGGACGCCGAAGTCGGGGTCCGACGGATCCGCGCAGCCCATGGCGTGCGCGGTGCCGCAGCTGCACCGGAAGTAGTTCGCATCGCCGATGCGCTGGTGCGGGAACCTCCATACGCACCGGAAGCAGCTCTCCCGGTGGCAGGCGCAACAACGATAAACACCCTCCACGTTCCATCGCATGCCGCAGCCGAGACACTCCCGATGCAGCTCGTTGGAATGCCTGGACACGCCCTGCAGCTATCCGGCCCGGCCCCGGACGAGCATCTCGGTTGCGTCGACGTAGCCGAGCGAGCGGTACAGGCCTTGCACCTCGGGCCGGGCCTGCAGAACAAACTTCACGGACTCCCGTCCCCCCATCAAGCGCTGCATCAGCGCGCGGCCGAGGCCCTGGCCCTGATGGTCCGGCCGGACGGCCACGGCACTGATGTAGGCGTTGCTGACCCCGTCCGAGATGGCCCGCGCAAAACCCACCAGCAGGGGCCCCCGCCAGACCGTGATCACCCAGCGGGCGCCGTCGATGGCCGCCTGCAGGAAGGCGGGATCGTTGCGCTGTGAAAACCCGACGGCTTCGAAAAGCCGGGCGACCTGGACGGCGTCGACCGGGCCGCCCTCCTGCCAGCGCAGGCCCTCCTCCGGCGGGGGCGCCGGCATGGCCGCCACCGGGTCCCGGTCGGGGCCGGCCCCCTCGTATGCGGGCAGCGAAGGGTCGAGGTGGACCCACGGCTGCCGCGACCCGATCCAGATCGCAAAGCTGGGCGCGAGGGCACCGGGGTGATCGAAGGCCACCGCGATGACGTCGAGCAGCGGCGCATCCGTGAGCGCGCGGAAGAACAGGCTCGCGCCGCAGTCGCCACAGAACCCACGCTCGGCGACCGCCGACGACCGCCACCACCGCGGCTCACCGCGCACGATCGTGAGCCGTTCCCGCCGGAGGGTCGCCCACGCCACGGCGCCCGCGCCCACGCTGCGCTGGCACATGCGGCAGTGGCAGTCCCCCACGACGACCCGGCGGCCCTGCACCTCGAAGCGCACCGCCCCGCAGGCGCAGCCCCCGGTCCACACGTACGGCGCGTTCGTCATGACCCACAACCTATCCACGGCGAGCGCCGCCGGGAGTCGACTACGCGGCCCGCCGCTCCTTTCGCCACCGGGCCGGCGGAACCCCGATGGTTCGCTTGAACGCCCGCTGGAACGCGGGCTCGCTGGCGTAGCCGACGGCCTCGGCCACGGCTGCGATGCTCCTGCCCCCCTCGGCGAGCAGCTCACGCGCCACCACCATCCGCCAGCGCGTGACCCAGGCGGCCGGGGGCTCGCCCACCACGTGCAGGAAGCGCTCACAGAAGACCGTGCGGGAGAGCCCCGACCGGCGGGCGAGTCGCTCGAGCGACCAGTCCTGTCCCGGCGCCGCCTGCACCGAGGCGAGCGCCCGGCCGATCTCCGGGTGCACCAGCCCGGCGAGCGACCCGGGCGCGCGTTGGGCCCCGGCCCACTCGCGAAGCGCGAGCACGAAGATGAGGTTGCCGAGGCAGGCGGCTACGGCATCGGAGCCCGGCGGGCGCGTTTCGAGGTCGGTGGCGAGCGCGGCCACCCACCCGGCGAGCGCGGGACCCCGTGCGTGCAGCACCGCCGGGAGCTGCGCGAGCACGAGCTCCCGACCGAGCTCGCCGAGCCGGAGCGTGCCACACAGGATTTCGGTGCCGGGTTCGCCGACCCCGGCTGTGACGGTGGGCAGCCCCGCCTCCTCCCGGGGCAGCGCCCCGATCCAGGTTGCCCCGGCCTCCGGGGGGTGGCAGAGCACGTGCGCCGGCCCGTGGGGCATGAACACCACCTCGCCCGCCCGCAGCGTGTGCACCTCGCCGGACACGCGCAGGGTGGCCTGCCCGCGCACGACCACGTGGAAGATTCCACATTCGGCGCCGCGCGTCTCCACCCCCCAGGGCGCCGCGCCCAGCGCCCGCGAGAAGAACGCGGTCTGGACGCGGGCGCGTTCGAGGAGGATGGAGAGCGGATCGTGCATGGGGGAGCTTCGCTCACGCCGGCCGCGCCCGGCTCGGCTACGGACGATTGGCTAGAGAGTACGCACGTTGTGTGATAACGCGTCCGCATCCGGGTGGGTACGGTGGAGTTGCCACCAAGGAGCACTCGATGACCCGAATCTGGATCGCCACCCTCGCCAACTTCTTCCTCCCGGGCGCCGGCTACCTCGTGCTGGGGGAGAAGGTCCCGCTCGCGCTCGCCTGGCTGCTGGGCGTGCTGGGCCTCACCTACGTGGAGACGGCCGTGCAAACCGCCGCGCCCGAGCTGTACCTCCCGATGTTCGCCTCGGTCTTCGTGATGAACACGGCCTTCGCGGCCGATGCGTGGGCGCTCGGCCGGGCCAGGCTCGCGGCCCTCGCCCGGCCGGCGTCGGCGTAGGCTTGGGGCGGCCGCCGCCGGGGCGGTTGGCCGCCGTCGCTTCAGAACCCGCCGTCCACCTCGATGACCACGCGCCCCTTCATTCCGCCTCGCCCCATGCGGGCGAGCGCGGCGGCGAGGTCCCGCACCGGGAAGGTGCTGTCGATCGGCACCGCCATCCCGTCCAGCGCCCAGCTCGCGAGCAGGTCGAGGTCGCTCCGCCGCGCCGCGAGCGTGAAGAAGCGGGCGCGCTGCCCGAACAGCGGGGCCACCGCGATGCCCGCCATCGCCGCGGCGCCCGGGAGGGTGGCCACGTAGGTGCCGCCGGGCTCGAGGAGGTGCCGGGTGGAGAACCAGGAGTGCGCGGAGGCGGCGTCGAAGACCACGTGAAAGCGCGTGTCGCCGCCGAGCGCTGAGGCGCGGTCGCGCACGTGCGTGGCGCCGAGCGCGCGCACGAAGTCCATCGCCGAGGCGCTGCACACCGCGGTCACCTCCGCGCCGAGCCGCACCGCGATGCCCACGGCGAGGGAGCCGACGCCGCCCGAGGCGCCGATGATCAGCACGCGCTGGCCGGCCTTGAGGCCGCCGGTGTCCCGCATGGCTTGCAGGGCGGTCATGCCCGCGGTCCCGATGGCGGCGGCCGTGGAAGGGGTGAGCTTCGCGGGGCTGCGGGCCAGGTCGCACGCAGCGACCTCCACCCGCTCGGCGTACGTTCCTCGGAGGGTGCCGCGGCCATAGGGGAGGTGCCCGAACACCTCGTCGCCGACGGACAGCTCGGTCACTCCGGCGCCGACGGACTCGACCGTGCCCGCCACGTCGTAGCCCACCACCACGGGCGACTGCTTGCCGTGCAGGATGCTGCCCACGAGGCTCCCCGAGAGGACCTTCTCGTCGGCCGGGCTGACCGCGCTCGCCCGCATGCGCACCACCACGCGGCCCGCCCCGGCCACGGGTTCGGGCAGGTCTTGTGCATGGAGGCCGGAGATTCCCGTGTCGCTGCAGATGGTCTTCATGGGTGGGGGGTAACGCGGCCGGGTTGGGGGGGCGCGACCACCGAGGGCGTTGCCCGGCGGCGCCGAGCCGCGCGCCGTGGAGCGGGGCGGGGCGTTGGCCGGCGCGGTTTGCGCCGCCGTCGGAGGGGAGTTGCGGGTCCGCGCGCGCGCCGCCACCGGCGGTCAGCGCGAAGGCGCCCACCCCTGTGGCCCTGCTCGTGGATGGCCAGCGCCCGCACGTACCGCTGCCAGTTGCCGCGGGAGGCGGCGGGCGCGGTGGAGGGGGCGTCCCACCTCGGGAAGTGGGCGACGATCTCGGCGAAGACCTCGATGTCGGCGGGCGCACAGGCGCCGCCGTCGGGGTGCTCCCATCGGACCGCCCACTCCGCGGCGGCCGCGTGCCCGCTGGAGCGGAAGCGCGGCGAGGTGCGGAGCGCCAGCAGGACCTCGGCGTCGTCGCGCCCCGCAACGGCGTAGTATTCGACGTTGGCGCCTTGAAAAGCGACGTCGCCGGGGAAGGCCGGGTCGACGGGGAAGCGGACCGGCTCCGGTGCGGCCACCGGTACCTGCACGGCGGCGCAAGCCAGGATCAGGAACATCATCCTCGCGAAACCGTGGGGGCGGCTCGGCGGGTGCGGTTCCGCCGCTGGGGGGCCTCCGCCGAAAGGCCACGAAACGCCCGCGCACCCGCCGCTGGCCGGGCTATCAGGCGCGCGTGCTGGCCCAGCCCGCCCGTTCTTCGCTGGTCTCGATCAGCATCTCGCAGATCCGTACGCACGGATGGGCCCGCTGCCTCGTGGGCGGCGGCACGATGTACCTGAGCATTCCCTCCTTCATTGTGCTCAACCTCACGCTCGTCGTGGCGCTCTTCGGCGGGTTCCTCCTGCCGCTCTTCGGGCTCCCTCGTGTGCGCTGGGCCGACCACGTTTTCATGGACCGCGGGCGCATCGCCAACCTGTTCTGGCTCGACCGGCTGAACTGCCAGTTCTGCGGCTACGCCAACGGGCTGTGCACGATGCTGAACACGCAGCTCGACCACCTCGCCGGCATGCAGCCGCGCCAGGGCGGGGTGCGCTGGCTCCTCGCGGGCGTCGCCGCGGTCCTCACCGCGCCGCTCTGGCTCGCGTTCGACCTGTACACGGTGCGCTTCCTCTACGACCTCGTGATCTCCCGCTGCCTCCGCATGGAGCGGTTTTCGCGGGCGGAGGGCGCCGGCGTGCTCGTCGCCGGGAACTACGCGGGGGGGCTGCCTGCGCCCGCGCGGTTCGTGCTCCGCCAGTGGAAGAACTCCGGCCTCGCGCTCGAGAGCCTGCTCGAGCAGATCGAGTCCTCCTGGTGCCCGCTCCGCCACTTCGAAACCCGGGAGGGCATCGTGTACCCCAGTCACCACAAGAACTTCTTCGGCGCGAGCCACATCGAGGGGCTGCGCGAGGCGCGAAACTTCCTCCTCGCGCATGGCGGAACGGTGTCCCCGCGCGGGTCGGCGGGCGTCTCCTCGCGCGGAGCCGAACGCGCCTGACTCGCGCCGCGAATCGCGGCAATGTCGCCCACCCCGGGGCCGGGCAGACGCGATTCGCCCAACCGTCCGCCCCCAAGCTACGATGGCGCGGGAGCAACGATGTCCATCGTCATCACGGCCGGGCTCGCGCTCGCCGGGCCGATCTTCGCCGAGGCCGAGGAGGAGGTGACGCTGGGCCGGGGCGGCACCTGGTCGCGTCTCCATCCGGTGGAGGAGGGGTTCTGGTTCTTCCAGGTGTCCGGGGGCGATGTGTGGGCCGCGCGCGTTGATGACGATCTCGGTGGCTACGACGACGATGCCCGCACGCCGCTCACCGACTCCGGCGTGCTCCAGGACGCGCAGGTGGAGCGGTGCCACGATGGCGGCTGGCTCGTGGCGGGTAGCTACTCCGTGGATGCGCCCGACGACTCGGGCGCGGCCTGGCGCCTCGACGCGGAATTCGGCGGCGCCGTGGGGCTCGCGATCGAGGAGCGCGTGTCGGACCGCGTTCACCACGACCCGATCGCGCTCTGCGCCGAAGGGGCCACGGGCGTGATGTTCGCCAACCGGGGCGGCGCGGGCGCCACCTTCTTCCCCGTGGAAGCCGGCGCGGCGGGCGATCCCCGCACCGTCGACTTCCAGTCCTCCGGCGGCTCGCTCGCCGTCCGCGCGGAAGACGGCCGCGTGGTCGGGGCCGACGTGCAGGGGGTCGACGCGCCGGAGCTCCGGCTGACCGTTTTTGACGAGGACTGGGGCGTGGGCGACCGTACGTCCGCGTCGATCGCGGAGGGGCGTGCTTCCTGGCCGCAGCGCCTCCTGCCGCTGGGCGAGGGGTGGGTCGTGGCCTACCTCACCGACACCGCGGGGCAGGGCGGGGGCGATGGCGGCGTGTGGCTCGCCGCGCTCGATGCCGACTTCACCCTCGTAGATAGCGTGCGGCTGAGCGAGGATGCCGACAAGGACGGGCGCCCCTGGGTGGTGCGCAAGGGCGGAACGCTCGCGGTCAGCTACGACCGCGGGGTGCAGCCGTACGCCCGGCTGGTGCACCTCCAGCCCGATGCGGTGCCCGACGACGACGGGCTCCTGGACACCGGCGCCACCGGGAACCCCGCGGCCGACTGCGGGTGCGGCGGGTCGGGCGGGGGCGTCGGCTGGGGCGTTCTGGGGCTGGTAGGTGCGGGCGTGTCGCGGCGGGCCGGCTCGTGGGCCGCTCCCGCGGCCACCTCGGGTGGGGGCCGCGTGCCTGGGGCCCGTCGGCCGGGGCGTGGGCAGGGCCGAACCGCGTAGGCAGCGGGCGGCGCGGCGTGGCCCTGCGCGCACGGCGCGCGCGGACCCGCTACACTCCCTGCCGACATGCCGTCGCAGCCGCCAGAACCCGACGCCCACCCCGCCGGGCGGCCCCACTGGCGCGGCCGGCTTCATGCGTGGGCGGCGGTGGCGGCGGTGCCCGCCGGGCCGGTCTTGTGCTGGCGGGCGGCGACGGTCGGCGGCTGGCGGGCTCTCCTCGGCTGTGCGGTGTACGCCGTCGCCCTCGTGGGGCTGTTCGCGGTCAGCGGGCTCTTCCACCGCATCACCTGGAGCCCGCGGGCCTACCTCTGGATGAAGCGGCTCGATCACTCGATGATCTACGTCTTCATCGCGGGCTGCTACACGGCCTTCGCGCTGCTGCTCCTCGAGCCCGGAACCGCCTCCCGGCTGCTGCTGGGCGTGTGGCTCGCGGCCCTCGCCGGGGTGGCGATGAAGCTCGTCTGGCCGCGGGCGCCCCGCTGGCTGGGCTTCCCGCTCTACCTCGCGCTCGGCTGCGCTGCGCTCGTGGTGCTCCCCGACTTCCTGGCCGGCGGGGGCGCCGTCACGGTCGGACTGCTCGTGGCCGGCGGCGCCATCTACGCGCTGGGCGGGGCGTGCTGGGCGGCCCGGTGGCCCAACCCCTGGCCCCAGCGCTTCGCGCACCACGAGATCTTCCACGCGGCGGTGGTCGCGGCGGCCGCGGTTCACCACGTGGCGCTCTACACGGCACTCTCGGCCTGAGCGCGTGACCCGCACGCGCAAGGCGGTCCCGTCGTTGCTCCGGGCCGTGGCCGGGCTGGGGCTCCTGCTGCTCGGGCGACCGTCCTGGGTGTGGCGGCAACCCTTCGTGGGGGAGCTCTTGCAGTGGATGCCGGCGCGGTCGGCGTTCTTCTGGCTGGGCGTCGTCACGCTGGTCGTGGCCGCGGGGGAGCTCGTCCTGCTCGCGGCCGGCCTCCGCGACCAGCTCCCGCGCCGGCCCCGTGGGCGGGCGCGCGCCGGCCGATGGGGGCTCGTGGGGGATGTGCTGGCGGCGGGGCTCCTCGCGGCGGGTGGCATCAAGCTGCAGCTCGCCTGGCTCGCCCTCGCGAACCCGGAGCACGTGCTCTCGGGGCCTGACTACAACGTCTACGCGCTGAACACCCTCGCCGTCCGTACCGGCGCCTGGGACCTCTACAACCCCGACAAACACGCGCTCCACGCCCGGGTGGTGGCTGCGCTGGCGGGGGGCGCCGACCCCCGTGAGACCCTCGTCCACCTCTCCGCCGTGTGCATCGGCCTCTTCCCGGCGCTCGCCTACGTGCTCGGGCGGCGCGTGGGCGGCGGCTACGTGGGGCTGGTGGCGGCGGCCATCGCCGTGGCGGCGCCGCTGCCGTGGGCCTTCACCGGCCAGACCACCTGCTACCCCTTCTACTTCGTGCTCATCGTGGCGGCATGCGCGGCGCTCCTGGCCTTCGTGCAGCGGCCCGCGCTGGGGTCGGCGCTCGTGCTCGGGCTGGTTGCGGGCCTCGCCACGGCCACGCAGGAGAAGGCGGTCATCACGCTCCTCCCGGTGGCGGGGCTCCTCGTGCTCGTGGGGCTGCCGGCGGCGGTGGTGGCCGGCGTGCGGCTCCCGGCGACCCTCCGGTTCGGCGCGCTCGCTGCCCTCGCGGTGGGCCTCGCCGCGGGGGTCAACCAGCTCTCCGCGCCGCCGAGGCCGTACACCCCCCTCGTGTCGCTCGTCACCAACCAGCGGGAGGAGATGCACCGCGAGCTGCCGTGGACCTGGTCCGAGGTGAAGCAGCCCGACGTGCAGGACCCCGCCGGGCTGCGGCGCTGGCTGCCGGCCGCCTGGCGCGATGGGGAGATCGAGTCGTGGGTGGCGTCGTTGCGCACGCCGCCGGACGCCAACTCGCTGCGCCTCGCGCGCGACCGGCAGGGGGGCGTGTGGCCCTGGAGCGTGGCCGCCGATACCTCGATCGCCCCCACCGAAGTGCGCTGGAAGGCGGGCGTGGCCACCCTCCCGAAGTTCGTGCCCTCGCTACGCGAGCAGGGGCTCGCGCTGGCGGCGATCGGCCTCTGCGGCCTGCTCCTGGGCACGCGCCGGCAGCGGCTGGGCTTCGCGCTCGCCGGGGCGATCGTGGCGGCGATCCCGCCGCTCACGCTCAAGGTGTGGTCGCACTACTTCCCGCACCTCGCGCCCATCCTCGCGGTGCTCGCCGTCGGGGGGCTCGATGCGCTCACTCGGCGTCTCCTTCCCGGTCGATGGGCGTGGCTCGGCCGCGCCGCCCTGCTGCCGCTGTGGGGCAGCGTCTTCCTCGCGCTGTGGACCGGCAACCTGCAGGCGTGGCGCGAGGCTCCGTGGGCGGGGCGCCCTCGTGCGGCCCGCGCCGCCACGCTGGCCTTTCCGCCCCCCGCGGTCCACGCCCCCGACGACCCCGGCAGCTATGCGCGCGGGCTCAAGGAGGTGGGCGCGTGGCTCCGCGCGAGCACCCACACCGGCCCGATCGTCGACTGCCTCCCGGGCTCGCTCCTCCTCGCCCTGCCCGGCGACCCGCGCGTGAAGTCGGCCGCGGGCGAGTCGGCCTGTCGGAGCGCGAGCGCCGCCCCGGCGGTCGGCGACTGGCTCGTGGCCTCCAACCACATGGAGTACCGGGGCCCCAACCACCCCGATCCCGACCGGCTCGTGGGCACCGGGGCCTGGCGCTTCGTGTGGGGCTGGCACGAGCGCTCCGGCGGGTTCACGGAGACGTTCGGGCAGTTCCCCGCCTCGGCCGTCGTGGTGCTCGAAGCGACGGGCAGCGGGAAGGCGGCCCCCTGAACCCCAGGCGCTACCTGCCGAGCGTGCGCGCGCGCCACGGTTTTGTGCTGCGCGCGGTGGCCGAGGCCGCACCGCGCCGCCTCCTCGAGGTCGGCTGCGGGGAGGGCGACCTGCTGCGCGCGCTGGCCCTCCCCGGTCGCGAGGTGTGCGCCTGCGACGTGAACGCGGAGGATGTGGCGCACGCGCAGCGGGTGGCGGGGAGCGCGGTGGCGTGCGTGGTGGTGCCCGAGGCGCGCCTGCCGTGGGAGGACGGCCGCTTCGACGTGGTGGTGTGCGCCGACGTCATCGAGCACGTCGCCGACCCCGTCGCGCTCCTGCGCGAGCTCCGTCGGGTGGTGCGGGAGGCCGGGGTCGTGGTGCTCACCGCGCCGAACCGCGCATTCCCGTGGACGTACGATCCCGTCAACGCGCTCCGCTCGCGCCCGGTAGCGGGGCTCGGGGCCTACGCCTACGGCCACACCCACCTCCCCGACGCCGCCACGATCGCCGCGTGGAGCGCCGAGGCCGGGCTCGCGGTGCGGCGCAGCGAGGGGCTCGTGCACGCGTTCGCCGCGCCGGTGGAGGCCTACTGGGCGGGGGCCGCGCAAGCGCTGTGGAAGGCCAACCGGCACAACCGGAGCGGGAGCGGGCGCGGCTGGCGCTTCGACGACCGCGAGCCGCCCTTCACCGGCCTCGTGGATGGGCTCCTCGCGCTGGATGCCCGCCTCGGCCGGGGTGGGCGCTCCGTGGGCATGGGTTTTGTGCTGGAGCCGGATAGGCCGCGGGCCCATGCACCCCCTTGATGTCGGCGCGCTCGCCACCGCCGCCGCCATTCGCGCGCGCTCCCTGTCGAGCGAGGAGGCCACCACGGCGGTCTTCGGGCGCATCGCCGCGCACAACCCCGCGCTGCACGCCATCGTGGAGGAGCACCGCACCGCCGCCCTCCGGGAGGCCCGCAAGAAGGATGAGCGTCCCTCCGATGCGCCCTTCCATGGCGTGCCCATCGCCATCAAGGACCTGAACTTCGTCCGGTTCCACACCACCCGGTTCGGCTCGCGCGGGATGCCGGCGTTGTGGTCGCCGATGGATGACGTGTCGGTCTCCCGCCTCCGTGCGGCCGGGTTCGTGATCGTGGGCAAGACTGCGTGTTCGGAGCTGGGCGTGCTGCCCATCACGGAGCCGGCCGGCCAGCCGCCCACACGCAACCCCTGGCGGCTCGACCGGAGCCCTGGCGGGTCGAGCGGCGGCGCGGCGAGCGCGGTGGCGGCGGGCTGCCTGCCCGTGGCCCACGGCAGCGATGGGGGCGGCTCCATCCGCATCCCGGCCTCGTTCTGCGGCCTCGTGGGCCTGAAGGCCACGCGCGGCCGCATCCCCAACCACCTCGGCCTCTCCGACCCCGGCATCATCTACACCTGCGGCGCGCTCGCCCGCACGGTGGATGACGCCGAGGCCATGCTGCACGTGCAAGGGGGCGCGGGCGAGCCGGCGCGAGCGGGGCCCTTGCGGGTGCGCATGGTGCTCGATGTGCCGCTCATCGCCACCGATCCGCACGTGCGCGCCGCCATCGAGGCCGCCGCCGCCGTGCTCGTGGCCGAGGGGCACCACGTAGAGGTGGGCGTGGCCCCCGCGGGCGAGGTCGATGACTTCCTCCCCATCTGGCAGCACCTCTTCGCGCAGATCCTCATCATGCGGTGGGCGAAGGCGGAGCCCGTGACCCGCTGGCTCGGCGAGGAGGGGAAGCGGCACCGCGCGGCGGACGTGCGCGCGCGGCAGGCGGAGCTGGTGGCGCGCTGGAGCCCGTTCGTGGAGGGCGTGGATGTCCTGCTCACGCCCACCGTGGCGGTGCCCGCGCCCGAGATCGGGTCGCTCCACGAAGAGGATGGTGAGGCCCACTTCCGGCGCGTGGCGCTCCTCGGCGCCTGGACCGCGCCCTTCAACATCACCGGTCACCCGGCGCTGAGCGTGCCCGTGGGGCTGCACCCGTTCGGTACGCCGATCGGGGCGCAGCTGGCGGGCCCGATGGGGAGCGAGGCCACGCTGCTGTCGGTGGCGCGCACACTCGAAGCGGCCTTCCCGTTGTCGGGGCGGCCCGCGGTGTGGGCCGGCGAGGGCGGGGCGGACGGGGCGGCGGCGCAGGGAGAAGGATAGGCGCCGGGCCGATGCAGTACACCGATGGTCCCGTGCGGATCGCCTACGAAACCAACGGCGGGGAGGGCCGGCCGCGCGTCCTGATGGTGATGGGCTTCTCCATGCGGGGCAACGTGTGGCTTCCGCAGGTGGAGGGCCTCGGCGCCGACCACACACTCGCGTGGTTCGACAACCGGGGCATCGGGGAGAGCGATCTCCCGCCCACCACGTTCCGCATGGCCGTCCTTGCGCAGGATGCGCTCCGCGTGGCCGATGCCCTCGGGTGGTCGCGCTTCCACGTGGTCGGGGTGAGCCTCGGCGGCATGGTGTCGCAGGAGATCGCGCTCGCGGCGCCGGAGCGGGTGCAGTCGCTCACGCTCATCGCCACCCACGCGGGCGGGCCCACCGGCGTGATGCCCACGCTGAAGGGGCTGTTCTACTGGGTCCAGGCGGCGTTCGGCCCGCAGTCCGGTCGCGTGCGCAACCTCACGCGGCTCTTGTACCCCGCGGCGTTCCTCGCCACGGTCGACCCGGCCGATCTCCAGGCGCGCATGCGGTTGCAGGTGGGGCAACGTCCCCGAACCCGCACGGCGCTCTTGCAACTGTGGGCGGTCATGCTTCATAATACAAGAACGAGGCTTCGCGCGCTCCGCCCCCCCACCCTCGTCGTGAAGTCCGGGGCCGACCTGCTCGTGCGTCCCCACCACTCCGACTTCCTGCACGCGCAAATTCCCGGCGCACAACTTGTCACCATCCCCGACGCCGGGCATGGCCTCACGTTCCATGCGGCAGCCACGGTGAACGCGGCGATTCGCTCCCACGTGGCGGCACACGAATGGTAGACTGCGCAGATGCGACATGCACTCGTGGTTTTCCTGGCCCTCACTGTTGCGTGCACTCCCAACGACCCCGGGGCCGACCCCGGCAAGGTCAACGGCGAAGGCAACGTGGACGACAGCGGCTGCGCGCCCACCACCGAGCGCTGCGACGGCGTGGACAACGACTGCGACGGGCTGGTCGACGAGGACCTGCTGAGCACGTTCTACGCCGACGCCGACGCCGACGGCTTCGGGGTGGTGGCCGGGAGCCTCGAGGCCTGCGAGGCGCCCGACGGCTGGGTCACCAACGCCGATGACTGCGACGATGCCGCCGGGGCCACCTTCCCCGGCGCGCCCGAGCTCTGCAACGACGTGGACGACAACTGCGACGGGCTCGTGGACAACGGCACCGACACCGATGCCTCCTGGTACGCCGACGCCGATGGCGACGGGTTCGGCGATCCCGCCGACGCCATCGTCTCCTGCCGCGAGGTGCCCGGGCGGCTCGCCGACGCCACCGATTGCGACGACGGCAACGCGTGGGTGAACCCCGCCGCCGCCGAGGTCTGCAACGGCATCGACGACGACTGCGATGGCAACGTGGACGACGCCGAGGCCATCGACCCGTCCGTCTGGTACGTGGACCTCGATGGGGATGGGTATGGCGACGAGGCCGGCACGGTCACGGCCTGCGACCCCCCGGCCGGCTACGCCGCCGCCGGCGGCGACTGCGACGACACGTCGAGCCTCTACCACCCCGGCGCCGCCGAGTCCGACTGCCTCGACCCCAACGACTACAATTGCGATGGGAGCGTGGCCTACGCGGATGCCGACGCCGACGGATGGGCGGCCTGCGAGGAGTGCGACGATGCCGATGCCAGCAACTTCCCTGGCGCCGTGGAGCGGTGCGATGGCGTGGACAACGACTGCGACGGCACCGTGGACGAGCCCGACGCCGTCGATGCCCTCACCTGGTACGCCGACGCCGACAGCGATCGGTACGGCGATCCGGCCACCGCCTCGGTGAGCTGCAGCGCGCCGGCCGGCACCGTGGCCGACAACACCGACTGCGACGACACCGACGCGCTCGTGAGCCCCGCCGGCACCGAGCTCTGCAACGGCATCGACGACGACTGCGATGCCGCCATCGACGAGGACTCCGCGGCCGACGCCGCCGACTGGTACGCCGACAACGACGGCGATGGGTACGGCGATGCCTCGAGCACCCGTCGCGCCTGCGATGCGCCCGCCGACCACGTGGCCGACGCCACCGACTGTGACGACACCCGCCGGCTCACCCACCCCGGCGCCACCGAGTACTGCAACACCACCGACGACGACTGCGATGGGGTGGTGGACGACGGCGCGGTCGACGCGCGGACCTGGTGGGAGGACGCCGATGGCGATGCCTACGGCAACGCCGCCATGTCGCAGAGCGCCTGCTCCCAGCCCGCCGGCTACGTGCGCGACGACGACGACTGCGACGACACCGACGCCGCCGTGAACCCCGCCGCCACCGAGCTGTGCAACTCGGTCGACGACGACTGCGACGGCAGCGTGGACGACGGCGCTTCCACGTCGACCTGGTACGCCGACGACGATGGTGATGGCTACGGCGAGACCCCTACCACCGGCTGCACGCAGCCGGCCGACACCGTCGACAACGACTGGGACTGCGACGACACCGACGCCGCCATCTACCCGGGCGCCCACGTGAGCTGCCCCTGGCCGAGCTGCCTCGACCTGCTCGACGATGGCATCGCCTCCACCAGCGATGACTACTGGATCGACTTCGACGGCACCTCCACGCTCACCTCCTGCGACATGGATCACGACGGCGGCGGCTGGACCCTCGTCTTCGACGACACCTTCACCGGCGCGGCCGAGGCGGGCTGGAGCACCACCACCCTCACGACCTGCGGGGCCTGGGGCAGCATCCTCGGTGGCTACGGCGTGATCGCCGGGGGCACGATGTCCAACACCGTGAGCACCTACGCGATCACCCACACCGAGGCCTGGGTGCTCCTGGACTACATCGCGATCGACAGCTGGGATGGCGAGACGATGTACGTCCAGGTGGACGGCACCACGGCCTGGAGCGTCGCGCAGAACAACCACAGCTCCGCCTACAGCGAGGTCTGCGGCTGGAACCGCGGCTACTACGGCTCCTACGACAGCCTCACCGCCGTCGAGGTGCAGCCCGCCCACACCGCGAGCAGCCTGCAGGTCCTCGCAGGCTCCACGCTCGATCAGGGCCCCACCGACGAGAGCTTCGGCATCGACGACGTGTACGTGTGGATCCGCTGATCCGGCCGAGGCCTACCCGCTGCGCTTCCAGGTGAGCAGCCGCACCTCGTAGGGTTCGAGCACGCCGGAGCAGTCGGGCTGCGTGCCGGCGAGGACCGCGTCGGCCGGCGCGCGCACGCTCTCGGTCTGCACGGGGAGCACGGCGTTGGCGGGGCAGGCGAGGCCCCAGGAGGCGGTGTGCTCGGACTCGTTGGCGAGGAGCACCGCGGTTTCGCCCGTGGGCGAGCGACCGGCCAGCGCCCAGATCGGCCCCTTCGTGGAGCCCGAGAGCTCCAGCCGCTCGGGGTGGTCGACCATCTTCTTCCAGAGGAGCGCGGCCCAGCCGGTGGGCTTGGGGCGGCCATCGTTCCAGAACATGCCGTAGAAGGTGGAGGGGTAGGGGGCGGGGTCGGGCCCCCGGTAGAACAGCGACTGGTCCACGCCGCCCATCTGGAGGGCGATCCAGCTCGCGGTGGTGAGCGCCGAGGAGCGGGCGCCGATGCGGAGCTGCGGGTCGGTCTTCTCCGCCCAGCGGGCGGCCTGCTCGGCTGGATCGCGGTCGCCCTCGCCGAGGCCACCCCGGCCGCCGGCCTTGCCCTCGCGGCCGCCGGCCTTGCCCTCGCGGCCGCCGGCCTTGCCCTCGCGACCGCCGCCGTCGCCGGCCTTGCCCTTCTTGCCGCCGTGCTCGCCCGAGGCCTTGAACGCCGTGTTCCACTCGGTGATGTGCTGCTCGAGGTCGCCGAAGCCGGCCTTGATGCTCGCCTCCCGGTAGGTCTGCGCGGCGGAGGCGAACTCCTCCGGGTGGTTGGAGTAGAGGTGCCAGGACAGGAAATCAAGCGGGGCGCCGGCCCGCTTCACGGCGTTGAGGAACTCCTCCACGAACGCGCGGCCGCGCGAGGTCAGCACCCCCGCCGGCGTGAGCGCGGGCCCGCCGATCTTCACGGTGGGGTGCTTGGCCCGGATCTTCCTGGACACGGCGATGTACAGGTCGACGTAGGCCTGCTGGCCCTGGGTCCAGAACTCGGTGTTGTCGGGCTCGTTCCAGATCTCGACGTACTGCACCCGGTTGGTGGGCGCCGAGGCGGCCTGTACGTGATCGAGCATGGCGAGCATGCCGGCGGCGAGCTCGGCGGTTCCGGCCTGGGTCGCGCCGGCGCCAAAGGAGTTCCCGAGGCGGAGGTAGGTCTGGAACCCCCCCTTCTGGATGCGGGCCAGCATCGCGTCCGTGTTGGCGTAGCTCTCGTCGGTGAGGTCGAAGGCGCCCTTGTAGTCATGCGTGCGGATGAGGGTGACGCCGCGCTCCTTGTACAGCGCCTCGAGGTCGCCCGTGCCCTTGCCGTGGGGCGCCGGGCCCATGTTGATGCCGAGGAGCGGCGCCACGATGCCGGCGGGGCCGCCGAGGGTGAACACCTGATCGCCGGTGGGCGGGGGCGCCGTTTTCGCGGCCGGCGCGGGCGCGGGAGCCGCCGTTGGGGCCGCTGCCGTGGGCACCGCCGCGGTGGCGGGGGGAGCCGTGGGCGCGGTGGGCCCCGCCGAGGAGAGGCTCGAACAGGCGAGGAGCCAGAGGCACCCCCCGACGATGTACTGCAGCCGCCGAGCTTCGCGCATCCGATCTCCCGATGCGGGACACGTAGCGCTTTCGCACGGCCTCCGGTAGCCGAGGAGGGTGTCGCCATCGGATAGGGGGGCCCGGTTCGGAGGTCGGCATGTCGGTTCGTCGGTTCGTCTCGCTTGTGCTCCTTGCCCTGCCCCTCCGCGCGGGGGCCACGGTGTACTACGTGAGCCCCGCGGGCAGCGACACCGCAGCGGGCACCTCGGAAGCGGAGCCGTGGAAGAGCCTCGGTCGGGTGAACGCGCAAGTGCTCGCGCCGGGGGATCAGGTGCTCCTCGAGGGCGGCCAGACCTTCACCGGCGGCCTCTCGCTCGATGCCGCCGATGCCGGCAACACTGTGGACCCGGTGATCCTCGACTCCTACGGCACCGGGCGCGCGGTGGTCGCGTCGGGGAGCTCCCGCGGCGTGTACGTGTACAACACCGCGGGCGTCACGGTGCGCAACCTCACGTTCGAGGGGGCGGGTGCGGGCGCCACCTCGGCGGCGGGCATCGAGTTCTACAACGACCTCGGCGGGGCCACGCGGCTCCCGCACGTGTACGTGGAGGATGTGGAGGTGAGCGGCTACCGCCACGGCATCCTCGTGGGCGGGTGGAACGGGTCGTCCGGCTTCGACGAGGTCCGGGTGAGCGGCACCTCGGCGCACGACAACGAACGTTCCGGCTTCACCACCTACACGGAGACGGCGCAGGGCATCACCAACCTCCTCGTGGTCGACTCGCTCTTCTTCGACAACGCCGGGGACGCCGCGTTCGCCGGGCCCAGCGGCGGAGGGGTGATGCTCGGCGGGGTGGCGGGCGCCACGCTCGAACGCAACCAGGCCTACGGCAACGGCGGCGATGGCAAGCCCGGGCAGGGCGCCGCCGGCTTCTTCGTGACCAGCTCCACCGGCGTGGTGCTCCAGGACAACGAGTCCTGGCGAAACGGCGCCAACGGCACTGCGGGCGGCGCCGGCTACGCGCTCGATGCCGGCACCACCGACTCGGTGGTCCAGTACAGCTACACCCACGACAACGACGGGCCGGGCATCAGCCTCGTTCAGGGCACCGGCAGCGATCGCTGGGGTGGCAACGTGGTGCGCTACACCGTGAGCGAGAACGACGCGCGCGCCAACGGGTTCGGCGCCATCACGGCCGGCACGCTCGGTGGCCCCTTCGATGGCTGCGACCTGGTGGGCAACACCGTGTACATCAGCTCCGCGGCGGCCGACACCGTGTCGGCCGTGAGCCTCACGAGCGGCAGCTCCGGCTTCCAGTTCGTCAACAACCTCTTCGTCACCGCGGGCGGCGAGCCGCTCGTGCGCGCGGCCGCCGGCCAGACCGACGTGCGTTTCGCCGGCAACGGGTACTGGTCCAGCGGAGGGTCCTTCCTCGTGGAGTGGGAGGGCGGGGCGCAGGCGGCGCTGGCCGACTGGCGGGCGGCAGCGGGGCAGGAGACCGTCGGCGGCGCCGACGTGGGCATCGAGGCCGATCCCCGCCTCGACGCGCCGGGCAAGGGGGGCACCGTGGCGGGGGGTGGCCTCGCCACGCTCGTGGCGTACACGCTCCAGGCGGCCTCGCCGATGCTCGACGCCGGCCTGGATCCCGCCGACTTCGGCGCGGACGCTGGCGGCCGGGACCTCTACGGCGCGTTGGCGCCGCAGGGCAGCGCCTACGATGTGGGCGCCTACGAGGGGCCCGTGGAGGTGGTCGCCGACACCGGTGGCGACACCGGCACGGAAGGCGGCGCGGACACCGCCGAGGAAGGGGTGGAGCCCGGGTGCGGCTGCGCCACGGCCCGCCCGCCGGCGTGGCTCGCGCTGGGGGCGGCGCTCGTTGCGCTTCGGCGCCGCCGTCAGGGGTCGCGGTGCCACACCCGGTCGGACACCCTCGTCCACCCCGCGAGGGACCAGTCCTCCGCGCGCACAGTGCCGTTGTCGTAGTCGGCGGGTGCCACGAGCGCCCACTGGAAGGGGTACCGGTCCAGCAGTGGGGCGAGGTCGGCGCCGCGCGCCATGACGGCACCCGGGTTTCCGCACCGGGCGTTCACGCCCACGGGGTCGTAGCTCAGCACCGGCGCGTCGTCGGGCACCACTTCGAGGGCCGTGCAATCCCCGCCGAGCTGGGTGAGCACCCGCATGTACTGCCGGCCCGTGAGCACGCTGGCCACAAGGCTCCCCGCGAGCAGGAGGAGCGGCAGGAAGAGGGGATGGTACCGGCGGGTGAGGTTGGCGGCGCCGACCGCGGCCAACGCGCACACGGGCACGTAAAGGGCGGCGCCGCTCCGGTACACCGAGCCTTCGGCGGCGATGGCGGGCGCGAGCAGGTGGATCACCACCGGGAAGCCGAGCGCGTAGGCGGGGATCGGCCATAGCCCGCGGTCCCCGCGCCGCTTGAAGAGCTCGATGGCCGCCGGCCAGCAGAGCAGCCCGCCGGTGACGAGGAGCGCCACTGTGGCGATCGTGCCGGCCTGCGCCCCGAGGAAGGCGAAACGGTCGAAGAGGTCGGGCGGCGAAGGCGGTGCGGCGGTGAGGAGCTCGGCGAGCGTGCGGCTGCTGGCGGCCCGCTCGCGCAGCGCCACCCAGCCTTCGCCCGCCACGAGCCAGCACCGCACGTACCAGGCGAGCGTGGCCCCCACGGCGCCGAGGCCGAGCCGCCACCCGCGCAGGCCCGGCCAGGCGAGGCAGCAGGCGAGGCCGAGGAGGAAGCCATCACCGCGGGTCATCGAGGCCGCCATCACCAGCGGAAGGGCGCTGGCGCCGCGACCCCGCGAGGCGGCGAGGAGCGCCGCACCCCCGAGGAGCCCGTAGATGCCGATGGAGTCGGGCGTGGTGATGGTGCGGACGTAGCCCCCGCCCAGCCCCGCGAGGAGGGCGGCGCACCACCGCGGCGCCTCGGCCGCGCCGAGGCGCTCGGCCCACGCCCAGCCGAGCGGCGCCCACGCGGCGGCGAGGAGCACGGCGCAGAGCTGGGCGGCCGGCCAGTCGTCGGCCGCGAGCCACACGAAGGGCACGAGGATGCGGCTGGGGAGGGGCATCCAGTGCAGGTCGGCCGGGTGGCGGAGCTCGGGGGGGAGCCAGCCGAGGTTCCACACCGCGTCGGTCACGGCACCCTCGCCGGCCGCGATGTGCCGCGCCACCGAGAGGTAGTAGGAGGGGTCCCAGTCGGCGGGGCCGGGCACGGTGCCGGCCCAGGCCATGTGCCAGATCAGCGCCAGCCCGAAGCAGATTTTAGGGGGCGTGGGGTCGAGGGGGTGCGCCACAGGCGCCACGTAGCGTGCACGTGGCGCCCGGTGGTCGCCACCGACCAAATTCTGGCCTTGCCGAGTCGGGGGGGTGGGGTAGCTTCCCGGCCCGTGCGAAACGTCCTCGCCATTGCCCGCCGCGAGCTGGGCGCCTACTTCGACAGTCCGCTGGCCTACGTGATCGTGCCGATCTACGTGGTGCTCGTAGGCGGCTTCGCCCTCTGGTTCGATGACCTGTTCAACGCGAACGTGGTCAGCATGCGGGGCGTGTTCTTCTGGAGCAGCCTCTTCCTCGTGCTGCTGGTGCCCGCCATCACCATGCGCCTGTTCGCGGAGGAGTACCGCACCGGCAGCATCGAAATCCTCACCACGCTCCCCATCCGCGATGAGGAGCTGGTAGCGGGCAAGTTCCTCGCGGCCACGGTGCTGGTGTGGGTGGGGGTCCTGTGCACGCTCACCTACCCCATCACGCTCGCAGCGCTGGGCGTGCCCGAAAGTGTGGCTTCCACCACGCCCTGGCTGCTCCGGATGGTCAACGAGAGCGGGCTCGATTTCGGCGAGGTGATCGGGGGCTACGGCGCGCTCTTCCTCCTCGGCGCCGCCATCGCCGCCATCGGCACGGGCGTGTCCTCGCTCACCCAGTCGCAGATCGTCGCCTTCCTCGGCACGCTGCTCCTCGCGCTGTTCCCCTTCGTGGTGGGCTTCATGCTCGACCGGGTGCCCGGCGGGTGGGTGCCGATCGCGCAATACCTCTCGCTCTCCTTCCACTTCGACAACCTCGCGCGCGGCGTGCTCGACTCGCGGGATGTCGTGTACTTCGGCAGCCTCGCCGGCCTCGGCCTCCACACGGCGGTGCACGCGCTCGAGCGGCGGAGGCTGGCGTGACGCGCCGCGTCCTCCTCGCCAACGCGCACTTCCAGTACGCGCTCGCCGTGCTGTTTGTGGTGCTCGTCAGCGTGTGGAGCAGCGCCCACTTCCTCCGGGTCGACCTCACGAGCGACCGCGTTCACAGCCTCGATGAGGCCTCGAAACAGCTCGCGGGCAAGCTCGAGCGGCCGCTCGCGGTCCGGGTGTACTTCACCCGGGGCATGGAAGCGCCGTACAACAACCACGAAACCGCCGTTCGCGACAAGCTTGAGGAGTTCCGGGCCTACGCCAAGGGCCGGATGCAGATCACCGTGATCGACCCCACGGGCGATCCCGCGCTCGTGGCAGAGGCCCAGGGCTACGGCCTCACTCCCCTGCAGTACACCGTCCGCAAGCAGGACCGGGCCGAGCTTCGCACGGTGTGGATGGGGGCGGTCTTCATCCATGGCGACCGCACCGAGGTCCTGCCCTCGCTCACCCAGCTCGCCAGCCTCGAGTACGACGTGGCCGCGGCCATCCGTCGCCTCGAACAGCCGGTCAAGGATCGGCCGGTCATCGCCTACTCGATCGGCCATGGCGAGCCCGATCTCTCCAAGCCCGAAGGGCCGCTCCGGGCGCTCGTGGAGGGAATGGCGCGCAAGGCCTACCTCGTGCCGGTAGAGCTCGGGGGCGAGGGGCTCCTCGCCGAGGAGGTCGATGCCCTCCTCGTCATCGGCCCACAGCGCGTGCTCCCCGAGCGCGCCCTGTACCAGATCGATCAGTTCGTCATGCGCGGCGGCGCGGCGGCCCTGTTCGTCACCAACACCCGCCCCGACATGCGAACGCTGCGGGCCGAGCGGGTGAACAGCGGGCTCGATCCGCTCATCGGCGCCTTCGGCCTGCGGCTGAACCGCGATGTCGTGCTCGATCGGGTCCAGAACGGCGCCATGCGCTTCCCGACCCGCAGCGGCGCCAAGGTCGGGTCGCAGGAGATCAACTACCCGCTCATTGTGCGCGCCACCGATCTCTCGCAGTCGAGTGTGCTCACCGCCGGGATGGACAGCCTGCTCGTGCCCTTCACGGCCTCGATCGAGGTGCCGGAGCCGCTGCCGGAAGGGGTGGTCGCCACGGTCCTGGCGCGCTCCTCGTCATCGTCGGGGTCGGTCCCTTCGCTGCGCGAGCTCGATCCGGCGCAGTTCGCCGAGGTGGGCGAAGGCGAGCGCCGGGGGCCCTTCAACCTCATCGTGGCGATGACCGGCGCGTGGCGCAGCTTCTTCGAAACGCGCGCCGTGCCTCCACCCGATGCCGAGGTGTCGGCCGAGCAGGAGGGCATGGGGCCCGATGCGGCCCAGCTCACCGAGGGCGCCCCCACCCGGCTCGTCGTGTCGGCGAGCGCCGATGTGGTGGCCAACAACCCGGCCTTCGTGCTGAACCTCTGTGATTGGCTCGTGCAGGATGAGTCGCTCATCGGCATCCGGAGCAAGCGGGCCTCGGTGGCCAGCCTCTCGCCCACCACGCCGGGCGCCCGTTCCGCGTGGCGGGCGTTCAACCTGCTCGCGGGTCCGGCGCTGCTGCTCGCCTTCGGCGGCCTGCGGCAGCTGTGGTTGCGGCGGCGCGCGCGGGAAGGAGTCGCATGAAGCTCACCACCAAGAGCCTCGTCCTGCTCGTGCTCACCGCGGCGTTCGCGGTGCTCAACCTCGTCGATATGCGGGCGCCGGTCGAGCAGGGGCCCGCGCTGCCCGCCCTGCCGCGGCTCGATCCGAAGGAGGTCACCCGGCTCACCATCGGCGACCAGATCAACACCCTCGTGATCGAGCGCGCCAGCGCCGATGCCCCCTGGCGCATCGTGGCGCCGTTGGAGTACGCCGCCGACAAGCGGATGGTCGATAGTTACGTGAAGGCCCTCTCGGCCGGCATCCCGATGGAAACCCGGGTCGACGAGGGGAACCTCGAGGAGTACGTCGTCGACGATCAGCACGCGCTCCGCGCCGAGCTGTACACCGCGGCGAGCCCCACGCCGGCGCTCGCGGTGGTGGTGGGCAAGTCCGCGGGGGGCGAGAGCAGCTTCGTGCGGCTGCCGGGCAGCGATACGGTGTACCGCGCTTCGGTGGGCGCCCGCTCGCGATTCGAGCGTCCGGCGGCCGAGTGGCGCGACCGTGTGGTGCTCGAGGTGGCGCGGGAGTCGGTGAAGCGGCTTGTGCTCACCCGTGGCGCCGAGCGCCTCGTGTTCCAGCGCGGCGAAGGCACCAAGGATGGGGAGGGCAAGGCCGTGCCCGGCGGCTGGAGCCTCGAAGGCGCCCCCGCCGCTATCGACAGCGACACCGTCGAACTCCTCGTCCACAACCTCGTGCGCATCCGCGCCGGCGAGCTGCACAACGCCGACTACGAAGCGGGCTTCGATCGTCCGGCGGCCATCGCGGAGCTCACGGTGGAGGATGGTTCCACCCACACCATCGTGGTCGGCGGCCGCGAGGATGCCCGCTCGGCGTGGTTGAAGGTGGATGACCGACCCGAGGTGGTGCGGGTGTCCTCGAAGGTGAAGAAGGAGCTGGCCTTCACCCTCGCCGACCTGCGCGATCGTTCGCTCGCGAAGATCGACCGGCGTCAGGTTCGGGAGATCTCGTGGGGGGAGGGGAGCGTCACCGTGGCGGCCCGGTGGATTCCCGAAGAGCTGAAGTGGAAGGTGGTCCAGCCCGCCAACGTGGAGCTGGAGCAGCGCGGGTTGCACCAGGCGGTGGCCATCCTCGCCGCGCTGCGCGCGGCGGCCATCGCGCCCGACGCGGTGTTCACGCCGTCCGGCGCCACCGCGCGACTCGGCCTCGCCGATGGCACCCACTGGCGGCTCGATCTCGGCCAGGCGGATGCCGCCACCGGCGCGCTTCGGGCCCGGGTGAGCGGGCGCCCGGAGGTGTTCCTCGTCGATCCACGCCAGATCGCCGAAGTCCGGGCGGGCTTCGGGCGGTAGTCCGCGCCGGCCGCAGGGCGCCGGCCGCAGGGCGCCGGCCGATCGGGGCGAACGGCCACCGGGTGGCCGCCCCCGTCCACGACATCGAGGAATTCTGCGGGTGGCGACCGAATGAAGCGTCAGGCCGGTGCGTACCAGCCCCAACACACGGATCCTTCCATGTTCGGCTCCCTCCTCCTCGGCCTCACGCTCACCACCCCGGCCCAGGCCGCGGATCAGGCGGATTTCCTCCCGGCGGCGCTGGTGGGCGATGGGGATGCCGTCGCGAAGAAGCGCGCGAAGTCCGGCGGCGGCTCGGCCGAGAAGGGCGAGTCCCGTTCGGGTCCGGGCCGCAAGCTCGACACCGAGCGGGATGGTGGCCGCAGCATCACCCGCTCGGGGAGCGATTCGGGCGAGGGCTCCGAGGAGCGGCGCAGCTCGCGCGAAGGTGGGTCCGACCGCCACGAGTCCGCCGACCGCCGCGAATCCGCTGATCGGCACGAATCGGCCGACCGCCGCCGTTCGGGGGGGGAGCGCCGCGAGTCGGCCGACACGAGCGCATCCAGCCGCCATCGTTCCAGCCGTCACGAGACCCGCAGCCACGTGCGCGCGGGTCACCACGAACCCGCCTACCGCGCGGCCGCCCGTCACCGCGCTGCGTCGCACGCGTCGCACGCGGCCGCCGCGCACCACGCCGCCTGGGTCTCCCGCCACTCCTACCACCGCTGGTATTCGCCGTGGCGCGCCGGCTACGCCCACCACTGGTACCACGGCGTCTTCGTGTACGGCCCCCGCGTGGTGGTCGTGGATGGCGGTGGCGGTGGCGGCGGCGGGGGCCGCTCCGAGAGCCGCGCCCAGGGCCCGAAGCGCGAGGTGAACCGCGAGGGCGAGTTCTCCCTCGGCGTGCACGGCGGCAGCTACCTCTCCAGCTTCGGCCCCGGCGAGGGTTACGGCGATGCCGGCCTCGGGCTCAGCCTGCGCTACCGCCCGATCGAGTCCCTCGGGTTCGAGGCGGCCTGGACCTACCACGATGCGTCCTGGTCGTCCGACACCTCGCGCATCCAGCAGCCCCTGCAGGTGAGCGCCCAGGTCTTCGCGTTCCCCTGGTCTCGCGTGAGCCCCTACGTGCTCGCCGGTGTCACCATGAACGACCGCAACCTCGATCAGCCGCTCGCCCGCGAGCCCGACCTCCAGACGGAGGACACTCTCTGGGGCCCCCACGCCGGCGTGGGCATCGAGTTCGCCCTCGGCAAGTCCGTGGGCCTGGACTTCGACGCCCGGTTTATCGGCTACGTGAACAAGACTCCGGAAGACCCGAGCGCCGCCGGCGCCCTCCAGGGCAACATGGGCCTGAACTTCTACTTCTAGGCGCTCAGAGCAGCTTGCGGAGGCGGACCACCGACTCCTGACAGCCCGGGTACATCGGCGGGACCTTGCCGCTCTCGGGCACCCCGAGGGAGAGCGTGGAAGCGTCGGCCACGCTCATGCCCCGGGCGCAGGCGAGCGCTACGAAGCGGTCCACCCCCGGGTTGCCGGAGAGGGTAATGGTGACCGGCAGCGTGGATTCCCCCTTCGCCACGGGCGCAGCGTCGGTGCCCGTGGCCGGAAAGACCGGCGTGACCTCACCGTTGGTGTTCACTTCCACGACGACGACCGGCGCAGCTTCCGGCAGCGACACGGTGAAAGAAAGCTGGTCGCCGATCTGGGCCGAGGCGCTGTCGAGCAGCACCTCTGGTGCGCCCCCGCGGTCGCGCGACACGCCCAGTCGGAAGGTCGTCGGCAGGACGGGGCCATCGGGCTTCTCCTCGTCTTCGGGACCGCCCAGCGCGGCCACGGCGATCAGCGCCACCGCTCCGACCACGAGGAGGCCGGTGGGAACGTGACGCTTCCAGGCCTGCGCTTGGTCGTCGCTCTAGGCCTCCCGGGTGCGGCCCCGGGCCGGTTCGGAGGGGGCCTTCGGGGCCTCCCACCGCTGGCGCCGCCGCGCGGAGTCCACATCGAGGTTGATGGGGGCCGACGGCTCCGGGTCCGCGGCCAGCGGCGCTGGCGGCGCGGCCACGGGCGTCGGCGGGAGTTCCGGCGCCGCTTCGGACACGGGTGGGGCCGGGGAGGCTCGGACGGCGGCGGCCGGACGGGCAGCTCTTGGGGGAGCTGGCGGGCGAGGCGGCTCGGGCGTGGGGGCTGCGCGCGCGGGGAGCGGCGCCCGGTAGTCCTCGCGACCCCGGTCCAGACGCCTCCGGCAGTCGATGCAGTCGGCCGCATGCGACTCGACCTGCTCGCGGAGGCTGCGGTCGAGGTCGTCGCGGATCAGCGCATCGATGTCGACATCGAGCAGGTGGCCATCCCGGGCGAGGCGGAACGTCACGCGCGCACCTGCTTTGCACGGGCGTGCAGTTGGTCGACCACCCAGCTTCGGGGCTCGTTGATCAGCTCGGCGATCTGGCCCGCGCTCATCCCGTCCACCTCCGCGTAGATCAGGAGCTCCAGCATCTGGGGGGTCAGGTCCCGCCAGGAGCGGGTGAGCTGCTGGTAGCCCGGCGTGGAGCTGGCGTTGGCCTGCTCGGCCCAGGACCCGGGGGGTGGCGCCACGAGGAGCGCGCTCCGGCGGCCTTCGCGGAGGTTCTTCATGCAGTAGCGGGTGGCCAACGCCCAGACGCTGTCGCACGTGGCGGAGTCCTGCGGCGGGGTCCGCTTGAAGAACTCCAGCAGCAGCTCGTCCGGTCGCTCATCGAAGGCGTAGAAGTTACGGATGCGGCGGCGGACGAGCGGACCGAAGCGGGCGAAGTCCATGCTCAGAACACCCAGTCGGAACCCGGCGCGATCGTCTCGCTGGTCCTGAAGCTCGCCGTCAGCTCGAAGATGACGTCGTCGTCATCGAGGTCGGAGTGTCCTTCAACGATGAAGTCCGTCGAGGTGGCTCCCGTCACCTGGTAGTTGCCGCGCACCCACCCGTCGGGCGCCCACCCCATCTCGGTGAACTGCCGCGCCGCGGTCGTATCCCAGGGTACCTGCAGCTTGTCGAGATCGGCATCGCCCCGGGGCATCAGCGGCGCGTCCACGAAAATGTCGTAGGTGATCCCGTAAGCAAGCTCCGCCATCTTGATGGAGGAGACGGTGCCGGGGATTTCCGCGCGCTTCGCGCGGTACTGCGCGGAGAGGTAGTTGGGGACGGCGATGGCGGCCAGGATGCCGATGATCGCGACCACGATCATCAGCTCCACGAGGGAAAAGGCACGCACGCTTGGCAGGGACGGACCCAGGAGGCGGAACCATCCAACGAAAACGCGAATCGCGCGAACGTACCTCGGCACTCTCGCCTTCGCACCCTGAGTCGCTTTGTCGCACTTCCCGTTGCCACATGCGGCCGGCAGCGTTGCTCGCCTGCTCGGATCGTGGGACTCTCGGACCGCCCCATGCCCGACAGCCTCAGCGAACACCTGAAAGATACCCATGCGGAGCTGCTGATCCGACAGGCGGCCGAGGCGTTGGAGCTCGCAGGCGATGCGCGGTTGGATCCGGACCTCGGCCATGCGCTGGGGGGCATGCTGCAGCGCATCGCCGATGCCGCACGTTCGCTGCGCATCGCGAGCGTGGAGCGCTCGGCGAGCGCGGCGCTCGAAACGCTGGACCGCGGCGCGGATGCCGTCGAGGCCATCGGCGAGGTGCTGGCCCAATGCCAGGCGCTCGATGGGGTTGCGCCTGCCCTTCGCCCCGTCTTCGTGGTGGCTCCTACGGCCGATGGGCGTGCCCGGCTGCGTGGCCAGGCCGATCTCATCGGCGCCAATGTAGAAATCTTCGAGTCCGCGGCCGATGCCATCTGGCGCTCGCACTTCGAACCGCCGTCGGCGTTCGTGCTCCCCGCTGGCGGCGTGAAGGCCGCGGTCAGCACCGGGATCGACGTGCGGCGGGTGCCCGTCTACGTGTACGGGCCGGACACTTCGCTGCCGGAGCGGCTGGCCGCCGCCTCGGAGGGGGCCGCCGGCTACCTGCCCTCCCCGCTCGATCTGGTCGATGCCCTCCCCCGCATGCGGTACCGCCTCCCGGCCGAACAGGTCGATGTGTGGCAGGTCCTGTACGTCGATCAGAGCCGCGCCGATTCGGCGGCGTTCGAGATGGTGGTGGAGTGTCAGGACATCCGGGTGTTTTGCATCGATGATGGCGCCGATCTGCTCTCCGCCGTGGAAAAGCACGCTCCCGACGTGGTGCTCATCGCGCCCGAAGTGGGGCAGCACCGCCCGGCCGATCTGGCCGATGCGCTGAAGGGCCACCATCGTTGGGGGCACATCCCGGTGGTGCTCGTAGTGGATGGGGTGAACTCCGAGCTGGCGGGGTTGTTCTCGAGCGCGGCGGCGGTCATGCGCCGTGACCTCGACCACGACATGTTCACCCTACGCACGCGCATCCGGGGCATCCTGCAGCGCTCCCGGAGCGACCGGCGCCTCCACGCCTTCGACCTCTCCACCGGCGTGCTCGGCCGCGCCGCGCTGCTCCGCGCGGCCGATCGGGAGATCGGCGCCGCCCGGCAGTCCGGATCGCAGCTGGCCGTGGCGCGCATCGAGATCAGCGAGCCGGGTCAGCTCCGCGCCGCGTTCGGCCGGGGCACGGTGGAGCGCGCGCTCGAAGTGCTCGCCCGCGCCATGCGGCAGACCTTGCGCGAGGCCGACATCGTGGGCCGGCTCGGCGCCAACGGGCTCGTCGCGTTGATCCCGGCCTGCTCGATGGAGTCGGCGGCCAACCAGGCCGCCGCGGTCCGCAAGCGGTTCACCTGGATGGCCAGTCAGGATCACGCCCTGAGGCGAGCCAGCCTCTCCATCGGCGTGGCGGACACCGTGGAGGGCATCGACGATGTGCTCCTCCGCGCCGACCGCAACCTGCTCCGGGCGCGCGGGCGCTGAGCGGCGCGCGGCAACGCCGCGACGCGAGGTCCGGCATGGCCGGCCTCGTGACAGCAGCGGGTGCCGCGCCCCCCAGCCTCAGGCCGGTACGGCGCCGCGCGCGGTCACCCGGCGAACCGGAACCGAGCTCGTGAGCCGGACCTGATCGTGGGCGCGTTCGAGGCGGATGTCCACCTTCTCGCGGTCCACTTCGGCGTAGCGGGCGATCACCTCGAGGATTTCGGCGCGCATCGCGTCGAGCTGGCTCGGGGTGAGGTCGACCTGGTCGTGCACGAGCAGCACCTTCAGGCGCGCCTTGGCATCGTCCTTGGATCCCGTACGGGGGGCTCCGAAGAGCCGATCGAAGAAGTTGCTCATCCCGCCACCTCCCGGCCCTCGGCGAGGCCCATCCAGCGCTTCATGGTCGACCACCAGTTGTCGGGCTCCTCGAGCGCGACGAAGGGAACATCCTGCTCGCCCGTGATGCGGCGAGCCACGCGGCGGTACGCCTCGCCCACGATGCTCTTGTCATCGAAGGCGGCCGGCGAGCCGCGGTTGGCGCTCACGATGATGTCCTCGCTGTCCGGCACCATGCCCACGAGCGGGATGGCGAGGATTTCGAGCACGTCGTCCTTGTTCATCATGTCGCCGGCCTTCACCATCTTCGCGCGGAAGCGGTTGATGATGAGCTGGGGCTCGGGGAGCTCGGCCGCTTCTACGAGGCCGATGATGCGGTCGGCGTCGCGCACGGAGCTCACTTCGGGCGTGACCACCACGATGGCCCGGTCGGCGCCGGCGATGGAGTTCTTGAAGCCCTGCTCGATGCCCGCGGGGCAGTCGATGAGCACGAAGTCGAACTCGGCCTTGAGGTCCGCCACCAGCTTCTTCATCTGGTCGGGGCTCACCGCGTTCTTGTCGCGCGTCTGGGCGGCCGGGAGGAGGAAGAGGTTCTCGGTGCGCTTGTCCCTGATGAGGGCCTGGCGCAGCCGGCACTCGCCTTCGATCACGTGCACAAGGTCGTACACGATGCGGTTTTCGAGGCCGAGGATGACGTCGAGGTTGCGGAGGCCGATGTCGGCGTCCACGACCACGACCCGCTTGCCCAGGCGGGCCAGCGCGACGCCGAGGTTGGCGGTGGTCGTCGTCTTGCCGACGCCGCCCTTGCCGCTGGTGATGACGATGCACTCGCTCATGCGTTCTCCTTCTGGTGCGGGAGTTTTCCGCGGTAGGTCTCGACGGCGATGTGCCCGTCGACGATGGTGGCAATTTCTGGGTTGAACAACTTGCCGGCCCTGTCGGGGTCCGCGCCGGGAACGACGCCGATCACCTTGCCGATGCGGAGCTGGGTGGGGCGGAGGTCGAAGGCGAGGATGACGGCGCGTTCATCGCGCGTGCCGGCGTGGGCCATGCCCTTGAGCGCACCGAGAACCACGATGCTGCCGCCGGCGATCACCTGCGCACCCGGGTTCACGTCCCCGAAAATCTGCACGTCGCCCCCGAAGCGCACGCACGCGCCGCTGCGGAGCGTGTGGCTCAGCGTGAGGCAGCGCCCGCCGAGGTCCTCGTCGCCCTCCGCGTCGCCGGCGGGGCTCACGATGTCGGTGCTGCCCTCCTCGGTCTCGAAGTTCGGGCCCGCGCGGTCGGCATCCGCCGCGAAGAGCGCGGGGCTGGTGGCGTCGTCCTCGATGAGGGTGACCGCGGTGGACTGGGGCAGCGCCGCCTCCGCCGGATCGGGCGGCGCGTGGCTTCCGATGGTGAGCTTCAGCTTGAGCTCGCGCTCGGCCATGCGCTGGAGCGCGACGTTCTCGCACTGGAGACCCACGATCTCGATGTCGAACTCGTCCTTGCTCAGGTGGACGATCCGGCGGATCTCCATCAGGTCGAGGTCGCGGCCGCCGAGGTCGAGCCGCACCCGAGCGCCCTTGAAGCGGCCGGGCGACTCCTGGAACAGGTCGCGGAGCGCGATTCGCAGCACATCGAAGCGCATCGCGGGGGGCAGCGTGAGTACGAGGAGACCACCCGGAGCGCCCCGGAGCTGCAACACAGACGGGGAAACCGTGCGGAGGAGGGCGGGTTCGGACATGGCAGCTGGGGGGAGGGGAGGTGGGGCCGGCCGGGGAGGCCGGAGGTGCGGAGGTGACGCCGCGGAGGGTGACTCAGAGTACCACGTTGCACCCACACGATGCAAGATTCTCTCTTGACACGACAATGCTTTTGTCAAGAGTTGCCGGTGGAGTCCCGCAGGGGCGGTGATCGACCTCGCCCGCCCGGGTTCCCTCGTTTCCGGATACGACTCCCCGTGCTCGCCCTCCTCGTCGCCCACGCGGTCGCCCAGTCCCCGCTCGTCGTGGAGCGGGCCCGTCTCCCGCTGCCCGGAGCGGAGTGGGCCGACGGCACGCCGGAGGATGGCGTGCCGGACGAGTGGAGCGTCTCGACCAGCAACGGAGAGCTTCGGGTGGCGCCGGCGAAGAAGGCGGGCATCACGCGGCTCGCCTGGACCGCCGGCACGCGCGCGAGCCTCTGCTCCGCGCCCGCGCCGGTCCGCCCGGGCACCACGGTGCGGCTGGGCACCCGCGTGAAGGGCAGCGCCACGCTCGGCGATGTCACCGCCGTGCACCTCCGGCTCGCGGGTGCGCGCGGGGATGTCCACACCGCCCGCCGCCGCTTCGACACCGGCGACTTCCCCTGGGAGCAGGTGGAGATCACCGCCACGGTGCCGGCGGGGGCGACGGGCGCCTACGTCTGCTTCGAGGTGCAGATGGTGGATGGTGCGCCGGCGGCCAGCCTCGAGGTCGCGCCGCTCGTCCTCGAGGAGCTCACCGCCTCCAGCACCGCGCCGCGCCTGCCCGTGCGCCGGCTCATCCTCGTGTCGATCGAGGCCTTCCGTTGGGACCATGTGTCGGGCAACGGCTACGGCCGCGAAACCACACCCACGCTCGACCGGCTCATGCGGGAGGGTGTGGCCTTCAACCAGCACTACGTCCCGGCGCCCTACACCCACCCCTCGTTGGCCTCGCTCATCACGGGCCAGTGGCCCACCACGCTGGGGTTTGTCGACAACATCCCCACCCTCGGCCCCGGCGTGTCCGGAGCCGCCGAGCTCCTCGCCCAGGCCGGCTACGTCACCGCCGCCTTCAACGTGCAGTACGTGCTCAGCAACCGCTACGGGCTGAACCGGGACTTCCACTACTACCGGAACCACCCGAACGACACCACCGCCACGGTGCTCAACAACGAGCTGCTGCCCTTCCTGCGCAGCCATTCGGAGGACAACCTCTTCCTCTGGGCCCACTTCTTCGACCCGCACGGCCCCTACCGCCCGCAGGGCGCCTTCGAGCGGCGCTTCGTGGGCGATGCGCTCTGGGAGGCCGACACCATGAAGGTGCAGCGCGGCGAAACCGCCGAGGGCGCCCCGACCGTTCCGAAGTACATCTTCGACAACGGGCAGACCGAAAGGCGCCACTACGTGTCCCGCTACGACGGCGACATCGCCTACGCCGACTCGGAGCTCGGCCGCCTCGTGGCCACCCTCGAGGCCGACAACCGCAACGACACGCTCCTCATCGTGACCGCCGACCACGGCGAGTCCATGACCGACCACGACCGCTACTTCTGCCACGGCAGCCTCTACGATCACGATCTCCACGTGCCGTTCGTGGTGTGGGGGCCGGGCATCGTGGCGCCCCACGCGCCGCTGGATGGCCTCTCCTCGCACGTGGATGTGCTGCCCACGCTGCTCGACTACGCCGGCGCGGGCGGGCTCCCCGGCTTCGCGGGCGCAAGCCTCCGCCCCGCGCTCGAAGGCGGCGCCTTCCCGGCCCGCGACTGGGTGGTGTCCGTGGTCGG
The DNA here is from genome assembly GCA_903885375.1 of uncultured Pseudomonadota bacterium. Classification (GTDB taxonomy): domain Bacteria; phylum Myxococcota_A; class UBA796; order UBA796; family SXON01; genus SXON01. The sequence continues at coordinate 52,163 of CAISIK010000207.1, forward strand.
CCGCTCCGAGAACCTCCGTTATGCCTTGCACGCCGCGGGAGGCCTCAAGCTCCTCACCAGCGCCAGCGGCGCCTTCGAAGGGGCGTGGAACGTGGCCGACGACCCTGCCGAGGCCCGCCCGCTCACCGGCGCGGCGCGCACCGCCGCCCGTACGCTCGCTCGCGAGTTCGCCCGGTCGCTCCGGGGTGCGCCCAAGCCGCCCCGCAAGACCTCCACGCTCGACTCCGAGGATGAAGCCCGCTTGCGGGCGCTGGGGTACATCGAATGAGGCCCATCGAAGGGTTCGCCGTGAAGGAGCTCAACGTCATCCCCGACGATCGGGGGCGGCTGTTCGAAGTGCTACGTCGGGACGATCCGCTGTTCTCCCGGTTCGGCCAGGCCTACGTCACCACCACCTTTCCCGGGGTGGTGAAGGCCTGGCACCGCCACCGTCTGCAGACCGACTACTTCTGCTGCCTCGTCGGCATGATCAAGCTCGTCCTCCACGACGACCGCCCGGGCTCCCCGTCGGAGGGCCGCACCGAGCAGGTGTGGCTCGGCGAGCACAAGCCGCGGCTGGTAGTCGTGCCGCCGGGCGTCTGGCATGGGTGGACGTGCACGAGCGACCGCGAGGCCATGATCCTCAACCTCGCGTCGGAGCCCTACGATCACGGCGCTCCCGACGAGGAGCGGCTCGCGCCCCACGGCACCCTCCCGTACGACTGGCAGCGGCGCGACGGGTAGGCTGCGCGCCCGCTCCGGTGCTATGACGCCGGGTGCTCCAGGTCCGGCTCCACCCCGCGCTCGCCACCGCTCCGGCGGAGGGCTGGAACGCGCTGGTCCCGCTCCACGACCCCTTCTTCACCCACGCATTCCTCACCTCGCTGGAGCGCGCCGGGGCGGTCGGGAAGGGCACCGGCTGGATCGGGGCGCACGTCACGGTGGACGAGGGAGGCCCGCCGCTGGCGGCGCTCCCCCTCTGGCTGCGCGGCGATTCCTGGGGGGAATACGTCTTCGACCACGGATGGGCCAACGCCGCCCACCGCGGCGGGCTCCGCTACTACCCGAAGCTCACCACCGCGATCCCGTTCACGCCCGCGTGCGCGGGCCGCATCCTCGGCGATCCCGCCCACCTCCCGGCGCTCCTCGCGGGGGTCGATCGGGTTCGCCGCGAGGCCGACGCCTCCGGGCACCACGTCCTCTTCTGCACGGAAGCCGAAGCGGCCGGCTTGGCCGACCACGGCTACGCCGTTCGCCTCGGCCTGCAGTTCCACTGGGAGGACGAGGGTTACGGCGACTGGGAGGGCTTCCTCGCGCGCTTCACCTCCAAGCGCCGCAAGGAGCTGGCGCGCGAGCGGCGGCAGGTGCGCGAGGCGGGCGTCGAGGTGAGGGTGGTGCGGGGCACGGAGCTCGAGCCCGCCGAGTGGGAGGCGCTCCGTCGGTTCTACCGGAGCACGCAGGAGCAGCATGGGCAGTCCGGCTACCTCCCCGACCGGTGGTTCCACGAGGAGCTCCCGGGGCTCGCGCCCTTCGTGGTGGCGGTCCTCGCGCGCCGGGGCGGAACCGTGCTGGCCGGCGCGCTGAACTTCTGCCGCGGCGACAGCCTTTACGGCCGCTACTGGGGCGCCGACGAGGAGGTGAAGGGCCTGCACTTCGAGGTCTGCTACCACGCGCTCGTGGAGTGGGCGCTCCAGAACGGCGTGCGGCGCGTGGAGGCCGGCGCGCAGGGCGAGCACAAGCTCCAGCGGGGGTTCCTCCCGCGCCTCACGTGGAGCGCCCACCGCCTCGCCGAGCCGCGCCTGCACGCCGCCGTGGCGGACTTCTGCGCGCGGGAGGGCGAGGCGATCCGCGAGTCGGTGGCCCACTACGCGGCCCACTCCCCCTTCCGGGCGGACTAGCCCGCCGACTGGAAGAGGACAAACTGGGGGTGACGCAGGCGCCCGGCTGGCACCGAGATGTCGCCGGCCAGCACCTTCGCGACCGTATCGGGCGGGCAGTCGGGCGCGGCGAGGAGCACGATGGCGCGGGCGCGCGCGAGCAGGCTGAGGGTCACGCTCACCTCGGCCAGCCCCTGGGCGCCGGGCGCCGCGCCCACGTCGGCGCGCTCGCGCAGGAGCGGGGAAGCCGCCGAAAGGCCCGCCACGCCGCCGTCGGCGCGGAGGAGGAGGAAGGCCACGTCGATCACGCCGCGGCAGGGAGGCGCGGCCAGCAGTGCGGCCTGGCGGGCGGCCGCGCGGGCGCCGTCGGCATCGGCTTGGGGGTCGACCGCGATCGGGTTGAAGCGTGCTGGCACGGCCAGCGCCTGCCACACGCCGGGCCAGCGCCGGGCGGTGTGCGACTCGGGCACCACCAGCTCGCTCGCGGCCCACACGCCCGTGCGGCCCCATGCGAGCGGAAGGCCGCCCAGCGCCTCCAGCGCGGGGAGCAGCCCCGGATCGGTGCCCACGAGGAGCTCGGCCGACCCCGGGTTCGCCCGCAGCCGGACCGCCACCTCGCGGGCGGCGCGCGCCGCGGCGTCGGGGCGGAGCTCGTGGCGGGCCAGCACCTCAGCGCTCCGAGCGGCGTCGGCGTACGGCGAGGAGGGGAACGAGCAGGGGGAGGAGCAGCGCGGGCGTGCCGGCTCCGGTGCCGTGCGCGCAGCTGCAGTCCGGCGGCTCCCCGCCGGTGTCGCCGCCGGTGTCGCCGCCGGAGTCCTCCGGGTTGATGCCGGTGCCCACCACGATGGTCACGTCGTCCGCGAAGTTCCAGGCGTCGCCCACCTCCTCGCCGTCGCCGTTGCCCACGAGGCCCGCGCCGTAGAGGCGGAAGGTTCCATCACCCTCGGCCGACCACGAGAAGGTGAAGGTGCCCACGCCCTCGGCGGGGGTGGCGGGACCGGCGTGGGTGACCTCGTTGCGCTCCACGCGCGTGCCCTCACCCGCCGTGAAAACGCCCCCGTTCGCCGCCACGTCGAGGCCCGCCACGGCCGGGTGGCCCCCCGACACCGCCACCGTGAGGTTCACGATGGCGCCGGGGTCGACCTCGGTAGCATCGGCGCTCAACGCCACATCCACCCCCCCGGAGGCGTTGCCGTGGCAGGTGCACCCCGACACCGCGGCGCCAACCTTGCCATCCGGGTTGGCCAACGCGAGGGGAAGGAGGGAGAGCAACATGGAGGACCTGCGTCAGGAGCGGCGGCGATGCGCGAGGAGAGCGCCCGCGAAGAGGAGCCCCAGCGTAGCCGACCCGGAAGGGGTCGCACAGCCCCCGCAGCCACCCTCGGCCTCGCCGTCGTCGGTGGGGTCCGCGTCGGCCTGGCCACTGTCTTCGGGGGGGCAGGGCGCCACCACGCTGCGGTCGGTGTCGTCGCAGTCCTCGTCCACCGGCACGCCGTCGTGGTCCTGGTCGTAGTCGTCGCTGCCGTCGCAGTCGGTGTCCACGCCGTCGTACCACGTCTCCGACGCGCCCGGGTTCACGGTGGGGTCGGCGTCGTTGCAGTCGTTGCCGCCGAGCGCTTCGTCGTCGTAGCCGTCGTTGTCCCCGTCGTGGTCGTTGCGGAGGTCGCAGTCGTTGGGCACGCCATCCTCGCCCACGCCGGGCGCCCCCGCGTACACGGTCGGGTCGGTGTCGTCGCAGTCCGTCCCGCCCCAGGCGGCGCTGTCCGCAAAATCACCGTCCGCGTCGTAGTCCGAGTCCCCGGCGCAGTCCGCGTCCACGCCGTCGTAGGGCGGGTCCTCGGCGCCCGGGGCGATGGCAGGATCGGCGTCGTTGCAGTCGGCGGGGTGCGCCCAACCGTCGAGATCGGCGTCCGCGTCGTTGCCATCGCAGTCCTGATCCACGCCGTCGTACCAGACCTCCGTCCCGGCGGGATTGGTGTCCGCGTTCGTGTCGTCGCAATCCGAGGCGTCGGCCACCCTCCCGGTGGGCTGGTCGCAGGCGATCGAGCCGGCGAGCGGGTCGCCGAAGCCGTCCTCGTCGGTGTCCGCGTACCAGAAGGTGGCGTCTGCGGCGTCGGCTTCGTCGGTGGTGCCGTCGCAGTCGTCGTCCGCGGCGTTGCACAGCTCGGTGGCCGATGGAGACACGGCTGCCGCGCTGTCGTCGCAGTCCTGCGCGTCCGCCACGTAGCCGGAGGGGGCGGCACAGGAAAGCACCGAGACCGCGGCGTTGCCGTAACCGTCGGCGTCGTCGTCGGCGTACCAGGCGGTCGCGTCCCGCGCGTCCTCGTCCACCGTGCCGTCACAGTCGTCGTCGGCGCCGTCGCACGTCTCCGGGGCGCCGGGCCAGGTGGCGGCGTCGGCGTCGTCACAGTCGGTGTGGTCGGCCACGCATCCCGTGGGCGCGGAGCAGGCCACCTCGACGCGGCTGGCATCCCCCCAGCCATCGCCGTCGGCGTCCACGTACCAGGAGGCGGCGTCCACGGCGTCGGGCTCGTCGGTGGTGCCGTCGCAGTCGTCGTCGGCGCCGTTGCAGCGCTCCGAGGCCGCGGGCGAGATGTCGGCGTCGCCATCGTCGCACTCTTCGCAGGCGGCGTAGCCGTCGCCGTCCCCGTCGTCGTAGGCGAGGGCGCCGTCGCAGTTGTAGTCGTCGAGGTCGGTGCAGGTCTCCGTGGCGCCCGGGTGGAAGGCGCTGTCGGAATCGTCGCAGTCGCCGGCGAGCGCGGCGTAGCCGGCGGGTTGCGTGCACTCCGCCACCGACGAGGTGGAGAGCCCGTACCCGTCGCCGTCGACGTCGGCGTACCAGTCGGGGGCGTCGAGGGCGGCTTCGTCGGTGTCGCCGTCGCAGTCGTCGTCCACGGCGTTGCAGCGTTCGGAGGCCGAGGGCGACACGCCGGGGAGGGCGTCGTCGCAGTCGGTCGGGCTCGTTCCGGTACCGAGGGGCTGGGTGCAGGCGAGCGTGGTGGTGGTGCCGGCGTGCCCGTCGCCGTCCACGTCCACGTACCAGGTGAGCGCGTCGAGGCTGGTGTCGGGGTCGGTGTCGCCGTCGCAGTCGTCGTCGAGCGCGTTGCACAGCTCGGCGGCGCCGGGGTGCACCGCGGCGTCCCCGTCGTCGCAGTCGGTGTCGTCGGGCGTGAAGCCACTCGGCAGGTCGCAGCTCACCGAGAAGCTGGCGGGGTCGCCGTAGCCGTCGGCGTCGAGGTCGGCGTACCAGGTCTCGGCGTCGATGGCGCTGGCCTCGTCCACCTCGTCATCGCAGTCGTCGTCCACGTCGTTGCACGTCTCGTCCGCCCCGGGGTTCACGCTCGCGTCGGCGTCGTCGCAGTCGGTGCCTGTGCCGTCGTCGCACACCTCGTAGCCATCGCCGTCGAGGTCCTCGCAGCCGTCGTCGACCACGATCGTGTAGTTGCTGGCGAGGTTCCAGGCGTCGCCCACGTCGCGGCCGTCGTTGTTCGAGGAGAGCCCGGCGCCGCGCAGGGTGTAGCTGCCCTCGGCGGCAGGGGCCGTCCACGTGAAGGCGAAGCTGGTGCTCCCGCTGGCCAGGGCTGTGGGGGCGGTGTGCGTGATCTCACGCGCCAGGACTTGCGTGTTGGCGCCCGCCGCGAGCGTGCCTCCGGTGGCCGATACGTCGAGCCCCGCGTGGGTCTGGCTACCCGAGGTGCTGGACACCACGAAGAGCATGCTCACCACCTCGCCGGGCTCCACCGTGGCGGTTCCGGAGAACGACGCAGTGGTCGAGGCCGTCGCCGTGGCGCCATGGCAGCTGCAGCCGGTGGTGGAGTTGCCGGTCTTGCCGGCGGTCTTGGCCTCGGCCGGAGCGAGCAGGGCGAGGAGGAGCAGCGTGCACATCGGGGGAGTGTGCACCGGCCCGGACCCCGTCGGCAATCCCCCTGAAGCCGGGCGGTGCGCCAGCCCACAGGCGCGGGCGGGTCAGCCCTTGCGAAGGTGCCGTTTTCCCGCGGGGTCGATCCACCGTGCGGTCACGCCGCTGGGGAGCGAAACCTCGCCGCAGGTGGCGTAGAACGCGGTCGACCACGCATCGGCTTCGGCGCCCGTTGGCGCGGTCACGGTCACCGCTCCGATGCAGTGGACGGGGGTGAGCGTGCGCGCGTCGACGATGTGGTCGGGCTGTTGATCCTCCGCGGAGGTGGAGAGCGCCGCGTTGCGGAGCCGCAAGTCCCAGGCGCCGGCCTCCGTCGCCACCGTGACCGGCCATCCGCCGCAGCCGTTGGCATGGCCGTGGGCCACGATGTCGCCAGCGGCGTCGACCACGAAGTCCTCCACGCCGCGGGAGAGGAGCGCGCTGGCCGCCCGATCGGCGAGAAACCCCTTGAGCACTCCGCCGAGGTCGATGGGCCCGGTGGCGCTCGCGAGGTCGCCCTCCACGGTGAGCGTTGCGCCCCGCCACCCCACGTCGAACCCGCCGCGCGAGGCCTGCCGCACCGCCTCCACCAGCGTGAACAGGCCCTTCGTTTCGGGAGAGATGCGCTGCGGCCCGTCCGTGACCATCCGCCGGGTCACGCTGGAGGGGCGCCACTCGCTCAGCTCGGCCTCGAACTGCTCGATGGTGGCGAAGGCGGCGTCGAGGTCGACGGGCGTGGCGCGCGCGGTGATGCCCACCGCCGTGCCCATGGCCGGGCGGCTCTCCCGGATCAGCTCGACGAGCGGGGGACCCACATCTCGCCGATGGCGGCCACGATCATCGTGCCCAGGCCGAGGAGGAGGACGGTGTGCACGGGGATGAGCAGCCAGGCGAACGCGGCCGACACGTAGGCCACGAGCCAGGGCAGCGCCACCTGGAGGAGGATGGAGGCGAGGGTGGCGGCGGTGACGATCACCCGCCGCCGGACCGGCCCGCCGCCGAGGTTGTAGAGGTGCGCGAGCACCAGGAAGGTGACCGGCTCGGTGAACAGGTGGAAGTGCGTGAGCTCCACGAGCTGCCGGTAGGACTTGGGGTAGACCATGGCAGCTTCATCGCCGCGCCACCAGGCCGCCCCGGACTCGGCGGAGAAACCCATTCCATCGGCGTGCAGGAGGGCGGCGGTGAGGAGGCCGAGGGCGCTCAAGACGAGGAAGCCCGTGTAGACGACCTTCGCCCCCACATCGAGCCGGCGCAGCACGCTCGGCGACTTCTGGATGAAGTCTTTCACTTCGTGAGCCAGGCGCTGACGAGGGCGCACGCCCGGCGCGCGCCAACGGAGAGCGAACGGGTGGAGATGGTGGCACCGCTCACGATGCGGATGTCCTTTCCCGGCCGCATGGGCGCCGCAAGGCCCAGCCCGCGAAACTGGTCGCGAAACGCGGGCGCACGCACCCCATCGCCGTAGGCCTCGCGGTACACCATCAGCTCCAGCTGCCGGATGGTGGCGGAGCCATCGAGCAGCACCGCGAAGGTGATGGGCTCGTGGAGGCCGATCTGCTCGTCGATGATGGCGTAGGTGGGGGCGCCGGCGGTGTCGTGGCCCACGAGGATTTCGTACGTAGGGCGGGGGAGGGGGTAGCCGAGCGCGGCCCGGAGCTCGGTCGGATCGGGGCTGAAGCTCACCTTGACCGGCGTTTGATCGGGGAAGAAGCTGCCGAGCAGCGCCGCCTCCGTGAGGTACACGTAGGCGTGCGCCGGGGGGCTCGCGAGCAGCAGCGTGGCCGTGAGGGCAGCGCCGACGATGTTGAGAATCAGTTTCATTTTGTGCTGGACGGGCCGACGCCCATTCGATAGCATATTGAAACTGAAAGTCAACATCATTTCCCCCGCCGGAGTCGCCGATGTTCCTGTCCGCCTCCCTTCTCCTCGCCCCCGTCGCCCAGGCCGGTGAGCGCAACTTCGCGTTCTCCTACGGCTACGGCACCCTCCCCCAGGGGGGCATCGAAGCGGAGGCCTACCTCACCGGCAAACAGGCGGAAGGCGGGGCCGACAGCTTCGAGTGGGAGCCGCAGGTCGAGCTGGAGTACGGCATCACCGACCACCTCGAAGGCGCGCTGTACTTCGTCACCTCGGCCACCGATTCCGGCCCGCTCACCTTCAGTGGCTACAAGGCGCGCCTGCGCTACCGCTTCGGCAGCGAAGGCGTGGGGGCGGTCGATCCGGCGATCTACCTCGAGTACATCGGGAGCCCGAACTTCCAGAGCCACGGCCTCGAAGCGAAGTTGATCCTCGGCAAGACCGTGGGCCGCTTCGAGAGCGCGCTCAACCTCGAGTACAAGATCGGCTTCGAAGGCGAGGAGATCGGGCACGAGATCGAGCCCACCCTCGGCCTCGGCTACCGCGTAAAACCGTGGGTCACCCTCGGCGTGGAAGCGATGGGCGAAGTGGAGTTCGAAGAAGGCGAGATGGGCGGCCCCTTCGTGTGGGCCGGCCCCACCGTGCACCTCGCCGGCAAGGGCGGCCGCCTGTGGTGGACGCTGTCGGGCATCGTGGGCCTCACCGAAGCCTCGCGGGAGGACCACCAGGTCATCGTGCGTTCCCTCGTGGGCCTCAACCTCTGAGGTCCGTCAGGGCACGGTAACCACGACGCCGCCGCTCTCCACGTCGCCCGCTGACACACTCGCGAGCGCCCAGCGCCCGCTGTTGAGGGTGACGCCCCCCTCCGAGGCGGGCACCACCTGGGCGAGGCTCCAGCCTTCACCCGCCGCGGCGTACACCGTCACGGCCCGGCGATCTGCGGCCTCCGTCCAGGTGATCGCGCCCCCGTTCTGGCTCAGCGCGAGCGGCGCCTCCACCTCGTCGGCTACCGCCGTGACCGGCGGGGGCAGGGCGGGCGTGGGGTAGTACACGTTGGCGAAGGTGTCGAGGACGCCCGACCAGTCCTCGATGAAGGGCGAGGCGTTGTACCAGACGTTTCCTCGCGTATGTGTCATCGATGCATCACGGCTGATGGCGATCTGGGCCGCGAACTCCTCGAAGGTCCAGGTGGAGCTGGAGCCCAGCTGGTAGAGCGCGTTGGCGGGAAAGAGCCAGGTCCCGTCGGGGAGCTGGGCATCCCACCACGGCGCGAGGAGCCCGTACTCCTGCCCGCTGTTGGTCGTTTCCCAGTAGAGCTGGGGCGCGAGGTAGTCGAGCCAGCCGGATTGCGCCCAGTGGAGCGGATCGGCGTAGAGCTCCGCATAAGGGTCGAAGCCGCTGATGCCGGACGGGTAGCCGGGCCGCCAGATGCCGAAGGGGGCGATGCCGAAGCGCACCGAGGGGCGCGTGGCCGCGATGGCCGCCGCCACATCGGCCACCAGCGCCGAGGTGTTCTCCCGGCGCCAGTCGTCGAGGGCGAGCGTGCCGCCCGCGGTGGTGTAGGCGGCGTAGGTGGCGGAGTCGGGAAAGTCGCCGTCGTCGGGGTAGGGGTAGAAGTAGTCATCGAAGTTGATGCCATCGATGTCGTAGCGGCTCACGATGTCGGTCACGACCGCCACCACGCGGGCGCGAACCACGTCGGCGCCCGGGTCCATCCACACGTCGCCGCCGTAGCCGTAGGCATACTGCGGGTAGGCGAGCGCCATGTGGCCCCCGGTGAGGCCTGACATCGACTCCGACCCGGCCTTCGCCCGGTAGGGATTGAGCCAGCCGTGCACCTCGATGCCGCGCGCGTGGGACTCGCGAATCCACACCTCGAGCGGGTCGTAGCCGGGGTCCTGGCCCTGGCTGCCGGTCAGGCAGTCGCTCCAGGGCTCGATGGCGGAGGCGTACACCGCATCGCCTTCCGGCCGGATCTGCACGAAGAGTGCGTTGAGCCCCGCTTCGTCGGCCTTCTCGACGAGGGAGACGATCTCGGCCTCCTGCTGGGCCGCCGAGAGCGAGCTCTGGCTCGGCCAGTCGATGTTGTACACCGTGGCCACGTAGAGGCCGCGAAGCTCGCGGGTGTGCCCCACCTCCACGGTGTCGGGGCCGGCCTCGCCGGAGTCCTCGCCGGTGTCGTCGTGGGTGCCCGGACCTTCGTTGCTCCCGGCATGGCGGGTGGTCGACGTGTCGCAGGCGAGGAGGAGGAGGAGGCTGGTCATCACGGGCGGACGGTATCGCGACGGGCGGGCGGGGGCCCGGGCGTTAGGGGCCGGCGTGGCCGGTGCCCCCCCCGATCCCGACTTCTTCGCCCTCGTGGAGTGGCTCCGGGACCGCGGCGGGTTCGTGGGCCCCTTGCGGCTCGCGCAGGTCGGTGGCCAGCGCGAGCTCTTCGCCGCGGAGGACATCGTGTCGGGGCAACGCCTGCTCTCGGTGCCGCTTCGCGCCTGCCTGAATGATGCGCGAGCGAGGGAAACCCGGGCGGGGGCGGCCGTGTACGCGGGATGGGAGGGCCCCGCCCGCGAGGGTGTGGCGCTGGCCGCGGCCTTCGCCGAGGTCCGCGCCTCTGGCGACCCGGAGTGGCAGCCCTACCTGCGCACGGTGCCGTCGCGGGTGGAGGGCCGCCCGGCCGAGCTGTCGGCGGCCGATCGGGAGGCGTGCGAGGGCACGCTCGTGGGCGCCCTCCTCGGCGATCTCGGGTGCCGCCACCAGCTCGAGTGGAGCTGGCTCGCGAAGGATGCCCAGGTCTTCGAAGGGTCGCCCGGCGCCTGGTCGGAGGTGCGGGCGCTCGTCACCAGCCGCCAGTACCACCTGCACCCCTACGAGGGCACGGCGCTCGTGCCGGTGGCCGACCTCTTCAACCACACGCGCTCTCCCGACGTGGACTGGACGTTCGACCGGGATCGCGGCCGCTTCGAGGTGCACGCGCGTCGCGCGGCCTCCGCGGGTGCGCCGCTCCGCACCTCCTACGGGGCCAAGTCCAACGCGCGGCTCCTCGTGCACTACGGGTTCACGCTCGCCGAAAACGCTGACGATGAGGTGATGGTCGACCTCGGTGAGCTCGGCGTGGCCTGCCTCGGCTATCCGCAGTGGGGTGGCGATCTCGCGGAGCTGCGGCGGGGGCTCGGCATCGACAGCGGCACGCCCGCCTCGCGGCGGTCGGGGTGGCGCCGGCTGTGTCGCGCCCTCGTGGAGCGCCGGTTTCGGCTCCGGAGGGTGCCCGCGGATCACCCCGCGCGGGTGGACCTGGAGCGGGTCGTCTCCGGGGAGCGCCGGGTCATCGAGGCCTGGCTCATCCGCTGTGCGCGCGGGCTCGCCCAGGTGGTGGAGCGGGGGGCCTCCCCGCCCCGGCGGTTGCGCCTCGTGGCCGGCCGGCACCGCCGCGATCAGTGATCGGCCACGCTCGAACGCAGCTGCGCAGGGCGGTCCTCGATCCAGGTCTGGAAGCAGGAGGCCTTGGCGTGGAAGGTGTCGATCCCCCACGGCCAGCGCGGGTCGGCCGCCACCGAGTCGGCGATGCGCGCTTCGGTCTCGGCGGCGAACCCGGCGAGGTCGGTCTCCTCCATGAGGTCGGCGATCTCGAGGGTGTGCGCCTCCACATCGGCCCAGCACGCGGCGTTGGCCCGGCACCATCGGGTGAGGTACGCGCCCGCCGTGGTGTTGAGCGCATCGAAGTACCCGGGTTCGCAGGGGCGATCCTCGTCGGGTGGGTAGGAGTAGCTCCAGGTGGAGTCCGCCCCCCAGGGGGATAGCGTCACGGAATCGGTGAGCGGGTCGTGATACAGATAATAGTTGTTCAGGTTGTACGAATAACTATCGTTGTGGTTGACCGCCCGTTCGAGCGCGATGTATCGCGTAAGCCGCGCCCAGTCGAAGTGGGCCCGGATCTCTTCCTCCTCCCCGCTGGCGGCGGCGGCGCAGGCCCGCGGGAGACCTGATTCGTCGTGGGCTTCGCCGAGGTCCTGCGGGGGGTAGTCGCCGCAGTCCCGGTCGAAGTCGCAGCTGCGACACATCTCGTAGAGGCCGCCGTTGCTGTCGGGCCAGTTCGCCTCCACGAACTGGTCGTCCATCGACTCCACGATGGTGTAGAGGCCGACCAGGTCGCCGTTGAACCGCACGTTGGCGTAGCCGGTGCGGGGGGCGGGGTTTCCGGCGAGCCGCCAGGTGCGGTAGGCGAGGGTCTCCGCCATCATCGAGCCGTCCCAGTAGTTGCTGTCGAGCGTCAGCCGCTCGCGCCCCTCCACCCGCAGGCCGGGGATGTACTCGTCGAACTTGAGCTTCCAGGCGGGCCGGGCATCGAGCCACTGGTAGGTGGAGCTCCCCTTGAGGCGCACGCCCACGGGCTCGTAACGTTCGCCGCGGAAGGTGAAGGCGCCTTCCACGTACTCGGTCGGCGCCGCGGCGAGGGCCGCGATGGCCGCCTCGTCGAGCTCGATCTCCAGGTCCAGCACCCCGGTGTCGGCGAAGAACGCGGGCTCGTCGGGCCCGTTGTCCTCCCCGGACCCGCCGGGCAGGGCGATGGCTTCGTCGGCCGGCGGTGCGGCCGATGGGGGAAGGGCTTCGGGCGTGGCGAGGCACCCGGCCACGAGGACGAACAGCCGCATGTCGTGCCTCCTCTCTTCGTGCGTATCCCGCCCGCGTCGTGTCATACTGCCCCATGCGCCTCCTGCTGCTCCTTGCGCTCGTCGTCGGCTGTGAGAACTCCAGCGGGGGCAAGTCCTCCGACGTGGATGGAGATGGCCTCGCGGGCGCCGCCGATTGTGACGACACCGATGCCACCGTGGGCGGTCCTGCCGAGTGGGTGGTGGATGCCGACGGCGATGGCTACGGCGGGAGCGACGGGGTGGAGGCCTGCGAGCGGCCCGACGCCGCGGCCGACCTCACCGGCGACTGCGACGATGCCGATGCCAACGTGCATCCAGAGGCCCCCGAGCTGTGCGACGGCAAGGACAACGACTGCGACGGTGTGGTGGACGAGGAGATGGGCGAGACCTACTACGTGGATTCCGATGGTGACGGCTTCGGGGATCCGGACTCGGCTGCGGTGGCCTGCGAGCAGCCCATCGGGTCCGTCACCAACCCCGACGACTGCGACGATGGCGACCCGGCCCGGTTCCCCGAGAACACGGAGGTGTGCAACGGCGTGGACGACGACTGTGACGGGGCCACCGACGAGGAGGTGGGGGACACCTTCTACGCCGACGTCGACGGCGATGGATACGGCGATGCTGCCTCACCGATCGTGGCGTGCGAGGCCCCGGCGGGCAGCGCCGCGAACGCCGACGACTGCAACGATGGTGCCGCCGCGGTGAATCCCGCGGCCATCGAGCTGTGCAACGGGGTCGACGACGACTGCGACACACTGGTGGACGAGGATGACGCCGCCGACGCTCGCGACTGGTTCATCGATGGCGATGGGGATGGGTACGGCACTGATACATCCACCGTTGTATCATGTGTCGAGCCCGCGGGCTTCAGTGCTTCGGCCGATGACTGCGACGATGTCGAGGCGGCCATTCACCCGGGCGCCGCCGAGTCGGACTGCGCCGACCCGGTCGACTACAACTGCGATGGCAGCGTGGCCTTCGCCGACGCCGACGCCGACGGGTGGGCGGCGTGCACCGAATGCGACGACGCCGATGCCGGCGTGAACCCTGCGGCCACGGAGGTCTGCGACGGCAAGGACAACGACTGCGATGGCACCGCCGACGAGCCCGACGCCACCGACGCGCTCACCTGGTATGCCGACGCCGATGGGGATGGGTACGGCGATGCCAGCGCCGACCAGCGGGCCTGCGACGCACCGGCCGGAACGGTGGCGGATGCCACCGACTGCGATGATGCGGTCGCCGCCGTGAACCCGGGCGCCCCCGAGCTGTGCAACAGCCGCGACGATGACTGCGATGGCGAGGTGGACGAGGCGAGCGCCGCCGACGCCACCGTCTGGTACGCCGACGCCGATAGTGACGGGTACGGCGACGCCACCACGCCCGAGAGCGCGTGCGATGCCCCCGCCGGGTTCGTGGCTGACAACACCGACTGCGACGACACGCGCCGCCTCAGTAGCCCGGCCGCCACCGAGTATTGCAACACGGTGGACGACGACTGCAACGGCGTGGTCGATGATGCCGCGGCCGACGCCCGCACCTACTGGGCGGACTCCGACGGGGATGCGTACGGCGACGCCAGCGTGTCCACGACCGCCTGCGCCACCCCCGCGGGCTACGTCCGCGACGACGACGACTGCGACGACACCGACGCCGACATCAACCCGGCGGAGACCGAGATCTGCGACGACCTCGACAACGACTGTGATGGCACGATCGATGGCGTGTCGGAGCTCTTCGACTTCGACAGCGGCATCTCGTCGAGCTGGATGGCGCTCAACGGGCGGGCGGCCTCGGCCACCTCGGGGGGCAATGGCTTCCTCCGCGTGATGGACCTCACGGGGAGCGCCGTGGGCACCGCCTGGCTGGTGGAACGGATGGACGCGGCCGATTTCGAAGTGAGCTTCTCCTTCCAGATACACGGCGGGAGCGGTGCGGACGGCCTTGCCTTCGCCTGGCTCTCCGACACCAGCACGGCCTCCATGGGCAGCTCCGGCGGCTACCTCGGCGTGTATGGGCTCCACGGGTACGCCGTGGAATTCGATACCTACACCAACGGCTGGGACACGAGCGAAAACCACGTCGCGCTCATCAACCCGGCCACCATGTCCGACTACGTCGCCTCCTCGGCCATCCCCGAGCTGGAGGACACCGGCTGGCACGATGCCACCATCACCATGACGGCCGGCACCGTGGAGGTGTGGGTGGATGGCACCCGGTACATCAACTACGCCATCGCCGGCTACAGCATGACCGACGCGATGATGGGGTTCACGGCCGGCACGGGGTCGCTCACGAACTACCACGACGTCGACGACCTCGAAATGACCTGTCCGTAGGGCCACCCCCTTGACGCCTCCGCGTGGCAGGCCTGCCGCGGCCGGGTGACGGTCGTCCGTCGTCAAGGGGTGGGCATGCCACGGAAGGAGGGGCGTTTTTTGGGTGGCGTGGCGCTTGCAACCGCCGGGCTCGTTCCTGGAGTGAACGTGTCTGGATTGGATGTTTTCGAGGTTTCATGGCGAGTGGGCGCCGGGGAGTACCGCTTCTCCTCGCCGAGGTCGGTGTTCACCCTGCCGGATGGGGCGGAGCTGGCGTTGCCCCTCGCGGCGTGGGCGGGGCTGCGGGAGGTGCTGCGGCTCCTCCCGGTCGCGCCCGGCGAGGCCAGCGAGGCGAGCGTGCCTCTCCCGAGCGGCAAGCCCACCCCCACCAACCGGGGAAAGGCCTGGCTCCCCGAGGAGGAGGAGCGGTGCGCGGCCGCCTGGACCTCCGGCGACGAGCCCGCCGAGATCGCGGTCGCGCTGGGAAGGAGTCGCGGCGCCGTGCTCGCGCGGCTGGTGAAGCTGGGGCTCTTGGAGGAGGGCGAAGCCGAGCTGCGCTTCCCGGTGGCGAAGGGCGGGGAGCCGGCCGGGTAGGCGGCGCGGCGCGGGGATAAGCCACCCGCGATGCTGCACGTGCTCCCCTGCCAGGACTCCCCTGCCGCCGCCGAAGCGTGCCGCACCGTGCTGGACATCCCGCATGAGCGCGCGGCTGAGCTCGGCCGGACCGCGGTGCGCGCTGCCGACGAGGGACACTATCTCGCCCTGGACGGCCGCCGCGTGGACTGGGCGCCGCTCGTGGCCCGGGCGGTCGCCGGCCGACGGAGCGTACGGCCCAGCGCCAGGCTTCCCCGCGCCCCGGCCCGACGCTTCCCCTGGACCACCGTGGTGGTTCGGAACGAAACCACCCTGGCCGCCGCGCAGCGCCTCGCCGCGCGCAACGTGCGGACACTCACCCTGAACTTCGCCAACGGCGAGAACCCCGGTGGGGGGTTTCTACACGGCGCCCTGGCGCAGGAGGAGGCGCTCTGCCGCTCGAGCGCGCTGTACGCCACCCTCCGCGGGGATCGCATGTACGAGGCGCATGCGTGCCGCTCGGACCCCGACGCGAGCGACTGGATCATCCTCTCTCCCGCCGTCCCGGTGTTCCGTTCGGACGCCGGGGACCCACTCCCGGAGCCCTGGCTCGCCGACTTCGCGACTTGCGCCGCGCCCCAGGCGGCGGTCGTGGGCGTGGAGGAGTCGGGGGACCTGATGGAGAGTCGGATCCGCCGCCTGTTCGAGGTCGCGCATGCCTACGAGTACGAGGCGCTGGTGCTCGGGGCCTGGGGCTGCGGCGCGTTCGCGAACGATCCCCATCGCATCGCCGGGATCTTCCACGAGGTGCTCGCGTCGGACTTTTTGCAGTGTTTCAGCGAGGTTGATTTCGCGATCGCCGACTTTTCGCCCGACCGACGGTACCTCGGGCCGTTTCGTGACACATTCGCCCGTGTTGGCGCGCCCGCGAGGAACGCCGGCCCCGCGCGCTGAGCCCGCTTCGCGCCGCCTGGCCCGTCCCCACGCTACTCCGCGTCGGCGAACTCCCAGAGCCGATACCGTCCTTCGAGCGGCCATTTCCCATTGGTGACCAGGAACGCGCTCTTGGCGCTCTCCTTCCAGCTGGGGAGCACCGTCACCGTGTCGCCTTCGCCCTCGTTCGCGTCGTCCGGCAGGTTCAGGCGATGGAAGGTGTCGCCGCTGCCATCCCCGAGGAAGAGCGAATCCGGGCGGTCGTGGTCGCGGTTGACCCCCTCGACCAGGAAGATGTCCATGTCGCCATCGCCGTTCGCATCGCCCATCGCGACGTCGCGACCGTGCACCAGCGCGGCGGCATGGTCCGTCTCGGGAAACCGACCCGCCCGGTTGAGCCGCACCGACAGCTCCTGCGCGGTGACGCCAAGCAGGTCGAGCCAGCCATCGGCGTTCACGTCGGCCAGCTCCGCGTCACGCAGGTGAAGGTCGGCCAGGCCGAGGTCGGCCGCCACGTCGGTGTACACGCCGCGGGGGGACTGGCGGTAGAGATAAATCCGCTCGCTGGCACACAACAGCAGGTCCTCCAGCCCGTCCTGATCCACGTCGCCGCGGGCGCTGCAGGTCGCGCCGATCTCGGCGCCCAGGCCGCTGCCGCTGTCCTCGGCGAGGCTGGCATCGCCGCCGGATACACCAAGGTAGTGCCGGTTCGGGCTTGGGAAGTCGACGCCTATCTCGTTGCCCACGAACAGGTCGGGGGATGCGTCGCCGTTGGAATCGAGAAACAGCACCTCCCGGCCGCGCCCGGCGCCATCCTCTGCGCCGGAGCCCACGACTTGGTTGTCGAAGCCGCTGCCGTCGGCCCGCTGCACCCAAAGCTCATCGAGTCCCGCCACCTCCGAGGTGCCCTGATGGGCGCCGATCACGGCGTAGAAGTCGAGGAGGCCATCGCCGTTCACGTCGGCGGCGTCGCAGCCGTGCCGGTCGGCGATCGGCAGGGTGAACCAGTGGGAGTACGCACCGTTGCCTTCGTTGCGGAGGATCGGCCACTCGGCGCGGTTGTGCGCGGGCACGATCAGATCGGCGTCGCCGTCGTTGTCGAAGTCGGCCACGCACGGTTCGCCCTGGGTCCCGACGCGCACGTCGAGGTCGGGGCTCGCGGCCGCCGCCACCTCCGACGGGATCAGGGAGGCCGTGCGCTCCGCCCCCGCCTCCTCGCAGGCGCCCAACCCGAGCAGCAGCAGGCCCGCGATCACCGCAGGGCCGGGATGCGTTCGGTGTAGCCGAAGCCGGTGCCGAGGGGGGAGCTCATCTGCCAACGCGCCGAGTCGTCGGCGTTGAGCTGGAGGACCACGCCGGAGGTCGAATACGTGATGCGGGTGCCGCCTTCGTGGTCGCGCTCCACGTCGCCCAACGCATAGTTCCAGATGACGGGGTCGGCATGGTGGGCCCACACCTCGGTGAGCGTGCTGCGGTCGGCGTCGAACGCGTATTCCACGGGGTGGGAAACCCGGTCGTCGGCGGAATTGTCGAACACGAGCAGCCCGTCCTCGAGCCACTGGAACTGGTGCTGGCCGGAGAACGCCTCCGTCGGGCCTGCGAAGGGGAGGGAGGGGTCGTCGCCCCCGATTTGCTCCACCACCTCGCCGGAGGCCCGGTCGATTTTCACCAGCATGTCGAGGTTTCTCAACCCGAGCCAGTAGCTGTCCGACGCCGCTTCGTAGTCGAGCGCGTTGGCGTGCGTCCACAGTTCGCCATCGTCGTACCGCGAGGGGGTGGTGAGGGGGTCGAAGGCGTCGAACGCGCTCCACACCGTGCGCTCGGTGCCATCGGGCGAACGCTCCACCAGGGCGTTCCCGCGGTAACGCACGCCCTCCACCGTGCGGGCATCGCTCACGATGGCGGCGACGGTGCCATCGGGGAGCTCGGCGAAGTCGTGGTTCGCGGAGCGGATGTGGATGCGCTCCAGCTCCTGGCCATCGAAGCGGACGCGCACGATGGCCGGATCCCCCTCCGCGCCGTCCCCATACGCAGCCACCATGTACAGTACGCTGGTGCCATCCACAGACAGGCGCTCCCGCGTGACGCCCATGCCCTGGCCCTCCACGTGGTACCAGACCACGCGGGCTTGAAGGTCGAAGATCGTGGCCGCGGTGTCGGCCCCGAGCGTGGGAACGAGCAACAGGTCCGTGCCCGCTTCGGGTGTGCCCTCCAGGGTGAGGTCGGCAAGGCCGGGCGGAAGCGTGCCGGTCGTGCCGATCGCCGGCTCCGTCGTCGGCGCTTCGCCCGACTCGGTGCAGCCCACGCGGAGTGAAACATCCACGTTGGAGGGGAGGTTGAGCAGGAGGCGACGGTGGGTGCGGGTGGGCCTGGGCTCGGGGTCGGTCGTCTGGCTCGTTTCCCCGTCCACGCCGTACGTCACCTCGCCAATGCACTCGCGGTCGCTCGTCCAGGTGGCGACGAGCGCGGTAGCCATGTGGGGGCTGGGCTCAACGACGATGTCGGTGAGCAGGAGCGGCGTGCAACCGGTCGAGAATGCCGTCAGAAACAGGGCGATGGCGGAGCGTGGCGCCGATGCGTTCATGGGTGCGTCGCAGGTTTACCCTGCTCCGAAGCCCACCGCATCGGTGGCGGTCGGCGGGCCGGGCGCGAGTCGCGTGAAGGGCGCGTGCGGGAAGCGCGTACGGAGGGGCACTTCGGTTGCGGCTGCGGCGCTCGCCGGGCGAAATTGCAACCGAAGTCGCCTCTCTCCGGGAAGAGAGGGAGGTTCGGTTGCGCCGAGGGCGCCGCCCCGTTCGGCGGCCGCCGCGCCGTTGGCACCGCCGCGACCGGTCCCGGGTCGGGCGCTCGCTGGCGCGGTTTGCGGTGCCGCCTACTCCAGCGCCCCGGCTTCTACCCAGGTGCGGATCATCCCGATCTCGTGGGTGCTCAGCGGGGTGACGTCGCGCTGGCCCTCGGGGGGCATCGCGTCGCCGAACTGCGGATCGTCCCCGATCTTCTCGATGAGCAGCGAAGCGGTGAGGTCGCCGGGCACCACGTAGAAACGGCCTTCGTCCTGCACGGCTTCCTCCCCCAGCAGCCGGGTGTAGGTCGCGGTGGCATCGCCCGGAACCACGAAACGACCGATGTAGTCGCTCTGGTGGCAGCCGCCGCAGCGGGCCTCGAGGAGCGGGAAAACGTCGGACCAGCCGGGCGGGTCGCCGCTGGTGTCCCAGGTGATGTCCGCCGCTTCGGCGGTGTCGGGCGCCTCGCCCGTCTCGCGGACATCGTTGGATTCGAGGGGAGCGCAGGCGAGGGAGAGAAGCAGAAACATCGGACCTCCAGATGCTGCATCGTCGCCCGGCCCGATCTCGGTGTAAATCAGGATATATTGAACTGTACTGTATGGAGTAGCCGAACAATGCTTCCGGACTCGGAGAGCCTGCGGTGTGTCGATCTCGCCGCATCCCTCCTGAACTTCCGCGCCGCGGCAGCCCGGGCGGGGCTCTCGCCGGCGGCGTTCAGCGACCGCATCCAGCGCTTCGAGGAGCAGCTGGGCGTGCGGCTGTTCACCCGCACCACGCGCTCGGTGCAGCTCACGGAGGTGGGCGAGCGGCTGCTGCCCCAGATACGGGTCTGCCTTGAGGACCTGCGCGTGCTGGCCCGGCTCGCCGAGGCCGACCGCGGGGCCGAACCGTGGACGCTCACGTTGGGCACCCGCTGGGAGCTGGGGCTCTCCTGGGTCGTCCCCGCGCTGGGCGCCTTGCGGAGCGCCCACCCCGAGCGCACGATCCATCTCGCCTTCGGCGACAGCCCCGACCTCCTGGAGGGGGCCCGCCGCGGCGCCCCCGATGCCGTGGTCACGAGCTACCGGGTGCTCGTGCCGGACCTGGTGTCCGAGCCGCTGCACGAGGAGGCGTACACGTTCGTCGCCGCTCCCGCCTGCCTGGTCCGCGCCCCCCTCGACGGCCCGGCCGACGCCCGCCATCACGTGCTCCTCGACGCGCTCCCCGACCTCCCGCTCTTCCGCTACCTGCTCGACGCCACCGGCGGCGGTGAGCCCTGGCCCTTCGCCGGGACCGAGCTGCTGGGCGCCATCGGCGCGGTCCGCGCCCGTGCGCTCCTGGGCGCCGGCGTGGCCGTCCTTCCCGCCTACTTCGTGGCCGGCGATGTCGCCGCGGGCCACCTCGTCAGGGTGATGCCCGAGGTGAAGCTCCCCAGCGACCAGTTCCGCCTGTGGTGGCGGCGTGGTCACCCTCGCGCGGGGGGGCTGCGCGAGCTCGCGGCCGAGCTCAGGGCGATGCCGTTGCGGTGAGGCGCTGCCCCGGCGCCGCTACCGGGCGCAGGTCCCCGACGTGCAGGTGACGGAGGTCTCTCCGTCGTAGTCGTAGAAGTTGCCTCCATAGGCCACGTCGCCGTACTCGCCGGCGGTGGCGCCGCGTCCGAAGTCGATGCCCAGGATGTCGGCGCGGCCGTCCACCCAGGTGATCTGCACGGCGTAGTTGGTGCCGCGGGTCATGCTGCCGCCCGAGAGCGTGGCGTCGGGCTGCCCGCCGGAGCCGAGAGACTCCCGGAGCGTCAGGCAACTGTCCCAGACCTCGTCGCAGGTGATGTCCGACCACTCGGTGGCCACGCCGCGCACGCCGGCGCCGGCGTACTGGCCGGCGATGGAGACGCCTGACACGACCGAGGGGGCCCACCCGAGGTCGAGCGCCGCGGAGGCTTCGTTGTTGCTGAAGCTGCCCCCGGTGACGGTGAGCGGCCCGCCCGGCCGGACGTACACCGTGGCGAGCGTGCCGCCAGCGACGTTGTCGGTGAAGCTCGTGCCGGTGAGGTCGAGGTTCTGGTCGTCGAAGTTGCGCGTCCAGTCGACGTCCAGCGCGCCGCCGCCGGCGTTTCCGAGGCCGGAGAAGGCGCTGCCGGTGATGGCGGCCGCCGGACCGAGGAGGGTCACGCTCATGCCGCCGGCGGCGTGGTCGCGCACCGTCACGCCGTTGAGCGCGAGCTCCCACCAGGACCCGCTCACGGCCACGGAGTTGTAGCCGGCGCGGGGCTGCAGGACGCTTTCGGTGACGTTCAGCACCGCCCCCGGGTCGACGGAGCTGAGCGCCCCACCGGTCACCGTCAGGCGCGACACATCCACCTCGGCGCCCCCGCACGGGTCGCCATCGCCGCCGCACTGCAGGTAGAGCGGCAGGTCGCCCCGGAGCTCGAGGTCGGATAGCGTGATGCCGGCGGCGGCGGTGGCGAGGACGGCCACACCGTCCTCCCCGTCCACCACGGCGGGGCGCGAGGGGTCCGCCGACGTGAGCGTGAGGCGTTGGCGGGGGCCCACTACCACGTTGAGCCGGTAGGTCTCGCCGCAGAGCGCGAGCTCACCGCTCGCCGGCGCGCTCCAGGTCGCCACGGCGCTGGCGCCGCCCCCGCCGATGTCCGCCGCCGCGACCTCCACGGCCTCCCCGCCCGCGGGCGTCCACGTTGCCGCGCACGGCACGCCGGTGTCGGTGTCGGTGTCGGTGTCCCTGTCGGTGTCGGTGTCGGTGTCGGCGTCGGTGTCGCGTGCGCCGGTGTCGTTCCCACCGCGTCGGTGTCGTCGGGTTCGGAGCAGGCGAGGAGGAGGAGGGCGTTGAGGGCGTGCATGGAATCTCCGGTCGCACCGTAGCCGTGGCCCGGCGAGCCCGAACCTCACAGCCATCTCTCACGGGGGCGGGCTTCTGCCGCTCGCCCGGCGCCGAGGCGCTCCGTAGGCCCCCAGATAACCGCGCTGTAAGCGTGACTCGGCGGCCCCGTGCGTACCTTGGGTGCACATGGAGCCGCGATGACCCTGCTTCTTCTTCTGGCCTGCACCACCGCCACGGACAACAACTTCACGGGAAAAGCCGCCTATCGGGACGCCCCGACGGACTCTTCCGGGTCGGCGAAGGAGGCCCAGCCGGTAGCGCGGGAGGACGGCGGCGATCAGTCCATCCAGTTCACCAGCTCGTTCGAGGGGAACGGCACCTTCGGCGATCTCACCGACATCTGCCTGCCGGCCGACGGCTCGTTCACTGGCACCAGCAGCTCGGAGGGCGCGATCGACTCGGACGGCAACTTCAGCGGGGAGGTGAGCGCCGCGGGCTCGGGCTCCGTGCTGAAGTCCACGCTGGGCTGCGTCACGTCGGACCTCGACATCGACGCGCTGACGTCCATCACCATCGTCGCCTTCATCGAGGCCGACAGCGAGAACTGCACCTACTACTGCGAGTCGAACGCGCGGGCCGAATGCGAGTCGGACAGCGACCGCGCGGCCTGCGAAGCCGACCTGGCTGCGAGCTGCGAGGAGGAGTGCACGACCGAGCACACCTCGATCCTCGCCGAGATCACCATCGATGGCGGCGCGAGCCTGGAGGCGATCAACAACGGCATGGACGGCGAGGTCTTCGGCGCCTTCACGAGCGAGCTCACGTTCGACACGCTGGACTGAGCCCCCCGCGCCGGCGCCGAGCCGCGCAGCGGTAGGCGGGTCCCCCGAGGTGGGTCGCGGCGCGGCTTCCCGTCCGGTTGGGCAAACCGCCGCGACCGGTCGCGGGGGGCGCGCTCGCTGGCGCGGTTTGCGGCGCCGCCGAGCGGGTTTCGGCAAGACGTCGCGGGATCCGGCGACCGTTTTCGTAGGGGGGTCGAGGACTCCCCATGCTCACCCGTTCGCTCCCGCTGCTCCTGCTCCTGTCGGTCGCCTGCACCGACACCACCCCCGTGCCGGAGGGCGACCCCGTGCTCGGCGCGGCCGACCCGGGCTGGTGGGGCGTCGTGGGCCCGCGGATCGCCAACGACAGCCGGCGGATCCACGACGAGGCGGGGGTCTACACCGCCCACGTGGGCGAGCTGACGGCCCGCTTCGAGCCCAACGCCGTGCGGCTCCGCGCTGGGGGCACGGCCGGACCGGTGGTGGCGCTGCGCGGGTGGGATGTGGGCGGCGGCTGGCAGGAAGCGGGGGCGCAAGCGCCGCGGCTCGGTGGCTGCGCCCCCGGCCCGGAGCTCGACCCGGCCGGGCGCTGCCTGGCACGGCTGGAGTACCGTCGCGGCGGGCTCACCGAGTGGTGGGCGAGCACGGCGGCCGGCTACGAGCAGGGCTTCGAGGTGGCGAGCGCGGCGGGCGGCGTGGTGGAGCTGGAGCTCGCCACGGGGAGCGAGGTCAGGGGGGAGGGCGGCCGGCTGCGGCTGCACCCGCCGGAGGGCCTCGTGATCCGCGTGGACGTGGCGGGTGCGGCCTTCCCGGTCACCATCGACCCGCTCTACGTCCCGGCGGAGACCGCGTTCGAAGAAGCCGACGGGGCGGCGCTGCACGGCTACGCGCTCAGCACCGGCGATGTGAACGGCGATGGCTACGTGGATGCCGTCGTGGGCGCGCCGAGCTCCGACGTCACCGCCACGGACGGGGGCGCACTCTACAGCTACCTCGGCTCCGCGAGCGGTCTCGGTGCCTCCGGCACCCGGTACGCGCCCGCCTACGGGGCGAGCGCCAACCTCGGCGCTGCGGTGAGCATCGACGGCGATGTCACCGGCGACGGCTACGACGATCTGGTGTGGGGCGCGCCCGGGTACAGCAGTGATGAGGGCGCAGTTGGGCTCGTTCTCGGCAGCTCGAGCGGCCTCTCGGGAAGAGCGGTCTCGGCCTGCACCTTTGCCAGCACGGGGGCCTGGGGCACGGCCGTGAAGATCGTCCCCGACTGGGACGGCGACGGCGGCGACGAGGTGGTCACGGGTGCACCCGACTACGACAGCGCCACGGGGCTCGTATACGGGTTCCGGGGCACGTCGACCGGCTGGACGACCCAGGGAATCGACTCCGGGAGCGCGGCCGGCGACGAGTTCGGTGCCAGCTTCGTGGTGGGCGACTTCGAGGGCGATGGCGAGGAGGACCTCGTGATCGGCGCCCCGGGGGGTGGGTACGCGAGTGTGCTCTCGCACGTGTACTACACCGCCGCGGCCTCCAACAGCGGCGCGCGCTCACCGGGGCCGCGGACAGCCGGTTCGGGGCGAGCCTCACGGCGGCCGACCTCGACGCCGGTGGCGGCGAGCCCGGCCACGAACGTTGACGAGGCCACCCCCGCGCCGTAGAGCGGGATCATGGACCCCCTCGAAGCCCTCGGCCCGCTGGAAGCCCGCGTCATGGGCGCGCTGTGGTCCACCGGCACGGGCACGGCGCGGGAGGTGTGCACCACCCTCGCCGAGGAGTGGGCGTACACGACGATCATGACGACGCTCGACCGGCTCCACAAAAAGGACATGCTCGCGCGCGAGAAGGAGGGGCTGGCGTGGCGGTACCGGCCCGTGCTCGCCCGCGATGCGTTCGAGCGCGCGCGCGTCGACGCGCTCGCCGCGCGCCTCCTCGGAGCGCGGCGCGACCTCGGTCTGGCCGCGCTCGTCGACGCGGCCGATGCGGCCACGCTCGATCGCCTCGCGGAGCTCATCGAGGCGCGTCGGCGCCCATGATCGCCACGCTCGGCGCCTTCCTCGAGACGGTCGCGGTGCTCGCCGCCGCCTCGGCGCTCGCGTCGTTCGCGGTCCTGCCCGCGCTCGCGGGGGTGCGTCGGCTGCGGCTCGCCCCGGCCGTTCGTGCCGACCTCGCCCTCGCCGCCGCCGCGCTGCCTGCGGGCGCCGTCGTCGTCGTGGCGGTCGCCGTGGCGTTCCCCAGCGCGCTCGATCTCCTCGGCTTCGTGGCCGACCACTGCGACGATCACGGCGGCCACGGGCACCTCTGCCTCGCCCACCCCGGCGTGGCGGCGCCGTCGTTGGTGGCCATCGGCGCGTTGGTTGTCGCCTCCACCCTGCTACGCGCGGGCCGCTGGGTGGCGACCCGCGCGGCCGCCGCGCGCGACCTCGCGGCCTTGCTGCGGCTCGGCGTGCCGGCCGCCGAGGGGCCGGACGTCGTCTGCGTCGATGGCCGCACCGTGCTCTGCCACGCAGCGGGCGCGTGGGCGCCCCGGGTGCTCGTGTCCACCCGCCTGATCGCCGGCCTCCCCGCCGAGCTCCTCTCCGCCGCCCTCGAACACGAGCGCGCCCATGTGAGGCGTCGCGATGTGCTCGCCCGTGATGTCCTCACCGTCCTCGGGCTCCTCGCCTGGCCCGGCGTGCTGTCCGCGGCGGTGGCAGCCTGGGAACAAGCCGCCGAGGAGGCCGCCGATGCGGCGGCGGCGGCGCGTTTCGGGGGCCCCTTGACCGCGAGGACCCTGATCGCGGTGGCCCGGATGTCCCTTTCACCGGCGCCTGCGGCCAGGCCCATCGTCGGCGCCCGCCTCGAACAACGCGTCCGTGCCCTGCTCGATCGTCCGCCGCGCCACCGCCCGGCGCTCGCGCTGGTGGCGGTCCCGGCGCTGTTCGTCGGCCTCGTGCCCTTGGCGGCGCTGAACGCCGAGCCGCTGCACCACGCCGCCGAGACGGCGCTGCACTACATCCTCGAAGCTTGACGCGGCTCTACTACGCATAGTAGTAGGCGCGATGCTGCGCGTACTCCCGCTCCTCGCCCTCGCGCTCGCCTGCTCGGGACTCGGTCTCCCTGACGCTCATGACCACGAAGGCGAAGGCGCCCACGGTCACGGCGAGGCCGCCGAGGATCCGCGCCCCGACAACGCCGTGACCCTCTACCAGGGCGGCGTTGAGCTCTTCATGGAGTACCCGACGCTCGTGGTGGGGCAGGAGTCGCCGCTCATCGCGCACTTCACCGACACCCGCGATCCGAAGGGCTTCGTGTGGGTGACGGAGGGGAGCGTCGTGGCCACGCTTCGCTTCGAGGATGGCACCCAGGAGAGCTTCGCGGCAGACAAGCTGCTGCGAAACGGCATCTTCAAGCCAATCGTGAAGCCCGCGCGGGCCGGACGGGCGTCGTTTTCGCTCGCCCTCACGGGACACCCCGCCGCCGGCACGGTCGAGGTCGGGGAGGTCACGGTGTACCCCACGATCGAGGCGGCGGTCGCGGCCGCGCCGGCCGAGGAGCCCGGCGAGCCGACCGTCGGCTACCTGAAGGAGTCGCAGTGGAAGACGACGTACGCCACGGCGGCCGCGGAGGCGGGCACGGTGCGGGCGGGCGTGCGCGCTACCGGCGAGCTCCGCGCGGTGGGGGGCGCCGAGGCGGAGCTGTCCGCCCCGGTGGCCGGTCGCCTGCTGCTGCGGGAGCCGCTCTACGTCGGACGCGCGGTCGAGAAGGGCCAGCTGCTGGCGGAGATCGTGCCCATCGTGGATGCCGACCGCTCGGGCCTCGACGCGACCCTCGCGGAGGCCGCGGCCGAGCTCGGCCTCGCGGAGCGGGCGCTGGAGCGCGCCCGAGCGCTTCACCCCGCGGTGGTCTCCGAGCGCGAGCTTCGGGAAGCCGAAGCGGCGCTCACCTCCGCCCGAGCGCGCGCGGAGGCGGCCGAGGCGCGGGTGGCCGTGGTCCGGGGCGCCCAGACGGGGGGCGGGGCCGGCGCGTCGGGGGCCGCGTTCGCGCTGCGTGCACCGTTCGCCGGGGTGATCGTGAGCACCGACGCCGTCACGGGCCGCAGCGTCGCCGCCGGGGATGCCGTGGCCCGCATCGTCGATCCGCGGGAGGTGTGGCTGTACGCGCGGGTGTCCGAGACGGATGCCGCACGGGCAGGCAGCCCGGTAGGCGCCACGTTCTCCCTCTCCGGCTCCGACGAGGTGATCGACATCGCCGCCCGCAACGGCCGGCTCGTCTCCGTGGGCGCCGCGCTCGACCCCGCCACCCGCACGCTGCCCGTGATCTTCGCCCTCGACAACCCCGACGGCGCGCTGAAGCCGGGGATGTTCGTGCGATCGACGATCTTCACCGGGGAGAGCAGCGAGGGCGTCGTCATCCCCGCCACGGCGGTGGTGGACGACGGCGGGCGTCCGACCGTTTTCGTCATGGAGGGAGGCGAGGCGTTCTACAAGCGCGTGGTCCGGCTGGGCGCGCGCGATGGCGACCGGGTGCAGGTGCTTTCCGGTGTCGCCGCGGGCGAGAGGGTCGTGAGCAGCGGCGCCTACGAGGTCCACCTTTCCACCGTGTCCGGGGCCATCCCCGAGCACGGTCACGCCCACTGAAGGGGTCGCCGTGAACCGCCTCATCCGCTGGTCCATCGACCACCGCTTCCTGGTGCTGGTCGTCTCCGCGCTCCTGCTCGTCTGGGGTCTCGTCGTGGCGCGTCGTATGCCCGTGGACGTTTTCCCGGACATCACGGCGCCCACCGTCACCGTCGTCACCGAGGCGCACGGGCTCGCGCCGGAGGAGGTCGAGACGCTCGTCACCTTCCCCATCGAGACCGGGGTGAACGGCGCGACCGGCGTCCGCCGCGTCCGATCGGCCAGCGGCGTCGGCATCTCGATCGTGTGGGTGGAGTTCGACTGGGGCACCGACATCCGCGACGCGCGCCAGGTCGTGAACGAGAAGCTCCAGCTCGTCGGGCCGCAGCTCCCCCAGGACATGGCGCCGCCGACGATGGCCCCCGTCTCGTCGGTCATGGGGGAGATCCTGTTCCTATCCGTGGCGTGGAAGGAGCCGGCGGCCGACGAGGCCGGGCAGCTCTCGCAGGCGATGATCGCGCGGAGTACCGCCGATCAGGTGCTGCGGAAGCGCATCCTGGCGGTGGCCGGCGTCTCCCAGGTCGTACCCATCGGCGGCGCGGTGAAGCAGGCGCAAGTCCGGGTACGCCCCGAGGCGATGGCGGCCTACGGCATCAGCTTCGAGGCCGTTGCCCACGCGCTCCGGGGCGGGAGCGCGAACGGCTCGGGCGGGTTCGTCTCCGAGAACGGCCAGGAGCTCCTCCTCCGGGTGGTCGGGCGCGCCGAGGACGTGGAGGCCCTGGGCGCCACGGTGGTGGAGGTGCGGGACGGCACCCCGATCCACGTCCGCGACCTCGCCGCAGTGGAGATGGGGCCGAAGGTGAAGCGGGGCGAAGGATCGTCGAACGCGCGGCCGGCGGTCGTGCTCGCCGTCATGAAGCAGCCCGAGGCCAACACCCTCGACCTCACGGCGCGCATCGACGGGATGCTCGACGAGATCGAGCCGACCCTGCCGGCCGGGCTCGTCGTGGACCGGCAGGTCTTCCGGCAGGCGGACTTCATCTCGTCCGCCGTGGACAACGTTTCCGAGGCGCTGCGGGACGGCGCGATCCTCGTGGCGGTCATCCTCCTGCTCTTCCTCGGCAACTTCCGCGCCGCGGCCATCTCGCTCGCGGCGATCCCGCTCTCGCTCGTCGTGGCCGTGCTCGTCCTCGACCAGCTCGGCATCACGCTCAACACGATGACGCTCGGCGGGCTCACCATCGCCATCGGGTCGGTCGTGGACGACGCGATCATCGACGTGGAGAACGTCTACCGGCGCCTGCGAGAGAACGCGGGGTTGCCCGAGGGCGACCGGCGAGGGGGGCTGGATGTCGTCTACGCCGCCTCCGTGGAGGTCCGCACCTCCATCGTTTTCGCCACGCTCATCATCATCCTCGTGTTCCTCCCGCTCTTCTTCCTGTCCGGCGTCGAGGGGCGGATGCTCGCCCCGCTCGGGCTCGCCTACATCGTGTCGATCGCGAGCTCGCTCCTGGTGGCGATGACGCTCACCCCGGCGCTGGCCGCCATCGCCCTGCCGCGCTCGGCAGCCACCGCACACGAGAGCCGGGTGATGGGCTGGCTCAAGCGCGCGTATGCCCCAAGCCTCCGCGGCGCCCTCGCCCACCCGTGGCTCGTGCTCGGCGCGTCCGGGCTGGCCCTCCTCGCCGCCTTGGCGGTTCTGCCCTTCCTCGGGCGCTCCTTCCTCCCGGAGTTCAACGAGGGCGCGCTCACGCTGAACGTCGTGACGCTGCCCGGCTCGTCCCTGGAGCAGTCCGACGCGCTCGGGCGCCGCGTGGAGGAGGTCCTGCTCGGCTTTCCCGAGGTGGCGGGCACGGCGCGGCGCACCGGCCGCGCGGAGCTGGACGAGCACGCGCAGGACGTCAACGCTTCCGAGCTGGACGTGCGCCTCGATGTGTCACGCGGCGAACGAGGCCGCGACCTGTTCCTCGCGGACCTGCGCAAGGCGCTCGCACAGGTGCCGGGCGCGGTCATCACCGTTGGCCAGCCGCTCTCGCACCGCATCGATCACATGCTCTCGGGGAGCCGCTCCGCCATCGCCATCAAGGTGTTCGGGGACGACCTGGGCACGCTCCGCCAGATCGCCGAGCAGATCGCCGAGTCGGTGAAGACGGTACCCGGCGCCGTGGACGTGTCCGTGGAGCAGCAGGTCGACATCCCGGCCCTCGAGGTGCGCGCCGACCGGGATCAGCTCGCGCGCTACGGCCTGGGCGCCGGGGAGCTCGCGGAGGCGGTGGAGCGCGCCTGGACCGGCGAGAACGTGGGGATGCTGGTGGAGGGGCAACGAACCCTCGACATCGTGCTGATGCTGGACGAGCGCGCGCGGGATGGCATCGAGGCCGTGGCGGCCACGCCGATCGACACCCCGGTGGGCGTCACGGTGCCGCTCGGCGCGCTGGCGACGATCACGCGCGCCGCGAGCCCCAACACGATCTCCCGCGAGGGCGTCGTGCGGAAGATGGTGGTCCAGGCGAACGTCGCGGAGCGCGACCTCGCCGCGGTGGTCGAGGACATCCGGGCGAAGGTCGCCGCCGACGTGCCGCTTCCCGAGGGCTACTTCGTGGTGTACGGCGGGCAGTTCGAGAGCGCGGCCGAGGCCACCCGCACCATCGGGCTCCTGTCCATCGCCGTGGTCTTCGGCATCGGTGTGCTCCTGGTCGTCGCGCTCGGCTCGGTTCGAAACGCCGTCATGACGTTGATCAACCTGCCGCTCGCGCTCATCGGGGGGGTGTTCGCGGTGGCCCTCACCTCCGGCGTCGTCTCGATCCCCGTGCTCGTCGGCTTCATCACGCTCTTCGGCATCGCCACCCGCAACGGGATCATGATGGTGACCCACTTCGAGCACCTGCTCGCCGAGGGCCGGAGCGTGCAGGAGGCCGTGATCCACGGCTCCATGGAGCGGCTCGCCCCCATCCTCATGACGGCGCTCTGCGCCGGGCTCGCGCTCGTCCCGCTGGTCCTCGCGGCCGACGAGCCCGGGAACGAGATCCAGGGACCGATGGGCGTCGTGCTCCTCGGCGGACTCCTCACGAGCACGGCGCTGAACATGGTGGTGGTGCCCGTCCTCTTCCAGCGCTTCGGGCGGCGAGCACCCCGCGAGCTGCCCCCTGTGGCCCTGACGGGAGGTGAGGCGTGATCGTGCTCCTGTGCGGGCTCGCGCTCGCGATGACCCCCGCCGAGGCCGTGCGCGCCGCTACGGCGAACGATCCGGCGCTCGCCGGTGCCGAGTCGGCGCTGCTGTCCGCCACGGGGGCCCGTCGCTCGGCGAGCTGGTTGCGGTCGAACCCCGGGATCGAACTTTCGGCCGACGCCGGCGGAGCGCGGCTGGGCGCCTCGGTCACCCAGGACATCTCCCTCTCGGGCGCCGGGGTCGCAGATGCACGGAGCGGCCGGTACGCGGTGGAGGCCGCGGAGGCCGGGCTGACCCGGGCGCGGATCACCACCGCGGCCGAGGCCCGGCGCGCGTGGGCCCGGCTCGCGGCTGCCGATGGCGCCCTTCGCGCCACGGAGGGGGAACGGGCCAGCGCCACTGCGGTCCGCGCCGCGGCCGAGGCCCGCCGCGCGGCGGGCGAGGCCTCGGATCTGGAGCTCGAGCTCGCGCGGCTGGAGGAGGCGGGGGCGGTGGCCGCCTGGCTCGCGGCGGTCGACGAGCGGGTGGAGGCGCAGTCGGCCCTCGCCGCGCTCACCGGCGAGGCCGGGGCCAGCGCGGAGGGCGACCCCCTCTCGGCGGTCCCGACCGCCGGCGCGGCCAGCCCGCGTTCGGATGTGGCGGCCGCGGAGGCGCGGGTGGAGTCCGCCCGCGCCGCGCTCGCCCGGGAGCGGGCCGAGGCGGTCCCCTCGGTGGGCGTGGGCGCGTTCCTGGAGCTGGAGGGCGAGCGCACGCTCGCGGGGCCTGCGCTGCGCGTCGAGCTGCCCATTTGGCAGCAGAACGCGGCGGGCCGCGGCGCGGCGAAGGGCGATCTCCGGGTGGCCGAAGCCGAAGCGGCGTCGGCGCGGGCGCGCGCCGAGGTGGAACAACGGTCCGCCGCGGAGCGGCTCGTCCGGCTCGGCGGGTCCGGCGCCTCCCTCGCCCCCGGGGTGGACGCCTCCGCGGAGGCCGCCTTGATGGCCATCGGCGCCGGCGTGGAGCGCGGGCAGATCAACCCGGCCCACGCCGCGCTGCTGCGCGCCCGCGTCTTCGCGGGCCAGCGGGGATGGTACGCGGCGCGGCTGGCGGAAGCGGAGGGGCGTATCGACGCGGCCCTCGCGATCGAGGACGCCGCGCTCCTCGCGCCCTGAGGCTCCGGTCCGTCGTTGGCGGCGAGCCGCGCGGCCTGGGCTCGCCCCCCGAGGTGGGTCGCGGCGCGGCTCCCCGACCGGCTTCGCCTACCCGGCGGCGCTGGCTTCGATGCGGGCCAGCACGTCGGCCGGCTCGGCGAGCCCGCCGGGCCCCACGTCGCCACAGGCGAGCCGCTTCTCGGTGGGGGCCACGATGTCGTAGCGGCCGAGGTCGGCCAGCCAGCCGAGGTTGCGCACGACCACGGGGTTGAGCCACATCTCGGTGTTCATCGCCGGGGCGAGCACCACACGCCGCCCGCGGGGGAGCGCCATGAGCACGGTGGAGGGCGCATCGTCGGCGAGGCCGCAGGCGAGCTTCCCGAGGAAGTTTGCGCTCGCGGGGGCTACGGCGGCCACGTTGGCCCACTTGGCCCACTCGATGTGGGCGAGCGCGTCGGCGAAGGTGTCGGTCATCACCGGATGGCCGGAGAGGGCCTCGAAGGTGGTCGGCCCCACGAAGGTCGGGGCGGAGCGGGTCATCACCACCCGAACGGCGTGCCCGCGCTTCACGGTGAGCGACACGAGCTCGCAGGCCCGGTAGGCGGCGATCCCGCCGGTCACGCACAACAGCACGTTCATTTCGACAGCTCCGGCGCGCCCTCGGCGGCGCTCTCGAGGAAGTCCTTGTAGAGGTCCCTGGCGTCGGCATCGTCGTAGATGGCGAAGTGGCCTTGCCCGGGGAACTGGGCGAGTCCGGCGGTGACCTCCGACCCGGTCCAGGACCGCACGTTGGCGGCGAGGGGGCGGTCATCGGCGCCCAGGCCCCGGAGCGGGTAACCATCGGGCTCCGAGGCCATCGAACCCGCCACGGGCAGGCGCGCAGCCGTGGCCAGCGACTCGATGGTGAAGGGGGGCGTGTAGGTGTCCTCGAGGCCCTCTGTGAGGAGGATCGACACCGGCGGGCCGGCGGGCCAGCGCGGCTCCTGCGAGAACCAGTAGGGCGCGTAGTTCATCGGGTCGGTGGCCT
This sequence comes from uncultured Pseudomonadota bacterium, assembly GCA_903885375.1. Classification (GTDB taxonomy): domain Bacteria; phylum Myxococcota_A; class UBA796; order UBA796; family SXON01; genus SXON01. The sequence continues at coordinate 84,583 of CAISIK010000207.1, forward strand.
CGCTCAGCATCTGCACGAGGCCGAGCACCGGGTGCAGCGTGGTGAGCGTGCCGGAGGGCACGCCCATGGCGGCGGCGAGGAGCGGCTCCACGGGGATGGGGTCGACCTTCAGGATGGCGCTCGCGGCGGTGCCGCCGCCCGCGGCGGAGAGGCCCACGGCGTTGCAGCGGCGGGCCAGCCACGGGGCGCCGAGGGCTCCCACCATCGCGCCCTGGCTGTGCCCGAAGAAGCTGAGCTGGTCGTGCCGCACGCGGATCGGCGTGCCATCGATCACGAAGTCGTTCCCCGCCTCCGTGAGCCGTTCGGCGAGCCAGATCTGGTCGGCGGCGCCCTGCCGGAAGCTGGTGCGCCCGGCCTCTGGGTTGGTGTAGTTGAAGGTGTCGAACTCCACGTTCGTGTCTTCGGTGCCGCGGTCGGCGTGGAGCGGCTGCGAGATGCCGAAGACGGCGAGGCCGCGGTAGCCGAGCGCCGGCCCCTCCGCGGTGGACCCCTCGGTGAAGCTCGTGTAGTCGCCGCCGGTGCCGTGGCTGTAGAGCACGAGCGGCCAGCCCCCCTCCGGGGCCTCGTCCTTCGGGACCGTGAGGGCGAAGCGCACCCGCTCCCACCCCTGCACCTGGGCGTTGCCGGCGGCGTCGAACACAAAACCGCCGCCCTCGTGGTAGGGCCGCTCCCCGGCTTGCCAGATGGGCACCGTGACGAACCCTTCGAACACGTTCACCGACGAGCCCTCACCGCGGATCGTCACCTCGGGCTCCCACGCGGGGCGCCCGACCCGGCCGGACTGGATCGCCTCGGCCACACGCGCGAGCTCGCCCACGGGGTCCTGGGTGGTGAAGCGGGTGGCGGCGCCGATGCTCTCGAGGTCGACCCCCGCGGTGCCGAGCGTGTCGACCGTGCCGAGCCAGTAGGGGTCTTCCTCCCAGCCGGAGGGCATGGCGCCGGGACGGGCGAGGGGAGACCGGACCACCAGCGCGTAGCGCGTGGCCGGCCGGAGCGGGAACCCCGGCATGGGGGCCACAGCGAGCAGGTTGGTGGCGCCGTACTGGTCGGGCTCCTCGGTGAACTGGGCGACGACCGGGAAACGTTCCCCGCGGAACGGGCTCCGCATGTCCACATCGAGGAGCATCACGGGGCTGTCCTCGCCGAGGCTCGCCTCGGGGTCCGGCAGAAGATCCGCCGCGATGGGCTCGGCGAACCGTATGTAGATCGGGCTGTTGGTTCCCCACCCATCCAGCGCGGGCGCAAGCGCGAGGTAGGTGTCGAAGATCGGCATCACGCCGGCCCCGGGAAAGCCGGTGAGGTCGGGGTGACCCTCCACCATGCGCGTGTCGGAAGGGAAGGGGCGGTCCCAGAAACCCTCGCCCTCGAGGATGACCGCGCTGCCCGTGTACGGGCCGGAGGAGGTGCACGCGGCGAGCAGGAGAATCATCGCCGCGCAGCGTAGCCCGGCGCCCCGGTGGTTGATAGCCGGCCGCATGTTCGCCCCCACTCCCGACAAGCTCCGGTACGAAGGCAAGGCCAAGCAGATCTACGCTACGGACGATCCGGCGTTGATCGTGATGCACTACAAGGATGATGCCACCGCCTTCAACGGCGTGAAGAAGGCGCAGATCGCCGACAAGGGCGTGATCAACTGCCGCCTCTCCACGTACTTCATGGAGATGATGGCCAAGGCGGGCATCCCCTCGGCCTTCATCGAGCAGATCGGTCCGCGCGATCAGCTCTGCCACGTGGTGGAGATCATCCCGGTGGAGGTGGTGGTTCGCAACGTGGTGGCGGGCTCGCTCGCCAAGCGCCTCGGCGTGCCGGAAGGCGGCCGGCTGGCGCGCCCGCTGGTCGAGCACTTCTACAAGTCCGATGCGCTCAACGACCCGCAGATCAACGAGGATGGCGCGATCCTCATGGGCTACGCCGCCGGCTGGGAGCTCGCCGCCATGCGCGAGTACTCGCTGCGCGTGAACGACGCCCTGCGCACCTTCTGGGATGGCCTCGGGGTAGACCTCGTGGACTTCAAGCTGGAGTTCGGCCGCCAGAACGGCCGCGTGGTGCTGGCCGACGAGATCAGCCCCGATGGCAGCCGCCTCTGGGAGCGCGCCACCGGCCGCAAGCTCGACAAGGATGTATTCCGCCGCGATCTTGGCGATCTCAGCGAAACGTATCGTGAGCTGTATCAGCGTGTGTTCGGCGAGTCCCTCGGCGGCTGAGCCGGCGGTCGGGCGCACGCCCCCTCACACGCTGCACCAGAGCTCCATCGCGAAGGCATCGAGCCCGAGGCGGTCGAGCGCGGCCACGCCCTCGGCGAGGCGAGGGTCGTCGGGCGCGTAGAGCGCCACCACGCTGCCATCGCCGCCGGCGCCGGAGAATTTGGCCCCGAGCGCGCCCGCCTGCCGGAGCGCGCGGACCGCCTTCACCAGCCCCGGCGCGCGGAGCTCGGGGAACGCGGGCATGAGCTCCTCCTCGTAGATTTCCTGGCACACGTTCATGGAGGCGCCGAGCGAGGCGAGATCGCCCTCGAGGAGGGCCACGCGGGCATGTCGCGCCTGCTGGCCGAAGCCATCGAGGGCGCCGCGTACGGCACCCACCCGGCGTACGCCCTCCCAGTCGCGCACGGCCACCTCGCCGCGATGGTGCCGGCCGAGCGTTTCGAGGATGGCGACGGTGTTGCGCGGCGAGGAGAAGGAGCCCACCGCGAGGCCGAAGTGGGCGGGGAGGGGCTCGCCATCGGCCTCATCGCCGTTGAATCGTAGGTAGAGGGGGGTGCCCCACGCACAGGCGAGCGGGTCGAGCCGGCCGCAGTTCACGCCGCATTCCACGGCCTCGGCGCGCCAGGCCAGCTCGGCCACCTCGGTCGGGTGGAGCACCCGGCCCGCCGCCTCCGCGAACGCCCGCACGAGGGCCACGCACACCGCCGCCGACGAGGAGAAGCCCCGGCCCGCCGGCAGCTCGCCTTCGATGTGCACCGCGCCCCCGCACGGCACGCCCCACGCCGCGGCGCACACCCGCGCCACCGCCGGCACGAACCGCAAGGCGCCGGGCTCGCCCTCGCCCGACCAGGCCAGCGCCTCGCCCTCCAGCACCGCCGTGGCGGAGAGGCCGGCCGCGGGGCGCAGGCGCACCCGCACGAAGCGGTCCATCGGCACCACGATGGCGGCGCCGCCCGCCCAGTCGTTGTGCTCCCCCACGAGGCAGATGCGGCCCGGGACCGCGATCACGCCGGCCTCCCAGGCGAGCGCAGCGCCTGGGCCAGTGCTTCGGCGAACCGGGCCGGCGCCTCGGGGTGCATCCGGAGGAACAGCTCCGGTTCGATGAGCTCCACCTCCACGAGCCGCGGGCCGCGGGCCGTTTCGATCCAGTCCACCCGGGCGTAGGCACAACCGGCCGGACACGCACGCAGAACCGCCTCGCCCTCGACGATGAGCGCTGCGCCGATCTCCGTGGCCTCCACGCTGCCGCCGTGCTCCTCGTGCACGAGGAACCCGCCGGCCGCCGGGCGCTTGCGGAGCGCGTGGCTGAACTCCCCGCCGAGGTAGATTGCGGACACCTCGCCGGCCTCCACCACGTCGGCGAGGAAGGGCTGCACGAGGTAGTCGCCGTCGGGCAGGCACCCGAGCCAGGACTCCTCGTGGAGGGTGTCGGCGTGGAGCTGACGCACGCCTTCGCCCGCGGCCGACACGCACGGTTTTACGATGAGGCGCTCCCAGCCGGTGGACTCCGCCACCTCGGCGAGCGCCTCGCGCGGGGCCACCACCGAGGGGATGATGGACGCGCCCGCCTCGGCGAGCTCGAGCAGGTAACGTTTGTCGCTGTTCCACCGCACCGCCTCGAGCGGGTTCAGGCAGGGGGAGAGCGGGGCGAGCGCGCCGAGGAAGGCACTCCGGGCCCGGTAGTAGTTCCAGGGCGAGCGGATCACCCAGCCGGCGAGGTCGTAGGCGGGGATGGCGCGCTCCCAGGGCACGAAACGTACGTCGAAGCCCAGGGCGGCGAGGGGGGCCACCGCGAGCCGGTCGTCGGCGGTGCCGTCGGGGCGGAGGGAGTCGGTGAGGAAGGCGAGGGGTCGCACCGGCGCCGGCTATCCCGCCGGGTGAGATTGCCGGATGCGGTTCGGTGGGATTCGGCTCGGCGTGGTAGGGGTGGGCCTCGGGGCGGCGGCCGCGGCGTGGGCCATCTTCGTGGAGCCATCGCTCCTGTGGCTGCGCGAGGAGTCGGTGGCGGTGGCGGGCTGGCCCGGCGCGCCGCTGCGGGTGGCGCTCGTGTCCGACCTGCACGCGGGCGCCCCCTTCTCCGACCTCGCGAAGATGCGGCGGGTGGCCGCGCTCGTGGCCGCCCAGGACCCCGATCTGGTGCTGCTCCTCGGCGACTACGGCATCACGGAGGTTCCCGGGGGCACGCCCATCCCCGTCGCGGAATGGGCGCCTGGGTTCGGGGCCATCCCCGCGCCGCTGGGCGTCTTCGGGGTGCTCGGCAACCACGACTGGTGGGACGACGCCGCGAGCATTCGGGCGGGCCTCGAAGCCGCCGGAGTGGGGGTGCTGGAGAACGCGGCCGTCCCCCTTGGGTCGGGGGAGGACACCTTCTGGCTGGTGGGCGTGGGCGATGCCTTCACGGAGCACGACCGCGTGGCCACCGCGCTCGAAGCGGTGCCGCAAGGGGCGAAGGTGCTGGCGATGTCGCACGGGCCCACGGTCATCGATGAGCTCGGGCGGCGGGCCAGCCTCGTGGTGGCCGGCCACACCCACGGCGGGCAGGTCTACCTCCCGCTCTTCACCGAGGCGCTCCTCAAGATGCGATGGCGGCGCGGCCTCTACGAGGAGGGGGGCGTCCCGCTCTACATCACGTCCGGCGTGGGCAGCAGCGTCCTGCCGATCCGCTTCGGGGTGCCTCCCGAGGTGGTGCTCCTCACCGTGCGGCCGGGCTGACCGCCCGCCGGCTCACCCCTTCGACATCCCGATCTGGCGGCCGGAGCGACCCGTGGTTCCGGCCACCGGCTTGTTCATCACCAGCGCTTTTCCCTGGGCAAAACCTGCGTTCGAGGCTTCATCGCCCCGGGAGGAGGTGAAGCGGATCGAGCGCAGGCGCCCCCAGCGTTTGCCCACGAAGGCCTTTGCCGCAGGATCGCCCACCCACACGAGGCCCGCCTTCGCGCTCTCGGTGGCGCTCTGTTTCAGGCGTTCTTCGAAACCCCGTACGAGGCCCGACAGGTAGCGGGCGTGCTCGGCGGGCCCGGCGAGACCCTTCGCCTTGCCATCGATCGCCCACAGGCGCTCGGCCTGGGCCACGAGCCATTCGTGCACCCACTCGGCCATCTCCACGTTTCCGGGGGTGCCGCACACCTCGAGCGTGGTGAGCCAGCGGTCGGTGGCCACGTGGTACACGCGCACCCACAACGTCTCCACGAAGAAGTGGTCGCGCAGGAGGCCGGAGAGGAGGCGGCGCCAGGCCGGGGTCCGGCCGGAGGGCGTGCCGAGGTGCCGCCAGCTGTAGTTCGAGGGCGGGGCCTGGAGGTTGTGGAGCAGCATCTGCCGGCGCGCCTCGGCCATCGCGGCTTCCGCTTCGTTCCGGTTGCTGCTGCCGGCGAGGGCGAGGAGCTTCTCCACGCGGCGGTGCACCCGGGCCTCCTCGGGGTTCGCCGCGGGGAGGCCGGCCGCCTTGGCATCGATGCCGAAGCGTTCGCACACGTCGCGGAACGCCGGCCCGTGGGCCGACTCATCCTTGACACACAATACTTCCGACGTGTATTGATGCGCGATCTCGTGGCGAAGAACCTCGGTGACCACGCCCCACGGCTTGCCGTGCACCAGCGCACGGGCCAGCGTGATGGTGCGGGTGGCGGCCGACCAGCTGCCCAGCTGCTTCTCGGTGTCGGAGAGCTCGAACGCCGGGGGCTTCAGCGAGTCCCGGAGCTGGAAGTGGTTCACCCGGCGCCACTCCTGGAGCAGCGCGCGCAGGTAGCGCTGCTCGAGGTGCGTGGGGTAGGCGGGTGGCGGCTTCATGTCAGTCGACGAGGAGCTGACGGAGCGAGCGGACGGCGTGCTTCTCGCCGGTCACGGCGGCGGCACGCGCGGCGATGCCGGCGAGCTGCTCATCGGTGAGGGGGCGATCGAGGGCGAGCAGATCGTAGGCCACGCCGTAGTCCTCGAAGTCCTGGTGTACGGTGCTGAGGTTGCTCGCCCCCGACTCGAAGATCGCGTCCTGCACGGCCTTGCGGGAGCCGCGCACGGTGCTGTGCACCACGGCGAGGAGCGCGCTGCCGGGGGCCAGCTCGGCGAGCTCGAGGTTGAGGCGTGGGCGCAGGGTGCAGTCGCGGAGGGCGCCGCGGGTGGAGAAGGCCGCCACCGTCTGGGCCACGCGGCGAGCGATGCGGGGTTGGGCATCGACCGTGGCGGCGCCGAGGTGGGGGGTCGTGGCCACCCGGGGCTCCTGGGCGTAGGGGTTCTCCCAGGGGCCGGCCCCGCGGGGCTCCTCCGGGTACACATCCACGGCGGCGCGGCGCACGGCCTTGCAGGCGATGGCGTGCAGCAGGTCGGCGGGATCGTAGAGGAAGCCGCGTGCGAGGTTCAGGAAGAGGCGAGGGGAGTTGTCGGGCCGATCGGCGGCGAGCTGCAGGAAGTGTTCGCGCGTGATGAGGGCGCGGTTGCTGCGGCCGCGGGTGTCCTCCGCGCTCACGTGTACGCTCACCATGTCGCTGCCGCGGAAGAGCGCCTCCATGCTGGGCGCGGCCTCCCACCCCATCTCCACCCCGACCTCGAGCGCCACGGCCCGCGTGTCGAAGAACAGGATGCGCAGGCCGAGCGCCTCGGCGGCGCGCGCGGTGGCGCGGCCGATGTTCCCGAGGCCGAGGATGCCGAGGACACGGCCCCGCACCTCGAAACGTTCGTTCTGCGACTTGTCGAAGCCGCCGGCTCGGGTGTGGTCGTAGGTCTCGTACAGGCGACGGGAGAGCGCGATCAGGTTGCCGATCACCAGCTCCACCACGCTCCGGCCGTTGCTCACCGGGTCGTTGAACACGAGCACGCCGTGGTCGGCGCAGGCCCGCTTGTCCACGCTGTCATCGCCGATGCAGCACAGCACCACCGCCTGGAGGTCGGGCGCGGCCGCGAGGACCTCGCGGGTAACGGGCACCCGGCTCCGCTTGAAGAGCAGATCGTGGCCGCCGGCGGCGAGCCACTCGGCGAGCTGGACTTCATCGGGAACGGTGGCGCGGCGATCGACCTCGATGCCCTGCGCGTGCAGGAGCTCATCGAGAACGGGGTCGGGGGCTTCGACGACGAGGGCCTTCTTGAAGCGGCCGGGATGGATTCGGGTCATTGCGCGCGGGCTATCATGACGGCCGCCACGGGGATGGCTCGCGTCGGGTTGTAGCGCGGGGCGGCCGTGCGATACGCTGCTTCCATGGCAGTTCTCTCGCGGACGGAGCGGGTTCGTTGAAGGAGCCCTCGCGAGCGCCGGCCGGGGAATTTCGGGGTGCGGGATCGATTCTTTTGCGGCCCCTAGCGGGTCGCGGGTCGAAGGAGCAGTCCTGATGTCGATCCCCGACGCCGAACTGAGTGAGCTCTACGTGCGCTACGCTCCTGTCCTCCACGCCCGCGCCCGCAGCATCCTCGGCAACGACGCCGAGGCCGGCGATGCCGTCCAGGAGACCTTCGTGCGCCTCGTTCGCGGGTACGAGGCCTTCCGGGGTGAGTCCTCGCCGCTCACCTGGCTCTACCAGGTGAACACCAACTGGTGTCTCAACCAGCTCCGCAACCGGAAGGGTCACCAGAAGAAACACGAGGACCGCCGCGCCGACGTGCAGCCCCGCGAATCGGTGGAGCCCGAGGTGGACCGGATCGACGACGCCCGCATCCGCGCGCTCCTCGCGGAAGAGGATGACGAGACGCAGCGGATCGTCGTCCATCTCTTCTTCGACGAGATGACCCGCGAGGAGACCGCCGTGGCCGTCGGCATCTCCGTGCCCACACTGCGGAAGCGGCTCGATGCGTTCCTGCGTCGCGCCCGCCGCGGGATGGGGCTCGCCGTGGTCGCGAGCGCGGTGGTGTGGCTCTGCTGGACCGCGTTCGGGGGGGCGCCATGAACCGGCTGAACGACGGCTCGCGACCCTCCCGCGTGCGCCTCGCGCGGGTGCTCACCGGCGAGGAACGGCTGAAGCCGGGCGAGTCGGAGGCGGCCCTCGAAGCGTTCGCGGCGGAGGTGGCCGCCGCTCCCCCGCCCGCGTTCGACCTCGCCGATCTGCGGGTGCGCGCCACGGCGCTGTCGGAGGCGGAGATGCAGGCCGCCCTCGCGCGCCCCACGCCGCGTCCGGAGGGCGTGATCGTCCCCCTCTTCCGGCGGGTCGCGCCCGGCCTCGTGTCGGCGCTCGCCATCGCGGCGGCGGCGCTCTTCTTCCTGCGCCCACCCGCCTCCGAAGGCGTGCGCATCAAGGGGGAGGCCCACCTCGGCTTCGATGTGTCGCGCGGCAGCCAGGCCTTTCCCGGCGCCCCCGATACGGTGGTGCAGGCGGGCGATCGCATCCGCTTCCACTACGGATCGGGCGGCGCAGAAACGCTGGTGATCGTCGGCGTGGATGCCACGGGCACCGTGCAGACCTACTGGCCCGACGAGGGTGATGCCCCGGTGGGCATCGAGCCGGGCGATCACGTGCTCGCGGGCAGCGTGCAGCTCGACGACGCCCCGGGGCCCGAGGTTTTCGTGGCGGTCTTCGATGGCACGCCCGCGGATGTCGTCGCCGACGTGGTGGCGGCCGCCTGGAGCGAGGGCGGCGTGGAGGCCGTCGTGGAGCTCGACGAGCTGCGCCACGACGTGGCCGTGCTCGTGCTGGAAAAGCGGTGACGGGCGGGCTCCTCCTCGTGGCGATGGCCGCAGCGGAGGTCCAGCGCTTCGCGGTGGTCGTGGGCAACAACGAGGGGGCGCAGGGCGACGACGCGCTGATCTTCGCCGAGCAGGACGCCCGCAAGATCCACGGCGTGCTTACCGAGCTGGGTGGCGTGTCGCTGATGAACACCCGGACGTTGCTCGGGAAGGGCCGCGGCGACCTCATCCGCGAGATGGCGGCGATGCAGGGTCCCATCGCGAGCGCGAAGCAGAACGGCAACGAGGCCGTCCTCTACTTCTACTACTCGGGGCACGCGGATGAGGATGGGCTCCACCTCGGCACCACCGAGGTGGCGTGGTCGGAGCTCAGCGCCATGCTGGATCGTTCCGGTGCCGACGTGCGCGTGGCCTTCGTGGATGCCTGCCAGTCGGGCGCCATGACCCGCCGCAAGGGCGGCGCGCGGGCCCCCGGCTTCGTGCTCGACCTCGAGGAGCGGCTCGATGCGCGCGGCTCGGTGGTGGTGACGAGCAGCGCGAGCGATGAGGCGAGCCAGGAGTCCGACGAGATCGGCGGCTCCTACTTCACGCATTTCCTCGCCTCGGCGCTCAGCGGCAGCGCCGACGCCGATCGGGATGGCCGCGTGACACTCGCTGAAACATATCGATACGTGTATCACGAGACAGTGTTTCGAACCTCGTCTTCTCGCGTAGGTACCCAGCACCCCACCGAGGCCTCCAACCTCTCCGCCAACGGCGAGCTCGTGCTCACTGAGATGGGTCGTTCGGGCACCGGCACGCTCCAGCTCCCCGGCGAGAACGCCGGCACGTTCGCGGTGTTCGACGTGGAGCGCCGCATGTTCGTTTCCGAGGTGGAGGTGGCCGGCGCCGACCGGCAGGTGGCGCTGCGCCCCGGCCGCTACCTCGTGCAGCGCCGGCTGCCGGCCCACCTCTCCGTGGCGGAGGTGCAGCTCGCGGCGCGCGGGGTGGTGCGGGTGGAAGCATCCCAGTTTCGCCGTGGTGAGTACGAGAGCGACGTGGCGAAGGGCTCCATTGACGCCACCATCCGCACCGCCAAGCGGCCGAAGCTCTCGCTCCGGTTGAACGTGGCGGGCAGGGCCTTCAGCGATCCGGTGGTGCAAACGGCGTACTTCCCCACCACGGGCGCCATGGGCGTGGAGGGGCGCTTCGACTGGAGGGAAGGCCAGTACGTAACGGGCGACTTCCTGGTGGGGAGCGGCGGCGGCTCGCTCAGCATCGAGGGGCTCGACTACCCGGTGGCCGTGGGGCTCGACTCCACCACCTTCGGGGTGGGCGCCGGCTGGCGGAGCCCCGAATTCATCGTGCAGGCGGGCGGAGGCGTTCACCTCGAAGCCTTCTGGTTGCGGCGACGTTTCCCCGACGCGGGCGTGCCCGATCAGGAGCTGTTCTCCGTGGCGCCCGGCCTCGCCGGATGGGTGGGCGTGCACCCCGGCCAGTGGCAGATCGACCTGCAGCTCCGCGTTCACTACCTCCCCTATGTGGTGGATGGCCGCGACCTGGGGATGGGCTTTTCCGAGCTGATGCTCGGACTGGGGTACCGGCTGTGATCCTCCTTCTCGCCCTCGCCGCGGGTTGCGGCACCGTGAGCAACGACCCCTTCAACGACGACGCCGACTTCCTCGCGGCGTTGCCCACGGAGGATCAGCAGACGCTGCGGTTCGGCGAGGACACCACGGCGGAGGCGGCGCGCGGCATCGGCGAACGGGCGGAGCTCGTGGAGCTGTCGATCGCCGTGGCGACCACCGTGAACGGCTTCGTTTTCGGCGTGCTCGACCTGCTCGAAGGCGTGCGCGGGCTCCCGCCGGCCAGCCGCACGGAGGACGGGCGCCGCTGGGGCCCCGCCGAGCTCGACTGCAACGTGGATGGCTCGCTCCTGATGTCGCGCGAGGCTGCGGTGTACGACTGGAGCGTGGTGGGCCACCAGGCCGGAGAGGAAACCGACGCCACCGTGCTGTACGGCACCCACTTCGGCGGGGCGTCGGTCAAGGCGGGGGATGGCGTGTTCGTGTGGGACCACTCGCGCTGGTCCGCGTGGTGTGGCGCCGACGAAGGGGGCATCGTGTCGGTGGCGTACGACAACCGGGAGGGCGTGGACCTGCTCGTCTCCCTGGAGGACTTCTTCCGGAGCGGCGAGGCGCCCGCCGACCGCGACTACGCCTACCGTCACACCGATGCGGAGGGCGACTTCGAGTACCGCACGGAGGCCGACCTCGACGACTCGGGCACGCCGGCCAACGTGGAGGTCCGCGACCGCTGGGTTCCCGGGGTGGGCGGACGGTCCGACGCGCAGGTGTCCGGGGGGCGCTTCGGCGACGAGGTGTGGGTGTGGAGCCAGTGCTGGGGCGCCACCGGCGCGCTGGTCTACGAGGTGGACAACCTCGGGCTCGTCGAGGAGGCGGGCGCCGGCTCGGAGTGTGTGTACGCCGAGGCGGCGGGGTTGGAGCGGATCTGATCCTGCCCGTCTGGAAACCGGCGGGATGGACCCCGCTCGAGCTTCTCGAAGCCAGCCGCGCCCGCCACGGCCTCGCGGCCGGCGAGCCCGTCGTCTACGCCGGCCGGCTCGACCCGATGGCCGACGGCGTGGTCCTCCTCCTCTCGGGGGCCGACCGCCACGACCTCGCCGCACACCTGAAGCACGACAAGGAGTACGTGGCCCGCTTCCTCTTCGGCGTGCGCAGCGACACCCACGATGCCCTCGGACGGCTCCACCCGGAGCCGCCGCCGCCGCCGCTCGCCACCTGCCTCCGCTCGGTGGGCGCGCTCGCCGGAGTCCACACCCTGCCCCTACCCGTCTGGTCGGCCTACAAGGTGCGCGGACGGCCGCTCCACGCCTGGGCCGCAGAGGGTCGCGTGGACGAGATCACCGTTCCAGCACGGGAGATGTGCGTGCACAGCGTGACGGGCGTGACGGGCCGCGCGGTGCCCGCGGCGGCGCTCGTCGAGGAGGTCGCCGCGCGGATCGGGCGGGTGCGCGGCACCTTCCGCCAGGAGGCCGCGCTCTTCGACTGGCGGGCGCTCGCGATGCCGCTGGTGGAAGTGACCGCCACGCTCACGGTGTCGAGCGGCACCTACGTGCGGGCGCTGGCGGAACGGCTGGGTCGCGAGCTGGGCTCGGGTGGCCTGCTGCTCGGACTCACCCGCACCCGCGTGGGGCCCTTCACCGCCCCCGCGCCGGCCGATGCGTCAGCGCATGACCTTGGCGGCGAAGACCGCGATCACCGCGAGTAGCAGGCCCACGCCGCGCACCGGGATGACCCACCTCGCCGAGGCGCTCTCCTTGATGCCCATGTGGGAGGCGAGCACCATCACGATGCCCACGAAGGCCGCGCCGACCTTGGCGTGGATCCACGCGCCAGAGGAGAAGATCGCCATCCCCTGCGGGTTGACGAAGAGCAGCGCGATGCCGAGCACCAGCGTGAGGCCGGCGGTGATCCGCTCCACGAGCACGTTCCGCGCCAGCACGAGGCGGCGGATGGCGGCGCCGTCGGCCGGGTTGCGGCCGGCGTGTACGAGGGCGGCATCCGTGGCCACGCCCATGCCGAAGAAGGACATCACCACGGCGATGTGGAAGAACAGCACGTAGGGGTACATGGGGAATCCGGCTCCCCCGGCGGGTATCCCGTTCACCCGCGTAGGGGCTCCCGCCCGCCGGGTTACCGGCCGCGATGTCACTCCGTCGTGTTGCCCTCGCCGACCTCACCGTGCGCGGCGAGCGCGCCTTCCGCGAGGTGCCGCTGTACGGTCGGCTGAAGGCCTGCCTCCACGACGACGGGGTGGTCTTTCTCGTGGCCGACGGCGAGGCCGCGAACCCCGACCGCGTGCGGTTCCTGAACCTCACCTTCTGGCACGCTGGCGAGACCAGCGACGTGCTGGTGGACGACAGCATCGAGGCCGACGTCGTGGCCCACGCGGCGTGGCACCATGCCGCGGGCCGCGCCCTCGCCACGGGGCTTCCGCCCACCGCCGCCGCGCTGCTGCTGGGTGAGTCGGTGGCGAGCGCGTTCGATGTGTACGTGGTCGGGCGCATGCTGCGGACCGGCCGGCAGACGGCCTACCTGCGGAGCCAGATGCCCCTGATGGCCGCGGCGGCCGCCGAGGCCGGCTTCGAGGCGGCGGGGGTAGCGGCGATGTTCCAGACAGTGGCCGACGACCCCGACGAGGCCTTCGCCGACCTCCGCGGGCTGCTCTTCGAGTCGAGCCTCGCGCTCCTGGCGTGCGCCGGGCCCGGGGAGGCCGCCGCCTGCCTGCTCCGCTTCGAGTCGCACCGCTTCTCCTGCCTCCTCCACCACTTCGCCTTGTCGAGCTGGGTGCTGTACGCCCGAGCCTACGCCGGGAGCCCGGTTGCCGAAGATGCGGCCATGCTCGCCGATGCGGCCATGCGCGCTTCGCCGCGCGCGCTGGCCTGGCTCGAAGCCCACTGGCTGCCGCGCGCCTGAGTCGGGTCAGGTGCGGGGCCGGCTCCGCCGCCAAAGTGCGAGGAGGAGGAGGCCGGCGCCCACCTCGTCGAGGGGTACGCGGGTGCCGGGGGCACCCCCATCGCCGCCCGCCCCGGAGTCGCCCGCACCGGCGCCGCAGCCCACCTCGGCGAAGGGGGTGCGGCGGCCGGGCACGGGGCTCGAAGGGGCCGTCGTCGGTCGGGGGTCGGGCACCGACTCCCCACCGCTGTCGCCCGGTTCGGGGTCGGGGTCGCCCACGGTGCCCACGCAGCTCGCCGACAGGTTGAAGCCGCTGGCGATGCCGTCGTACCCGTCGACCACGAGGGTGTAGGTCACGTTGGCGGTAGCATTGAAGGCGAGCCACTCCTCCGAGGCCTCGCTGTTGGTGGAGCAGGTGATCGCCCCGCTGCCATCGCAGGCCGCCGAGCCGAGCACGAAGAGATCGATGTCGCCGCCCATGCCAGTGAGGCCGAGGGTGACGGGCTCGTCGATGGGGGTGGAGAAGCTGTAGGCGATCTCCGGGCCGGAGGTCGGCCATTCGCCGCAGCCGTAGAGCGAGTGGGACTGGGTGGCGCCGCCGGTGTTGTTCGCCGAGGAGATCGTCTGCCCGCAGGAGAGCGTGGCCACCACGGTGCAGGGGCCGGCGTTCTGGCAGGAACCACCGGGCAGGCCGCCGTAGGCGCCCTGATCGAGCCAGTAGGTGGGCGGGGCGGAGCAGGAGCCATCGAAGGGATCACTCGCCGACCCGCTCGACTCCCGCACCTCGAAGTGTACGTGGGGGCCGGTGCTGTTTCCGGAGCTGCCGCCGTAGCCGAGGTGCGTGCCGCACCCCACGTACTGGCCCACCGCCACCGCCACGGTCCACTGCTTGAGGTGGGCGTAGTAGGTGCTGCGGCCGTCGGCGTGCGCGATCTTCACGTAGTTGCCGAAGCCGCCGCCGCCGCCGCAGTCCCCCGTGGAGCAGCGGTCGTACTCGCCGTCGTTCACGGCCACCACCGTGCCCTCGGCGGCGGCCACGATCTCGCGCCCCTCGTCCATCCCGCTCCACGAGCCGAAGCCGAAGTCGCTGCCGTTGTGGCCGCTGTAGGTGATGCCGCCGCAGCCCCAGTCGGTGCTGCCGCCGTGGTCCTTGTAGGCAGTGGGGTAGAAGGCGCCGTAGTGGGCATCCCCCGCCGGGAACCGGTACTCCTGGGCCATGGCGAGGGCGGCGAGCAGGATCAGCGCCATGACACCTCCCGCGCCCCATCGGCGGTCTGCCACCGGAGCCTGTCGCCGTCGAAATGGAGGGTGTCGCGGTGCGGCGGCGGCACGAACCCGGGGGGTGGCCCCCCGGCCGGGCGCGCGAGCCCCACGTTGGTGAGGGGCCGGGGAGGGGACCTCCCCAGCGTGTCGCCCACGAAGACCTGCGGGAGGCCATCGGGGGAGGCCACCCACGCCACGGCGGTGTCGGCGACGGCCACCCGATCGGGGCGCCCGCCGGACACGACCGTGACCGGCTGGCCGAGGCTGCCCCCCTCCGCCGACCAGCATTGGAGCGCGCCCTTGCCATCGGGAATGTCGCCCACCGCGCAGAGGGTGGCGTCGTTCACCACCGGCGCCTCGTAGAGGCCCGTGGCCAACGCGATCCGCTCGGGACCGAAGAGGGTGGTGCCCTCCATCGCCAGGGACACCCCCCCCACCCGCAAGCCGCCCTGCCCGCTCCACGCGTGATCCGTGCCCTCCGGCCCCTCCTCCCGCGAGACGGACGCCGCGGGCGACGCCCTCGGCACGTCCGCCGGAGCGCCGCAGGCAAGGGTCAGCAACAGGGCGAGCACGCCCTACGATAGCCCAACGCCGAACTTGCGCCCGTCTCCTGCTCGCTTTGCGCGTCGTCAAGGATTGGTGTAGACTGCCCGCGAGGTATCCATGCAGCTTCTCCGTTCTGTGTTCGTAGGTGTGGTGGTTCTGGTTGCGCTGACCGGGTGCGATGGTGGCACCGGCGGGAAGGACGAGGGCGATTCCGGCGATCCCGTCGACACTTCGAGTGATGCCGACACCGACACCGACACCGACACCGACACCGACACCGACACCGACACCGACACCGACACCGACACCGATACGGATGCCGACACCGACACCGGGTCGGCCCTCGAGGACTGTCTCGACGGGGTGGACAACGACGGCGACACCCTGATCGACTGCGACGACGTGGATTGCGACGGCGCTCCCTCCTGTGAGGGCACCGCCGTCGAGGTGTGCGACAACGGCTCGGACGAAGACGCCGACGGCCAGATCGACTGCGCCGACCCGGACTGCGGCAGCGACCCCGCCTGCTCCGGTGGCAGCACCGAGATCTCGTGTGCCGACGCCACGGACAACGACGCCGACGGCCTGACCGACTGCGACGACCCGGACTGCGGCAGCGACGCCGCCTGCTCCGGCGTGCCGAGGGAAGGCATCTGCAACAACTCCCTCGACGACGACGGCGACGGCACCGTGGACTGCGACGACAGCGATTGCGCTGCCGACCTCGCGTGTGGCGGCACCGGCGGCGAGACCGACTGTGCAAACGGTCTCGACGACGACGCCGACGGCCAGACGGACTGCCTCGACCCGGACTGCGGCATCGACCCCACCTGCGGTGGGACCACGGGCGAAACCATCTGCGACGACGGCCTCGACGACGATGGCGACGGCCAGACCGATTGTCTCGATCCGGACTGCGGCACCGACCCCGTCTGTAGTGGAGGCACCACGGAGGCCGACTGCACCAACGGCGTGGATGACGACGCCGACGGCACCACGGACTGCTCGGACACCGACTGCGCGGCCGACGCTGCGTGCGGCGGCGGCGCCACGGAGTCCATCTGCAACAACAGCCTCGACGACGACGGCGACGGTACGGTCGACTGCGCCGATAGCGATTGCGCTGCGGACCTTTCCTGCACGGCCACGGGCGAGACCGATTGCATCGACGGCCTCGACAACGACAGCGACGGCCTGATCGACTGCGCCGATTCCGAATGCGCCACCTTGCCGAGCTGCACGGGGACCATCACCGAGGCCGTCTGCGACAATTCGCTGGACGACGACGGGGATGGCACGGTCGACTGCGACGATTCGGACTGCGCCGGCGTCGGTGCCTGCCCCTGAGTCTCCCGCGCTTCACCTGAGGAGCCCCCGCCGGTCGGTTCTCCGACTGGCGGGGGTTTTCCTTCTTGGGTGCAGCGAGGAAGGAGGCGGCTCCGGGGAGGCCCGATCGTTGCCGGAAGCGGCGCCCTCCGTGGAGGGGGCCGCGGCGCTCACGCGCCTCTCCCTCGACCTGCTCGGTCGCCGACCGCCTCCCGAGGCGATCGCCACGGCCGATGCAGCCGCGTTCGAAACCCTTCGCCTCGCCGCCGCCGCCGACCCGGCGCTCGGCCGGCGCGCCGCCTGGCTCTGGAACGAGTCGCTGCACCTCGCCGCCTGGCGGGACGACCTCGCGCGGCTCTCGTCGCTCGACCCGGCCACCATGCGGAGCCTCGCCTGGGAGCCGCTCGCCGGCATCGAGGCGATCGTGAACGAGGACCGACCGTTCACCGATATCTTCACCGCTTCGGAGTGGCCCGCCGATGCCACGGTGGCTTCGCTCTGGGGGTTGGATCCCGCCGTGGAGGGAGAGGCCTGGGCGTGGACCCGGTACAGCGATGGCCGTCCGCTCGCTGGCCTCCTCTCAACCAACGGCCTGTGGATGCGCTACCAGGCCGATCAGACGAACTTCCACCGGCGGCGCGCCAACATGCTGGCGCGGGTGTTCCTGTGCGCGGACTTCTTCGAGCGCGAGGTGGAGTTCGAGGCCGACGTGGCGCTGGGCGGCGCGGACGTGGAGAGCGCGGTGCGCGACGTCGGCGCGTGCGCGAGCTGCCACGCTTCGCTCGACCCTCTCGCCGGCTTCCTCGGTGGGTTCTCCGAGCGCTCGGAGCCCACGGATCTCGCCTCGGCGGGCGCGTACAGCCCGTGGCTCGCCGACTGGGCCGCCGCCCGCAGCGCGCCGGCGTACTTCGGCAACCCCGGCGCCGACGTGGCCGACCTCGGCCGCTTCCTCGCCGCCGACCCCCGTGTGCCGCGTTGCGTGGTCCGCCGCGCCTACGAGGGGCTCACCGAGGCCTCCTTCGACGAGGCTCCGGAACGCGAGGCGCTCGTGAGCGCCTTCGTGGAAGGCGGTCTCCGGTGGGACACGTTGGCGCTCGCCATCGTGGAGACGGAGGCCTGGCAACGACCCGGCAGCCGGCGGCTCTCGGTGGACCAGACCGCCGTTTCCCTCACCGAAGCGCTCGGCCTGCCCCGGAGCGAGACCGGGGCCTGGGAGGGGCTCGATGATGTGCTGCTCGACGGAGAGCTGCGCGTGCTCGCGGGCGACTCCGACGATGTGAACGCGCTCACGCGCATCCGCGTGGCGGCGCCGGGCCAGCTCCTCGCCGCCGAGTGGCTCGCCGCGGTGGCCGTTCCCGAGGCGATCGCCCTCGACCGGGCGCGGCAGCCCGCGCAACGCCTGCTGCTCCCGGCTGATGAAACGACCGTCGACGAAGCGGTGGTCCGTGCCCAGCTGGGAACGCTCGCCGCCCGGCTGCTCGGGCGGGTCGTGGAGCCGGGCGGCGCGGCGGAGGACCGCCTCTTCGCCCTCTGGTCGGGCGCGGATGCCGAGGACCGGTGGGGGGAGGTCGTCGAGGCGCTGGTGCGCCACCCTGAAGCGGGGCTCCACTGATGCTCCTGCCCCTCCTCCTCGCGTGCACCGATCCCGTGGCCCCCACCCCGGAGCCGATCGCCGCGGCGGCGTGCGGGGACTGGGCTTCTGTCGGCCAGCCCTTCGCCCTCGGTTGGTGCACGTCGTGCCACTCGAGCCGGCTTCCCGCCGGCCACCGCTATGGCGCGCCCGAGGGGGTGGACCTCGACACGCTCGCGGGGATGCGGAAGTGGTCGGAGCGGGTGTCGGTGCGGGCGCTGGGCGATGACGCGGACATGCCCCCCGGTTCGCATGCCTCGGCGTCCGAGCGCGCGGCCCTCGCGGCCTGGATCGCCTGCGGCGCGCCCGGCGAGGAGGCGTCGATGCCCGAGGGAGAGCGGGATGCCGATCTGCTCGGCGCCGTCACGCTCACCGGGGGCGTCACGGAGGCCGACGGCGGTGTGCTCCTCAGCCAGAACCTCGACGGCGAGGGGTGGCTGCGCCAGTCCTTCGTCGGCTGGCCCGAGTCGGGCCTCGCCGCAGCGCTGGTCGGCCCGGATGGCGGCGTCGCCGAGTCGGTGTCGTTCGAGCCTCCGTTGGCTGTGTGGGACGACGCCGAGCGCACGCTGCAGTCCGCGGTGGTCGCCACCCGCGAGGGCGCCGCCGGGGTGGTGGTGGCGGAGGAGGACTGGACGGTGACCCGCGAGGTGGACGCCCAGCCCGACCCACGCTTCATGGAGGCGGCGCCCGAGCGCGTGGTGGCCGAGGTGGACGGCGAAGCCGCGTTCGTGTGGTGGTTCTCCCCGACCCGAATGCTCGTGGCCCAGGCCATGCGCCTCGAGGACGGCACCTGGCGGAGCGTGCTGAACACCGCACCCGTGGCGCAACGCCCGTCCGGGGACGGCTTCCCGCTGGAGGCCGGCGGTTCGTGGGCGGCGCGCGGCACCCTGCTCGCGGTGGCGCCATGACTTCGCGGCGAGGGTTTCTCGGCGGGGGGCTGGTGGCGCTGGCCGCCGGCCTCGCGACACGGCGTGCGCGGGCCGCCGAGGAGCAGTTCCTGCTGGTGTACTGGATCAAGGGCGGGTGGGACCAGACCTACGCCTTCGACCCGCACTTCGACAGCGACTTCGTGGACCGTGATCCGGCGAGCGCGCCGGCGGAGGTTTCGGGGATTCCTTTCGCGGACGCGGAGGACCGCCCCGCGGTCAAGGCCTTCTTCACGGAGTGGGGGAGCCGCACCGCCGTGCTGAACGGCATCGCGGCGGGATCGATCTCGCACGATGTAGGCACCCGCCTGATGCTCAGCGGCAAGGCCGACCTCTCCACCGCCGACCTGCCCACCCGGCTGGCTGCGGCGTGCGGGAGCTCCCTCGCGGTGCCGCACGCCGTCGTGGCGGGCCCAAGTCTCCCGGGCGAGCTCGGCGGCGTCGTGACCCGCTTCGACGAGACGCTCCTCGCCGCCGCCCGCGGCGAGCGACCGCTCCCCCGCGATGAAGCGCGGGATGTGCGCATCCGCGCCTTCCTCGACGCCGAAGCGGCCGCGGCGTCCGATCCCGCCCACGCCGAATGGGCGCTCGCCGCGGCGCGGCTCCCCACCCTGCGGTCCTTCGCCCAGGAGTACCGGGGCGGCGTGGCCTCGGAGGCCGACCGCGTACATCTCGTGGCGGCGCTGTTCGGCGCTGGCCTGTCGCGCACCGCCATCCTCTCGGGGGCGATGCCGCAGATGGCCCAGTGGGATTCGCACGTGCAGAACCGCGACTGGCAGACCCGCTGCTACGACCTCTGCTTCTCCAACCTCGCGGGATTGTGCAGCACGCTGTCGAACACCCCGGGTCCCGGTGGCGGCTCGCTCCTCGATCGCACCCGCATCCTCGTCCTTTCCGAGATGGGGCGCCAACCCACCGAGAACGCCCAGGGCGGCAAGGACCACTGGCCCACCACCTCGGCGATGCTGATCGGCGCGGGCGTGGCCGGCGGGCGGGTGTACGGGGGCACCGACGCCACCCTCGCGGCGCGCGGGATGGACCGCGCCACCGGCGAGCCCGACGACGCCGCCGCGCGGTTCGGGCCCGACGATCTCGCCGCCACGATCGCGTTGGGCTTCGACGTGGACCCCGGCGAGCTCGCGCCGGGTGGGGCCCCGCTCACCGCGATCTGGGCCTGACCGGGGCCCGCTTCCCCCTCGGCGCGGCCGGCCCGGTTAGCTTTTCGGCCACGATGCCACACTTCGAAGAAGGCACTACGCTCGACCGGTTCCTGCTCGACACCATGCGGGCGCGGCCAGGTGCCACAGGGCAGCTCGTCACCCTGCTCAAACAGGTCGCCCTCGCCGGCAAGCTGGTGAATGCCCGCGTGCAGCGCGCGGGGCTGGCCGGGATGCTGGGTGCGGTCGGGGGCATGAACATCCAGGGCGAGTACGTCCAGAAGCTCGATGTCTACGCCAACGACACCTTCAAGCGCGCGCTGGAACACGCCGGCGTCTGCTGCATGATCGTGAGCGAGGAGGACGAGGAGCAGATGCTCATCCCCGCCGACTACGAGGCGGGCGAGTACATCTTCTCCATGGACCCCCTCGATGGGTCCAGCAACATCGACACCAACGCCTCCATCGGCACCATCTTCGGCATCCACCGCAAGGTGAGCGCGGGCCGCGATGGCGCCCCCGCCGATGTGCTCCGCGCGGGCCGCGAGCTCGTGTGCGCCGGGTATGTGCTCTATGGCGCGGGCACGATGCTGGTGCTCAGCACCGGCGCGGGCGTTCACGGCTTCACGCTCGACCCGAGCGTGGGCGAGTTCTTCCTCTCCCACCTCGACATCCGTCTCCAACCCTCTACGCGCGCGTACAGCTGCAACGAGGCCTACAGCGCACAGTGGGATCCGCGCCTGCAGGCCTGGCTCGCGGGCCTGAAGGAGCCCTCCCTCGGCTGGTCGGCCCGCTACATCGGGTCGCTCGTGGGCGACTTCCACCGCAACCTGGTGAAGGGCGGGGTGTTCCTGTACCCGCCCACCGCCAAGGCCCGGCAGGGCAAGCTCCGGATGCTCTACGAGGCCCAGCCGCTCGCCTTCCTCGCGGAAGCGGCGGGGGGCGCGGCGAGCGATGGGCACATGCCCATCCTCGACAAGGTGCCCACCAGCCTGCACGAACGATCGCCGCTGTACATCGGCAATGCGGAGGCGGTCGCGCGCATCGTGGAGGTGCTCAACTCATGAGCGCGAGCGCGGGGCTCGGGCCCAACGCGGCGGCCGCCAACTGGGAGTTGGAGGGCGAAGAAGTGGTGGAGCAGACCACCGTGCCTGGCGAGCGTGCCCGCATCCTGAAGTCCCGCCTTCGCCTCGGGAGCCGCCTCTCCGTGGTGCGTAAACGGCTGCCCTGCGTGGAGGGCCCCCCGGTGGTGCTGGTGCACGGGTTCGCGCAGAACCGGTACACCTGGCACAGCTCCGGCCGTTCGATGAGCGCGTGGCTGGCCTCGCAGGGCCTCGACGTGTACGTGCTCGAGCTCCGGGGCCACGGCAACAGCCGGGCCAGCGGCTCGCCGGAGCGCTTCTCCGACTACGTGGATGATGCCGCAGAGCTGGCCGCCGCCATCGGCGAGCCGGCCTTCTGGGTGGGCCACTCCCTCGGTGGGGCCGTTTCCTATGCGCTGGCCACCCGCACCCCGGTTCGCGGGGTCGTCGGAATCGGGGCCGTGTACCGCTTTGCCCAGCACAATCGGGTGGTGAACTGGCTCACCCGCGCCTCCCATCTGGCGCGCGCCCGCGGCCTCTTCGGCGGCGTGTCGGTGCGTACCCGCTTTGCCGGCCAGCTCCTCGGCCGCCTCTACAGCATCTCGGACATCGCCGGCTACGCCTTCCCGGTGAGCGGCTGGGCGCCCGGCAGTCTCGAGCCGGAGCTCCTTGCCGAGCGTCTGGAGCGCGGGTTCGACTGGACGAGCCTGCACGTGTGGCTGGACATGTCGCGCTGGGCCCACGAGGGCGGCTTCGACTACGCCCAAGCCTGGGCGGCCGCCGATGTGCCGCTGCTCGTCATCACGGGTGATCTCGACCACCTGATGCCGCCGCCGGATGCCCGGGCCGCCTTCACCGAGTCCGGGAGCCGAGACAAGCAGCTCCTCGAGCTCGAACCGTGGAACACCGGCGCCCACTGGGGCCACCTCGACCTCGTCAGCGGCAAGGCCGCGCCCGAGCACGTGTGGGCGCCCGTCCGTCGCTGGATCGGGGAGCGGTAGCGTGGGCGGCACCCAGCTCATCCACGGGTGTCCGCTCCTCGAGCGGATCGGTGAGGGTGGTATCGCGGATGTCTTCCGGTCGGAGTGGCAGGGCCGCCCCGTCGCCCTCAAGGTGCTGCGCGATCCGGAGCGGGTGTCGGTGGCCCGACGTTTCGTGCGCGAGGGGCGCCTCCTGCAGCGGTTGCAGCACGCGGGCCTGGTGCGCTGCCTGGCGATCTTCGAGGGCGAGAGCCCGGCGCTCGTGCTCGAGCTCCTCCGCGGCAGCCCGCTCGATGAACGGGTGGCCCGGCGTCCGCTCAGCGGCGATGAGGCCATGCACCTCGGCGCGGCCGTGCTGCGTACGCTCCAGCACCTGCACGAGAACGGCATCATTCACCGGGACGTGAAGGCGTCGAACATCTTCTGCACGGACGACAACCGCACCGTCCTGATGGATCTCGGGCTCGCCGCCGACGCGGCCGACCCGCTCACCACTACGCTGGGCGATGTCCTCGGCACCTACGCCTACATGGCGCCGGAGCAGATCGCGGGCGCCCAGAGCGACCATCGGTGCGACCTCTACAGCCTCGGCGTGACGCTCTACGAGGCGGTTTCCGGCGCACGACCCTACAACGCGCGCTCGGCGGCGGCCTGGCTGGTGGCCCACCGCAGCGGCGAGGCCACGCCGCTCGGCGAGGTGGCCTCGGGCCTGCCGGTCCGTTTCGCCGCGCTCGTGGACCGCCTCATGGCGCGCGACCCGGCGGTGCGGCCGCCCTCGGCGGCGGTGGCGCTGGCGCTCCTGACGGGCGCGTCGGGCATGCGCTTCTCCCTGCACTCGCCGGTGCTCGCCGGGCGGAGCGCCGCCATCGGCGCGGTGAGCGCGGCCCTCGATGCGGGCGGCTGCATCCAGCTTACCGGCCCGCCCGGCGCGGGGTTCGGCGCGCTGGCGCGTCGGATTCGGCAGCTGGCGGCCGAGTCGGGCGTGGAGGTGATCGGGTTGCGGGGGCGCCGGAGAATGAAGCCCGCCGATGTGTGCACCGCGCTGGCCTTCGAGCTCAGTCGCTTCGGGCTCCCCATGGCCGAAGACGAGGCCTCGCTCCAAGCGCTGCTCGAGGACCTGGCGCGCGAAGGGGTGGTGCTGCTGCTCGCGGAGGAGGTCGACGCGCTCGGCGCCGATGCGTTCGCCGTGCTGCAGCGGGCCAGCATGGTCGCGGGTGTGGCGGCGGTCCACCTCGGCACGGAGATGCCTTCGGTGGCCGGCGCTCGCCGCTTGCCGCTCCGTCCGCTCGCCGTCGACGAGGTCCGGCGTCTGGCGGAGGGCATGCTGGCCTCGCACGCCGTTCCCGTCGCCTTCGATCAGGCGTTGACGGAGGCCGCGGGGGGGCTCCCCGCGCTCGTGGTGGCGCTCGTTCGGGAGCAGGTGGAGGCCGGCACGCTCCGCTGCGAGGGCCTGGCGCAGACGGGCCAGCCGGTGTGGACGTGGGATGCCTCGTCGGGCATCGTTCCGGGCGAGAGCACCCGCCGGATGCTGGAGCGCGGCCTCCGGAGCCTGTCGGAGCCGGCGCGTCGGGTGCTCGCGGTGCTCGCCGTGGCCGACGACACCGTGCCCACCGAGCTCCTCGAGGCGGCCGCCGGGACCACCGGGGATGGGCTCGAGGTGGGGCAGTTGGTGTCCCGGGGGCTCGTGCAGACCTGGTCCGAGGGGGGCGAGGGTTGGGTGCGGGTGGCGCGGGCGAGCGTGGAGAAGCTCGTCCTCGAAGGCCTGACCCGCGACCAACGGAACGAAATCCACGCGGCGCTCGCCGATGCCGCGGAGGCGCGCGGCGATGGGGAGTGGGAGCGGCGGTTCCGGCTCTTCCACCGCTCGCTCGCGATTCCGGGCGGCGAAGGTGCCACCGCCCTCCTCGAGCTCGGCGAGTTCCTCGCGCACTCCGGGCGCCCGGTGCGCGCGCTCCGCATGCTCGACCTGCCGGGGACCGGGGGTGACACGCTGCCGCCCGCGCTGCTGCCTCGCCGGGCCATCGCCCGGGCAGAGGCGCTCATCACGCTCGGCCGCCTGAGCGAAGCGCTCAACGCGCTCGCCGCCGGCGCGAGGCTCGCCGAGGGGCTGCCCTCGTTCGAGGATCGCGTGGGGGTGGACGCGCTCGAGATGGAGATCCTCCTCGGCATCGGGAGCCCACCGAGCGTGCCGCTGGTGGAGCGGGTGAGCGCCCAGGTGAACGACGGCCACGCGGGCGTGCTCCTGTCGCTCGGGCTCCTCGCCTCGGTGCGGGGGCAGCTCGCCACGGCGCTCGCGCTCCTTACGGCCGCCATCGACGTGTGCAACTCCCGGATCGACCGGCTCGCGGTGCGGGCCAACATCGCCCTCGCCGAGGTGCTCGTGCTCCTGGGGCGGGTGGCCGAGGCCGAACGGGTGATGACGGGCGTTGTGCGCGAGCTGCGCGGCCGGGACCGTCCCACCTTGTTCGCGGCCGCCACTGTCTGTCTGGCGCGCGTGGAGCGGGCCCTGGGCCACCTGGGCCGGGCCAGCGAGCTGCTCGAAACCGGCCTGGACCTCCATCGAATCTCGATGTCCCCGTCCTCGCTGGGAACCGACGTGCTCACGGCGTCGATCCACCTCGGTGCGGGCGAAGCCGAAAGTGCGGCGCGGGCCCTCTCCCGCGTGGGCGCGTTGGGGGGAGCGGTGCTGTACGCGGTGCGTGCGGAGTACTTCGAGGTGCTCGCCGAGCTGCGCCGTTTCCAGGGCGATGGCCCCTCCGCGCTCGCCGCCCACCTTGCCGCGGCGGAGGCCGCCCGGACGGCCGACGATGGCCTCCGGCTCGCCTACCACGAGGCGATGGCCGCGCTCCGCACCGCGAACGCCACCCTCACGGCCGACGCGGTGGGCCGTCTCAGCGAGATCGGCGCCCCGCGGCACCTCGCGCAGGTGTACCTCGTGGGGGGCTTGATCGGTCGCGATGCCGACATCCTGGCGTCGGCGGAGCAGTGTGCGCGCGCCTCCGAGGACCCGCTCCTGCTCCTCGAGGTCCTGTACGCCACGCGCAGCTCCGCCGGCCGGCCCGAGGCGAGGGTGCTCGCGCGGGCGGTGCTGGGGGGCCTCAACGGCACGGCACGGGATGCCTTCCGGGACCTGCCCGCCCTGGTCTGGGCGCTGGCGGCGCCCGACCGGGCGTCGGGGGACGCGCGTGATACGCGGGCGTGATGTCCCGCCTCGATCCCCATGCCCTGGTCCTCATTGATCCCCGCAGCGGGGAGGAAGTGGGCTCGCTCCCTTGCACCCCCGTCGAGGCGGTGCCGGATCTCGTCCGGGCGGCGCGCGAGGCGGGCGTGGCCTGGCGCCAGCGGCCGCTCGAGGAGCGCATCGGGGTGGTGCGCGGCCTCGGCAACGCCATCCTCGCCCGCGGGGCGGAGCTGGTGGCCATGCTCGGGGCCGAGCTCGGCAAGCCGGCCGGCGAGGCGTGGACGAGCGAGATCGTCACCATGGGCGAGCTGTTCGATCACTGGCTGGCGGTGATCGAGGATGAGCTGGAGGCGATCCCGCTCGAGCTCAACCCGCTGAACTACCCCGGCAAGCAGATCCGGGTGGAGCCCGAGGCGCTCGGCGTCATCGGCCTCATCATGCCGTGGAACTACCCGGTGCACCTGCCGATGCGCACGATCGTCCCGGCGCTGCTCGCGGGCAACGCCGTCGTGTTCAAGCCGAGCGAGCATGCCCCTCGCTGCGGGGCGCTCCTCGCGGAGGTCTTCGCGGCTGCGCTGCCCGCCAACCTCGTGGTGACCGTGCAGGGCGGCCCCGCGCAGGGCGCCGCCGTGATCGACGCCGGCGTGGACAAGGTCATCTTCACCGGCAGCGGCGCTGGGGGGCGCGCGGTGGCGGCGCGGGCCGCCCAGCACCTCATCCCCTGTGCGCTCGAGCTCGGCAGCAAGGATGCGGCGCTCGTGCTGCACGACGCGAAGATGCCCCGAGCCGTGGAGGGCATCGTGTGGGGCGCCTTCCACAACGCCGGTCAGGACTGCGCGAGCGTGGAGCGGGTGCTCGTGGACCAGCGCATCGCCGAGCGCTTCGTGGCCGACGTGGTGAAGGCCGCGCAGGCGCTGCGCGTGGGGGAGGATGTCGGGCCGCTGGTGAACGAGGCGGCCTTGAACAAGGTGCATGCCCAGGTGCAGGAGGCGGTGGCCCGCGGGGCCGTGCTCCACTGCGGCGGCGCGCCCACGGGCACCGGCTACTTCTACCCGGCCACCGTCCTCACGAACGTGCCGCTCGATTGCGCGCTGTGGCGCGAGGAGACCTTCGGCCCCGTGCTGCCGATCGCGGTCTTCACCAGCGAGGAGGAAGCAGTCACGATGGCGAACGACTCTCCCTACGGCCTGTGCGTGAGCGTGTGGTCGAAGGATGTGGCGCGTGCCGAAGCCCTGGCGCTGCGGGTGCGGTGCGGCGTGAGCTTCGTGAACAACTGCTGCTTCTCGGGGCCGATGGGCGGCGCAGCGTGGGGTGGGCGAGGGGAGAGCGGCTACGGCGCCACCGGCTCGCGCTGGGGCCTCGCTGGCCTCGTTCACCCTCGCACGGTGGTGATCGACCGCTCGGGTGGGGCAAAGGAGATATGGTGGTTCCCCTACACGCCGGCCCTGAGCCAGATGGCCTCCGGGCTGGTAGAGATGGGTCGCTCAGGCGGCTCCAGGCTCGCGGGCGTGAAGAACACGCTGGGTGGGCTTCTTGGTCGCTGGAAAAAAACGTGAAACGCAGGTGGTGTGCTGATGCGGTATCTCGGACTTGACCTGGGCCTCACTCCCCGAGACAGCTCGGGGGGAGTGGTGCTGGAACAGGCAGAAGGCGGCGTGCGCGTTGCCTCCGCCGACTCGTTGCGTGCCCACGAGGACACGCTGCGATGGCTCGCGCGCAATCGCCCCCGATCGGGCTGCGTGCTGGCCATGAACGCGCCGGTGATCGTGGAGAACCTCTCGGGCAGCCGCCCGTGCGACAAGCTCCTCGCCGAGCACTTTTCGGTGTACCGGATCGACGAATACGCGAACAACACCGTGTCGTCCTCCCACCCGCGCACGATGGCCAAGGGCCTCGCGCGCATGGGCTTCAGCTTCGACCCGGCCAGCACCGCGGCCGAGCGCCTCATTGAAACCCACACGCCCTCGGCGCAGATCCTCCTCTTCGGGATCGACCGCCCCATTCGCATGAAGGCGGGGCCCATCGGCGGGCGCAAGGAAGCCGTGGCGCGGCTCCGCGAGCTCATCGTGGAGAAGCTGTGCACGGGCGTGCCCCGGCTCCTGCCCTCCCCGGCGCTCGACACGATGCTCTCCGCCCACCTGCCCGATCTCAACGGCACGCGCCTCGGTGAGCTGGAGGAGCGCCTCGAGGCCCTACTCGTGGCCTACATCGCGGCCTGGCTGGGCGAGAACGGCTCGGAGGCCTGCGCCTTCCTCGGCGATCTCACGCGGGGCTACATCCTCCTGCCCGACCCGACCCGGTTCGAGGCCACGCAGGGTTGAGCGTCGTCGGGTGCGGGCCTCCGGCCGCGCCCGTGCCGGGATAGCCGCCGCGCGAACGGAAGGCCGATGAGCACCCGAGGATTCACCGACAAGTCCATGCAGTTCGAAGCCCGCTTCGGCGGGTGGGGGCTCGACCGGCGCGCGTACGCGGAGCCCGGCGTGGAGGACCACTACGCACCCGACCGCAGCGTGGAGATCACCGGGTACCACCTCCAACTCTGGATCGATCCCGTGGCGCGCACGCTCCGGGGCGAGGCGCGGATCGAAGTGCGCTGGCTGCCCGGGCAGTCCGGCGAGCTGGTGCTCGACGCCGAGGGCCTGCAGATCGGTTCGGTCACCTCCCTCGCGGGTGGGCCGCTCACGTTCTGGACCGGCGAGGGCAAGCTCCGGGTGCCCCACACCGACGGGATCGTGGTCCGGTGGACGGCCGAGCCCCGCCGCGGCCTGTACTTCGTGGGCCCCACGGAGGCCGAGCCCCTGCGCTCTCCCCAGGCGTGGACGCAGTGCCAGGACCAAGACGCCCACCACATCTTCCCCTGCCTCGATCATCCCTCGGTGAAGCACCCGTGGCGCGTTCGGATCCACGGGCCGGCCGGCTTCGAGGTGGTGGGCAACGGCCGCCGGGAGGGCGAGGACTGGGTGGTGGACGAACCCATGCCCGCCTACCTCTTCACCGCCGTGGTGGCGCAGCTCGACCTGCACCGGGACCACAGCGGCGCCATCCCCGTGAACTACTACGTGCCGCTCGGTACGCCGTTCTCGCAGGTGCAGCGGGCCTTCGCGAAGACGCCGGCCATGGTGGCGATGCTCTCCGAGCAGTACGGCGCCTACCCCTGGGCCCGCTACGACCAGGTGGTGGTGCACGACTTCATCTTCGGCGGCATGGAGAACGTCGGGGCCACCACGCTCTTCGACCTCGTGCTCATCGATGAGGAGGCTGGGATCGACTCGGACATGGAGTCGCTCGTGGTGCACGAGCTCGCGCACCAGTGGTGGGGCGATCTGGTCACCTGCCAGGACTGGTCGCAGGCGTGGCTGAACGAAGGCTGGGCCACGCTCACCGAGTCCATCTGGTTCACGCACGCCCGCGGCGCCGAGGAGGGGGCCTGGCACCTCTGGGAGCAGGCGCGCGACTACTTCGCCGAGGATGGCGGCCGCTATCGCCGCGGCATCGTGAGCTACCGCTTCAAGCACCCCATCGACATGTTCGACCGGCACATCTACGAGAAGGGCGCGCTGGTCCTGCACACGCTGCGTACCGTGCTCGGCGCGGATGCGTTCCAGGCTGGCGTGCGGCTCTACCTCGACCGCCATCGTCACAGCACGGTGCACACACGGCACCTGCAGCGGGCCTTCGAGGAGGCCTCCGGGCGCAACCTCGACGGATTCTTCTCCCAGTACGTCTTCGGCGCGGGCCATCCCCAGCTCCGGGTGGAGCTTGGCTGGGCCGAAGGGTCGTTGCGCGTCACCGTGAAGCAGACGCAGGAAGGGGAGGGAGTCGCCCCGGTCTTCCGCGTGCCGCTGGTGATCGAGGCCGCGGGCCAGAAGCACACGCTCCTCGTGGATGCCCGCGAGCGGACGTGGCAATTCGCCGCCCCGGAGCGACCGGCCTGGGTCGGGGTGGACTCGCACTTCGCCGTGCTGGCCGACCTCACGCTGGCCGGGCCGGTGTGGCTCCTCGCGGGGAGCCTCGCGCAGGACCCGGGCGCGGTCGGTCGAGTGCGGGCCGCCCGCGCGCTGGCGGCCGATTGCAGCCGCGAAGCCCTCGCGGCGCTCTCGCTCGCGCTCGGCGCCGATCCCTTCTGGGGCGTTCGCACCGAGCTCGCCGACGCCCTGGCGAGCACGGGCAGCATCGCGGCGCTCGAAGCGCTGCGCGCCGCCACCGGCGAGAAGGACCCTCGCGTTCGGCGCGCCATCGTGGCCGCGCTGGGGCGGTTCCGCACCGAGGGGGTGGATGCCACCGTCGTTGCGCTTCAGGGCGACCCCTCCATCCACGTGCGCGGCGAGGTGGCCCGCGTGCTCGGCCGCCTCCGCTCCCCGAAGGCCCGCGAGGTGTGCGAGGCGCTCCTCGCCTCGCCGAGCTGGGGCGAGGTGCTGCGCGCCCGCGCGCTGGAGGGGCTCGGCGCCACGGCCGACGCCGCGAACCGCGACCTCCTGCTCGACTGGACCTCGCCCGAGCGCCCCTCCCGGGCGCGGGCCGCGGCCGCGGCGGCCCTGGCCCGGCTGGGCAACGACGTGGAGGGCGTGCGCCGTGCCGCCGCCGAGCGCCTGATCGTCCTCGCCGAGGATGCCAACTACCGCGTGCAAGTGGCCTCGATCACGGCGCTGGGCACGCTGCGCGAGGCGTCCTCGCTGCCGGTGCTGTCCCGCATCCACGGCTCCGCCGGGGATGCCCGCTGCCGTCGCCTGGCCTGGGAGGCGATGCAGAACGTGCGCGAGGGCCGCACAAGCGAAGGCGGCCTCGCCGCGCTGCGCCGCGAGGTAGAGAACCTCGTGGAGGACAACCGCAAGCTCCGCGACCGGGTCGGGAAGATCGAGGCGC
This sequence comes from uncultured Pseudomonadota bacterium, assembly GCA_903885375.1. Lineage (GTDB taxonomy): Bacteria > Myxococcota_A > UBA796 > UBA796 > SXON01 > SXON01. The sequence goes on from CAISIK010000207.1 coordinate 114,799, forward strand.
CCGGATAGCGTGCGCACGCTCGCCGACATCCTCACCGAGCTGGGACGCCACCCCCGGGCCGTGCCGTGGCGCATCCGCCTTCACCAGCGCTGGGGCACGGCCTCCTCCCCTCGGGAGTTCGTCGTCTTCGCACCGGCGCTGGGGCGCTCGGTGTGGCCGGTGCTGGCGCGGGCCCACAACGCGAGCATCCTGTTCAACCCGGCCGCCGTGGAGCTCGTCTCCCCGCTCCCCGAGGGCGACCTCGAGCCGGTGCTGGGCCGCGTGCGCTCCGTGCACAAGGTGCCCTTCTTCATCGCGCCGGCGCATGTGGAGTCGCGTCCGGAGCTGGATGTGCCCAGCGTGGACCGTCCGGTCCTTCAGCCCCCGGGCCCGGGCCTGGCGATGGGCCTCGACATCGGCGGCACCGGCATGAAGGTGGTGGCGATGCGGGAGGAGGCGGTCGTGGCCAGCGCCTCCGGCACCACCTGGCCGCCCGGCGAGTACGGCATCGACTCGCTCGTGCGGCGCTGCCGCGAGCTCCTGCGGGAGGTGGCGGGTAGCGCCCCGATCGGGTCGCTCGGGATCGGGCTCGCGGCGCCGCTCGGCGTGGGCGGGCAGGTGTTGGAGCTCTCCACCATCCTTCGCGAGCGCGTGGGCGACACCGCCGCCTTCGCCGGTTTTGCCGACCGCGTGTCGGAGGGCCTCGTGGATGGCCCGGTGGTGATGTTCAACGATCTGAGCAACCTCGGGCGACATCTCTCGGCGGGCGGGGCGCGCCGGCTGGTGCGCGTGCAGATCGGCACGAGCTTCGGCGGCTGCTGGATCGATGCCGACGGCGAGGTCGTGGCCACCGAGATGGGCCGGCTCGTCGTGGACCTCAGCCCCGACGCCACCCCGCACACCTACCTCCCGCTCACCGGGGCCATGCGCACCTACCTCAGCAACGTGGGCGTGGGCCGGGCGCTCGCCGCGTGCGGCATCGAGGCGGCGCCCTCGCAGTCCGGTCATGCCCTGCGGGCTGCCCTCGAAGCGGGCGACCCGCGGGCCGCCGAGGTGGTGCAGCGGCTCGCCGCCGTGATGGTGGGCGTGGTCCAGGAGTTCGCCACCCTGCTTGTGGGCATCGAGACCGTGGAGTGCGGGGGCAGCATGCTCCAGGGCCCCGCGGGCGCGCTCCTGCAGTCGCTGGTGTCGGCCTCGGCGCCGCTGCCCTTCCGGGTGTCGCCGCGCCCGGGGGAGGATGGAGCCATCGCCGCAGCGCTGGCGCCGCGGGTGGGGGCGCCGCTCCGGGGGCACCGCCGGATCGGGGGCGGTCGGTGAGCGAATCCTCGGGGGCGCCGGGCATGCGGGTGTACCGCTGGGACCTCGACAAGACCTACCTGCTCACCGACTTCGACTCGTGGCGGGGGCTCGTGCGCACGGCGATGGAGCCGGCTTCGGCCAAGCGTGCCGTGCCGGGGGCCACCGCGCTGGTTCGGGAGCTGGGGAGGGAGGCGCCCGGCTGGCGGCCGCGCGTGCACATCGTGAGCGGCTCGCCCACGCAGATGCGGGCCACGCTGGAGGAAAAGCTCCGGCTCGATGGCGTGCGCTACGACTCGCTGGTGCTCAAGGACAACATGGGCAACCTCAAGCGGGGGCGCCTTCGCGCGGTGCGCGGGCAGTTCGGCTACAAGCTCCCGGAGCTGGTGGCCGGGCGCGTGGGGCTCGGCGCCGCGGTGACCGAGTCGCTCTTCGGCGACGATGCCGAGATCGACGCCGTCGTGTACTCCGTGTACGCCGACGCCGTGGCCGGCCGGATCGGCGCGGTCGAGCTCTCTCGCCTCCTCGAGGCGGGCGGGGCCTACAGCGATGACGTGGTGCGCACCCTGGCCGCGCTGCGGCGGGTGGCCATCGCCGATGCCGTGGAGCGCATCTTCATCCGCATCGACAAGGGCCGCCCGCTCGCGGACTTCCGCCCGCTGGGCAGTCGCGTGGTGCCTGTACGCACCTGGTACGCGGCGGCGCTCGTGCTCACCGGCGCGGGGGAGCTGCCCGCGCGGGCGCTCGCCCCGGTACTGGAGGGGAGTGGCCTCGGCGAGGCGGCGGCCCTCGCCGAGCTCCACGACATGCTCGAGCGCGGGCACGCCGAGTCCGCGGGCCTCTCGCGGGTGGTCGAGGCCCTCCCGGCCGGCGCCGACGCGCTCCTCGGCCGGCGCTGGGAGTACCGCGCGCCCGCGGCGCCGGCGGGCGTGGACTACCTCGGCATCCTCGGGCGGTTCCGGCCGCGCAAGTGAGCGCGCTGATGCCTCGCGTACCGTTGTCGGCTTTTTGTGAAACAGTTGCGCGCGCGACCTTGAGTGGGAACGCGCAGCGGTCTACGATCCTGTTGAAATGCTCCTCCTTGCCGCCGTCCGCCTGGGCTTCGCTGCCGACGAGTTCGGGGACTACACCTACTACTACGGTGACATCCACGTTCACACGGGGGTTTCCGGCGATGCCGGCTCGTCGGACATTCGCTGCAAGGGCGATTGTGGCGCCTACGCCGACACCTTCCAGTCCGGGCGCGACAACGGCCTCGATTTCATGGCCATCACGGACCACATCAACGGCAGCACCACCGTGGCGTCGGCCTCGGGCATGGCCGACGACTTCGCGCTGGCCGCCAGCGAGCTCGACGAGGCGGGGGGATTCATCACCATCCCCGGCACGGAAGTGTGGGCCCAGGTGGCCGGCGTGCACCTCGGCCACCGCACGCTGCTGATGTTCGCCGACGATGCCACGCTCTCGGGCATCACGCTGACCGACCTGCAGCCGGTCGGCTCCAGCGCGGTCGACATGGGGAGCTGCGCCGCGATGGAGACCTGGGCGAGCAACCTCGAGGCCAGCTGGGGCTCCATCGTGCTCCTGCCCCACCACCCGGCCGTGACCCGCCCGATGTGGACGGACTGGACCTGCTACGAGTCGGCCTACGAGCCGATCGTGGAGATCTACTCCGAGCACGGCAACAGCATGGGCGATGGCCTCGGCTACGACGACGTGTGGAGCGGCGAACACGCCGGCAGCACGGTCCTCGACGCCATCGATCCCACCGGGCTCGCGCTGCAGATGGGGTTCGTCGCCGGCACCGACAAGCACAACTCGCGCGGCGGCGATGTCTGCTCGCTCGACACGGAGCTCACGAGTCACCCCTACGGCGGCGGACTCACCGTGGTGGTGCTGCCCACCGGGGAAACGTTCAACCGCGCCGCCATCTACGAAGCGATGATGGACCATCGCACCCTCGCCACCAGCGGGCCGATGATGCCGGTGGAGCTGCGCTTCGAGAGCGGCGGCGCCGCGCTGGCCGACCTCGGCGAGTCCGTGGGGCTCCCCACCGCGCAGGACCTCGACGTCTTCGCGGCCGTGCCCGGCGATCTCGCCGCCTACGTGACGGAGGTGGTGGCCGTCACCCCGACCACCCGCACCACGATGGACGACCTCGGCGGCGGCGAGTGGAGCACTACCATCGACACCACGGAGGCCACGGGCTGGGTGTACGTGCAGGTGGAGATCGACGGCGACCTCTGGTACGGCACCGGCGGCTGCGATGACGGCGGCTCCGACACGCTCGAGTACGTGTGGACCTCTCCCGGCTACATCACCGAAGTGGCGGGCGATCTCGACGTGGACGGGCTCACCGTGGCCGACGGCGACTGCGACGATGGCGACGACACGATCTACGTCGGCGCCGAAGAGATCGGCGGGGATGGCATCGATCAGGACTGCGATGGCGCCGACGGCCTCGTGGAAGGCATCTTCGACACGGGGGCCGTGACCCTCGACCCGGACACCGGCACCGTGGCGGAGATCGTGGCCACGGCCCCGGCCGACCCTGCGGAGGCCCCGGCGGTGGCGCCGACCGTGAAGAAGGGCGTGAAGGGCAAGAAGATCGCGGCGGGCATCCGGTCGAAGTCGTGGTGGATGCGCCGTCGTTAGGCGCGCCCGTGCCACGCCACGCGCGCGCGGTGGAAGGGCCACCGCGCTGCGTGCCAGGGCAGGGCGGCGGCGCGGCGAAGCCCGCGGCGGTCGGGGGAGGGCGCGAAGCTGAGCCAGGCGTGCTCGGCGCGCAAGAGCTCGCGGAGCGAATCGTAGAAGGGCTGCGGAAATGCCCCCGCGAAGAGCACCTCGTTGCCCATGGCCGTGGCCCAGTTCGGGCGGGCCAGCGAGTCCTTCACCGCGGCGTGAAACGGGGTGCCGGGCAGCGGGTAGGCCACGCTCACGCCGATCTCGTCGGGGCGCAGCTCGCGGACCATCTCGAGGGTGGCGAGCGCCTCGCGGTAGCCCTCGCCGGGGTAGCCGAGCTGCAGGAAGAAGCCCACGCGGATGCCGGCACCCCGCAGGCGCGCCGAGGCGGTGGCGATGTCGGCGCGGGTCTGGTCCTTGTCCATGGCGGCGAGCACGCCGTCGCTGCCGCTCTCGGCGCCCATCCACACCTCGGTGCAGCCGGCCGCGGCGAGGTCCGCCACGTAGGCGCCCTCGCGGACGAGGTCGGCGCGGGTGTTGCAGCGGAAGGGGAGGGGATCGACGCCCAACCGCGCCCGGAGCTCGCGTAGCCAGGCGGGTTTGACGGCGAAGATGTCGTCGGTGAACCAAAGCCCGTCGGGCGGGGTGGGGCCGGCGCGGAGCCGCGCGATCTGGCCGACGACCCGCTCCGGGGAGGCCGCGTGGTAGCTCCGGCCCCACGTGGGCTTGGCGCACCAGTTGCACCGGTAGGGGCACCCCCGCGCCGTGGAGATGTTGAGCTCCCACCGGCCATGCCGCGCCCGCCACCGGGAGGCATACGCCGGGAGGTTGGCGAGCTCAAACGCGGGATCGGGCAGGGCATCGAGATCGGTGCGCGGGCGACCGGCGGGCACGCGCGCCGGGAGCGGCTCGCCGAGGGCGAAGGCGAGCACGGCATCGTCGGCCTCGCCGCGCACCACCACCGCGGCGCCAGCCGCCTCGTAGGGCTCGGGGTGGTCGGTGGGGTCGGGGCCGGCCACCAGCACCTCGGCCCCCGCCTCGCGTGCGCTCGCCACCATCTCCAGCGCCGCGGCCCGCTGCACCGTGGTGCACATCTTCACGGGGATGCTGTGCGGGTCGCTCACGATGGCCACGCGAGCGGGGCGGTGCCCGGCGAGGGCCAGCGCGAAGGCCCGGGCGTCGGGTTCGAGGGTGGCGTCGAACAGCGCAACCTGCACGCCGCGGGCGCGCGCCTCGGCCGCGCTCACCAGCGTGCCGAGCGGCGGGTAGGGGCGGCCGGCGGCAACCTCGGCCGCATCGAGCGCCATGCGGTAGGGGCTCGCGATCAGCACGTGGGAGCCTATCCGCGCCGCGTGGCCACGAGCATGCCGGCCACCGTGATGACGCCCGCGAGGAGCGTACGCCCATCGAGCGTTTCGCCGAGCACGACGTACGCCACGGCCGCGGCGATGGAGGGCTGGAGGCACACGAAGACGGCCACCACGCTCGATGGGAGCGAGCGCAGCGCCACGAGGTTGAGGAGGTAGGTGCCCACGGTGGTGCCGAAGACGATGGCGAGGAGCGCGCTCCAGGCCGCCGCGTCGGGGTGGTTCGGCGCGGGGACGCCCGTGACGGCCAGCACCGGCAGCACCCCCCAGGTGAACAACCAGGCGGCGAGCGACCAGGGGCTCAGGGTGAGCAGGAGATCGCGCCCGAGCACGAGGTAGATGGCGTAGGAGAAGGAGTTGCCGAGCACCATCACGTCGCCCAGCCACTCGCCGCCGTCGAGCGACGCCCGACTGGTGACGACGAGCGCGGAGCCGGCGAAAGCGAGCGCGATGCCCACCACCCGGTGGGCCTTCAACGCCTCGCGGCCTGCGAGAACCGCCACGACGATCGTGGCCACCGGAACCGTGGTGACGAGGATGGTGGCGTGCGTGGCCGAGGTGCGCTCGAGCCCGTACATGAAGAGGAGCTGGTTGGCGACGATGCCGAACGCCGAGGCGAGCGCCACCCGCCCGTGCATGGCCCAGGAAAGCGAGGGCTCGCCCCGCGCCAGTCGAACGATCTGGAACACCGCCGCCGCGCCCACCACCCGCGCGAGCGACACCCCGCCGGCCCCGAACGCCGGGAAGGCCAGCTTGGAGAGGACGGCGTGCAGGCCGAACAGCACCTGCACCGTGAGCAGCGCGATGAGCGGGCGACGAGAGAGCGTGGGGGGGCCCGACACGCGCCCCGGTTAGCGTGCCCGCCCCACCCGGGACAGCCCCCGGCGGCGATCCGATGCGCGCCGAGGGAGGAACCCCCGAGGACGGTCGCGGCGCATCGGCCTTCAGTCCACCGGGAGGGAGCAGCCATCGTCGGCGAGGTAGTTCACGCCGGTGCTGTCCCAGTACCCATCGCCGAGCGGGTTGCCCGAGGCGGGGAAGTACCAGGAGGCGCTGCCATCGCCGAGCTGTTCGATGGCGTAGGTCTCGTTCATCTGCTCGTAGCCGGCGTAGAGCGAGGGGGGGCATGTGGTGCGGTCGAGGTTCACGTCGGCCACGACGCGCACGCCGTAGTCGCAGGTGTCGCATGCGCCGGCGCCGGTGACCTCGATCTCGCTGAGGTCGAAGTGCACCTCGCAGTCCTCTAGGCCGTGGTCGTACCAGGCGGTGTTGCCGAAGAAGTACCAGGCTTCCACCCCGGTGAAGCCGGCTTCGGGATCACCCGTGAGCTCGCCCCAGTACCAGGCCCGCGCGGCGGGAACATCGGTGTGCCCGGCGATCTCCTCGCAGTCCTCGCCGCTCTTCACCATGGCGTCGCGCGCGTCGGGGAGGCCGCTCGTGCCGGTGTCCTCGGCGGTGTCGGCGCCGGTGTCCTCGCTGGTGTCGGTGCTGGTGTCGACGTTGCCGGAGGTGTCGACGGGCGAGCCGGTGTCGCCCGGCTTGTCGGCGTCGGGGTCGGGCTCGGTGCAGGCGGCGAGGAGCAGGAGGAGCATGACGGGATTGTAGCCGGCGAGCCGACGCGCGGCCCGGGGAACCGGCGGGGGTGGAGCGGTGTCCCAAGGCTTCCACGGATAGGGGTCTTCATGCTCTTCCTCCTCGCCACCTCCGCGCTCGCCCAGGACCTGGACTTCGGGATCACGCCCTCGCCCGGTCCTAAAGAAAACCCCGCCTTCTTCCTCACGCCCACGCGCGACGTGAAGACCCTGTTCGTGGACTGCAACGCCGGCGGCAAGCAGGTGAAGCTGGAGAAGACCTCCATCAAGGCGATGAACAAGGTCACCATCACGCTGCCGCGCAACGAACGCGTCACCACGGCCTCGTGTTTCGTGCGCGCCGGCTTCGTGGACGGCGACGTGGTGGAGATGGATGTGCCGCTCGAGTGGCAGTACAGCGTGGCCCTGAGCGTGGACCTCGGCAAGGCCTCCGCCGACCTCGAGGCGAAGACGGTGACGGTGTCGGCCACCGCCCGGGTGGACGAGGCCGAGATCATCGCCTACGGCGCCGGCAAGGAGATCATCGACAAGCGCGTGGTTTCGCTCGGCACCGGCCCCGGCGAGGTGAGCGTGCCGTTCGTGGGTGACCCGGCCGACGTCGTGCTGCTCGATGTCACGCTCAAGAGCGGCGGCTCCTGGAGCGGTTTTACCTACTCGCCCTGGTTCCTCGACATCCCGCACGACGATGTGCTCTTCGCCAGCGACAGCGACGTGATCGCGGCCGACCAGGAGTGGAAGCTCGTCAAGGTGCTCGAGCAGCTCAACGAGGTGGTGGCCAAGTACGGCTCGATGGTGCCGGTGAAGCTCTACATCGCCGGTTGCACCGACACGGTAGGCGACGCGGGCCACAACTCGGAGCTCAGCGCGCGTCGGGCCCGCTCGATCGGCCGCTGGCTGAAGTCGCACGGCTACTCCGGGCCCATCTTCACGCACGGCTTTGGCGAGAGCCTGCTCGCGGTGCAGACGGGCGACGGCGAGGACAACATCCTCAACCGTCGCGCGCTCTACCTCGTGGGGGCGAACCCGCCGCCCGCGGGCTCCGGCATCCCGCGCGTGGGCTGGTCGCCGCTGTAGGCGGGTGGTTGAAACGCGGGCTTGACGCAGCGGCCAAGCGGTACGCGGCGGCCTCCGGAACCTCGGTGTCGCGACTGGTGGCGGGACTCCTGGCCGCGCATTGTGTCCCCACGCTTCACTCCCTGGCCACACGTTCGCGCTCCGGTGGGGAGCTTTCGAGGACGCCGTATGCGCCGCGGCGGCGGGGGCTTCCGGCTGTCAGATCATCACGACGCGGGACCCGCGCGGGTTCAAGGGCTCGACCTGCCCTGCGCTCACTCCGCTCGTGACCCTGGCGCTCCACCACGGGCACGTCGACGCCCGCCGACGGCGGCGGCGATCGCCCCCGCCCCGCCGCCCGGGTACTGCAGCGGCCGCAAAATGTCTCGTGGTATGTGTCACCGTGTATCAGCCGAGCCCCGAGCCCCAGTGCGTCGGCCTCCCTCCGCCGGCCGAAATGCGAACGTCATTCCCGCGCGTTCGGCGCGATACCTTCCGTGATGCTCCCACTGCTTCTCGCGCTCGGCTGCCCCCACCAGGCGGAGACGCCGGCCCTGCCCGCGGAGCCGTGGTTCCCGCTGGGGCGGAGCGAGCTGGCGCCGTGGTCGCTGCCGGAGCGGGACAGCTGGCGTGACGCGATGGTTGCGCAGGACGCATTCGCGATGGACGCCGCCCTCGACCGCCAGGGTCGCGTCTGGGTGGCCACGCTGGAGCCGGACCCCGACGGCGCCCAGCTCCGAGTCAGGGTGCATGACCGCTCTGCGTGGACCCTTCTGCCCGGCGTGCGACTCCCCCGCATCCGAAACGGGGTGGTCAGCCTCACCACGGACAGCGCCGATCGTCCCGTCGTTGCCTGGGTGGTGGCGCCTGACTCGGACGAACCCTCGGCCCTCCGGAACGGGTGGTCGCGGTGGACAGGCGAAGGCTGGATCGGAGGGGGGCTTCCGGAGATCCCGGACGAGTCCGAGGGGGCGGTGGGCGTGGTCGTCGTCAACGACGGCGTTCGCGTCTACCGTTGGCTCCCGGACTGGCGCCGCGGCGAGCATCGCGTCGCCGACGTCGACGTTGCCGTCGGGAAATGGGCAGCGCACGCCGTGCCACACGGCCGACTATGGACCACGCCATCCGTTGGCGGTCGACACGAATGGGCGGTGCTGACGCCCGACAGTGACGCGGTCCTTTGGTCCGGCCCGGATGTCCTCGATCCTCCGGCGCCGGAGCTCCTCCAGGTGCACAGCGAGTACGACGATGAGGGAGAGCCGCTCCCGACGCCGGTCCCCCGAGGCCCCGCACTCCTGGCCGACGATGCCGGGAGATGGAGGTGGCTCGCGGCCCGCGGGGACGGCACGAACGCGGCCGTAGCCGCGTCGGGCGATCGTACCTGGCTCCTCGAGGGCTACCCGCACCTGGTCGGAACGCACTACGGGAACGAGGTGAACCGGCTCGCGATATGGCAAGAGGCCGGCGTCGGCTGGAAGCCTCTTACTGCAGCGCACCTGCCGACGGGACTGCTCTACTTCGAGGACATCCGCCTCCTCCCGACTCCCGCACCGACGCTCGTGATGGAGCAGACGGGCGGACGGGTCGACGTGCTGCGATGGACCGGCCGCGACTGGTGGGGCCTGGATGGTGAGCCCTCCCAGTCGGGCGAGCTCTCTGCCCCGGAACGGGCCGCCTCCGACCCGGAATTCATGGGCAATCTCCTCCAATGGAGCGAGCGGGATGACGACGGCGACCGACTTGTGTCCTCCCGGTGGACCGGAACGTCGTGGGCCTCGAACACGACCCTGCGTCTGCCGGGGGGCCCGTGGCTGTCCGTCGTGGACGCGGGCTCCTACCACTTTTTCGTCCGCATCGAAGGGACCTGGGACCGGCTGTGGGGCCTGATGGGGCAGACGCCACCGCGGCAGATGCTCCGTTGGCATGGTGCGTCCAGCGCGAAGCTACCGCCGATCGAGGTGCAGAACCCTGTCCCCGGACGCTGCGGAGACAGGGAACAACCCTCGTGCGAGGCCAAAGCCTTTGTCCAGCTCCCGGACGGGACGCTCCTGGCCGCCGTCCACCCAGGCCAGCCGTCCAGCGATCGCCTCAGCCTTGACGACGAGGAGGCGCCTCCGCGTGCCTGGGAGCTGCACCGCTATCTGAGCGGCGCGTGGACGCTGGACGGCACCCTGCCGGGCGCATGGTGGAGACCAGTGGCGCTGGGGGGCGGCGAGCCCGCGTCGCTCCTGGTCGGCGATGTGGTGTACATGCGCGAAGCGGGCGTGTGGCGCGAGATTGAGTCGCCAGGAGCCGTTGTGATGCCGCGCGCGGTGGGGCTCGGTGGCCAGCGGCTCCTGCTCTCGTGGATCACCGACCCCGAGTTCGCCGGCAACCCCGAGCTCGGCGGCCGGCTCATGGCCGCCGAGTTCGACGGAACCCGCTGGCTTCCACGAGTGGTCGGCCTCCCCGAACGGGTCGCGGGTGACCGCGTGCTCGCCGTGGGCCCCGACGGCACGCCCTGGCTCGCGTGGACCGACGCGGGGGAAGTACTGCTTCGCCGTTGGAACGGCGCCGCCTGGGAGGGGGTCGACGGCTCGGGTTCCGGCGGCGGCGTGTCGAACTCCGCGTCGAGCTCCGATCAGCCCGCCATCGGCTTCCTCGATGGCAAGGTCTGCGTCGCGTGGATCGAAGCCTCAGACCAGGCGCCCGGCGTAAACGTCCGTTGCCACGCGATCCCGTAACGGGAGCTGGCCCGTTCGAATTCCATCCCGCTGCTTGACGTCGCACAATGCGGCGCGACGCGATCCTGGGCCCAAGGAAGCCGACGGAAGCGAACACCCGCCCGTGTCACCGCCCCCGCGCCTCGGGCGCCGCGTCGCTCCCCCGCCCCCCAACGCCAGGCCGGTGCAGCCAGCCCCCGCGGCAAGGCGTCGGGCTCCTCCCCGGGCCGACGCCCCGCCGGTTCGATGACAAGCCGGGTGACGGTGCGGGTCGCCCCGACCGAGGCCCGCTTCGGGCCGACGGAGGGGTGCCCCGCACCGGCAGGCCCCCACGCCAACGTCCCGGCTCCCGTCCCGCCGCCGAAGCCCGACGCCGCCCCCGCGCCCGGGGCGCCGCGTCGTGCCCGGCCGACTACTGCAGCACGTAGGTGGCGCCGAGCTCGAGCGCGAGGACGTGCTCGTCGATCGTGCCGACCGCGCCGATGTCGGTCGTCGGGAGGTAGTGGTAGTCCCACGAGAGCCCGGCCCGGAAGGCCACCGGCGCATCGCCGAGCGGCACGTCCACGATGGCGCCGAGGTGCGTGGCCGCGGGGGCCGTGAGGAAGCTCTGGCCCAGCTCCGCGGCGAGGTGCAGGCCGGTGGGGAGGTCGAGGTCGAGCTCGCCCACGAGGCGGGCGCCGGTCCAGGCGCCGGCGGCCATCACGGCGGAGGTGCGCGCCTCGTCGGCGTAGAGGTAGTATGGCGCGCTCAGGGTGTGGAGGTCGACGCCGCCGCCCACCCGCAGGTTCTCCGCCACCGGGTGGAGGTAGCGACCGCCGAGCGTGATGTCGCGCGGGATGAGCAGGACGTTGGTGGCGTTGACCGTGTAGAGGTTCGCCGTGAAGCGCGCCGCGCCGCCGAAGACCACGCGGCCGGGACCGACAGCGAGGCCGTAGGTGCCGTGCAGGCCCACGCCGAAGAAGCCGCTGTCGGGGCTCGCCGTGGCGGCGTTGGCGATGCCGCCGCCGCCGTCGGTGTCGAGCGCGTAGGGGCCGCGGGTGTTCACGAGGGTGCCGGCGAACCGCCCGGCCGCGGGACCCTCCACCCGGGCGCGGCTGGGCGTGCGGGCCGAGGAGGAGCCGGCCCGCGAGGAACCGCCGTCGGAGCTGCTGACCACCGCGGCGCCGCCCTTCGAGGCCTGCGCGAGCGTGGGAATCTCCAGCGTGGCGAGGGCGAGGCCCGCGGCGGCCTTCACGGTGACGGGGCCATCCTGCCCGGCGGGCAGGGTGACGGTGAAGGAGTACGTTCCGTTGCGGGAGTCGGTGATCGGCCCGACGGCCGCCGCGCCCGCGGAGACCTGGAGCTTCTGCCCGGCGGCGCCGAGCCCGCCCTCGTCGGCGAGGCGCACCTGCACGGCCAGCGCGCTGCCCGGCGTGGTGTAGCCGGGCGTGGCGCTGATCTGGAGCTCGACCGGGGGGCCGCTGGGCGGGAAGACGCCCTCGCGGATGAGCGTGAGCGTGGGCGTGGCCTTGCTCCAGCGCTCGAGCATCGCGAGGTGCTCGGGGCCGCCGCCGGGAGCGAGCGTCACGAACATCTTGCTGCCGATCTGGAAGAGCGGGAGCTCGGTGGAGAGCCCGGCCGCATCTACCCGGAGGGTCTGCAGCCCGGCGGTCACGCCCGAGCGGTAGGTGACGTGGGCCATGCCGCGCGAATCGCTGGTGATGGAGGGGGGGAGCGAACCATCGCCGTGCGGCACGGCGAGCGCAAACTCCACGTTGGGGACGGGAAGCCCGTAGGCATCGACCGCCACGACCGTGATCGAGGTGCCATCCTTGCCATCACTGAGCACCGTGGCCGAGGCCGGCCAGGCGAGGATGCTAGCGGGGGCGAGGCTGCTGGTGTCGATCTGCGGGGAGCCGTGCACGCGGGCGCGGTCGGTGGAGCTCGCGCTCGTGAGCGAGGTGGTGTAGCTGCCGTCCTTGTTGTCGGCGACCTTGCCGCTCCCCTTGGCGCCTTCCACGAGGAGGCTGGGCACGCGCCCGGCCACGGAGGTGCCCGAACCATCCTTGACCCGCGCGGTGACCTTCACCGTGCCGCCGGACTTCGGGAGGTCGGCCGGCTCGGCGGTGATCGTCATCGAGGGGAGGGGGGCCAGCACGCGCAGCGTGCGGTTGGTGGTGAGGCCGTTCCAGGTGGCGCCGATCGTGAGCTCCTGCCCGGCGTCGGGGGCGGCGAGCGTTCCGCTCGCCATCGTTCCGTTCGGGGAGACCTCGGAGAACGTGCCGCCGGTGGTCGTGAGCTGGAGCCCGGAGACGACCTGGGGCTTGCCATCGGGCCCGAGCGCGGCCACCCGCACTGGGATGCGCGAGCCGGCCACGACGCTCGCGGGCATGGGCAGGAAGACGAGCTGCCCCTCCTGCGGCACCGTGGGCATGGGGACCTCCTTTTCCGCACGCGAGGTGTCGGGCAGGATGGTCTGGAGACGGCCCTTCGGGTAGCGCGGATCGAGCTCCGCATCGAAGGACACCTTGTTCTTGCTCGAGGCCTTGAAGGGGCCGTACTGACGGGTGCCCACGGTGAGCACGTTGTTGCTGCCCGAGGGGGCATCGAGCGTGACGGTCTTCTTCAGCGTGATCGGGAGGCCGCCGATGCCCTGGATGGCGGGCGCAGCGGCATCGGACGCGGTGACCGCCACCATGATGGGGCCGGTCATGGTTTTCGGAGCGGTGTACCGGGCCGCGTAGGTGCCATCGCCGAGCGGGATCGCGGCGCCCACGGTGCCCACGCTCGCGGTGAGGGTGAAGCGGCGACGCTCGGCCGCGACGGGGCTCGTGCCGGAGGGCTTGAGCTTGATGGTGGCGGTGCCGCCCGGCGAAACGAAGAGCGGCTCGAAGCTCAGCGCGATCTCGCCCTGGAAGGGAGGGACGACCGGCACCTGCACGGCGTACTCCTCAGATTGCACCTGCACCGTGAGCGGCAGCTTGCTCGCGGTGGTGACGGCGGGAGGCTGCCACGTGAACGAGACCACGCAGTCTGCACCGCTGGCCACGCCGCTCACCTTGCCCGAGTCGGCCTTCACGCGCGCGCGCATGTTCGCGGGGCATCGCTCCACGTACACGCGCACCTCGGATGCGGTGACCCCATCGGCAGGCAGCGGCGCGGTGCCGATCACCACGGCGCCGGCAAAAGCGGCCTGCATATGGGCGAGAAACGAGATGGTCAGCAGCACGCGGGCCTCGCGGTGGGGAGCGGCAATCTACCGCGCCCGCGCTCCGCGTGGAGCCCCTAGAGTGAGCGAACCGCCTTGTTCAGCTGCGAACCGCTGGCGATGGAGTCGACCACGAGGCCATCCTTCATGACCACCGTGAACGGCAGACCGATGGAACCGCCCGAGCCGGAGGCGCTGGCGAAGTCGTACATGATCTGGTCGGCATCACCGAGCACGGGCATCGTGAGGCTGTACCGATCAGCCCACGTTTCGAGATCGGAGACCGAGGGGGTCTGGCCGCTGTTGTTCTCGATCATGATCTCAAGGACCATGAGCCCGTCATCTTCGTACTCTTCGAACGCGTCTTGGAGGCTCCCGGCCTCCGATTGGCAGCTGCCTCACCAGAAGGCGGCGAAGACCAGGTAGACCTTGCGGTCGCAGAAGTCGTGGAGGCTGACATCCTCGCCGAACTGATCCACCATGGTGAAGTTCTTCGCGACATCGCCCTCGGCGAAGCCTTCGCCATCGACGTCGCTGCGGCAGGCGCCCTTGGCCCAGCCGCCCTCGTAGGGGAAGTCCTTGTCGTCGAGCGGGTCGGTGCTCTGCTTCACCTCCTCGCCATCGCCGGTGCCATCGCCATCGGAATCGGCCTCGTCGGGGTCGGTGCCGAGGTCGGTCTCCTCATCGAGCGTGAGGCCATCCTCGTCGGCATCGGTGGAGCCCTGGTCCTCCTCGTCGTTGCCGTCGTCGACGTCGTTGCCGAAGATGTCGGTGGTGCCGCCGCCAGCGGTGTCTTCGCCGCCGAGACCGGCACAACCGAGGAGGAAGACGCCTCCGCAGAGCAGGAACAGCTTCACAGGAGCTCCTGGGCCTGCGAGATCTGCGAGCCGCTGGCGATCGAGTCGACGACCACGCCGCGGTCGATCACGACCGTGAACGGCAGGCCCACGCCGCTCATGCCTTCGGCGTACTTGTACATGAGCGTGGAGCCCGGATCGGCGAGCACCGGCATGGTGAGCCCGAACTCATCGGCCCACGTTTGCAGGTCCTCCGTGTCGGGGGCCGAGCCATCGTCGGTTTCGATGATGGTCTCGAGGACCATCAGGCCGTCGTCCTTGCCGTCCTGGTAGATGCTTTCGAGGCCACCGGCCTCGGATACGCAGCTGCCTCACCAGAAGGCGGCGAAGACCAGGTACACCACACGGTTGCAGAAGCTGTAGAGGTGCACTTCCTGCCCGAACTGGTCGGACAGCGCGAAGTCGTCGGAGGTTTCCCCCTCGCCGAAGCCTTCGCCCGTGATGTCGGACCGGCAGGAGTCGATCTCCCAGCCGCCCTTGTAGGGGTACTCGCCGCCATCGAGCGGGTCGGTGTTGCTCTCGAGCTCGAGACCATCATCCGCCCCATCGCCATCGCTGTCGGCGGCATCGGGGTCGGTGCCGAGCTCGGTTTCTTCGCTGCCGAGCAGGCCATCCTTGTCGGCGTCGATGTCGATGGACACCTCCGACGCGCAACCGAGGAACATCAGGGAAAGAAGCATGAGGCCTCCGATGCGCGTGAGCGTAGCACAGGCGCCCTGCATCGTCAGCGTGCCCGGCAAACTTGACAGGAACCCGATAGCAGGCGGAGATGGCAGTCAGGGACGCCGCGCGAGCGGTCCGCCACGATCTCGGAAAGTACGTCTGTTTCGAGGCCCGGTGGATGGGCGAGGAGGCGCCGGTGGCCGACCTTCGGGCGGCGTTGGCGGCCGATCTTGGCCACACCCGGCGCGGGCCGGCGGGCGATGAGGACTGCGCCACCCTGTGGGCCCGCCTCCGGCCGGCCGTGGCTGTGCTCGGCGTGGAGGAGATCGACACGCTCGTGGCGGAGCTCGGCGCGGCCATCCCCCGCATCCCCTCGCTGGACCTTTCCGAGCTACGCCACCTCGCCGCGAGGGCCCGCGAGCTCAGCGAAGCGTGCCGTCGCCTCACCGAACGCGCGGAGGACTGAGCGTGGCCACTGTACTCATCATCGACGACCAGGATCGTTACGTCACCCTCTGCCGCAAGGCCATCCCGGAGCACGACTACCTCGGGCCGGCTCGGAGCTGGGCCGAGGCGGCCACGATCCTCAAGGCGCGCCGCCGCGAGGTGGACCTGGTGCTGCTCGATGTGCACTTCGACATCCCCGACGCCGAGCTCGTGGGCGTGCCCCCGGGGGCCGACGCGAAGGCGATCGCGCGCGTGCGCCGTCGTCAGGGCCTCGAAATCCTCGCCAGGCTGCGCCGGCGTCTCCCCGACCTGCCGGTCGTGCTGATGACCAGCCGCGACGAGGTGGCGCTGGAGAAGGCCGCCGAGCGCTTCGCGGCCGAGGACTACACCTACTTCCTCGACGACGACTACGTCGACGCCCGCGGCCTCCGCGCCCAGATCGAGAACGTGCTGGCGGCGCGCCGCGGCCGCGACGTGGAGGGGCCCGTTTTCTGGGGGCGCTCCCCCGGCATGCGGCGGATCCGCGCCCGCCTTCACGTGCTCGCGCGGGGGCGGCTCCCCGTCATCCTCGGCGGCCCCACGGGCACCGGCAAGTCCCTGCTCGCCCGCCACGTGGTGCATGCGCGCTCCGGGCGCAAGGGCCGCTTCGTATCGGTCGACCTCTCGACCCTCCCGCGCGATCTCGTGGCCGCCCAGCTCTTCGGCGCGGTGCGCGGGGCCTACACCGGCTCCGTGGCCGACCGGAAGGGCGCCTTCGAGGAGGCCGACGGCGGCACGCTCTTTCTCGACGAGATCGGCAACCTGCCGGAAGACGTGCAGAAGATGCTCCTCACCGTGCTCCAGGAGGGGGTCGTCACCCGCGTGGGCGACACCGTGGAGCGCAAGGTCGACGTAAAACTCGTCGTGGCCACGCACGAGGACCTCTCCGGGCTCGTCCAGGCCGGCCGGTTCCGCGCCGACCTCTACATGCGCCTCAACCCCGCCTGCACCGTGGTCCTCCCGCCGCTTGTGGAGCGTCGGGGCGACTTCTCCCGCCTCCTCGAATGGTCGATGCTGCGCGCGCTCGCCGCCCCCGCGTTGGCGGACCTGATGGGGGAGCTGCGGGAGCGTGCGGGGCTGGCCCCCGGCAGCGCCGGCAGCCCACCCGGCGAGGTGGTGGTGGTGCTGAAGGACGAGGTGCCCGCGGCCGTGCCGGGTCGGCTCGTGCTCCTGGTGTCGTTGCGCACGCAGCGCCTGCTCCGGCGGCACCGCTGGCCGGGCAACCTCCGCGAGTTCGCGATGGTGGTGGAGAACGCGCTCACCTTCACGTTCGCGGAGCTCGTGGCCCTGCCGGGCGGCGGCCGTGGCGACGTGGTGCAGGTCCGGCCCAAGCTCGTGCGTGACCTGCTCCGCGCCGGGCGGGTGGAGCGCACCCCGGAGATGGACGGTTGGGGGTGCGAGGTGCGCGTCCGCGCCAACCCCACGCTCAACCACCTCGCCCAGGACGTGGAGCGGCAGTACTTCACCCGGCTCTGGGAGCAGGAGGATGGCGACTTCGCCGCGATGGCGAGGATCCTCATGGGCGACGAGGCGGCGGCGCGAAAGGTGCAGCTCCGCTTCAACCAGCTTGGCTTGAAGGTGCGCGAGCTGGCCCGGTGAAATGCGCTACACTCCGGGGATGGAACGATTCCCGCCCTGTCCCGCGGTGCTGAAGCGAATCGAACCCGTCGCCCGCGACACCCTCGTGTACACCTTCGACCTTGAACGGCCGATCCCCTTCCGGGCCGGCCAGTTCGTGAACATGACGGTGCCGACCGCCCGGCCGCGCCCCGAGCGCAGCTACTCCGTCTTCTCCGACCCCGGCGAGCCGGGGGCGCTCCAGCTCTGCATCAAGCTCCTCGAAGGTGGCGCGGCCAGCGAGATGTTGCGCGCCGCCACCGTGGGCGATGCCTTCACCTTCCGCGGGCCGATGGGCGTGTTCACGCTCGCGGCCGATGACGCTCCCGTCACGCTCATCGCCACCGGCACGGGCATCGCGCCCTACCACGCGATGCTCTCCGAACATGGCCGGCTCCACGCCGCCGGCGCCGCACCGGCCCGCCGCTTCCGCCTCTTCTTCGGCGTGCGCGACGAGGGCGATCTCTTCCTCACCGACACCCTGCAGCGCTGGAAGCGGGAGCTGCCCGACTTCGACTACCGGGTGTGTCTCTCTCGGCCCTCGCCGGCCTGGCGCGAGCCCGCCGGTCGGGTGACCGCCGCCCTCGCCGAGACGCTGCCCACCGATGCGCCCCCCGTCGGCCACTTCTATCTCTGCGGCAACGGGCCGATGATCGAGGAGACGAAGGCGCTCCTCTTGGAACGGGGCGCCGACCGGAAGCAGATCCACTACGAGAAATACTACTGACGCTCGGCCACCACGATGCGCTGGATGTCCCAGGTGGTGGCGCGCGGCTCGTGGCGGGGAACCCAGTCGGGGTGCCCCTCATCGCCGGTCACCCGGAAGTCGGCGCGGCCGAGGCGTTCGCGCATCTCCGCGGGCTCCTCGTGGTGGCGGAAGCGCTCGCCCGCCGCGGCTACCGCCACACCCACGACGCGGCGGAGCAGCGCGCCCCGGCCGCTGCCCGTGCGTGAATAGCTGATGGCCACCGTGGAGCCGGGGGCGAGCAGCCCGCGGAGGGTGCCGAGGGTGGCATCGATGGCGGCGGGCTCGAGGTACATCACCACGCCCTCCCACAACACCAGCGCCGGCCGCTCGCGGTTGAAGCCGGCTTCGAGCAGGCGCTGGTCGAGCGCATCCACCGCGAAGTCGACGCCCACGAACCGGACCGCGGCCGCGTGGGGAGGCCGCGCCTCCAGCCGGCTGCGCTTCAGCTGCTGGGTGTCGGGGTGGTCCACCTCGAATACCGTCACCCCGGCGAGCGCGGGGCCGAGGCGCCAGGCGCGGGCGTCGAGCCCGGCGCCGAGGATCACGAGCTGGTTGACGCCGCGGGCGGCCGCGGCGCGCACGGCATCGTCGAGAAAGCGCGTGCGGTAGCACATGAAGCGGGTGCGCCCTCCGGTGACGACGTCGCCCGTGTGGACGAGGACCCTCGCGAGCGCGGGGAACGCTGCCGCGAGGCGCAGGAGCGTTGCGAGCGAGCCGCCGAGGAGCTCGGCGGCGAGCGGATCCTCTACGAGGGGGAAACGGTGGTAGGGGCCGAGGCCGCGGGCGAAGGCCACCCACTGCGCCGTGCGGCTCGCTTCGCCCGGGCGCATCTACTCCACGCGCTTGAGCACGTGGAAGCCGGCCGGCGACTCGATGACCTCGGTGTGGGCGCCGATATCCAGGTTGAACGCGGCATCGTCGAGCGCGGGCATGAGCTGGCGGCGGCCGAACCAGCCGAGATCGCCGCCATCCTGGGTGAGGTTCCCGTCGCCATACTTCGCCACCACGGAGGCCCAGTCGGCGCCGCCCTCGATCTCGGCGCGCGCGGCCTCGATGCGCGCCCGCGCATCCTCCTTGCTCCGCGTGATGCCCGGGATGGGGCGCTCGGCCGTGGCGAAGCCCACCATCAGCTGGGCGCAGTGCACCTCAAGCACGGGGTCGCGGCGGATCACATGGAAGCCGAACGGCGTTTCCACCACGGGCGAGATCTGCCCTTCCGGGAGGGCGCGCACCGCATCCTCGAACTCCTGCACCATCTTCCCGCTGTCGAAGGCGCCGAGGTTGCCGCCGCGGGAGGCGGAGGGATCGTCGCTGTGCTTGCGGGCGAGCGCCGCGAAGTCCGCCCCGGGGGCCGCGGCCTCCTCGCGCACCCGCTCGGCCAGCGCCCGCGCCTCGTCGCGCGTGCGGGTGACGGCCACGGAGGCCTTCATCGCCTGGGCGTAGCTCACGAGCACGTGGCTCGCCGCGATGCGGCCGGTGGCCCGGGTGGGCACCCGGGGTGCATCGGGGTTGGTGGAGGCGGCAGCCGGCGCGGGTTCGGCCGGCGCCTCGGCCACGAGGGCCGGCGCCGGGGCGGGGGCGGGTTCGGACTCGCAGGCAATGGCGAGGAGGAGGAGAAACGGGAACAACGATTACTCCAGGTCGGCGGCGGAGCGAGGCGCCACCTTGGGGTTGTCGAAGCTGAACACCATCACGCCGGTGAGCCGACCGAGGTGCGTATCGAGCGGGAGCTGGTCGAGGGAGACGTCGAGGAAGTCATCCACGCGCAGGCAGCCGTTCACCACGTACTCGTCGTAGTCGGGCTCGGCATCGCCGTCGGCGGCGTCGGCGTTCTCGTCGGTGACGGTTAGGTCGGTGAAGGTGACGAGCATGGACTGCGTGGGGCCGGCGTCGGCGGCCACCTCGCAGGCGTCGAGCTCGAGCGGGTCGGGCACCGCCGCGCTGCCGGTAACCGTAGCCGATGCATCGGTGAGCTCGGTCATGCCGTAGTACTCAAGGGTGGAGGCCTCCACGCTCACCACATCGCCCGGAACGACCACGTTGGCGCCCATGTCGAACACGTAGACACCACCGTACTCGGTGGCGCCGGGAACCTGTACGAAGAAGCCCTCGCCCTCGCGCAGCGCGGTCACCACCACGCCTTCGATGCGCACCGCCGACCCGTCGGGGAACTCCCCGGCCCGAATGCCCGCCACCGTGGCGAGGCAGGCCCCGCCGCCGTAGTTCGGCTCGTCGGGGCAGGCGTCGCAGGCATCGCCCGTGCCGTCGGCGTCGCGGTCGGCCTGATCGTTGTACACCTCGGGGCAGTTGTCGGTGTCGTTGTCCACGCCGTCCCCGTCGCGGTCGGTGGCGTCGAGCGTGCAGTCCTCGCCGGGCACGGTGGGGCAACGATCACAGCTGTCGCCGAGGCCGTCGGCATCGGTGTCCCACTGGTTGGGGTCGTAGATGCCCACGCAGAGGTCGTCCGTGTCGGCCACGCCGTCGCCGTCGTCATCGCCGGTGGCGGGCTGGCGGAGGTCGCAGATCGCGGCCTCGTCCTCGCAGGTGAACAGGGGGAAGAGCTCGCCCGCGTACTCGTAGCCGGCCGGCATCGTGACGCCGGCGAGCGCGCTCTCCAGCGTGCTCTCCACGGCCGCGAGGGTATCGCCCAGCTCGCCGCTGTCGGCGCCCTTCAGGCAGTAGGTGCGCGAGTCGCCGCAGACCTCGATGGTGTCGCACCAGTCGGGGTTCTCGGCCAGGCCGGTGAGCAGGTCGGTGCGGCCGTAGACCGCCTCGCCGCCCACCACCACCAGCCGTACGGTGGGCTCCGGCGCGCCAATCACCGCCCGGTAGGGGGTCCGGCGCCAGTCGAAGACCGCGATGTCGGCCACCGCGCCGGCCTGCAGGACGCCGAGGACCCCGTCGGCGCCCACGATGCGTGCGGCATCTCCCGTGGCCTTCGCCCAGAGCTCCACGTCGGTGAGCGGGGCGCCCTTGCCGGCGAGCCACGCCTCGGCGCAAGCCAGCTCCTGCGGTTGGCCCACGGAGCCGCTCGGCGACCAGTCGCTGCCGATCGCCCAGTCCACGCCGAGGTTCTCGGCGATCTCCACCGGGGTGGTGGTGGCGTAGAGCACGAGGTTGCTGCGCGGCGACCACACGATGCCCGTGCCGGAGAGCGCCAGCGCGGCGAGCTGCTCGGTAGTGGCATCCGTGGCGTGCACGTACACCTGTCCGGGGCCGACCATGCCCATGTCGATCATGTGGTCGATCTCGTCGCTCACGGAGCCGCCGCGGCCCTCGGCCACGTGGTTGAAGGCCGCGTCGAGGCTGCCTGAGGCGAGGCGGCTGTTGGTGCTCTCGCCGTCGCCCTCCTCGATGGAGGAGGTCACGTTGCTGGAGCTGTAGTCGATGTCGTAGCCGGAGAGGTGGGAGGCGTCGCTCTCGTCGAGGTTGCGGACCCCGCGGTCGATGCACCCGCTGCCCGAGCTGCCCACCGCGCTGGTGGTGCCGTGCACGACCTCGCGGGCCTCGGCCCACTGCATGATCTCGCACTTGTAGGTGTCCTTGATCACGTCGTAGCCGGTGCGGAACTCGTCGTAGCGGTCATCGCCCTGCCAGTCGTAGCGGTCCTCGAACGTGGGATCTACCTCCCAACGCGGCATGGAGTTGTACTGGAGGTGGTTGTGCGGATCGATGAGGCCCGGGGAGATCACGCCCTCGGTGCACACCACGGTGGCATCGGGGTCGGAGCAGGCGGCGCCGGCGCAGGTGATGAGTCCCGTGGCGGTGTCGTACACGAGGAGACCGGCCTCGGGACCGTCGGGGAGCAGGAGCACACCGCTCAGGGCCACGCGCGTTCCCGTCCCTTCGCGGGCCGTGCACGCGGGGAGGTCGGGGCCCTCGGTGTCGCCGGGCTTCCCGGGCGTGCCGGTGTCGTCGCCCGTGTCGGCGCCGCTGTCCTCTCCGTCGGGAGGGGTGACGACGGGGCAGCCCAGGCTCAGCGCGAGGAGGACGGGGAGGGTGCGGTGCATGGCGGACTCGTCAGTTGCGGGCGTAGAGGAGCTGGATGGGGAAGAAGAAGTTCTCGTTCAGGTCGAGCCGGAGCTCGTCGGGGTCCGCGCAGTAGTCGCTCGTGGCGGCATCGCCGAAGTCGGGGTCGAGGGTGAGGGCCACGCCGGCCGCGGTCCAGTCGCCGTCGGCGCTCAGGCCGGGGAAGCTCTGGGAGCCGGCACACGCGCAACCGCCCGCGCCGTCATCCACGCAAGTGGCGCCGTCGGTGTCGGCCTCCACGTCGGCGCAGGTGCGATCGGCGAGGCAGGCGGCCGGCACGACCACCTCGAAATCCCAGTCCATCGTGGCGAGATCGGCGGTGTAGCGGCCGTCGTCCTCCACGAGCAGCCCGCCGGTGACCTGCACATTGGTGAGGCGGCCCTGCCAGCCGGCGCAATCCTCCACGTCGAACCACTCGTCGGAGAAGCAGGTCTCGGTGATCGTCCACTCGCCCACGGGATCGCCCCCGCAGGCCTCGGTGGAGCAGGTGAGATCGAGGTTCTCGGCGGTATCGCCCGTCTCTCCCGAATCGGCGGTGTCGGCCGTGTCGGTGGTGTCGGCCGTGTCGACGGCGCCTCCGGTGTCGACGGGATCGTCCTTCGAAGCCCCCGTACACGCCGAAGTCAGGAGGAAGGTGAGGGTAAGCGAACGCATGAAGGCCCCAGGAAGCGGCGCGCGCATATCCGGGCGCGGGGTTGCGGGTTAGCCCGCTCCCATGAGCGACAGCAGCGAGCTGCGGCACGAGTGCGGTGTATTCGGCGTCGTGGGGGATCCCGATGCGGCCCGGCTCACCTACCTCGGGCTGCACGCGCTGCAGCATCGCGGCCAGGAAGGCGCCGGAATCGTGGCGCGGAGCCAGCGCACGCTGCACGAGCACCGCGGGCTCGGTCTGGTTCACGAGGTGTTCGACGAGGGCACGCTCCGCGGCCTGAGCGGCGAGGCGGCGATCGGGCACGTCCGGTACAGCACCGCGGGCAGCAATTCGTTGGCCGACGTGCAGCCCTTCCTTGCGCGGTGGCGGCATGGCCAGGTCGCTGTCTGTCACAACGGAACGCTCACCAACGCCGGCCTGCTCCGCGAGGAGCTGGAGGAGAAGGGCGCGATCTTCACGCGCACCTCCGACACCGAGGTGCTCCTTCACCTGATCGCCGGCAGCGATCAGAAGACGCTGGTGAACCGCCTCGTCGATGCGCTCTCCCGCGTGGAGGGCGCGTGGTGCGTGCTCGTCCTCGCGGGCGACAAGCTCATCGCCGCGCGCGATCCGTGGGGCTTTCGCCCGCTCATGCTCGCCCGGCGCGGCGATGCCTGGATGGTGGCCAGCGAAACGTGCGCCGTCGACTTCGTGCAGGGCACGGTGGTGCGGGAGATCGAGCCCGGCGAGGTGGTCATCCTCGATCAGGATGGCGCCCAGTCGCTCCGCCCCTTCCCCCGCAAGCCCCGGCGCGCCTGCATCTTCGAGACCATCTACTTCGCGCGCCCCGACAGCCAGGTCTTCGGCCGCGATGTGTACGCCGCCCGCGTGCGCCTCGGCGAGCTCCTCGCCGCCCGCTTCCCGGCCCGCGCCGACGTCGTGATCCCCGTGCCCGACAGCGGCACCCCCGCGGCGCTCGGGTTCGCCCAGGCGTCGGGGCTGCCCTACGGCATGGGGCTCTTGCGGTCCCACTACGTCGGTCGCACCTTCATCGAGCCCACCCAGCGCATCCGCGACTTCGGCGTTCGGCTCAAGCTCACGCCGAACCGCAGCGTCGTGGCGGGCAAGCGCGTGGTGGTGGTGGATGACAGCATCGTGCGTGGCACCACCTCGCAAAAGCTGGTGCGCATGCTCCGCGGTGCCGGCGCGCTCGAGGTTCATCTCCGCATCGCGAGCCCGCCGATGACCGGGCCCTGTTTCTACGGGATCGACACGCCGGAGCGGAACGATCTGCTCGCGCACCGGCTGGACCTCCCCCGGATTCGCCAATTCCTCGACGCCGACTCGGTTGCCTATCTCGAGATCGACGACGTTCGCGAGGCGGTGGGCGGGGAGGGGTCGCGTTACTGTGATGCGTGCTTCACCGGTAACTATCCCGTGGCGCCGGTGAGCCGTCGGGAGGAGGCGCAGCTGCCACTTTTCGAGGGTGAGCGCGAGCCCTGAGCCTTGTGTTGGATCGCGAGCTGGTGAAGGCTGGTATAGTCGGCCCCCAGGAATTCCGGATGGGAAGGATCATCGGCATCGATCTCGGCACCACCAACACGGCAGTTGCCGTGCTTCAGGACGGTCGTCCGCGGGTGATCGAGGATGACCGGGGGTACAAGGTGCTTCCCTCGGTCGTGAGCGCGCGCGGCGAAGGCCGTTTCATCGTGGGTCAGGCGGCGCACAACCTGATCCTCACCAACCCCGACCGCACGGTGTACGCCACCAAGCGCCTCATCGGGCGCCGCTTCGACAGCCCTGACGTGCAGCGCGCTCGCGAGCGGCTGCAGTACCAGATCAAGGAAGGCCCCGACGGCATGGTGCTGGTGAAGGTGGGCGACGAGTGGATGTCGCCCGCCGAGGTGGCGGCCGTCATCCTCCAGGTTGCCCGGACCATCACCGAGAAGGCCCTCGGCGAAACGGTGGACGAGGCGGTGGTCACCGTGCCCGCGCACTTCAACCACCACCAGCGGCAGGAAACGATGGAGGCGGCGCGCATGGCGGGCCTCCGCTGCGATCGCCTGCTCAACGAGCCCACGGCCGCCGCCCTCGCGTACGGCCACAAGAAGACGGTCGACCGCACCGTCGTCATCTTCGACCTCGGCGGCGGCACGTTCGACCTCTCCGTGCTCAAGCTGAGCGACGGCGTGTACGAGGTGCTGTCCACGAGCGGCGATACCTGGCTCGGTGGCGAGGACTTCGACTACCGGGTGGTCGATCACCTCGCGGATGCCTTCCAGTCGCGCACGGGGGTGGACCTTCGGCACGACAAGAACGCGCTCCAGCGGGTGAAGGACGCCGCCGAACGCGCCAAGTGCGACCTTTCGTTCAGCGACCGCACCAACGTGGTGATCCCGCAGGTCATGCCGGGCCACAACCTCGAGGCGGTGCTCACGCGCAGCACGCTCGAGTCGCTCACCGCCGATCTCGTCTCCCGATGCCTCGACATCACCCGCGGCGCCGTGGCCGATGCGGGCCTGCCGCTCTCGCATATCGACGAAGTGGTGCTCGTGGGCGGGCAGACCCGTATGCCCCGCGTGCGCGAGGCCGTCGCCGGCCTGTTCGGGCGCGAGCCCAGCCGGAGCGTGCATCCGGAGGAGGCGGTGGCCGTGGGCGCGGCGGTGCACGCTGCGGCGCTCTCCGACCCGGGCCAGCCCCAGACCGTACTGCTCGACGTCACCCCTTTCGATCTGGGCATCGACTCCGCCGGCGGAATCTTCTCCACGATCATCCATAAGAACTCGCGCGTTCCGGCCTCGGAGAAGCGCACCTTCGCCACCGTGCACGACAACCAGACGGCGGTGCGCATCACCGTGCGGCAGGGCGAGAGCCAGGTGGCGGCGGAGAACGAGTCGCTCGGCGAGTTCGTGCTCGATGGCCTCGAGGCGGCGCCGCGCATGCAGACGAAGGTCGACGTGACCTTCCGGCTCGACAACAATGGCATCCTCCACGTGAGCGCGGTGGACCGGCACACCAAGGAGTCCCGCGCGCTCACCGTGCGGAACTACGCCGACCGTGCCCGGGGCGCGCGCCTGCCCACGCCCGAGGAGGCGGCGCGGGAAGCCGCACGCCTCGCTGCGGGCGGCGCGCCCGTGGGCGCACCCGCGCCCGCG
>CAISIK010000208.1 GCA_903885375.1 uncultured Pseudomonadota bacterium
CCGGCGGCCACGTAATCCTCGCCTTCGAAGGACTCCGTTCGGGCGCCGCCGAAGTCTTCCATCGCGAGGATGGACAGGCGTTCGGGAAACGCCGCGTGGGCGGTGTGGGGGGCGACGAGGAGGAGTACGAGGGCGGGGGCGCTGCGCATCGCGGGCAAGTTACCCGATTGCGGAGACCTCTGCGCCGGCTTAGGTGGGCCGTCTACTCGAAAGGCCGGTCAGAACGGCATCGTAGAGGCTCAGGATGATCGACGTGGGGCGAATCTGGCGCTCGAGCGCAGGCACGAAGGCAGCGATGGCCGTGAGCGGGATGATCCTGTTCGGGTTCACCATCGTGCACCTCCTGGGCAACCTCAACATGTTCCTCGGCCGCGAGCACATGAATGGCTACGCCACCACCCTGCATGCCGTTCCCGAGGTGGTGTACGCCACCCGGGTGGTGCTGCTGGGTGCGCTGGTCGTGCACGTGGCCGCGATGATCAAGCTGCGGGGGGCATCGAACGCGGCCCGGCCGGTGCCGTACAAGGTGGTCACCCCCGTGGCGAGCACGATGTACTCGCGCACGATGCGAGTCACTGGGCCGATCGTGCTCGCGTTCATCGTGCTGCACCTCTTGAACCTCACCTTCCACGGCGTGGGCGCCAACGCGCTGCACCCCGACTTCCGCCTGCAGGCCGATGGCACCACGCCGGATGCGTACCACAACCTCGGCACGCTGCTGCGGCTCCCGCTGTGGGGCGTGTTCTACCTGGTGGCCAACGCCTGCCTCGGCTTCCACCTGTGGCACGGGGCGGTGGCGATGTTCCGCAGCCTCGGCCTGTCGGGGGATCGTCAGATGGCCACCGCCCGCATGGGCGCCACCGCGCTCACGGCCCTCGTGGCCGGCGGCAACGTGATCATCGCCGCCAGCATTCTCAGCCGAATCATCGGTCAGGGGTAGAGATGGACCTCAGCTCGAAGGCACCGCAAGACGTCGACATCCGGCAGGCGTGGGACACCCACAAGTTCAGGATGAAGCTGGTGAACCCCGCCAACCGCCGCAAGTACCGCGTGATCGTGGTTGGTTCGGGGCTCGCGGGCGCCAGCGCCGCAGCCACGCTCGGCGAGCACGGCTACAACGTGGCCTGCTTCTGCTTCCAGGACAGCCCCCGGCGCGCGCACAGCATCGCGGCGCAGGGCGGCATCAACGCCGCCAAGAACTACCAGAACGACGGCGACAGCGTGTGGCGCCTGTTCTACGACACCGTGAAGGGCGGCGACTTCCGCTCGCGCGAGGCCAACGTGTACCGGCTCGCGCAGGTGAGCGTGAACATCATCGACCAGGCCACGGCCCAGGGCGTGCCCTTCGCCCGTGAGTACGGCGGCACGCTCGCCAACCGCAGCTTCGGCGGTGCCCAGGTGAGCCGCACCTTCTACGCCCGCGGGCAAACGGGGCAGCAGCTCCTGCTCGGTGCCTACAGCGCGCTCGAGCGGCAGATCAGCGCCGGCCGCGTGAAGATGCACGCCCGCACCGAGATGCTCGACCTCGTGGTGGAGGATGGGCGCGCCGTGGGCATCGTGGTGCGGAACCTCGAAACCGGCGCGGTGAGCACGCACGCGGCCGATGCCGTGGTGCTCGCCACCGGCGGCTACGGCAACGTCTTCTTCCTGAGCACCAACGCGAAGGGCAGCAACGTCACCGCGGCGTGGCGCGCGCATCGTCGTGGCGCCGTCTTTGCCAACCCCTGCTACACGCAGATCCACCCCACCTGCATCCCGGTGAGCGGGAGCTACCAGTCCAAGCTCACGCTCATGAGCGAGAGCCTCCGTAACGACGGGCGGGTGTGGGTGCCGAAGAAGGCGGAGGACTGCGGCAAGGCGCCCGACCAGATCGCCGAGGCCGACCGCGACTACTACCTCGAGCGCAAGTACCCCAGCTTCGGCAACCTCTGCCCGCGCGACATCGCCAGCCGTGCCGCGAAAGAAGCGTGCGACGATGGGCGTGGCGTGGGCCCCAAGGTGGAGGGCGTGGCGCGCGGCGTGTACCTCGACTTTGCCGATGCCATCAAGCGTCTCGGCAAGAGCGCGGTGGAGGAGCGCTACGGCAACCTCTTCGAGATGTACGAGCGCATCACCGGCGAGAACCCCTACGAAGTGCCGATGCGGATGTACCCCGCGGTGCACTACACCATGGGCGGCCTCTGGGTGGACTACAACCTCCAGAGCACGGTGCCCGGCCTGTTCGTGATCGGCGAGGCCAACTTCTCCGACCACGGCGCCAACCGCCTCGGCGCCAGCGCGCTCATGCAGGGCCTCGCCGACGGCTACTTCGTGCTCCCCTTCACCCTGCCGAACTACCTCGCCGGCGTGAAGCCGGGCGGCGCGAACGAAGGCACGGCGGCCTTCAAGGCAGCCGAAGCCGACGCACAGGGCCGGCTCGACAAGCTCATGGGCATCAAGGGCAAGCGCACGGTCGACAGCTTCCATCGCGAGCTGGGCAACCTCATGTGGGAGAAGTGCGGCATGGCCCGCACCCGTGAGGGCCTCACCGAGCTGCTTGGTCGTATCCCCCAGATTCGCCAGGAGTTCTGGGAGAATGTCACCGTCCCGGGCTCCCCCGGAGAGCTCAACCAGTCGCTGGAGAAGGCGGGGCGAGTCGCGGACTACCTCGAGTTCGCCGAGACCATGGCGCTCGATGCGCGCGAACGTGAAGAGAGCTGCGGCGGCCACTTCCGCAGTGAGTACGAGTCGGAGGGCGAAGCCAAGCGCGACGACGCGAACTTCTGCTACGCCGCCGCCTGGGAGTTCAAGGGCGTGGGGCAGGCCCCCGTGCTCCACAAGGAGCCCCTCGAGTTCAAGTACGTGCCCCTCGCCACCCGCAACTACAAGTAGGAATCGCCATGAAGCTCACCCTCGAGATCTGGCGTCAGGCCAACAAGAGCGCCGCCGGTGCGTTCGAAACCTACTCCCTCGAAGGGGTGAGCGAGCACATGAGCTTCCTCGAGATGCTCGACGTGCTCAACGAGAAGCTCACCAGCGAGGGCAAGGAGCCCGTGGCCTTCGAGCACGACTGCCGGGAGGGCATCTGCGGCGCCTGCGGGTTCGTGATCAACGGGCGTCCGCACGGCCCCCAGCCGAAGACCACCGTCTGCCAGCTCCACATGCGCTCCTTCAAGGATGGCGACAGACTCGTGCTGGAGCCCTGGCGCGCGGCGGCCTTCCCCGTGATCAAGGACCTCGTGGTGGATCGGTCGGCCTTCGACCGCATCATCCAGAAGGGCGGCTTCATCTCGGTGAACACCGGCAGCCCGCAGGATGCCAACGCCATCCTCGTGGCCAAGAACGAATCCGACAAGGCCATGGATGCCGCGGCGTGCATCGGGTGCGGCGCCTGCGTGGCCTCCTGCCCCAACGCGAGCGCCAGCCTCTTCACCGGCGCGAAGATTTCGCACCTCGCGCTCCTGCCCCAAGGGCAGCCCGAGCGGTGGAAGCGGGCCGAGGCCATGCTCGAGCAGCACGACCTCGAGGGCTTCGGCCCCTGCTCGCAGCACGGGGAGTGTGAAGCCGCCTGTCCGAAGGGCATCACGCTCAGCAACATCGCGCGCATGAACGGCGACTACCTGTTCAGCCAGCTGGCCTACTCCCCACGGGTGGGCGCGAGCACCGAGGGCGGCTAGCCTCGGGGGTGGAATCGGGCAGCGGAATGCGTTGCGCCGCGGCTTTCCCGCGTGTAAGCTCGGCGGCGGAAGGGGGTTCGGTGCGAGCGATGGCGTTTCCGTGGCTGGTCGGACTCCTCGCTGCCGGGTGCGTGGAGGCGGGTGATTCGGCCGACGAGGTGAGCTGGATCGTGCCGGAGGCCGCCCCCGAGCCCTCGGAGCTCGACCTCGACTCCGCTCCGGCGGCCGTGAACCTCGTGATCGGCGAGCTCCCCAAGCTCAACGGCGCCCCGATGTTCGAGGTGTACGACGAGGTGATGGCCTACGCCGATGAACAGTGCCCGCTCATCTCGAGCGACCCGGAGGGCGGCTCCCTGTGGGACGCGCGCTGCACCTCGTCGTCGGGGGCCTACTTCTCGGGCTTCATCTCGCAGTTCCGCGGCATGCACGGCCCCAACTACGAGCAGAACATGCGCGGCGAAGCCAGCGTGGTCCTGCCCGATGGGCGCACCTTCCTCATCGCGGGGCAGGCCAACACCTCGGTGAACACCGAGGTGCGCGAGTACTCGAGCAACGTGGTGGGCGTGTTTTCCTGGTCGGGCGAGGCGAGCGAAACGGCCATCCTCGCCGAGGGCTGGGAAACCTCCCTGTCGTGGACGGCCGCGTACAGCGAGCAGAACGACCTCCTCCGCTTCTCCGCGGCGGGAAACGTGGCGCTCCCCGAAGGAACGATCACTGCCGTGGCGTTCGATGAGGCGAAGTTCAACAACGACCACGGGATCGGCTGTACGGACGAGCCCGCGGGCGAGATGGCGTTGCGCGACGAGGCCGGCACCTGGCACTCGCTGGTGTTCGATGTGACCGCGAACGACGATGGCAGCCTCGATGTGGCCGAAGGCGAGTGTGATGGCTGCGGCACCGTGTGGGACAACGGCGTGGAGGTGGGTGCCCTCTGTGTCGACCTGTCGGCGCTCTTCACCTCGGGCTACCCCCCTTGGTAGGCCTGCTCCTCACCCTCGTGGGCTGCGCCGATCCGGCGGCCGAGGTCTCGCCGCAGGAGGCGGTGCGGCGGCTCGTGCGGGTGAGCCTCGACCTGCGCGGCGTGCGGCCCACGGAGGCCGAGATCGAGCAGGTGGAGGCCGACCCGGCCGCGATCGAGGCCCTCACCGCCGAGTTCGTGACCGACGAACGGTTCTTCGCCCACCTCGTGCAGCTCTACCAGGAGATCTACCTCTCCGAGACCGAGGGCATCGATCTGCGGCCGAGCAACGTGCCGTACGACGACGCGAAGCCCTACTACTGGCTCGTGGGCCAGGAGCCGCTCCAGATCGTGGGGCAGGTGGCGCGGGAAGACCTCCCCTACACCGAGGTGGTCACCGGCGACTGGACGATGGCCGAGGAGCACCTCGGCGAGACCTTCCCGGTGGAGTGGCCCGAGGGCCAGACCGGCTGGCACAAGACCCGGTACACCGATGGCCGCCCCGCGGTGGGCGTGCTCGCCGCCAACGGCTTGTGGTGGCGGTACACCACGACCGAGGCCAACGCCAACCGGCGGCGCGCCAACGCCCTCTCGCGCATCCTCGTGTGCCACAACTACCTCGACCGGCCCATCGTCTTCGCGGCCGACATCCCGCTGACCGACGATGCGGCGGTGCGCGATGCGATCAGCAACGACCCCACCTGCGTGGGCTGCCACTCCTCGCTCGACCCCATCGCGTCGAACCTCTTCGGGTTCTACTGGAGCAACTTCACCAGCGCCACCGAGGGGCTCACCTACCACGAGGAGAAGGAGACCATGTGGGGCTCGCTCGTGGGCGCCCACCCGGGGTGGGCGGGCCGCGAGATCAGCGGGCTCTCCGAGCTCGGCCCGGCCATCGCGGCCGACCCGCGCTTCGTGCCCTGCGCCGTGTCGCAGGCCTGGTCGTTGATGGCCCGGCGGAAGGTCACGCCGGAGGATGCGGCCACCCTCGAGACCCTCACCGACGATTTCGTGACCGGCGGCCTCAAGCTCCGCACGCTCTACCGCGACATCGCGCTCCACCCGAACGTGCTCGGCACCGACACCGAAAACCCCGAGGCCCGTCTCCTTCGCCCCGATGCCATCGGCACGGCGGTGGAGCAGCTCACCGGCTTTGCGTGGGAGGTGGAGGGCCTGCCGGTCCTTCAGTCCGACGTGAAGGGCCTCCGCGGGCTCGCGGGAGGCGTGGAGGGGGTGCTCATCAAGCAGCCCGCGCTCCGGCCGAGCTCCACCATCCTGCTCGTCATGGAGCTGCTCGCCGCCGAGAGCTCGGCCTACGCCGTCACCACGGAGCAGGCGCTCCCGGCCGCGGAGCGCCGCCTGTTCACCGGCATCGACTTCACGGAGACCCCGGCCAGCGATGAAACGGCCATGCGGGAGCAGATGCAGTCGCTCTACCTGCGCATCCTCAGCCGTCGCACCGAGGTGGATGGCCCCGAAGTGAACGCGCTGATGGAGCTCTGGTCCTCCCTCCATGACATCGATGGCGACATCCCCGGCGCCTGGCGCGGGGTGCTCGACGCCCTCTTCCGCGACCCCACCTTCCTCCTGTACTGAGGCAACGAATGCGCCGCGGCCTCCCTCCCATCTCCCGACGCGGCCTGCTCGGCTCCGCCCTCGGCGCCGGCGCGGCCTCCATGCTCGCGCCCCCCGCGCGGGCGTCGGTCTCGCCGGCCGAACGCAAGTTCATCTTCGTGTACGCCGTGGGCGGGTGGGACCCTACCCGCGTCTTCGCCGACGGGTTCGACAACCCGCTGGTGGACATGGAAGACCGCGCCGAGCGCGCGAGCGCCAGCGGGCTCGACTACATCGCCTACCCCGAGCGTCCGGCGGTCAGCGACTTCTTCGAGCGGTACGCCTCGAAGACGGCCGTCATCCAGGGCTTGCTCGTGCCCTCGATCGCGCACGAGGCCTGCTTCATCCTGTCGATGACCGGCTCCTTCTCCGACTCCGGCTCCGACTGGGCGGCCATCCTCGGCGCGGCGGGCGGGAGCAACTACGTGGCGCCCTGCCTCGTGCTGGGCGGGCCGAGCTTTCCGGGCGTGAATCTCCCCTCGGTGGTGCTCTCCGGCAGCTCGGGGCAGCTCACCACAGTGGCCGCCGGCACCACCACCTGGGCCTCCGCGAACGGCCAGGACCTCAAGGTGCCCGCCCGCCAGCGCCTCGATGCCTACATGAGCCGCCGGGTGCAGGCCTTCGGGTCGAGCCTCACCGACACGAGCTCCACGCAAGTGCGCGACTACATGATCGCCCACCAGCAGGCCGAGGGCATCAAGGGGCTGCGGCACCAGCTGGCCCTCTCCAGCATCGCCAACCTGTCGGACGCCTGCGACATCGCCGTGACCGCGCTCCAGCTGGGCATGAGCCGCACCGTCATGCTCTGCTCGCCCGTAACGGGGCTGCGCGACTGGGATTCGCACACCTCGAACGACGACCTGCAGAACGTCATGTTCACCGACCTGTTCGAGAACCTGCTCCTGCTCATGTTCCTGCTCGAAGCCACCCCGGGCCGGTCGGCGCCCACGCTCGCCGAGGAGACCACCGTGGTCGTCTTCTCCGAGATGGGCCGCACGCCGTGGCGCAACGACGCCGGCGGCAAGGACCACTGGCCCCACACGAGCGCCATGCTCGTGGGCTCGGGCATTCGCGGCGGGGTCACGGTGGGCGGCTGGGATGAGAGCTGGCAGGGCTACCCGGTCGACCCGGCCACCGGCGAAGCCACCGAGAGCGGCGTGGCGCTCGGTTGCGCCTCGCTCGGCGCCACCCTGCTCACGCTCGGCGACGTCGATCCGGTGCCCTGGGTCGGCGATGCCGCCCCGCTCGAGGCCGTCATCGCGTGATCGTGCTCACCCTGCTTCTGGCCTGCGGTGGCATGGAGGACTCGGCCTCCGCCACGAGTTGCCCCACCGAGGCGCCCCCGACCTGGAACACCTTCGGGCATGGGTTCGTGACCACCTACTGCCTCGCCTGCCACAGCGAGGGCAACACCAACCGCCGCTACGGCGCCCCGGAAGGCATGGACTTCGACACGGAGGCGCAGGTGCGGCTCTACGCGGAGCGCTTGCGGGTGCGGGTCATCGAGGAGGAGACGATGCCGGTGGGCGGCGGCGTCTACGCCGACGATCTCGTCGGCTTCGAACGTTACCTCAACTGCATCTCCCCATGAGCGTGAAGGACGATCTCCGCGCCCTCGCGCGCTCGCCGCGTGAGCTCTGGATCATCTACGCGATGAAGCTCCTGGAGTCGGTCGCCTACTTCACGGTGTACACGCTCCTCGCCATCTTCCTCACCGACGATCACGGGTTCACCGACACCGAAGCGGGCGGCGTGGCGGGCACCTGGCTCACCGCGATCTCGCTCGTCGTCTTCATCTCTGGGTTCGTGGCCGACGCCATGGGCGTGCGTCGGGCGCTGCTTGTTGCCGCCCTGTCCACCGCGGTGGGGCGCGGGTTGCTCACCTTCGCCGGCGACACCATGGGCATCTACACGGCGCTGGTGCTCTCCGTCTGGGGCATCGCGTGCATGAAGCCCACGATGAACGCCGCCGTCCGGGCCTACACCACGCCCGCCACCGTGTCGTTCGCGTTCTCGCTCTACTACGTGGTGATGAACCTCGGCTCGCTCTCGCAGGGGCCGCTCATCACCGAGTTCCGCGAGTGGTTCAAGGCCGGGCACGACGTGGCGGGGGTGCACCTCTCCAGCTCGCAGATGGTGTTCCTCGTGGGCTTCGCCTGCTCGGTGGTGAACGTGGGCCTCGCTTCGCTCCTCCGCGATGCCGCCGCCCCCGCATCGCCGCAGGCCAACCCGCTCGTCATCGCGCGCGAGGTGATGAAGGCCCGCAGCTTCTGGCTGTTCATGGCCTTCGTGGCGCTCCTGACGATGGTGCGCCTCGTGTTCCAGCACGCCCATCTCACCTGGCCGAAGTACAGCCTGCGGGCGTTCGGGGAAGACTTCCCCTTCGCCTGGTACTGGTCGATCAACCCGGCCATGATCATCGTGCTCACGCCGATCGTCACGGCGCTCACGCGGCACATGCGGCCCTACCCGGTCATCGTGATCGGCGCGATCCTGTCGTCGTTGTCGGTGTTCGCGATGGCGTTGTCCACGACCATCACGGCGAGCGTGGTGTTCATCGTGACGCTCTCGCTGGGCGAGGCGCTGTGGTCGCCGCGGCTCTACGAGTACACCGCCACGATTGCGCCGCGCGGGCGCGAGTCCAGCTACATGGGGCTCGCCGAGGTGCCGCTCTTCCTCGCCAAGCCGGTCGTGGGCTTCTTCTCGGGCTGGGCGCTCACCCGCTGGATGCCCGAGGAGGGCGCGCGGAACCCCGAAACGATGTGGCTCGTCATCGGGCTGATGACCATCGCCGCGCCGGTCGCCATGCTGTTCCTGCGCCGCCGCATCGAGGCGCCGGCTACCGAACAGGCCTGAAGGGGAGGGGGGCAACGCGCGAGTCCCGTCCGCGTGGGGGCGAAGCGGCCAGGGGCGCGTTGCGGCGCCGCCGGACTCACGCTCATCACCCTCTTCAAGAAGCTCGGCACCCACGCCCAGCGTCAGCTCGCCTGAACCCCGCATCGCCCCGAACGCACAGGAGTCGCCCATGATCCCCGAGTCCATCCTGACCTCCGCCCCCGCTGCGCCCCGCCCCGCGCGTCGCCTGGCCTACCGCACCGCCGGCCAGACCCACGGCCCCATCACCCGCCTCATGAGCCCGGGGGACCTCGGCGAGCTCGTCAAGCCCTTTGTCTTCCTCGATCACTTTGCCTCGGAGAGCTTCGCCGGCGGCGGCTTCCCCATGCACCCGCACTCCGGCATCGCCACGCACACGACCCTCCTCCAGGGCTCCACCACCTATCGGGACTCCACCGGCAAGTCCGGCCGCCTCGACGGCGAGAGCGTCGAGTGGATGCAGGCCGGCGGCGGCGTCTGGCACACCGGCGCGCCCATCCTCGGCGAGGCCATCCGCGGCTTCCAGCTCTGGGTCGCCCTCCCCGCCGCCCTCGAGAACGCCCCCGCCGAGAGCCACTACATCGACGCCCCCACCATCCCGGGGGAAGGGCCCGTCCGCGTCCTCCTCGGCGGCTACGGCGGCCTGCGGAGCCCGATCCCCTTCGGCGCCCCCATGACCTACCTCCACGTCCGCCTGCGCGACGGCGAGGCGTGGAGCTTCGATCCCCCCGAGGGCCACGACGTCGCGTGGCTCGCCGTCAGCGTGGGCGCCCTCCGAGTCGATGACACCACCGTGCGCCGCGAGATGGTCGTCTTCGAAGAGGGCGACGGCCGCGTCGACCTCGTCGCCGTCGGCGACACCGAGCTCGTCCTCGGCTCGGCCGTCAAGCACCCCCACCCCCTCGTGCTGGGCAGCTACTCCGTCCACACCAGCGTGGATGCCTTGCGCCGAGGGGTCGCCGGGATCCGGCAGTTGGCGGCGGAGGGGAAGAACGTGTGAGGCCGCCCCCGCCGGCAGAATGCGCGTATGCTGGCGGCCCCCTGGAACGCCCATGGCTGAAGCCCCAAGGTCGCGCACCCCCCTTTACATCGGCCTCGGCCTCGGCGGATGCCTGCTCCTGGTCGTGCTCGGCGCCGTGGCCGTGCCCGTCCTCGGGGTACTGGGCGCGATCGCCATTCCCAACTTCGTCGCGATGCAGCTGAAGGCGCAGCGCGCCGAATTGCCCGCCAACGTCGACGGCATCAAGACCGCCGAGCTCGCCTACGCGGCCGCGTATGACGGGTTCGTGGCCGCTTCGAGCCGCGCCGAAGCCGAGCGCCAGATCGGATCGGGCGCCGGCAAGGAGCAGCGCCCGTGGCGGGACGAGACCGGGTTCACGACCGTTGGATGGAGGCCCGACGGGAACGTGCGCGGCGCCTACTGGGTAGAGGCCGCGCCTGGCGGGACCGACTTCACGGTCCACGGCATCTGTGACGTCGATGGCGACGGCCAGTACGCCGAATACACCGCCACCACCTCGATCAACGCCACCCCGATCACCAGCCCCGACGTCTACTGACGCAACCCCGCACGGGTCGGTCGCCTGCGCTGGCCTGCGCTCGCAGGGAACGACCCTTTCCGGCGTCACACGATCAGCGCGCCGAGCGCTCCCCAGGGGGCGGGGCCCCTGACTCGCGAGCCGCGGAGTTCTCGTCGCCCCCCGTCCCGCAGCACCCCCCCGCCGCAAAGTCGACTCCCGCGCGCCTGGAGCCGGCACCGAGGGTCACGACCGCGACGCCTCGCTGCTCGGCGGGGTCATGGAGAAACCGGCCGATGCAGGCCGCGGGGCTCACCCCTCGCTGGGGGCCACCAGCGCCGCCGGAGCGAGGGCAGGCGCCTCGCCAAGCCACCGGAGCGGCTCGACCTCGGCCTGGCAGTAGCGGCAGCGCTGGGCCTCCACCCGGATGTTCCGGTTGCAGGAGGGGCAGGCCCGCCGGCGCGCGGCGTCGGCCACGGCCGCGGCCGCGCGGGTGCCCACCCAGACCGCCACGGAGCCGGTCGCAAGCAGCAGCACCAGCGCGAGGCCGAGGGCGGGGGCGAGCGAGAGGAGCGCGAGCCCGGCGAAGACCCCGCCCGTTTCCAGCCAGGCCCAGATGCGTTCGAGGTGGATGCTCTCCACGAAGTCGCGGACTTCTCCCCGCACCCAGGTGAGGAAGAGGTTGATCATCAACGCCAGCGCGAGGAACGCGCCCTGTTCGAGCGGGGGGCGCCCGGAGGCGGCGAGCTTGCGGGTGGCGAGCGCGAGGTCGTCGGCCGGGGCGGCGGTGGCCGCGGGGGCGGTGCCGAGGGCGCCGTCGGCCTGCCGCGCCGCTTCGTCGAGCACGAGCTCGCGGGCCTCGGGCGAGAGGCCCGCGCCCGCCAGCGCGGCATCCGCCGAGGCCACGCCGGCGTCGGCGAAGGAAGTGAGCGACACCAGCAGGAGCGTGGTGGGCATCGCCAGCGCGGCGGACAGGAGCTTGTCGACGTGCAGCGCGCGCGCCAGCTCGTCGGCGCCTTCGGTGTGCTGGAGGAACCACTCGAGGAGGCACGCGGCGAAGCCCACCCCGAGGGCGAGGGGCGACACCGACCAGGCGGCGTGGATCGGCAGCGCGGCCACCTCGAAGTGCACGAGGCCCGCGGCGAGGAGCTGGGCGGCAAAGCAGGTGGCGGCGGGCCGGACGCTGCTCGTGGCGGCAAAGCCGACCACGCGGGCCGCGAGCAGGGCGGTGTCGATCATGGCGCGCCCGACCCGGTGAGCCAGTCCACGAGCGTGCTCACGCCGGGAATCTCCACCTGGAGCAGGAGCCAGAAGGCGCCGCCGAGCACGGCGCTCACGCCCACCACGAAGGCGGTCATCGCTGCGAGGAGGAGCGCCGGCGGGAGCCACTCCGACACGTGCAGCCCCTCGCGTGCGCCCTCGCGCCGGAGGCCGCGGGAGGTGAGCCGGAGCGCGGCCTCCACGTAGGCCACGGCCAGCCCCACCGAGATGAGCGCCGTCGTGAGCTGGGCCACGCCCACCAGCGGGAAGATCACCACGCTGAGCACGAGGTTGAACACGGTGAAGAGCGCGAGGAGCACCTTGAGGCTGAGCCGGGTTGCGAGCCGCCGCGCGGGGCTGAGCCACCGGAGCGGGCCACGGATGAGGAAGAAGTTCGCGAGGATCATCGCGAGGGCGTAGATCACGGGGGCGAGGAGCGGCACCACCGAGCCGAGGAGGCAGGAGATCCCCACCAGCACGTACACGCGCACCCGCCAGCGCGCCCACCGCTCGGTCACGCCGCCCACGAGCCGGTCGGCGTCGAGGGCGCCGTGCGCGAACACCGGCTGGCGGCACCACGGGCAGGGGGATCCGGACCACAGCTCGCGCGGACGGAGCGCCTCGGCGCAGGTGGCGCACCGCCGCTCGAGGAGCAGCGACGTCTGGTGCTCGCGGAGGAGGGAGGGCACGGCGCAGCCACCCGTATCGTGCCCGTGCGGATTCTTCAGGGTGCGGGTTGCGCCTCGTACCAGGCGCGGGAGCCCAGCAGGTGCAGGGTGGTGGTGGACCCATCGAGGTCGAGGCCGAAGGACACGCCGAGGTGGCGGGCGAAGAGCGCGCCCTGGAAGAGGAGGCCTCGGCGCCGCAGCTTCAGGTCGACGAGCGTGGCGCCACCGCGCAGCTGCAGCTGCGGCACCACGAGGAGGCCGTCGCCGAGGCGGATCCGCGCCTCGCCGGAGAGCTTCGGCACGTGGAGGAGGCCGCGTACCCATCCCGGGAGGGGGGTCGCCTGGGAAAAGATGGTCACGAAGGGCACGCTGTCGCGGCAGCGCAGGGTGAGCTTGGCGTCGAGGAATTCCGGTTTGCCCACGGCGAGGTGCCCCGAGGGGAGCCCCACCTCGGCCCACCACCCGCGCGAGTCATCGGCCGCGAGGGTCGTGGCGCTCCGGTCGAGCACGTGTGCCCCGCGCACGTCGAGCCGGCTGCCGGAGATGTCGTACTCGCCCACGTCGAGCTGGCCCTCGGCGAGGTGGGCGTGGAGCGACACATCGCCCCCGAGGCGCATCGCCCCCATCTGCGCCTTCACGCCGGTGGCGTCGAGGTAGAGGTCACCTCGGGCGCGGTTGTCGTCGGTGGAGGCGTGCATCTCGCCGCGCACCGTGCCGGTCCCGGCGAGGAACGCAAACCCGAGGTCGCGCGGGAGGTAGCTCGTGTACACCCGAGCGTCGGGGATCGTGGACTCGGGGATCTCCACCTTTACGGCGAGCGTTTCGAAGGGGTCGGTGAGCGTCAACGACCGGGTGCGCGCTTCGAGCCGCAGGCCCGTGCCGCGCACGTGGGCCGCTTCATCCCGCCATCGGGTGATCGCGAAGTCGAAGAACTCCACGGAGAGCTGGGCCTCCGGGGCGCCGTCCACCGGGGTCACGGCCACGCGCACGTTGGCATCGCCCGTCACTGCATAGGTGAGGAAGCGGGCCACGACGCCGTGTGCGTTCACGCCGATCCGGCTCCCCTCCAGCACGCGCCCCTCGTCGATGAGCACGTCGAGCTCGAGGGGTCCTTCGCCACCGCTCAGCGACAGCCACGCGGCCTTGCGAAGGTAGAACGACAGGAACCGGAGGTCCTGCACCTGGGCGGCCAGCGACACGCGCGCCGTGACCGCCGAGAGGAGGTCGGCGCCGCGCAGGTCGGCGGGGTCGAGCCCCTTCACGGCGAGGTCCACCTGGCCCACGACGTCGCTGGCGATGGGCTCATCGGCGAGCGTGACGGCGCCGCTCGTGAACTCGAGCGTGGCGGCGGGTACGGCGAGCCACTCCTTGTCGAGGAGGTCGAGCTGCGCAGTGAGACGGGCCTCCCCGACGTACCGGTAGTCCTCGATCCAGAGCTCGCGCACGTGCTCCACGAGGAGGTCGTGGAGCTGGATGCGGAACCGCCGCGGCGGCGGCCCGTACGCCTCCTCCGGGGAGTGCGACGGCGGGTTCTCCAGCCCCTCGATCGTCGGCTTCGCGCCGGCCGCTGCGGACCCCGCGCCCGCCTCGAGCCGCTGCCGCAGCCGGAAGCTGGCGCCCGACCCGCGCAGGTCGCGCGCGGAGAACCGGTACTCGAGGAGGGCAGGCAGGTCGATCGTGCCCGCTGCGTGGTCGGCCTCGATCTTCCATTGGGTGTGCTCGTCCTGCACGCGCAGGCCGAGGTCCCATACCTCCACGTGCCCGGGCACCAGCATGTACGCCCGGCTCCAGGTGATCTGCACCCGCTCGGGCTGCAGGTTCAGGAGCGCGTGCAGCCCCGTGTTCACGAAGACGTTCTCGGCCACCACCAGCGACGCGAGCAGCAGCGCGAACCCGATCGCCCCCCGGATCAGGCGGGCCGTAATGGGGTGTGCCAGAGAGTACCAACGGGGCTGGGACAGAGTGTGCGCACGGATCCGGGCTTTGTCCGCCGGATCGCTTAGGGAGTCCGGTGATTCTCCCGTCCCGCTCCTCCCCGCGTGCGCACGGGGCGGCGCGTTGACGGAGGCCGAGATCGAGGGCCTCGGGCGCGATGGCTGGTTCATGCGCGAGGCGTTCGGGCCGGCCGCCGCCACGGCCACCGTGGCGCAAGCGCGGGTGGGGGCCTACCACGCCTCGCGGGTGTCGAGCGATGCGGGCAGCGGCTCGGCCTCGCGGTCGGATCGGACGCAGTGGGTGGCGGTCGACGACCCCGACCTCGGCGCCCTCCACGAGGGCTTCGAGGCCCTCCGCGTGGAGGTGAACGAAGGAGCGTGGCTCGGGCTCACCCGCTTCGACGTGCAGTTGGCGCACTACGCGAGCGGCGGCTCCGGCTACGCCCCGCACCTCGACGCGGCCCGCGGGCGGCCGGGCCGCCGCCTGACCGCCGTGAGCTTCCTCAACCCCGTGTGGCAGGCCACCGACGGCGGCCGGCTCAAGCTCCACCTGGAGCACCCCGTGGAGATCGACCCGCGCCTGGGCCACCTCGTGGTGTTCCTCTCCGAGCGGGTCACCCACGAGGTCCTGCCCACGTTCGCGGCGCGCTTCGCCGCCACGGCCTGGTACTACGCGGATTGAACGCGCCGCCTACCAGGTGCCCGAGAGGGCCAGCCCCGGGCTCGCGGACACGGCCCCCTCGGCGCCTCGCACAGGCACCAGGGAGGGAGCCAGGCTGGCCTGGAACTCTGCCCCGCGGTGCCGCACCGTCCCGTAGGTGATGAACGCGGGGATGAGCGCGCCGACGCCCAGGAGGCCGCCGAGGGCCCACAGTCCCCCCGAAGGCGCACTACCGGTCGACGTCGTCGCGGCGCCCGCGATGAGGAGGAGGTCGGCGGCGGTGACCATCCCGAGGGCGATGCATCCGGGCACGACGGGGCCGACCTTGCCGCCGACGCGCAGGTCGTATGCAGCCTGGAGGTTGCCCGCCGTGAACAGGGTCAGGCCCACGGGTGCCGCGGCCAGTCCGGCGATCAGCAGTCCAACCCCCGGCGCGATGTTGTCCTGGTCGCCGCCGCCGAGCGTCTGGATCAGGACGATGCTCCCGCCGACGCCGAGGCCAACACCGCCGACGAACGTGACGAGGCCCGCATCGGCGAGGCGGAGGTGCTTCCGGTAGTCCTGCGCCGCGGGGAGGTCGCTGGCCGGCAGTGGCGCTGGGAGGGGCAGCTCCTCGCCGAGCGTGAAGGTGGTCGCGGTGGGGCGCTCCCATGCGAACGGGGAGCGCGCCGCCGCTGCCGCGGGCTCGTTCGCCGCGGCGACACGGGGGAGCAGGGAGAGGGCGAGGACGGCGACAATGCCGAGGGTGCGCGTCCACATCGGAGCTCCGAGCGGGCGAGGTTGCTCCGCAGGCCAATCTACCCGGGAAGGGGCCGACCCCGGGCGCCAATTGCTGCGGGGGGGGCCCGGGGGCCGGTGTGGTTTGTGCGGCGGCTGGGGGGCTCCCGCAACCGAACTCCGGGTTCAGGAGGCTGAAGCGCGAGTTCGCTTGCACCTACCCGCCCGCGACGCTCCCCCGACCGCGCCGAGCCGCGCCGCCGCACCCGAAACCCCCGAGGTGGGTCGCGGCGCGGCTCCCCCAGGGCTCCCCCGCTCCGAGCGAGTCGCCACCGTGGTCCTTCCCGCCCGGGCGCCCTTGGCCACCCGGTCCTACGTTGACCGCGCCTGGCCCTCGGGCCCTGCCACCCGGCCCGCCAGCGCCTGCCCCGGCGCCACCAGCGCGCGCATCACCTTGACGCCCACCGAGGGCGGCGTGAGCCGGAAGGCGGTGTCGCGCATCCACCGCAGCGCGGGGTTCGTGAGTGCCGCCATCCGCCCCATCCGCGCCGATTCGGCATGAACCCGGGCCACCCGCGCGGAGCGGTCCGCCACCCAGGCGGCGTGGGCCTGCTCCAGCGGCTCTCCCAGGTGCAGGGCGAGGGCGCCGACATCCTCGATGGCCATGGCCGCGCCCTGACCGAGGTTGGGGGTCATCGCGTGGGCCGCATCGCCGAGGAGCCAGGCGCGCGGGTTGCCCCACACGGGCGCGTCGAGCTCGTGGAGGTCGTGGTGAACGAGGCCCTCCGCGCGCACGCCCGGCCACACCCGCGCGGCATCGCCGCCGAACGCGCCGAAGCGCGCGGCGAGCTCCGCCCAGGGCGGGGTGGGCGCGCCCTCCTCGGCGGGGGACACGAGGAAGAGGTAGGCCCGCCCGTCGCGGAGCGGCACCGTGCCGAAGCGGTGGCCCCCCTGGCCCCACGCCTCGCTGGTGCCCGCCAGATCGGGCGCCGGCACCACCGTGCGCCAGCAGGTCTGCCCGCTGTAGCGCAGCTTCGCCTCGGGGTGGAGCGCCGCGCGTACGCGGCTGTGGGCGCCGTCGGCGCCGATCACGAGGTCGACGTGGAGGTGGGACCCGTCGGTGAAGCGCAGGGCGGTCCCGGCCGCGCCGACCTCGATGGCGTCGAGCTCGACGCCCAGCCGCACCTCCACCGACGGCGGCAGCGCCGCCACGAGGCGCTCGTGCAGCTCGGCCCGGTGGAAGCTGCAGGCTTCGAGCGGCCCGCCCTCGGGGAGGACCAGCGGCGAGATCACGGCCCCCGCCTCGTTCACGATGTCGAGCTTGCCGAGGCGCCGACCGGCCGGGCGCACGTCGAGCCCGAGCGCGTCGAGGGTGGCGAGCGCGTTGGTGGCGAGGATGATGCCGGCGCCCACCGGCCGAAACGCCGTGGCCCGCTCCACGAGCACGACCGCGTGCCCCCGTTGCGCCAGCGCGCGTGCGGCGAGGAGCCCGCCGATCCCTGCACCCGCGACGACGACCTTCATGCGCGCCTCCGTTCGATCAGCGCGTGAGGACCGTGGACCCCTCGAACTCGAGCGGCTCGCCGCCCGGCCCCTCCACCTCGCCGCCCCAGAACAGGCCGGTGCCACGGCTGCTGAAGGTGCCGGTCACCTCGTAGTCGGCGCTGGAGCCATCGGGGCCGGTCTGGGCCACGTTGCCGGTGAACTCGCCGCCCTCGGCCACCTCGCCGGTGAAGGTGAAGGTGGGTTCGGGCGGGCCCGGCGGCGGGGGCTCCTCGCCGGGGCTGCACGTGCCCTCGCCGGTGGTGGTGGCGTCGTCGGCCACGGTGAGGGTGGCCTCGCCGATGCAGATCTCCGTCACGTTGCCGTCGGGGCCCTCGGCCGTGAGCGACAGGCTGCCCGACCACGCGCCGGCCCAGGGGCTGACCGGGTCGGCATCGGTATCGGTGTCGGTGTCGGTGTCGGTGTCGGTGTCGGTGTCGGTGTCGGACTCGCCGGAGGTGTCCACCGCGAGGTCGATCGACGAGGCCGTGGTGCACGCCGGGAAGGCGAGCAAGGGGAGGAAGCCGAGGGTACGCAGGGACATCGGAGCTCCGGGCGGGTGAGGCGGTCCCGCGGAGCCACCGTACCCCGGAGGAGGTCGATCCGGGC
This sequence comes from uncultured Pseudomonadota bacterium, assembly GCA_903885375.1. Lineage (GTDB taxonomy): Bacteria > Myxococcota_A > UBA796 > UBA796 > SXON01 > SXON01. The sequence goes on from CAISIK010000208.1 coordinate 18,011, forward strand.
GGCAATTGCGGTGGTGGCGGCGGAACAGGCCGCCCCCGCGCTCAGCGCTTCCCCACCGGGAACCAGTCCACGCCGAGCCGCACCATCCCCGCGCAGCCGGTCGCGCTCGGCGCGGCGAGGAGCGTGCAGCCGCCTTCCCCCACGAGCCAGGCGCGGCGCCAGCGGAGACCCCCGGCGAGGCCGGCTCCGGCGTTCATCTCGGGGCGCTCGTCGGGAAGCTCGGACCCCACGATCGCGTCCGACACGACGCCGATCCGCCCCTTCACGGCGCTCGTGGGTGCCCCTACCGACTCGGCGCCCACGCCGCTCGCGGGCGCGGCATCGGGGCTGCCCACGAAGAGGCCCGCGCGCACGGCGGCGTAGCGGGTGAGCCATTCGCTCGACCAGCCATCGCCGACGACGGGCACCTGGTAGGGCATGCTCCCGCCGGCACGGAAGCTGGTGGCGGCGCCCCGCCCCTCCGACCAGCCGGCACGCAGCTCCACCCGCGGCGCTACCGTCGCGCGGGAGCGCCAGCGCGCGTCGAGCTCGGCCCAGGGCTGCACGGCCGCGCCGACCGCCCCGCCCTCGCCGAAGGCCGCCTGCAGCGCGGCCTCGTCGCCCTCGGGGCTCGCCTCCAGCGGCTGCGCGAAGTCCACCCCCGCCCGAAGTTCGGCCTGCGCGAGCGGCGACCACCAGCCGAGACCGGCCAGGGGCCCCGCCACCAGCTCCGGCACCGGGACGGGGATCGTGGTGGTGTCGCGCGCGCCGAAGGCCAGCACGCTCGCCCGGCCGCCGCCGCCGCCGTAGAACCCGCGCGGGAGCCAGCCCATGGCGCCGCCTTCGACGGTGGCGAGCGCGTGGGGTGAGGGCCACGGTGTCGGGCAGCTCGTAGGGCGTGATCATCATCGCCCCCGCGAACCCGACCCCCCGGGCCGCGAGCCAGGCGCGACCGCGCGGGAGCTGCGGCTGCCACCGGAGGTCGAGCGTGTCGGTGAAGAGCTCCGCCGAGAACGCGCCGTTCCGCACGCCGAGGTCGACCTCGCCATGGGAGTGGGCATCGAGCCCCGCGCCGCCGAGCGCGCGAAGCTCCCAGACGCCGGGCTCGGCACGCGCCGGCCCCGCGGCGAGGGTGAGCAGGCCGCACCCGAACAGGCCTCGAGCGGCCGCGCCCGGCCTCAAGCCTTGACGATCTTGCTGACGAGGAAGTGCACCGGACAGAAGCCCGTGAAGGCGCTGGAGATCATGATGGCGCCGGTGAGGCCGGCAAGCCAGATGAAGGCCGGGTCCACCTTCCAGGCGAGGAGCGTGGAGCCCAGCACCAGCGCGCCCACAATGCCGTCGTGGAGCTTCACCTTGGGGGTCATCAGCATGGAATCCTCGGGAGGAGGGGCCGTTATGCTGGCAACCCCTCGGTCGCCATTGCCAGAAGTGCATCGATCGTCGCGGCATTTCGCACGGTGCTCACGACGCCGAGCGCGCGATCCATCCACACGTTCGTGAGCTTTGTGCGCGCCACCCCGTTGGGAAGGTGCAGGTGGACGGCCCGATGGCGGACCACGAATCGATCGCCGGGCGAACGATCGGGGTCGAGGCTCGCCGCCCGATCGGGCGAGGGGAGGGCCCCAAGCAGGGCGTAGTGCACCTCCCTCGGGCCGGCGTCGGGGAAGGGGCAGAAGGCGCGGACGGCCGCCAGCTCGGCCGCCGTGAGGAGCACCACCGGCGAGTCCACCCCGGCATCGGCCGCGAGCCGCTGCTTGAGGCGCTCGGCGAAGTCCGCCTGCGCGGCGGGGAGCAGGCGAACGAGCGCGTTGCCGCTCTGGATGTACGTCCTCGCGGCGAGCGCGCCGCTCGCGAGGCAGGCCCGCTGGAGCTCGGCCATCGGCAGGAGGTTGCGCCCCCCCACGTTCACGCCGCGGAGGAGGACGAGGTGCAGGTCGGGGTCCATGCCGCCAGCTATCGCCTCCGCTGCGATAAGTGAGGCCCGTGCCCGACGACCTGCTCACCCCGGCGTGGGACGCCGCGCTCGATGCCTTCCTCTCCTGGGGCCGTGTGGAGCGCGCGCTCGCCCGCGCCACGCTCTCCGCCTACCGGAGCGACCTCGTGCGCCTCGCCCGCTGGAGCGCCGCCCAGGGCTACCGCGAGCCGGGGGAGGTTGGTCACCACGCGCTCGGCGCCTTCCTCGTCCACCTCACCGACCTCGGGCTCGATCCGCGCTCGCGCGCCCGCAACCTCAGCGCCGTCCGCCAGCTCTTCGCCTGGCTGGTGGCCGAGAACCTCCAGCCCGACAACCCCACCGTGCTCCTCGGGGGTCCCAAGTTCGGCCGGCGCATCCCCTCGGTGCACAGCGAGGCCGAGGTGGAGGCGCTGCTCGCCGCGCCCGACACCGACCATCCGCTCCACATTCGCGACCGCGCCATGATCGAGCTCATGTACGCCACCGGCCTCCGCGTGAGCGAGCTGGTCAAGCTCCCGCTGGCCGGCGTGAACCTCCCGGGCGGGTTTCTCCAGGTGCGCGGCAAGGGCGGCAAGGAGCGGCTCATCCCGCTCGGCGACGTGGCCCGCGATGCGCTCCTCCGCTACCTCGCCGAGGCCCGCCCCCCGAGTCGCAGCCCCGCCGTCTTCCTCTCCATCCGCGGCACCGCGATGACCCGCCAGAACTTCTGGGAGCGCCTCGTGGGCTACGCCCGGAGCGTGGGCCTGCGGGGGAAGGTGAGCCCGCACGTGCTCCGGCACAGCTTCGCCACCCACCTGCTCAACCACGGCGCCGACCTGCGAGTGGTGCAGGCGCTGCTCGGCCACGCGAGCCTCACCACCACGGAAATCTACACCCACGTCTCGAAGGAGCGGCTCCGGAAGGTCCACGCCACCTACCATCCGAGGGCGTGAGGGGAGGGCGGTGAACCCGCGGGGCACGGCTCTCGCGGTGGCGGGGCGCAACGTTATGGAATGGCTGGGGTGGGGCGAATCGCGTCCGCCCCACCCCGGGGTGGGCGGGATCGCCGCGATTCGCGGCGCAATCGAGGCGGGCGCGCGGGCGACGGGGAAGCGCCGGGTCTCTGCGCGCGCGGCTCGTGCACGGGGCGTGGACCGTGGTGGCGGGCCCAGCCTGGGAGAAATCGCCCGGACGGGGCAGCCGAACATCACACCGCAACCAACGTAAACCCCCGGCGGACCCCATCTCCCGGGTATCGAGGACGGCGGGTAGAGCGCGTCGATGGACAGGGAGACCATGGTGAGCGTGGCGACGACGGTGGCGGAGCGGAAGCGGCTGGTGGAGGAGTGGACCTCGTCGGGGC
>CAISIK010000209.1 GCA_903885375.1 uncultured Pseudomonadota bacterium
ACCGCGGCCGACACGGCCGGCGACACCGCGGCCGACACGGCCGGCGACACCGCGGCCGACACGGCCGGCGACACCGCGGCCGACACGGCCGGCGACACCTCCGACACCGGCGCGGCCGCCGCCTGCCTCCTCTCGGACGGCAGCTACGACTTCGTGGCCACCTGGGTGGTCGATGACTGCAGCATCGCCACCGGCACCACCGACACCTACAGCGGGACCGTCACCTGCACGGACGCGGCCGCCGGCACCTTCGAGCTCGTCGTCGACATCGATGGCGCCCGCACCCTCGACTGCGTGGGCGGCGGCTCCGATGCCTTCACCTGCGATGGCACCTTCACCTCGTCGGGCCTCACCGTCACCGCTACGTACGATGGCACCGCCGCTTCCGACACGCTGAGCGCCTCCGGCGACCTCACGCTGGAAACCACGCTCTGCAACTCAACGGCCACCGCGACCGCCACGCACCTGTAGCCGCGGAGTGGCCCGACCGGAGCAGGACAACGCCCCACCGCCCACCCGCGTGGTGCAGGACCGCTTCGAGGCCTGCGTGTACCGCGCCGGGCAGGTGGCCCGGTGCCCCGCTCGCGCCCCGCTCTCCCGCCTGTCGCCCGAAGGCCTGGACATCCTCCTCGCCGAGGGCGACCAGCGCGTAGGCCAGACGGTGTTCCGCACCGAGTGCCCCTTCTGCCACGCCTGCGAGCCGGTGCGCATCGATGTGGCGGCGTTCAAGCCCTCCCGCACCCACCGGCGCGTGTCCAGCCGCAACGCCGACCTGCGGGTGGAGATGGGTCCACCCGTGCTCACGCGCCGGCGGGTGGCGCTGTGGAACCGCCACCGCCGGGGCCGTGGCCTGCTCACCGAGTACTCACGTCGTGATCCGGTGGGGTACCAGGACTGGCTGGTGGAGAGTTGCGCCTCCACCGTGGAGGTTCGCTACCTCGAAGGCAGCCGGCTGGTTGGGGTGAGCCTGCTCGATCTCGGCGTCACCTCCGCGAACTCTGCGTACCACTACTTCGACCCGGCGGTGGAGCGGCGGAGCGTGGGGGTGTTCAGCGTGCTGCGCGAGCTGCAGTTCTGCGCCGCCGCCGGCATCCGCTGGTACTACCTCGGGCTGTGGGCCTCCGACGCGCAGGCGCTCCGCTACAAGTCCTCCTGGTACCCGCACGAGCGCCTCATCCGCGGGGATTGGCAGCGCTTCGAGTCGCGCGCCACCGATCCCGCACGCGTCGACCCTGCCGCCTACGCGGCCGCCGCCTGCCCGCCGCCCGACCACCACAACGGCGCCGACACCCCCGCCGAGCCGGCCGACGGGCGTACCAACCACGACTGCGACGGCGACCCGGAGGCCCCGCTCCTCGCCGCGCAGCTCCCGCCCGACGAAGCTTTCGGCGCCCTCGACGAAGAGGACTGACCCGGACCGACCTACGCGTGCACGAGCGCAAGGCGCTCGCGACACTCTGCCACGGTGGCAATGGGTCGGCCCATGTCGCGGAGCATCCGTGCGGCCTTGGCCACAAGATCGCCGTTGGACCGCGCCATCTCGCCCGGCGAAAGGTAGAAGTTGTCCTCCAGGCCCACGCGCACGTTGCCGCCCAGCGCCGCGCCGGCCGAAAGGAGCCGCCACTGGTCGAGCGAGAGCGCGATGAGCTCCCAGTCGCTCCCCACCGGCAGCTGGTCCACCATGTGGCAGAGGTTCGACACCGTGCCGGGGATGCCCCCCAGCACGCCGAGGATCAGCGACACCTGGAAGGGCGGGCCAAGCAGCCCCATCTCGATGAGCGGCGTTAGCGTGCCCACATGCCCGAGATCGAAACACTCGCACTCGGGCCGGATGCCGGCGGCGGTCATGGCGCCGAGCAGCGCCCGGATTTCGGAGATGGGGTTCGCGAACACGAAGTCGAATACGAAGTCGCCGCGCGACTTCGAGAACTTCGCGTAGTTCATCGAGCCCATGTTCAGCGCCGCCACCGCGGGCTTCACCGCCTCGAGGTACGCCACCCGCTTCTCGACCGACACCCCCACGGCGCCCGTGCTGAAGTTGATGATGACCGGGCAGGCCGCCACGATCGCATCGCGGATGTTCCGGTAGTCCTCCACCTCGAAGCTCGGCTCGCCGGTGGGCTTGCGCGCGTGGATGTGCACGGCGGACGCGCCGGCCTCGTAGGCCCGCACGGCCTCGGCCGCGTACTCTTCCGGGGTGTAAGGGATGGCGGGGCATTGCGCCCGGTTCGCCACCACACCGCTGAGCGCACAGGTGATCATGGCGGGGCGATCGGGGTTCTCGGTGCGCATCCGACCGCTTACCACATCGGCGAACGTTTCTCGAAGAAGGCGCGGATGCCTTCCGCCGCCTCCACGCCCCTGCTCAGCTCGGCGAGGGCATCGGCCAGGGCGTGCAGCCGCGCCCGCAGGGGGCTTGCCTCCATGCCCGCGTTTTCCCGCCACGCCGCGCGCCCAGCCCGCACCGCGGCCGGAGCCTGCCGAAGCACCGCGGCCGTCAGCGCCTCGGCGAGCTCGCCCACATCGGGGCCGATGCGCGTGGCCAGCCCCACCCGCAAACACTCCGCCGCCTCGAGCCGCTCGCCGGTGAGCGCGAGCGCCATGGCCTGCCGCGGCGACACCACCCGCGTCAGCAAGGCCCCCACCATCATCGGCCAGAGGCCCACCCGCGCCTCGGGCAGCGTGACCGTGGCGTTGGGGCCCATCACCACGAGGTCGGCCGCGCAGAGGAGACCCACACCGCCGCCGCGTACGTGCCCGTTCACCACCGCCAGCACCGGCACGGGGCACTCGGCGAGGTCGGCGAGCAGGTCGGCATAGGCGTGGGTCACGCCGAGGAGCCCGCCCGGATCGTTCGCGATGGCCTGGAGGTCGGCGCCGGCGCACCACGTCTTCCCTTCCGCAGCGAGCCGCAGGAGGCGCACCCCGGGCCGCGCTGCCGCTTCCGCGACCTGCGCGCGAAGCGCCGCCACGGTGGCCCCATCGAGGGCGTTCTGCCGCTCCGGCCGGTCCAGCACCACCTGCAGCACGGGCTCGGTGGACTCGACGCGCATGTTAGAGCAGGTGGTCCAGCGCGGTGGGCAGCATCGTGCGCCAGGTGGGCCAGTCGTGACCCGCCGGGTCCTTCCACCGCAGCACGGTGGTGGGAATGGCCCGCGAGCCGAGCACCGCCGCCGCCGATTCGGTGTAGGTGGCGTTCTCCCAGCGCTCGCCGAGGCCGAGCACGAACCGCACGGTCCGCAGCTTGTCGAGCAGCGGACCCTCCGGAAGGTTGGCGAGGAACTGGGCGGGGTCGTGGAAGTACCAGTCCTCATCCCAGTAGCCATCGAGGCGGCGGTCCATCCGGTAGGTGCCGGACATGCCCACGCAGAGCTCGATGCGGTCGGGGTGGCGCGCTGCTGCCGTCCACGCCTGGTAGGCGCCGAGCGAAGCCCCCGCCACCACCATGCGCTCGGTGCTACCCATGCAGTCGGCCTCGATGAGCGGGAAGAGCGCGTTCGTGAGCCACCGGTCGTACGCGACCTGCATCGCCACCTTCACGCGCGGCGTCACATCGCCGAGCCACCCTTGCCGGCACACGCTGTCTACGGCGTAGACCTTGATGCGCCCCGCCTCGACGAGTGGCTCCAGGGCGCGCACCAGGAGGAACCGCTCCACGTCGAGGTAGTCGGCACCGCCGGTGGGGAAGATCACCACCGGGCGGCCGTAGTGACCCCAGCGGGCCACGCCCATGGTCCGGCCCAGCTCGGGCGCGGGCAGCTCGAAGAGGGTGCGGGTCACGGATCTTCGTCCTCGAGCGACACCACGCTCACCTCTTCGCTGACCACACGGGCGTTCGCGGCACGCAGCCGCTGGCCGAGCACCTGCAGGAGCTTCCAGAGGAGCTGGTTGCCGAGGCTCGGCTCCAGCATGCAGAACTCGCGCAGCGCATCCGCAGACACGCTCACGGCGCTACCGAACGAGGCGGCCGACACCGTGGCCGAGCGCGGGAGGTGGTCGGTGAGCGTGAGCTCGCCGAAGTGTTCGTTCTGGCCGAGCGTGGCGAGCGCCACACCCGCCACCGTGACCCGCACCTGCCCCTCGGTGACAATGTACATGCTGTCGCCAGCCTCGCCCTCCGTGACCAGCACGTCGCCCGGCGAGAACCAGTGCTCATCCATGATGCGCGCCACCTGGAGCCGCGCGGCGTAGGGCATGTCCTCGAAGAGGAAGAGGTGCTCGAGCGTGCGCGCGCGCACCACCGCCTGGTCGGTGCGCGGGCTGCCCAGCGGCTCGATGAGCTGCACCGTCACGTTGTCGGGGCCGCCCCGATCGAGCGCCGCCTGGATCAGCTCGTCGACCGCCTTGGTTGGCTCGTAGGCGCCCACGAGCTGCAGCATGCGCTCGGGCGCCACCACATCCGAGAGGCCATCGCTGCAGAGGATCAGCCGGTCGCCCGGGAGGAGATCGAAGGAGCCGCGCGAGGGCTGCACGGTGGGGTAGAGCCCGATGGCGCGCGTGATCACGTGCCGGTGGCGGGAGGCGCGGGCCTCGGGCCAGGTCATCTTCCCGCTGCGCACCAGCTCGTTGACCATCGAGTGGTCCTCCGTGAGCTGCCGCACCTCCCCATCGCGGAACAGGTAGGCCCGCGAATCGCCGACGTGCACGAGGAAGGCCGAGCCGCCGCCCACCACGACCGCCACCATGGTGGTGGTCATGCCCTTGCGGTCTTCGGTTTCCGCGGTTTCGTAGATGCGGCGCGTGGCCACCTGGCACACCCGATCGAGCTCGGAGAGCACGGCATTCCGGGCCTCGTTGGAGCGCGCCTGGTCGAACCCCTGGAGGGCCGTCACGATGTTCGGCGCCTCATCCGAGAACGCCTCGACACACATCGCGCTGGCCACCTCGCCAGCCGCCCGGCCACCCACGCCGTCCGCCACGAGGAAGATGCCCTGCTCGGGGAGGGAGAGGAGGTTGTCCTCGTTGTGTTCGCGTTTCTTGCCCACGTCGGTGCGGGCTGCCCAGCGGATCATCCCGCCCTCATAACACCGAAGTCGGCCTCGCCGCCCCCACGAGGAAGAGGTGCACGACGCCCTGCAGCACGGGCTCCAACGGCAGCCCCGGGTTGGCGCTCCACGCCAGCATGCCGGTGAACGCGTTGAGGAGGAAGATGTCGGCGAGCAGGTCGGGGGGCAGGCCCTCCACCAGCTCACGACGGGAGATGGCCTCGGCGAACCGCACGGCGAGGTGCTGCCGAACCGGGTCGCGCGGGGCGCCCGGATCGGTGTGGGCCACCTGCCGGAGGGCGTGGAGGCCGACCTGCGAGAACAGGCGCGGGTCGCTCTCCCACACCGCCGCGATGTCGGCCACGATGAGCCCCAGGAGCGCGCGGATTTCCATCGCCTCGGGCGCGGAGCCGATGAGCGCGACCAGACGCCCGTTGGCCTCGGCGTAGGCCAGGGCGAGCACATCCTCCTTCGTGGGGAAGTGGAAGTAGAAGGTGCCCCGGCTCACGCCCACCTGGGCCACGATGTCGTCGATCCGGGCCGCTTCCACCCCGTCCCGACGAAACACGTCGAGCGCCGCGGCGAACAGCCGTCGCCGGGTCTCCTCCCGCTGGATTTCGCGTTTGTTTCCCTGCATCGGCGTTCTTTATTCCAGCTCGCCGGCCTTCTCCAGCCGCCCGCGTGCGCGTTCCACCGGGTAGCGGGCCGCGTTCTTCGCGAGCTTCCGCTCCGCCGCGGCGGCGAGGTCGATGCCGGCGCGGTCGCAGAGGTTCAGGAGCGTGAGCAGCACATCGGCCGCCTCCTCCTCCACGCGCGGCGCCCGCGCGGCCACGGCCGGCTGCGGGCCCTCGTCGGCGCACCACAGGTACAGCTCGAGGAGCTCGTTCGCCTCCACCGACACCGCCATCGCGAGGTTGCGGGGCGAGTGGTACTGGCCCCATTCGCGGTCGGCGTTGAAACCCCGGAGCGCCTCACGAATGGCCAAGAGCGGGGTGGTTTCGTCCGACCAGGGGGCCGTGGGGGTCACGTCGAAGCCCGCTCGTAGAGCACCGCATGCTCGGGGCGCATCCGCTCCACGCCCTCATCCCACCGCTCGACCGTGGCCCGCGCCACCCGCACGAGCCCCTCGGCCCGCGCCGCTTCGCCCAGTGGCCCGAGCGAATCCACCGGACGACCGCCCACGAGGCCATCGCCGATCACCACGGCCATGCGCCCGCCCGGACGCAGCGCGCGCGCCGTGACCTTCACCCAACGCGCGGTGTCGCGCTTCCAGGCGGCGGTGGCTTCGTTCCGGTCGGTCTTGAAGGCCCGGCGGCTGCCCACCTCGTCGGCCAGCGCCTGCCCCGGGTCGAGACCGAGCCAGGCGAAGCGGAGCTGCTGCAGCGGCAGGTAGTCGTACACGCCCGGGTAGGGCGGCGAGGTCACCACCATGCCGAACTCCTCGCGCTCCCGCAGCTCGCGCGCATCCTCGCGGTGCACCCGAACGCGGGGCTCGGCCCCCTCCCCCACCTTTCCGGCGAGGTCTTCGAGCTGGCGGGCAAACTCCCGTGCGCGCTTGTGGAAGAGCGTGGCGGTTGTGGTCGGCGGACGCGCTTCCGTGGTGCGGTGGTTGGCCGTTTCGCTCTCGCGACGGCTCACCTTCACAAGGATCGAAGAGAGCACCGCACGGCCGAGGGGGTCGTTCCCCACCACATCGCGGAGCGCATCGAGCTCGCACACCACCCAGGGGTCGTACCAGTCCCACAGGAGCTCGGGCACGGGCCCGCGCAGCATGCTGGTGTTCCGGCCGCCCGAGTCCGCGTTGTTGAGCCCTGCACGCCGCGCGGCATCGGCTGCGCGACGAGCCAGCCCGCGCAGGGCCGTGCGCTCGGCCTCGGTGGTGCGGGTGGTGCGCGCCCGGGCCACGAGCGTGGCCACCGGGTTGATGTCGCAGCCGAGGGCGGAGCGGCCCGCGAGGAGCGCCTCCACGAGCACGGTGCCACCGCCGCAGAAGGGGTCGAGCACGGGGCCTTCGCCCAGGGTGAGCAGCGCAGCCGCGCCATCGGGGTGCAGGCCGGCCGGATAGGCGTGGAAGCCGTGCGTGGCCCGCTCGATGCGCTCGCGCGTGCGGAGCGACGATTCGAGCACGCGGGCGGCAGAATCCTCCCCCTCGCGCAGCGCTTCGCCCGCGCGGGCAGTGAGCGCTTGTCGGAGTGGGGTGGACTCCGCCCACTCTGGCGGGTTGGCGCGGGCCCGGCGATCGCTGCGGCGTGAAGGCACGCCGGCGGCTAACCCCACCGGTTAGGCCGCGCCGATGGAAATCCACGCCGTCTCCACCATCCGTCACCCGCGGGAGCGGGTTCTCCGCGCCTACCGCGACGAGTTGCCGAAGATCGCCGCGTACATGCCGAACGTGAAGCAGGTCGTGGTGCAGAAGCGGGAAGAAGGGGATGGTTGGGTAAAGCTCCACAACGTGTGGACGGGCAAGGGAGAGATTCCCCGGATGGCCCAGTCCATCGTCAAGCCGGAAATCCTCCTTTGGGATGACTACGCCACCTGGCACGAAGCGGAGAGCTACTGCGAGTGGCGCATCGGGCTCCGCGTCTTCAACGAGACGTTCAAGTGTGCGGGCACCAACCACATCCGCGCCGAGGGGGCCCACACCCGCGTGGAGCTCCGGGGCGACCTTCAGCTCGATCTCACCGACATTCCCGGCGTGCCGCGGCTCCTCGCCGGCACCATGCGGTCGCAGCTCGAGGCCTTCATCGTGAAGATGATCCGGCCGAACCTCGAAGAAACCAACGTGGCGCTCGGCCGCTATCTCGACGCCAATCCCTGAGGATTTTGGGGGAAAGCGGGTGAAGCGGGGGTTCCCGGCTCGCCGCGGCCTCCCGGCCGCCTGCGTGCCACCGCCCGCTCAGCGCATCGCCCGCGCCTTGGCCAGACCGGTCTGGTACTCGGACACGCGAGGCATGAGCTCCACGGCCTTGGTGAAGCAGTCCCGGGCTTCCCGGCCGTTCTCCTTCATGAACGCCATGTCCCCCTTCTTCGCGAGCAGCTCCGCGCTGTGTTCGATCATGATCTTCTCCATGATCTCCGCCCGGTACTCGCGGCGCTTGGCATCCACCTTCAGCCGGTCGTAGCTTCGCTGCATGCCCGCGTGGATGGCCGTGAGGGTTTCGCGGTTCTGCTCGCCCCAACGGGCCGTGTTCGCCGGGCTGAACTCGGTGCCCAGCTTCTTCCACGCCGCTTCGACCTCCTCGGTGTTGCAGATCCAGTGGAGGTCGAGCGCCTCGAAGAGCGTGCCCTTCACCACCGCGCGGAGGCGATCGTCGAGCACGCGGGCCACGCGCTCCGAACCTCGCGAACCGGCCTCGGTGTCGCGGAACTCGATGAGGTTGAGCTCGGCGAGCGTCCAGATCATGCCGGCCGTGGCCGAGCGCGCCATGTTGGACACCGAGAACATCTCCCGGAGCCGGTAGCTCGTGGCGGCGAGGATCTTGAAGAAGCCAGACTCCTCGCTGTTGGTCTTCATCTCGTCGAGCACGCGCTGGGCGCCCTCGGAGAAGTACACGTACTTGTCGAGCCAGGGCCGGAGCGTGTTGGCCAGCTCCTCGGCGGGCATGTCGCGAACGTGGGAGCGCAGCGCGCGGAACAGGAGCGAGGCCACCCGCAACGGCGGCGAAACGTACCGCTCGGGCACCTCCTCGAGCAGGTGGAACGTCCACGTTCCCTCCCGCTCGCGAATGATCCGCTGGAACACGAACTCGGCCTGCTTCTGCAGGAGCATCACGACCTGCGCGAACTGGAGCACGCCGAGCTCGATCAGGGCCTCGCCCTGCCGGGTGCCGTTGGTCTCCATCACCGTGAGCGACTGTTCGAGCTGCTCGCGGGTGATCTGGCTCGCGCGGAAGAGGAGGATGCCGAAGACCTCGTCTTCCACAATGGGCTCGGCGCGCCAACCCACGGGCCCGCCCTTCTGCCAGATACCCCACCGGATGCGCCCATCGGGCAGGCGAAGCGTGAGCAGGCCGGTGGCGCGCTCGAGCGCGAGCTCCATGAGGGCATCGCGCAGGGAGCGGTCGCCCAGCACCCCGGAGAGCGCCGGCTCCACCCCATCCAGATCGGGGATGACGAGCCCGCGCTCCACCACCTTGTTGCCATCCTCATCCACGAGGATGCGCCCGCTGCCCTGGCCGCCATCGCCGGCCGGCGCGGCCACGTGCACCACCCGCGCCGGCCGCGACTCCAACTCCTTCACGCGAGCACGGAGGGCCGCCAGCTCCTCTTCGAGCGCGGCATCGCGGCTCGCGCCGCCCGGCTCGACGAGGCTGCCCGACGCCAGCATCCAGGCGCGGAGCTCATCGACCGAAGCGAGCACGCCATCGATGGCGGCGGTCACGTTGCGCGGCCACTCCGCCACCCGGAACGCCGTGCTGCCATCGGGCAGGCGCTGGATCAGCTGACACGTCAGCGGCCCAACCCGCCCCGCGAGGGGGAGGACGAGGTCGATCTTCATGTCGTGGGCGGGCTCCCCATCGATGCTCTCCCGCGGCAGCGTGAGCGCGCCGAGCCGGAGCGTGGCGTGCCAATCCTCGAGGAAGGCCCGCAGGGTGGGGTAGGTGCGCGTGGCTGAGCGTACGGCCATCCGGGTGCCTAACCCGAAGCATCCACCGGGATCGCGAACTTGCCGCTCCCGTCGGGAGGATCCATCACGTAGGTGGGCAGGGCGAGCCCGGACACCATCCGTCGAAGACTGGCGTAAATCCGGCGGCCCTCGGCGAGCGGCACCCGGAAGGCGGCGTTGCCGGGCACGGCATCCGGATGGTGGAGGTAGTACGGAAACACCCGCCGCTCCACGAGGGCGTGGCTCAGCGCCGCGAGCGTGGCGGCGTCGTCGTTTACGCTGCGCAGGAGCACGGACTGGTTCACCACCGGGACGCCGGCATCCACCAGCCGAGCGAGGGCGGCATCCACCTCCGCGGTGAGCTCCGCGGGATGGTTCACATGCACGAAAACCCACACCGGCGCCCGCGCGCGGAGCCCCTCCACGAGCTTCGCCGTGATGCGCGAGGGGAACGTGATCGGCGCGCGTGTGTGCACCCGGATCACGGGCACCTCGGGGCGGACGCCGTCGATCGCGGCGAAGAGCCGGGCATCGGTCACGGCGAGCGGATCACCGCCAGAAAGGATGACCTCCTTCGCGCCCGACGCCCTGGCGTAGTCCAGCATGGCGCCCCACTCGACGTCGCTCGGATCCTCCCCCTCTCCCGGCTGGTGGTCGCGGCGGAAACAGAACCGGCAGTACACGTGGCAACGCTTCGTGAGCAGGAGCAGGACGCGGTCCTCGTGCTTGCGCACCACCCACGGCAGCGGTGAGCGCGCCTGCTCGCCGACGGGATCGGGGATGTCCCCGACGTCGGCCTCGAGCTCGGCGTTCGCGGGCAGCGCGGTGAGCAGCCGCGGATCGCCGGGCGTGTGCGCGTCGCCTACGTAGCCGCGCGGGAGACGCACCGGAAAGACCGACGACACGGCTTCCCAGTCCACGGCGGCGAGCCACGGAAAACGCCCCGACGCTTCCGCTCTTCCCATCACGGCGCCCGCGTGATATCCGCGCGCCCTTCCCGGTGTTGTCATGGCTTACCAAACCTCCGACTTCCGAAACGGCCTGAAGGTCGAGACCGAAGGCGCTCCCTATACCATCGTCTACTTCCAGTTCGTCAAGCCCGGAAAGGGTACGGCGTTCACGCGCACCAAGCTGAAGAACCTGCTCACGGGCTCCTTGATCGAGCGCACCTACCGCAGCGGTGAAACGCTCGAAGAGGCGGATGTCGAGGAGCAGCCCATGCAGTTCCTCTATGAGGGCCAGGGCATCTACACCTTCATGAACACCGAGAGCTTCGACCAGGTCGAGATCCAGGGCGCCGTTCTGGGCGATGATGCGAAGTTCCTCATGGAGAACCTCGAGGTCAGCGTGCTCTTCTACAAGGGTCGCGCCGTCAACGTCACGCTCCCCAACTTCATCGAGAGCAAGGTCGCGTGGACCGAGCCCGCCGTGAAGGGCAACACCTCGAACAACATCACGAAGTCCTGCAAGCTCGAGTGCGGCGCCGAAATCCAGGTGCCCATCTTCGTGAAGGAAGGCGAGCTGCTCAAGGTCGATACCCGCGATGGCGGCAGCTACGTGTCGCGCCTCTGAGCCGGTGAACCTCGCGGGGCTGCGCGCGCGCGCAACGGTCGTGCGCGCGCTCCACGAAGGACTGTGGGCCGAGGGATTCCTCGAGCTCCACCCCCCGGTGCTCGTGGATGGTCCGGCGCTCGAGGAGAACCTCGAAGCGCTGATCGCCCACGACGGTTTCCTGCACACGTCGCCGGAGTTCGCGATGAAGCGAGCGCTGGCGGCGGGCCTTCCGCGCATCTACGCCATCACCGAGTGTTTCCGCGGCGAGGAGCTGGGCCGACACCACGGTACCGAGTTCACGTTGCTGGAGCTGTACCTGCAGAACGCGAACTACGTCGACCTCATCGGCGTGGTTGAGCCGCTCATCCGTCGCGCGGCCGCCGCGCTGGGCGTGCCCGAGCCCGGGTTCAGCCGCGTCACGGTGTCCGACCTCTTCGCAGCCACCATACCCGACGACGACGACACGTTCTACCGCGAGTGGGTGGAGCGGATCGAACCGGGCTTGCGAGCCCCGACCTGGGTGCTCGACTTCCCCGCCCGCCAGGCGGCTCTCGCCGAAGTGCGGGGCGAAGTGGCCGAGCGCGTGGAGCTCTACCTGGGCGGGCTGGAGCTCGCGAACGGCTTCTCCGAGCTGGGAGAGGGCTGCGAGCTCCGCGCGCGCTTCGCGCACAGCGCGCGCGTGCGCCAATCACGCGGGCGCACGCCCCACCCCACCGACGAGGGCGTCATCGCCGCGACGGCTCGCCTCCCCCGCAGCGCCGGCATCGCGCTCGGCGTGGACCGCCTCGTGATGGCCCTCGCCGGCTTCGCCGACATCCGCGACGTCCGCCTGCCGCGCTGACCCCGCTCGGCGCCTGCCGGCGCCTCACGGCCGCGCGCAATGCGCCGCGACGCCCGCCCCCCGCAAGAGGACGGGCAGACGCGCATTGCCCCCTACTGCACCGAGCCGTAGTAGAGCCAGCTGCCGCCCGAGTTGAGGTAGCCGAAGCCGTCCCAGCTCGTGGCGCCCGACATCCAGTCATCGATGCCGTCGGCGTTCACATCGCCGCCACCGCTGAGCGCGGCGCCCACGGCGTCGGAGGTGTTCGCGCCGGTGAAGCGGGCGTCGTAGGTGCTGGCGGAGACGGTGCCGCTCGCGAGCGGGCCGTACCAGAAGTAGACCGCGCCCGCGCCGCTGAGCGCGCCGTAGTCCCAGGCCGTGGCCCCGATGAGCATGTCATCGTAGCCATCGCCGTTCTCATCGCCGCCCGCCGCGGCGGTGCGCCCGAAGTAGTCGGTCGCCACCTGGCCGGTGATGACGGTGTCCGCCGCGAGGAGCGCCGTGGTGCTCGCCGCCGGGGTGGCGGTGATCACGAAGACGGCGCCGGCATCGGCCGCCGCGCTGTCGTCCCTGTCGGCGCCCACGGCGTAGTCGCCCTGGCCGTCGTTGTCGGTGTCGCCGAGGAAGGCCACGCTCAGGCCGAGGCGGGAGGCCGCCGACGAGCCCGTGAGCACGTAGTCGGCCGTGCTCGCCGCGTTGGAGCCGGTCATGCTGCCGCCGCCGAGGAACACGTACACGCTACCGGTGGCGGTGGTGCTCGACGCCGCCGGGGAGCCGATGATGAAGTCGGCCATGCCGTCGTTGTCGAGGTCGCCCATCGCCACGGCGTACCCGAAGTTCTCACCAGCCGAGGCGCCGTTGAAGGTGGCCGTGGCGGTGGAGCCGAGGTCCTCCGCTCCCGACACGCCCGAACCATCGTAGAAGGCCACGAGACCCACGCCGCTGGAGTAGCCGTAGGCCGCCATGAGGATGTCGGAGTCGGTATCGCCGGTGGCCTCCGCGCCATCGAAGGAGAAGCCGACGTAGCTCGTGGCCCCGGTGACGGTGAAGGAGGCATCCGCCCCGCTGACCGACGTGGTGGTGTTGCCGCCGAGGAACAGGTAGGCGATGCCGCGGTCGTCGGTCTGGGCGCGCCAGGAGGCGCTCACGAGATCGTCACTACCGTCGTTGTCCACGTCGCCCACGAAGCGGGTGGCGCCGCCGAACTGGTCGCTGTTGCGGCTGGTTTCGCCGATGATCTGGAGCGAGGCGGTGCTCAGGTCGTCGGAGGTGTCGACCGGGCCGTACCAGAGGTTGGTGCGCCCGTTGTCGCTGCCGCCGCTGGCGTCGTAGTAGGCCTCGCCCACCACCACGTCGTCGTATCCATCGCCGTTGTAGTCGCCGTTGTTGCAGACCGCGCTGCCCACCGACATGTTGGCGGCGGTGCCGTAGGCGCGGAAGTCGTAGCTGGCCTTGATCTCCTGGCTGCCGGAGAACTCGCAGACCACGTCGTTGTCGACACAGTCGTTGTCCACGCCATCGCCACAAACCTCGGAAGCGCCGGGGTTGGCGGTGCCATCCGCGTCGTTGCAGTCGGTGTTGTCCGACACGTAGCCGCTGGGCGTGGTGCACGCGGTGGTGGTGCTGGCGGCGTTGCCGTACGCATCGCCATCCACGTCGGCGTAGTAGGTGTTCGAGGCGAGGCCCTCGTCGATCGCGCTGTCGCAGTTGTCATCGACGCCGTTGCAAGTCTCGACGGCGCCGGGGTTCACGGCGGCGTCGGTGTCGTTGCAGTCGACATCTTCGGCGTACCCATCGCCGTCGGCATCGGAGATGCAATCGAAGTTCTCGGCGCCGGGGGTGCCGTACTCGTCGAAGGTCGTGGCCGACGTGTCGTACCACCGCCAGGTGTCGCTCGGGGTGCCGGCCCCGGTGCTGCTGCCGTTGGTCACGCACCAGTTGCCGAGGGTGTCGTTGTCGGTGGCGGTCTGCAGGTCGGGGTCGAGGCCGATCGAGAAGCGGACCTTGTTGGCCCAGCCCACCGCGTAGGTGACGGTGTCGATCTGGTTGCCGGACACACGATCGCCATCGATGTAGAGGGAGAGCGTGTCGTCATCCCGGCGGATGTAGAGCGTGTTGTCGTGGTAGTCGCCCACGTAGGTCGAGGACTGCGACTCATCGCCCCACACGTAGTCGCACGCCAGCGGGTAGGACGTGGCGGAGCCTTCGTAGTCGTCGCTGTCGCAGAGCACGAGGAACTCGCCGGGGGCGAGGCTGAGGTTGGCCGCCGGGTCGATCATCACCTGGTTGTCGGTGCTGGCGGTGCCGCGCGCGAAGACCCAGTTGTCGAGGTCGATGGTGCGGGAGCTGGTGTTCAGGAGCTCCACCCAGCTCGCGTTGTTCTGCACGCCGACGCCGCCGATGCTGGAGCGGCGGTTCACCTCGTTCACGATCACGTCGCCATCGAGGACGAAGTCTTCATCGATCCAACCATCGCAGTCCTGGTCGACGCCATCGTCGACCTCGGTTCCCACGGGGCTGATGCTGGCCGAGCTGTCGTCGCAGTCGGTGTTGTCGGTCACGAAGGTACCGCCGCCGCTGCAGCCGCCGGGCGCGTCGGGATCGCCGTACCCATCGCCGTCGACGTCGGCGTAGCCGCCACCGTTGTCGACCGAGCCATCGCAGTCGTTGTCGAGGCCATCGCCGCAGACCTCGGCCGCGCCGGGGTTCACCGCGGAGTTGCCCTCGTCGCAGTCGGTGGCGCCGGTGTACCCATCGCCATCGAGATCGGGATCGTTCTGGCAGTCCGAACCCACGGAGCCGGGGGTGCCGTACTCATCCTTCGAGGTGCCCGACTGGTCCCACCAGCGCCAGGAGGTGCTCGCCACGCCCACCTCGGCGCTGCTCTCGTTGGTGTGACACCAGGCACCCTTGTTGTCGTTGAGGGTGCGGGTGTAGTAGGCGGTGTCCAGCGTCATGCTGAAACGCACCTGACGCGGCCAGTAGCCGTTCACGGCGTCGTAGTAGTAGGCGACCTTGTCGACCTCGGTGCCCGTGGTGCGGGTGCCGTTGATGTACAGCGCCACGGCATCCTTGCTGTGCCGCAGGTAGAACTTGTTGCTGTGGTAGGTGCCTTCGTACGTGGAGGGCTGGGTGGAATCCCCCCAGACGTAGTCGCAGTCAAGCGGGTAGGCCACGGTGCCGGCTTCGTAGGTGCTGGTCTGGCAAAGCACGGCGTAGTCGCCCGGCGCGATGACCGGCGCGGTGGCTGGATCGAGGCGGATGCTGTTGCCGGTGGTGTAGCCACGCGCCAACGTCCAGTACGCGAGGTCGATCGTACGGTCGCTCGTGTTGTGGACCTCCACCCAGGAGGCGTTGTAGTTGACCGCGGCCGAGCCGGTGAACGAGTACTTGTTCAGCTCGGTGAAGATGATATCGCCCGCCGAGACGAAGTCCTCATCCACGTAGTTGTCGCAGTCGTCATCGACGAGGTTGTCGCTCTCGGCGGCGCCGGGGTTGACGGCGATGTTGCCGTCGTCACAATCCACGCTGCTGTCGTAGCCATCGCCATCGCCGTCGGCCCCTGCCACGATCACCCGCTCCGCTGCGGCTTCATCCACGCCTTCGTGCATGGCGGAATCGAATGCTCCTTCCTCGGCACAAGCCGCGAGGAGGAGGAGCACACCGGGGGCAAGGATGGGGCGGCGTACGAACATGGGACACTCCGGGAGGGCTGGCGCACACATCGGTGGCGACGGATTCTTTATTAATAGCCCAGTCGGCCGAATTCGGCGCGGGGATTCACCACGTAACGACGAGCGTAGCGAGCAGACCGCCGCTCACGATGCTGCCGCCGATCCATCCCCACGTGAGCCCGTCAGCCTGCTCCCGCCAGGCCAGCGCGGTGGGTTCGGGCTCGTTCACGTCCAACGCGTGGGTTTTCGCGTCGGCCGCGAGGGCGTAGGCCACGGCCGTGGCCACGCCGGCCACACCCGTGCTCGCCACCAGCGCCACATGGCGCGCCGTGGCGTTTTCCCGGGCGATCTGGGAACTGGTGTCGTTCTTCCGCACGACGCCCGCCCGGGCAGCCGCCGGCCCCGCTCGTCCCTTGCGCGCCGCGGCTCGCGCAGCAGCCTCGGCAGAAGGCGCGCTGGCGCTGCCGTCGGCCGCCCAGTCGGCGAGAGAATCGCCGGGTTGCCAGTACCGGGTGTCCAGCACCTGGCCCTGGTTGTCGAGCCGCTGGAGCGTGCAGGCCACCGTGCCGTCCACGTTGGGGGCGTATGCGCCGTTCACCTCGATCCACCCGTCGGAGAACGTGGTAAGCGCCGGCCCCTCCCCGTGCGGCGCGCCGGCGAGCTCGTCGAGCATGCGGTCCAGTCGATGGCCGCGCGGCACCACCGCCTCGGGGAAGCGCGCGGTGATGTCCACCCGCGCCATCGCCCCGACCGACGCCCGCATGCGAGCCTCGTCACCCTCGAAGAACGCGCCGAGCGCCATGACGCGCTGCACCCGCAGGACGTCGAGCGCGGACAACGGGTCCTTCGTGCAATTCAACCGCTCCTGGACCGCCGACCGCGCCTCTTCGAAGCCGGCCGTGTCCTGGTTCGAGAACCGCTTCTCGGCCAGGTCGGCCGCGTCGATCAGCTCGGCGCTGGTGAAGGGCCGCTCGCACTCCGACACCGGCTTCGCGAAACCCAGGGACAGGAAAAGGAGCATCCGGGGAGTGTAGCTGGCCCGCGTGGGGGGTCAAGCCGCGCCAACTTGTTGAACACGGGTGCGACGACCGACAGGGAGCGCATCGGCCGCGCCGGCAGAATCTACCGGTAGTCCATGATCTTGCGGCGGCCGGGCCCGTGCGGGTTCACCTCGCTGGAAGACTGGCACGGCACGCAGTGGGTGGCGAAGGGCATGAGCTGCAGCCGGCGGGCCGGGATGGGCTCCTGGCACTCGGCGCAGAGCCCCACGCTGTCGGGGTCGTTCACGATGCGCTCCAGCGCCTCATCCACCTTGGCCAGCCGCTCGCCGCGCTCGCGGTTGCGCGCCGAGGCGATGGACTGGCTCATCTCCACGAGCGGGGCCTCATCCTGGTCGCGCGAGCTGGGCACCGGCGTGTCGAGCTCGGCGCGCACCTCGAAGTCGCCCGCGGCGAGCAGCTCGGCGCGGGTACGAAGCAGGGTTTCCCGGTAGGCGAGGAGTTCGGCGTGCGTCACGGCGCCCGTCTAACCCGCTCCCGGCGGCGACGGTGCCCGGCCGCCCGGCTAAGAGCGACCCCGTGTACGCCCTCATCGTCGAACCCCAGCCGCGGCGGGCCGCGCTCCTCGTGAGCGCGGTCGAAGCCGAGGGGCTCGATCCGGCCGTAGCCGCCAACGACGACGACGCCCGTGGCATCGTAGCCGCCCGCGGCCGGCCGGCCGTGTGCATCCTCGAGCTCACGGTCGCCAACGTGGACGGGTTCCGCCTGCTCGCCGACCTCCGCGCGCAGGACCCGCCGGTGCCGGGAATCGTGGTGAGCGCGTTCTCGGAGCTCCGGGCTTCTGCGTGGTCGCGCCGCGCCCGCTTCCACATCGCCGCCGTCCTGAGCAGCAACCTCGACGCCTCGGTGGTGCGGCACGCCATCCTCACCGCCCTCGGCCGCGGCGGCGTGGCCCGCCCTCCCCTCCCCCCCGATCCGCGCGAGGCCGATGCCCGCCGCCTGCGCCTCGAAGCCGCCGGCATCTTCGGCGCCCCCACCCCCTCCCAGGCGGTCCAGGCGCTCATGCAACACGTCGCCACCACCTACGGCGTGGACACCGCCTTCTGCGCCATCCACACCGGCCGGGAGGAGCTCGCCGTGGCGCATGCGGGCGTCGCCGATGCCCTCCGCCACGCCACCGGCACCCCTCGGGAGTTCGGCCTCGTCCAGTTGTTCGTCAACGCCGTGGCCGGCGAGGCGCTGTGTGTGCGGGATGCGCTGGACCACCCGGTCTTCGGCGACCACCCGCTCGTGGCCGAAGGCAGCGTGCGCGGCTTCGCCGGCTTCCCGCTCGAAACGGCGGACGGCGCCGTCCTTGGCGCGCTGTGCCTCCTCCACGGCGCTCCGCTCGACCTGACGGTGGCGCACGTCAACCAGCTTCACGCGCTGGCCCGGCGGGTGTCCGGTGAGCTCGAGATCGCCCGTCAGGCGCTGCATCCCCCCGACGAGCGCGCCCGCTTCGCCCTCGGTCATCTGGGCAAGCTGGTCGAGCACCTCGAACAGCCGGTCGCGCTCTTCACCGCCTCGGGCGAGCTGAGGCTCGCGAACCCCGCGCTCGCCCGACTGCTGGGCCGCCCGGCCGAGGAGCTGGTGCAGCTCAACCTCGCGTCGGTGGCCGACACGCTCGCCGGGCTCACCGAGGACATCGCCTTCATCCAGCAGTTCCGCAAACGTCCGCCAGAGCCGGCCGTGTACCACGAGGAGGTGCAGTTCGCGGGCGAGCCGCCGCGCACCTGGCGGTGGAGCTCCAAGCCCGTGAGCCTGCCCGAAGGCGTGGGCGCGCTCGACACCTGGCTCGACATCACCGCCGAACGCGAGCTGGCGCGCGCCGCCCTGACCGACTCCCTCACCGGGCTGCCCAACCGGCGCGGCGGCGAGTCGGCCTGCCGCCGCGAGCTGGCCCGCGCCTCCCGAAACCGCACCCCCGTGTCCTTCCTCGTGGTGGACATCGACCACTTCAAGCGGGTGAACGACGAGCTCGGGCACGCCGCCGGCGACGGTGTGATCCGCGGGGTGGGCGAGCTCCTGCTCCGGAGCCTGCGCACGAGCGACCACGCCGCCCGCTGGGGCGGCGAGGAGTTCCTGGCCATCCTGCCCGACACCAACACCGCGGGCGCGCGGGTCATCGCGGAGCGCTTCCGGCTTGCCGTCGAGCAGGCGTCGCTGCACCCGGCGCTGCAGGTGACCGTCTCGATCGGGGCCGCCCAGTGGGACCCGGGCGAGCGCGCCGAAACCGCGATCGGTCGCGCCGACACTGCGCTCTACGCCGCGAAGCACGCCGGCCGCAATCAGGTGTGCTGATCGGCCCCGCGCGGGGAGGGTCCGCGGCGGAAGGGTCGAGGGGTTAGCCCTCGCGGCCGTGCCCACCGCCCCCGTTTCCCGCCCCGTCACCGCGCGGGATATCCTCTGGGTGGCGCTGCCAGCCACGGCGTCGGCGCTCCTGAACAACGCCTTCCGGGTGATCGATCAGCTCGCGGCGGGCGCGGTGTCCACGCCGGCCCAGGCGGCCATCGGCTCCTGCACCTTCGTGCTCATCGCCGCGTATGGCCTCCACCAGCTCGTGGCCGGCGGCGTGGGGCCGCTGGCCGCGCGTGCCGCCGGCGCACGCGACGATCGGCTCGGTGGGGCGGTCGTGAGCGTCGCGCTCCTCGGCTCGCTGGGCACCTGGGCCGTCTTTGCCGCCGTGACGGGGTTCGGCGCCGAGGCGATCGCCTCCCTGCTTGGCCTCTCCGGCGAGACTGCCACGCAGGCCGCCACCTTCCTCCGCACCCTCGGGGTGCTCGGCCTCCCGCTCGCCGTGGCCCCCTCGCTCGACGCCATCTTCGTGGCGCGGGGCCAGACGGGCCGAATGATGGCCCTGCAGGTGGGCGCGGTGCTCGGCAACGTGCTGCTGAACCAGCTCTTCGTCTACCGCCTCGGCATGGGCGTACAGGGCGCGGCGCTGGCCACCGTGCTCTCGCGGCTCCCCGCGTCCCTCCTCGGCGTGTGGCTCGTGTGGCCGCCCGGCGGGCCGCGCTGGCTCGGCGATGGCACGCTGGGCCGGGTCCTGAAGGTCGGGTCGCCGGTGTTCCTCAACACCCTGGCGTACGCCGCCGTCTACTTCCTGCTGCTCCGTCTCACGATCTCCCCCCTCGGCCCCGAGGTGAACGCCGCGCTGGGCATCGGCTTCTCGGCGTTGGAGGGTGTCACCTACCCCTGCTTCCTCGGCCTCTCGCTCGCGGTGGGCTCGGTGGTGGGGCGGCGACTCGGCGCGGGGGAGCCGGCCGAAGCGGCCCGGGCGGCGCGGATCGCGCTCCCGATGGTCACCGCGGTGGGGGTGGGCGCGGGGCTCATCTTCTGGTTCGGCGCCCGGACCCTCTGCTCCCCCTTCACCGACGACCCGGCCGTGCTCGACGCCGCCGTCGGCTACGCCCGGACGCTGGCCTGGTCGCAACCCACGGTGGCCTGGGAGGCGCTCGCCGAGGGCGTGCTCCTGGGGGCGGGCGCCTCCAGCCCCGTCCTGCGGCTCGGCGCGCCGCTCAACGCCCTGCGGGTGCCGATCGGGTGGCTGCTCGCGTTTCCGTTGGGGATGGGCGCACCGGGGGTTTGGTGGGCGATCAACCTCACGAGCCTCCTGAAAGCGCTGGCCAAGGGCTTCGCCGCGTGGCGTGGCCGATGGGTACAGATGCGCATCTGACGGCGGCGCGTTAGGGCGGCGCCCTCCTTGGGGGTTCCCGATGAATCCGCGTACGATCGGTTGGCTGTTCGGTGGTGTGTGCTGCGCGGTGGGCATCCTCACCATGATGTTCTCGTGGGACAGCGGCGGCGCCGACATTGCGCTCTCGCTCGACCGCGTGGGCAGTGATGCCCTCGGCAACCTGGGCCCCAACGCCAACTTCCCCATGGCCGTCGCTGCGCTCCTCATCGGTGCGCCCACGCTGATCTACCTGAACGCCACGCAGTGGCGGAACACGGGCGGGTACTAGGCCCGCGGCGCGCGTGCGCGTCCTCCTTGCCCAACTGTCGCCGGTGGTCGGCGATGTCGTCGGCAACGCCGATCTCTGCGTGGCCGCGATCCGAAAGGCGGAGGCGGCGGGCGCGCGGTTGGTGGTGTGCCCCGAGCTGGTGATCAGCGGGTACCCACCGCGCGATCTGCTCGAGCGCAACGACCTCGTCGAGGCGTGCATGGCAGCCGCAGTGCGCGTGGCGGCGGCAACGGCCGGCTCCGATGTGGTGGCGGTTTTCGGCTGCCCCTGGCGGGAGGGCGGCCTCCGCAACAGCGCCGTGGTGGCCCACCGCGGCCGCATCGTGGCGGTGCGTCACAAGTCGCTCCTCCCCACCTACGATGTGTTCGACGAGGCCCGCTACTTCACGCCCGAGACCGATCCCCGCCCCGTGGAGGTAGCCGGCCTGCGGGTGGGCGTGACCATCTGCGAGGACATCTGGAACGAGCCGGGCCTCATCCGGAACCCCTACGCGCTCGACCCGGTGGAGCGCATGCGCGGGTGCGAGCTCGTCGTGAACTTGAGCGCATCGCCCTTCCATGCGGCCAAGGGTGAGCTGCGGGCCGACCTGCTTGCGCGGCAGGCCCGGCAGTGCGGCGCCCCCATCGTGTACTGCAACCAGGTGGGCGGCAACGACGAGCTGCTCTTCGACGGCGGCTCGCTCGTGGTCGGCGCCGACGGGGCCCCGCTCCACCAGTCCCCCCAGTTCGTCGCCGACCTCGCGCTCGTCGATCTCTCCGGGCCGGCGCGCACGCTGTGCTTCCCCGAGTTCGCCGAGGAGGTGGTCAACGCGCTCGTGATGGGCACCCGCGACTACGCCGGCCGCACGGGCTTCAAGAGCGCCGTGCTCGGCCTCTCCGGCGGCATCGACTCCGCGTTGGTCGCCGCCATCGCGGCGCGCGCCCTCGGCCCCACGAACGTGCTCGGCGTGGGCATGCCGGGGCCCTTCTCCTCGCCCGGCTCCATCACCGATGCCGAGGCCCTCGCCCGCAACCTCGGGATGCCGTTCCAGCTCATCCCCATCGGCAACATCCACTCCGCCTTCCTCACCGCGCTCGCGCCGGCCTTCGCGGGCCGAAAGCCCGACGTCACCGAGGAGAACCTGCAGGCGCGCGCCCGCGGCACGCTCCTGATGGCCGTGTCGAACAAGTTTGCACATCTTCTGCTCACAACCGGCAACAAATCCGAGATGGCCGTGGGGTACTGTACCCTGTACGGCGACATGAACGGGGGCCTTGCGGTGATTGGCGATGTGCTGAAGACCGACGTCTACCGGCTCAGCCGGCATTTCAACGTGGGCGGCGTCGTCATCCCCGAGAGCACGCTCACCAAGCCGCCCTCTGCCGAGCTGGCGCCCGACCAGAAGGACGAGGACAGCCTCCCGCCCTACGCCGTGCTCGACGCCATCCTCCACCGGTACGTGGAGTCCGGCGCCAACGCCGACAGCATCGTGGCGGCCGGCTTCGACCGCACCACGGTGGACCGCGTGGTGCGCCTCGTGGTGCGCAGCGAACACAAGCGGTGGCAGGCGGCACCGGTGCTCCGCGTGTCCTCGCGCGCGTTCGGGAGTGGGCGGCGGATGCCGCTCGCCCAGCGGTGGTCCTGATGGCGGAGGCCCCTCGACCGGCGCGCGGCGAGGCGGTGCGCCGGGCCCTCGCCGCCGAGATCGAGCGCCTGGCCAGCGAGCTGCGCGGCCCCATCGGCACGATCGACGATGCCCTCGCCTCCCTCGCGAGCGGTGATGGCCTCCCGCCGGGGCTGGAGCCCGATGTGCTCTTCGCCGGCGGCGTGCCGCGCATCCGGCCGGTCCTCGTCGTGCTCGCGAGCCGGTCCACGGCCAACCAGGGCGAGGCCGACGCCTCCGCTGCCGCCGAGGTGGCCTATGCGGCGGAGCTGCTCCACACCGCCATCCGCCTGCACGACGTGGCGCTCGGCCGTCAGCACGGGCGGCGTCGCCGTGCGGCGCGGCGCGTGCTCGGCGGGGCGGCGCACTGGCTCGGCGCCCACCACGTCACCCTCCGGGCCCTCGAACTGGCCCGTCGTGCGCCGGCCCCCGATGTGCTCGGCGATGCCCTGGATGCGCTGCGCGAGGTGAGCGAGGGGCAGGCGCTGGGCGAACAGCTCCGCGCCCGTCCGGCCTCCGCGCCCGACGCCGTGCAGCTCGCCGAGGGGTACACCGGCGCGGTTTTCGCGTTCGCCTGTCGCGCGGGCGGGCGCCTCGGCGGGGCTTCACGCACCGCCGTCACGGGGCTCGGCCGGTACGGCCGCCACGTGGGCGTGGGGGTGCACATCGCCGAGGAGCTCGCCGTGCTCGAACGGGGCGACGATCCCTGGCTCCTCAGCAGCCGCCCCACGATCTACCCGGTGGCCTGGGCGGGCGAGCGCAACCCCGAGGTGAACGTGCTCTGGCGGCGGCTCCAGGCCGCGCCGGAGGCGAAGCTCGCCGAGGCGCTGCGCATCGCCGTCCGCGACACCGGCGGCCTGCAGGCCTCGCGTGAGCTCCTCGTCGGCCAGAGCTGGGCGGCGCGCAAGGCGCTGGCCGGCGTCGACGACACCCCGGCCCGCGAACAGCTCGATCGCATCGCCACCGCCCTCGGGCGCAGCGCGTGATCCTCCGCACCTCCCTCACCGCCGATGGGGATGCCGCCCAGCCGGGCGAGGTCGCCGTGCTCACGCTCCACCGCACGGCCGCGGGCCTCGAGGTGGAGATCGACGCCCCCTTCCACGGCGACCCCCCTCCCCCCACCCCGCCCGGCGCCCTGGACGGACTGTGGGCGTTCGAAGTGGTGGAGCTCTTCATCGCCTCTCCCCTCGGCGCGGGCTGGGCCTACACCGAGCTCGAGTTCTCACCCCACGGGCACACGCTCACCCTCCGCTTCAGCGCCATCCGCGCCCGCCAAACTGCCACGCCGCTACCGCACCTTGACACCGCCGTGCGCCACGAAGCCGGCCGCTGGCACGCCCGCGCCACCGTGCCCGTCGAGTGGCTCCCGACCGCCCCCGAGTGGCACGTTAACGCCTGCGCGATCCACGGCGAAACGCCCCGCCGCTACCTCACCGCCACCGAGCTCCACACCCCGCGCGGCAAGCCCGACTTCCACCGCCCCGACCAATTCCAGGTCTGGGCGATGCGCGTCAGCCCGTAAGCTCTCCGCGAGCCCACCGCCGCGCATCGCGGCGCCACCGCGGCGCCCCGCCTCGCCTCAGAGCCCAAGCCTTGCCGGGTCGTAGACCGCCGCGAAGGAGGCTGCGGCCGCGCAGGGGTCCGGATCGGCGCCATCCGATCCCAGCTCGAAGTGCAGGTGCCGCA
Source organism: uncultured Pseudomonadota bacterium (assembly GCA_903885375.1). GTDB lineage: Bacteria > Myxococcota_A > UBA796 > UBA796 > SXON01 > SXON01. The sequence continues at coordinate 23,970 of CAISIK010000209.1, forward strand.
CATCGCTCCGCCCGCTGTTGCCCATCGAGGCCAGGGTAGCGCCGGCCGGCACAGCCTCGCCGGTCCGCACGGCCGCGGACCCCTCCTCGAGGTGGGCGTAGCGCGTGTAGATTCCCGCGCCGTGGCGCAGGATGACGTGGTTGCCCCAGCCTGCCCCGCACTCCCGCAGGCTCTTGTTGCTGCCCAGGGAGCTGCTCTGGGGGCAGCCCTCCCTCACGTACACGACGACCCCGTCCGCCGCCGCGACCACGGGCACCACACCTATGGATGCGTCGTCGTTCACGTAGTCGATGCCCTCGTGGCTCGCAGCCGACCCGGGCGTACCGACGAACGGTGCCGTGGAGGTTGCCGTGGTGGGCAGCTGCCAGACCAGGGCGGTGGCGCCCGAAGGCACGCCGGTGCCCGTGGTCTGCACAGGTGCGCTCTCCTGCTCCTCGGATGTGTACCGTTCGCACGCGCCGTAGACGGTGACGGTGCGGGTGTCGCGCGCGAGCTCCGACCCCGAACCATCCAATCCGGCGGCCACGATCTCCCGCGGCCCGATCTGGGAGAATTCGTAGTCCAGGGCGAAATCCGGCGGGAGGCCCTGCCCGAGGGACCACCCCTCCACGGACCACACCACGCTGGCCACGTCGCCGGAGGCCTGGGCGGTCCAGGTGCAGGGGTTCACGCACCCGCCATCGGAGATGATCGCCACCGCGGAGGCCAGCGCCCCGCTGTCCTCGCCGTCCGTGGGCTCCTCACCGCTATCGCCATCCCTACCGCCCTCGCCGGTGTCCTCGGGACTGGCGCTGTCCGTTCCGTGCTCCGACGACGCCTCGCGGGTGACGGAAGAGGGAGACGAGTTCGCTGCGCAGCCGACGGCGAGGAGGGCGGCAAGGAGGGGCAAGGAATCTCCGGTGCGCGGGGTGGGGAGCTTCCCCGCCTACGCCCCCACGTACCTACTTGTTGGTAGATTAGCAACGCGGCCCCCACAACGTCCCCAGCGCCCCCGGTCGCCGCGTCCTGCCCGGCCGTCTGCGTCGCCACCGTCGTGGTCGGTCGTCCCGCCGCCGTTCGTGCCGCCGCGTCGTGGTGGGCCGCCGCCGTGTCGACCCGCCCCCAACGACAGGCCGGTGCAGCCAGACCTCCGCGGGCCAGCGGTGTGCGGCGCGCTACCCGCGGCGGCTGACGTTCCGCCGCCTCGGTGACTGCGCCGGCAGGCCCCGGAACCGACGCTTCGCTACGTCAACCGCCAATAATCCGCGCCGTCCACCGCCGTCCCCGCGCCCACGGTCGCCGCGTCCTGCCCGGCCGGCTGCGGAGCCGGGACCGACGGAAGTCAGTCAGCACCGACGAACGTCCGCCGCCCCCCAGATGATTGTGGAGCTTCCCCCGATGGCACACCCCATGCAGGAGGGAGGACACACCCGGAACCCCCGTGATCCTCCTCCTCTCCTCGCTCACGCTCGCCGCCACCCGCTGCCCGGAGCCCGACCCGCTCGCGCCCCTCGATGAAGACGAAGCGCCCGATGGTACGACCTACCAGCTCGTGGCCGACGAGAAGGTCGTCTGCTGGCTGGTCGTGGCCGACCTCGCCCCCACGCGGGTGGTCCACCGGTGGACGTTGCGCGACCGCCACCCGCTCCGCATCGAGGCCCTCCCGGATGGTCGCGCGGCCCTCATCATGAGCGACCTGCGCGTCCAGGTCCGCAACGTCGACGACGACCGCTACCGCAACCTCGACCTCTACGTGCGGGCGCTCCCCGACCGCCTCCTCGGGCACCCCGCGCGCGACTGGCTGGCCGTCACCTTCGCCGATGGCGCCGACACCACGGTGGTTTCGGTGCTCGACCTCGACCGCGAGCGGGTGCTCGCCTCCGTGGCCCTCCCCGCGGGGGAGCTGGGCCTCTCCTTCCTCGCCGGCGATGACGTGCTCTGGCTCGATGGCACGCACTCCCTCGCGCTCACCGAGAGCGGCCTCCACCTTCGTGAAGGATCGCCGTGATGACGGCTTCCATCTCGTACGCGAAACCGGCCGCGTTGCCGCTCACGCGCAGCCAGCCGCGCTCGCCGTCGGAGGGGCGGAAGTCCACCCGGATGCCCTGGTGGCCGAGCGCTTCGTTGATGCGCGGGCCGTGGTCCACCTCCACGCATACGAACGCCGCGCGCCGCTCCGCGGGCCAGTCGCCGCGCACGCCCAGGCCCTGCCGGGCACAGTGGTCGAGGAGCGTCTGGACGAGGCCGCTGGTCACCCGCCGCGCGCGCACCACCGCCTCGCCGATCGAGCCGCCGGCGCTGGTGGCGAAGGCCGCAAGCTCACCGAGGAGCATGGCCTGCGCCATCACCGTGGGGGTTCCGGAGCGGAACCGCGTGCCATCTTCGGCGCGCACCACGGCCCCCTTCTCGAAGGCGAAGGGCGCGCGGTGGTTCCACCAGCCGGTGCGTCGGGGCGTGAGCTGCGAGTACCAGCGGCGCGGCAGGTACAGGAATCCGGCGCCCGTGCCGCTGCGGAGCTGCTTGTGACCGGCCGCCACGATGGCCACGTTGTCGCCCAGCGCGGCGGCGTCGATCGGGATGGAACCGCAGGTCTGGTAGGCGTCCACCAGCAGGAGCGCGTCGGGGCAGCGTTCGCGGAGCGCGGCGGCGAGCGCCGGCAGGTCCTGCACCCAGCCCGACTCGAAGAGGGCGTGGCTGATGGAGAGCACCCGCACGTCGGGCGTGAGCGCCGCCACCATGCGCTCGGTGGGCACGCTGCCGTCGGCGTCGAGCGGCACCTCCAGCAGCCGCCCGCCGGTGTTCTGCGCCCACTGGTGGTGCACGTAGTGGCCGGTGGTGAAGTGGCCGGCGCTGTACACGAGCGTGCCGCTCTCGACACCTTCGAGGACCGCACACAGCGCTTCGGAGGCGTTCGGGAACCAGGTGACGTCGCCCCGAGCCAGGTCGCCGCCCACGAGCTCCGCCACCGCCGCGCGGTAACGGTCCATCAGCTCCACCCAGGCGCCTTCGTCCCACACGCCGATGCCGTGGTGGGCGAGCTGCGCGAGGTGCTCCTCCACCGCGGCCGGGCCGGCCACGCTGGGCATGCCCATGCTGTGGCTGCAGGCGTAGATGCCGCGGTCGAGCCCCGGGTACAGCTCGCGGAAGTCCAGATCGGCCGCGGCGAGCCCCAGCTCGGCCGCGTAGGCGCGGCGAAGCCGCGCGGGCTCTCCCGGCGCGGGAGAGTCGGGCGCCTGCACCAGCGCGCGGAGCTCGCCCGGCGTGCGTGCAGCCAGCATCGCCGTGAGCCGCGAGGGCCGCTCCGCCGCGCGCGCCGCGAGCTGAGCGCGAGCCACCTCTTCTCCGTGCGTCATCCCCTCACCCCCCCGCGGCCCTAACCCACCCGAGGAGCCATCCATGCAACACCATCCTGTCCTCGACACGCAGCTCGACCTCACCCTCATCGAGGTGAGACCCCCCCGAATCCAGCAGCGCGTGGCGGCCACGCCGCCGCCGCCGCCGAGGGTGCCGTCGGTGCTCCCCTCCGCCCCACGCGCGGAGCTCCCCGCGGTGGGGCGCAGGGGGCGGGAGGCGTGGCCGGCGGCCCCGGAGCCGCCCGACGTCGTCGCGGTCCTTTGCCTCGCGGGGGCGGCCGGGCTCGGCTTCAGCGGCGTGGTGGTGGCCTCCATGGCGCTCGCGGCCTGGCAGCAGTGGCTCCCCGCGCCCGCCGCGGCGCTCTTCGGGCTGGGCGGGCTCCTGCTCGGCACCGGCGCCTCGGCGTGTTTCGCCACGCTCCGGCTGCGTCAGTCCGGCGCGACGAGGTACCGTTCGAGGAAGACCGTGGTGGCCCGCGACAGGTAGTCCCGGTTGAATTTCTTGCGGAAGCCGTGGCCTTCGTCGTTGGCCAGCAGGTACCACACGGTGCCGTTGCGCTCGCGCAACGACCGCACGATCTGCTCGGCCTCCGAGCGCGGCACGCGCGGATCGTTCGCCCCCTGCACGACGAAGAGCGGATCCTCGATGCGCTCCACGTTCTTCAGCGGGGAGATGCGGTCGAGGAAGGCGCGCATCTCGGGGTTGCGCTCGTCGCCGTACTCCACCCGCCGCAGATCCCGGCGGTAGCTCTCGGTGTTCTCGAGGAAGCTCACGAAGTTGGAGATGCCCACCGAGTCGATGCCGCAGCGCAGGCGGTCGGGGTAGGCCACGAGCGAGGCGAGCACCATGAAGCCGCCGTAGCTGCCGCCGGAAACGCCCACGCGGCCGGCGTCGAGGTCGGGCTGCTTGGCGATCCAGTCCAGCAGCGCGCCGATGTCGGCCACCGAGTCCTGCCGCTTCATGCCGTTGTCGAGGCCCACCCAGGTGCGGCCATAGCCGGTGGAGCCGCGCACGTTCGGCGCGATGACGGTGATGCCCAGCTCGTTGACCTGGTACTGGATGGAGCTGGAGAAGCGGTCCTGCGTCTGGCCTTCGGGCCCGCCGTGGATCACGATGAGCACGGGGCTCGGCTCCTTGCGACCCTTCGGGCGGTACACCCACGCGGGCACCTTCAGGCCATCAAAGGAGGGGTAGTGCACCAGCTCGGGCACCACGAAGGAGGCGGGGTCGAGCCCACCGACCTCGGAGAAGGTCCACCGCACGAGCTTGCCGGCCTTGCCTTCGAGGACGAAGATGTCGGAGGTGGCCTGGGCGGTGGTGAGCGACAGCGCGAGCCGCTTGCCGGCGGCGTCGAAGGCGAGCTCCGACACCATGCCGGCCGGCACCTCCACGCGGGTGTAGCGCGAAGGCCGGGCCGCATCGGCGAGGTACAGCGCGCTCCGGCCGCCCTCGTTCACGGTGAACGCGAGCCTGCGTTTGTCCTCGCTGCGGGCGAAGCCGGAGACATCCCACGGCAGGTCGACCGTGTGTTCGGTGCGGACGCCCGTGGTGAGGTTCACGGTGACGAGCCGGCTGAACTCGCCGCCGCCGTCGGTGATGGCGAGGAGCTCGTTGGCATCGGCCCCGAAGACCGCACCCGCCCAGTTCTCCACCGTGCCGGGGAGCGCCACGGGCGTGAGCTTGCCGTTGGCCAGCTCGAGCACGAAGACCCGCGCCTCCGAGATGGAGATGCTCTGGCGAACGAGCAGCTTCGTGTCGTCAGGGCTCCAGTCGAGCACGTTCCACTGCCCCTCCACGTCGAGCACGCGGCGTGCCGACTCGGGGCTCCCCACGTCCATCACCCAGAGGTCGAAGTCCTTGCCGTTGCGCGCGGTGGAGGAGTACGCGAAGCGCCCGACCTGGTGCGACCACGGACCCAGCTCGTTGCGCGACTTGCCATCGGTCAGGAGCGTGGAGCGGCCGGTGGCGAGGTCCTGACGGAAGATCTGCCACGCCTCGGCGCCGCCGGCATCGCGCGTGTAGAGGAAGCTCCGGCCATCGCCGCGAGGGTCGAAGTTGGCGCTGGCCACGGGCTCCGCGAAAAAGGTGAGCTGGCGCCGATCGGCGCCGGGGCCCGCCACGCGGTGCACCTGCGAGGTTTCGCCGAAGCGGGTGGAGATCAGCACCTCGCCCGACGGGGTCCACCCGAAGAGCGAAGCGCTGCGCGTGTTGTCGTACTGCGCGGTTCGCTCGATCACCGACGCCGGGATGTCCGGAACGCCGTCGATCACGAGGTTTCCGAGGGTGCGAGGCTCCGCCAGGACGAGCATGACCGCGAGCAGAATGCCCATGTCTAGAGCGCCAGATCCGCGTCGACCGTCACAAAGCCGTTCTCCGGCCCATCCACGCGGAGCGCATCGATGGTGATGCTGAAGCCGGCCACGGCGGGGATGGGGATCTCCCCGAGGGCGCCGGTGAGGGCCGGCAGGAGGAGCGGCACGAGCGCGGCGAGGAGGTCCTCCGTATCCGCGCTCGCTTCGGTGTTGGCCTCGGGCATCGTGACATCGAACCACACGGTCGGATCGCCGATGGTTGGGCTCAGGTTGCCGTTCACCACGTCGAGGTCGAGGCCCGCTTCGAGCGACACGTACACCTGCATCCGCAGGTTCTCCTCGATGGGCGCGCCATCGTAGATGGAGAGCTCGAGGTCGCCCATTTGCAGGTCAAGCATCGAGGTGCCGGTGCCCGGGACCACCACCGGCGGCAGGAGCGGGTTCACCACGATGCGCATGTCGCTGAAGCCGAGGATGTCGCCGAAGGCGCCGAGATCGAGGCCGAGGTCGGCGCCGCCCATCTCCATGTCCAGGACACCCGCGCCCCAGAAGGCATAGAGCGCCTGGTTCACGAAGTCCTCGCCCAGCGACACCTGGAAGCCGGGCGAAGAGGAAGCGTAGGTGGGAACCGTGTAGTTTCCGTAGAGCGAACCCAGACCCGTTTCGTCGTGGATCCAGGTTTCCGGGTAGACCTCCGTGGCGAGGCTCAACGACATGCCGTAGTCATCGACGCTGGCGGTGAAGGGCTCGGCGGCCAGCACCACGTTGGCGCTCCCCACCGCGAAGCTGGTGGCGATCTCGAGGCCGCCCACGGCGTCGGCCACGGCGGCCGGCACCTCGTCCTCGATGGCGCTCACCAGCGCATCTTCCATGAAGCCCTGCACGAGCCCGGAGAGGTCGAGCCCGAAGAAGCTCATCACGTCGTAGAGCCAACTGTCCCAGTCGAAGGTGAAGTTGGTGGAGGTGACGGTGGTGTCGGACACGGTGAGGCCGAGCACGCCGCCGGACACGTAGGGGAAGAGGTGCATGTTCGCCGTGATGTCATCGGCGTAGATGCTGCCGTTGCCGCTAAGCCCGATGCCGAGCACGGTGCCATCGGCCTCCCACTCGAGGTAGGGGTCGAGCACGGCGAACGTGGTGTCGAGGTAGCCGCCGGCGTTCGGGTCGATCTCGAGGTCGGTGGCCCCGATGGAGGGGTTCCAGATGTAAAGGTCGAGCGAGTACCAGGTGATGCAGATCTCGGTGAAGATGAGGTCGATGCAGCTCTCGCTCGAGGTGCTCACCACCGGGTTGGGCACGAGCGCGGTGAGATCGGTGTCGTTGATGAGGCCCTCGCCGAGCGACTCGAGCACATCGAACCCATCCTCGTTGATGCGTGCCACGATGCCGTTGCCGATCTGCGTGCCGTTGGGCTGGAACTGCCCGTCGAGCACGCTCCGCGTGTCGTTGGCGCCGTTGCCATCCACATCGGCCACGACGGTCTCGATCACGTTGATGCCGAAGTCGTAGTCGAGGGTGTGGGTGAAGCTGCCATCCCCGTTGACCACCACGAGGTCGCCGTTCACCGTCATCGGGCCGATGGCGCTCCAGCGGTCGGACACGGTGCCGGTCATCAGGGCGGAGCTGTTCACCTCCCAGTCTCCCCGCTCGGGCTCGGTGATCACGAGGTCGGGCCCCGTGCTGTCCACGAGGAAGGGGCCCACGCTCGCGGTGAGCGCCTCGTGCGTGGCGGTGACGGTGTACCAGCCCTCGCCGAGCACGGTGAGGTTCGGGCCGGCGAGGAGCGCCGGCACCTCGCCGCCCGTGACCTCCACGCCAGGGCGGTCGGGCAGGATGTTGCCGTAGTCATCGCGCACGAGCGCCGTGACGATGGCGCTGTCGTACACCTCGAGGTCGGTATCGCTCACCGAGAGGTCGATGCTCGCCGGCGCGCCGGCCACGATGCGGAACTGCTCCACGTCGGACATCGTGCCGGCCAGGGCCTGCACCGTGTAGATGCCCGGCACGCCCGAGGAGATGCGCGGCTCGGCCACCACGACATCCACGCTGTTGGCGGCCACCGTGATCGCATCGCGGGACAGCGCATTGCCGAAGCGGTCGGCGGCGGCCACGGTGAACGTGAGCGGCTGGCCCGCGCCGGCTTCGATGGCGGAGAGCGCAAGATCGACGGTGGCGGGGGCATCGGGCGAGACCTCGAGCCAGGCGCTCCCGAACCACGCCCTGTCCTGCCAGGTGGTGGTGGCGGTGAGCAGGTGGGTGGCCGCCACCTCGGGGAGGATCGTACCGGTGCCCGAGTCATGCCACGTGGCGTGGAGGCTCGCCTGCTGGTCGGACAGCACGTCGATCACCACGGGAACCGCGCTGCCATCATCGAAGTGGAGCGTGGAGGACCATTCCACCGGCACACCCGCCACCGAACTTTCGGCGCCGAGGAGGAACTCCAACCCGACCGGCTGGGCGCCCTCACCGGGGCCCTCTGCCTCACAGCCCACGAGCAGGAGCAAGAACGAGGGAACGAGGTGGCGCATCCCTGCATCCTATCGTGAATTCCCGGCCAGCGGGGCACGGGCGCGGCGCGATTCCTTCGATTACTCGTCCGCCGTGCCTCGCCCCGCCCCGGACGTTCCCCGCGCCTACGCGGAATGGCTCGCCGAGGCCGGCGAGGCCGGCCTCAGGCACGCGCTCGCCGAGGCGGTGGGCGACGCCGACGCGCGCTGGCGCCACACCGGCCTGCCCCTCTTCGACCCGGTGGGCCGCGGCGGACCCGCCCTCCCCCCGGTGGCCGACCCGGCCGCGCTCTACGCCCGCCTCCACCCGGCCCGGCGCGCGACCGGCGTCTTCTACACCCCCGCGAACGTGGCCGACGCCATCACCGCGCTCGCCTGGAACGGCGAGGACGACGTGCTCGACCCCGCCTGCGGCGGCGGCGCCTTCCTCCTCGCCGCCCTCCGCGCCCTCCCCGCCGCCGATCGGCTCCCCATCGCCCTCGGGCGCCTGCACGGCACCGACGTGGACCCGCTCGCCGTCTGGCTCACGCAGGCGCGCATCGCCGCGCTCGTCCCCGTGGACCGGGCGCAGGCGGTGGTCCTGCAACGGGCGGTGCGGTGCGAAAACGCCCTCGTTGCCCCCTTCCGGGAGGTCGGCACCGTCCTGACCAACCCCCCCTTCCTCAACCGCCTCCGCGCGCTCGTCGCGCCCGACCCCGCCCTCGCCGCCCACCTCCGCGCCCGCTTCGGCGCGGTCCTCGGCCCCTACACCGACGTGAGCGCCGTCTTCCTGCTCGCCTCGTTGCGCGCCGCCCGTCGGAGCGTGGGCATCGTGCTGCCGGCCAGCGTCTGCGCCACGCGCGACAGCGCCGCCGTCCGCGAAGAGTGTGGTCCCCCCGATTGGCTCTGGACGCTCCCGACCGACCTCTTCGACGCCGTGCGCGTGCCGCTCGTGGCCGCGGGTTTCCGTCCCGGGCGCCCCACCACCCGCGTGCGGCGCCTCGCGGGGTGGCCCGCGGCCGACCTCCCCGACGGCGAGCCCACGCCCAACTGGGGGCCGCTGCTGCACGCCGCCGAATTGCCCCCATGGACGCCCCGCCTCGGCCCCACCGGCACCCTGGGCGACCACGCCCGCATCGAAGCCGACTTCCGCGACGAATACTACGCGCTGCAGGGCCACATTCAGGAAGATGGGGAGGGCCTGCGCGTCCTCACCAGCGGACAGATCGACGCCGGCCACCTCGCCTGGGGGGAGCGTCCCGCGCGCATCCACCGCTCGGCCTGGCTGCGCCCCACGGTGCCGATCGCCGCGCTCCACCCCCGCCAGGCACGGCGCACCGGGCCGAGGCTGTTCGTCGCCACGCAGACGCGGGTCATCGAGGCGGCGGCCGACCTGGAAGGGCGCTGCGTGGGACTCACGCCCGTGATCACGGTGCTCCCCGGCTCGCGCGACGCGCTCGACCTCCTCGCCGTCCTCCTCTCGCCGCCCGCCTCGGCCTGGGCGCGCGGGCGAGGCACGGGCAGCGGCATGAGCCTGCGCGCGATGAAGCTCGCTGCGAGCGACCTGCGTGATCTGCCCATGCCGCCGCTGGTGCCGGAAGAAGCCCGCGTGCTGGCGGGGCGGGTGGCGGCGGGAGAGCGCGGCGCCGTCGTTGCGCTCGCCGCCTGCATGAACGCGGCGTGGGGCGCGCCCGCGAGCCTGCTGGCGTGGTGGTGTCAGCAGGCCGGGCTCCCCCTGCCGGACTGACGCACGCGGGTTGGTTGTCCCCCCGAACGCGCCGCGCTGCGCGCAGGCCCACGCCCAACCCCGAGGTGGGTCGCGGCGCGGCGCCCCCTCCCCTCACCCTCCGGGGCGCTCCATCGCGCAGAGGAGCCAGCGCGCGCCAGCGTGTTCCACGGTGGAGGGGGAGGAGCAGGAGTCGCGGTCGCCGGCGGGCTGGAGGGGGGTTGGGCCTCCCCACGCCCCGCCGACTTCCCGCAGCTCCACGGCCGCGCTCGGGCCGCGGCTCACGTCCTGCGCGGTAAGGCAGAGGGTGTCGCCCACACGCGTGACGTGGGGGACGGTGAGACCGGACGCCACGACACGGGGTTCGGGACGGTCCGAGCTCACCTCGACGATCTCGCGGTGGTTGCGCGTGAGAAAAAGCCGCCAGGCCTCGCCGTCGTAGATGGGGGACGGGTCGACCACGCCGCGGCCCTCGTACACCACGGTGGCCGCGGCGAAACGGGTGCCGGTCCAGCGGGTGCGCACCACGCGGGACGGCTTCTCGCCGGCGGCGGGATCGCCGAGGCCCTCCACCTGCACAAACCAGAGCTCGCGGCCCTTCGGGCCGGTCACGATCGCGGGATCGATCATGGCGGCACCCGAAGCCTCCACCCGCCAGGAGTGCGCCACCCAGCGGGTGAGGTCGGCGTCGGTGGACTCCAGCGCCACGACGAACAGCGTCGGCATGAACCCGGCGAGCAGCGTAGGAACGAGGCGGTGGCTCAGCCCGGCCACCAGCACGGTCTCGCTCTCGGCGTGGGCATCGAGGCTGGTGAGGCCCTGGATGGGCGCCGTTCCCGCGGGCTGGAAGCCGGCGCCGGCATCGCGGAACAGCCGGACCTCGCCCGGGGTGCCGATCACGGCGGCAAACACGTCGGCGTCGTTCGGCGCGGTGTCGCAGCCCACGAGCGCGGCGAGGACCCCGGCGGCGAGGACCCGCTTCACGGGGACGCCCGCGGGGTGAGCGGCGGAAGCTCGGTGGGGTCCTTGTCGAGCGATACGAGCGCGGCCACAAGCCACTCGCGCACGGCCTCCAGGCCGATTGGGGTGGGGGAGAGCTCCGGCATGGGATCGAAGGCCACGGCGAGGAAGTCGTCGGCGGGGGCGCCCAGCTTGTGGCGGGCATCCTCGAGGTAGCGGTCCTTGTCGCGGGGGCGGAGGAGATCGATCTTGTTCACCAGCGCGAGGACCGGTTTGCGGGTGTCGCGGCAGGCCCGGTAGTCGGCCTGCTCCCGCGCCTGCACCCCGCCCTCCGCGTTCACCACGTAGATGTACACGTCGATGTGGGAGAGGACCTGGCGCGCTTCGTCGGTCACGCTCTGCACGACATCGCCGAGGCCGGGCGTGTTCACGACGTAGAGTGCGGTGGCGCCCGGCACCTGCTGGATGTTCACGGTGCGCGTGCTGCCCGCCACCGGGGAGATGTTGCCGGAGTCGATCCCGAACAGCGCGCGGATGCCGGCGTCCTTGCCGGTGGAGGGGCTGCCCACGAAGCCCACCGTGATGCGGCGGAGGACGATCTGGCGGAGCCGGGCCACGTGCATCACCATCGCCACGAGGCGCGTGCGATCGGCCCGGAGCGACTTGTTCGCGCCGAGGAGCACCGACAGGATGATGAAGGGCTGGAAACACCACCCCATCGGCAGGAGCGCGAGGAGGAGGACGAACGGGAAACGTCCCGCCGCAGTGACGCTCTCGCGCGTCTGCGTGAGGACGTACCCGAAGGCCCGCCCCAGCGAGGACTCCGCGCGCTGCATCGCCTCGACGCCCGACTCCGGCGGCTGGCCGCCCAGCCCGAGCTGCCGCCAGAGCTCCGCGCGGGAATCGGGCGTGAGGCGCGCCCACGCCTCGGCGTGCGCCTTGCGGACGATGACCACCTCCGCATCGGCGATCTCGCCGAAGCCGAGCTGCTTGTCGCCGCTGAGCTCGCGCAGAACGGCGAGCCAGTCCGGCCCCTCCCCGCCGCCGAAGACGGCGTTCAGGAGGCCATGGCGCGCGAGGCGGCGGGTGGCCCGCGAGAGGTTGCGGGCGAGGAGATCGAGGCCCACGCCCCGGTGGGCCACCCCCGCGAGGTCGGCGAGGGGGAGGAGCTCATCCCGATGGCAACGCACGAACAGCCGCTCCAGCGGCTCCACGGCCATCGAAACGGCAATGCCGCTGCCCCGGTCCGCAGTTGCCGACATGCGGGCTACGCCCCGCCCGACTTGCCCGACCTGCCCGACTTCCGTTTGCTCCAACCGAAGGCCGCGCCGTCGAACACTTCGCGCAACGAGTCGGCCGAGATCGTGTGTCCGCTCTGGATCCACTTCACCGCGGCCTGCCCCACGCCATAGGTGCTCGCGCCTGCCACCGTGGCCGACGCCGCGAGGATCAACCCCTCGGCGATCTGCCCGCCGGGCATCATCCCCGCCGCCTTCAGGGCCTCCATGCCCCACCGAACGAAGCCGCGCCCGCCCACCGCGAGCAGCTCCGCGAGGATGAACGCGACCATGTCGCGGTCGAGGCTCTGGCCGTGCACCGCCGCGATGTCGCGGATGAGCTTCACCTGGATGGCGGTGACGGCGGCGAGGTCGGCGCCGGGGATCGGCACGGCGCCGGCGAGGCTGGCGTTACGCGCGGCGGCCTGGATGAGCGGCTCGCAGGCGGCAGCCTTGTTGCGGAGGTGCTTGGCGAACAGGAGCGTCTTGCCCGAGCTCGCGAGCTGCTCGCCGATCCAGTTCACCACCTCCTCCACGCCGATCGGCGCGGGGGCGAGCTGGGGCAGCGGATCGAAGGCGGTCACCACGGCGTTTTCGGGGTCGACCCCCAGCTGCGCGAGCGTGGCGCTCACGAAGGTGTCGCGGTCGCGGGCGCGGATGAGGTCGATCTTGTTGAGGCACACGAGCACCGGGCGGCCGAGCTTCCGGATCTCGTCGAGGTCGTTGCGCTCGTCGGCGGTGGCGCCGCCCTCGCAGTTCACGACGTACACCACCACATCCACGGCGCCCATCACCTCGCGGGCCTTGTCGTCCACGCCCTGGCGCACATCGCCGAAGCCGGGCGCGTTCACGAGCAGCACCTTGCCGGCCTCGTCGAGGCGCGCCACCCGCACGCGGTCGGTGGAGCCGGGGATGGGGCTCACCTCGCCGAAATCGAGCCCGAAGAGCGCCTTGATGCCACTGTCCTTGCCGGAGGAGGCCGAGCCGAGGAAGGCGACCACGAGGTTCTCGCTGAGCGCGCGCTCGAGCCCGCCCCCATCGTCCAGCCAGGCGGACAGCGCGGCGCGGCGCAACGTGAGCGCGTGAACCTGCGGATCGGGGTCGGACATCAGAGGGTTCCTCCAAGGAGTACGTAAACTTCACCCGACGAGAGGCTGCCGGCGCGCACGGCACCCACCCCGAGGTCGTCGATCCCATCGCCGTTCAGATCGCCGAGCCCGATGACGGACTCGCCCGCCGCATCGCCCGCCGTGCCCGTGAGCAGCGCATCGGGCGCCGCAAAGTCCCAGCTCCCGACCGCGGCGGTGCCGTAGAACAGGTACACCGCGCCGGCCGAGGCGCCGGCGGTGGCCTCGCCCGTGGCGCCCACACCCACGTCCTGGAGGCCGTCGGCATCCACGTCGCCGAGCCCGCCCACGCCGATGCCGGCACGATCACCCGACACGAGGCCCCCCACGCGGGTGGAGGTGGGCGCGGTGCCGAGGTCGGTCCACAGGTACACGGCGCCCGCGTTGGTGAGGGTGTCCGAGGCGGTGCCGGGGGCGCCCACGGCGAGGTCGCCCGCGCCATCGCCCGTGACATCGCCGACGCCGGCCACCGACGCGCCGGCCGCATCGCCCGACACCGTGCCGGCCAGCACCACGTCGGCATCGAGCACGTCGAGGTCGCCGGAAATGCCGCCGAAAACGAGGAAGGCCGAGTCGGAGGCGGACACGCCGAGGAGCACGTCGTCGAGACCATCCCCATCGCAGTCCGGGGCCAGGGCCAGCGTGGCGCCGGAGCTCCCCCCGGGGAGCGCCCACTTGGCGACCTCGCCGAAGCCCACGTCGAGCGCGCGCACGGTGGACTCGCCCGCCACGAGCACCTCGCCCTCCACGCCATCGCCATCGAGGTCGAACGGGCCGGCCACATCCACCCCCAGCCCCTCGCTCGACTCGCCATCGAGGGTGGCGAGGGCGTCGGCGAGCGTCTGGTCGGCGGTAGAGGTCGGGTCGAAGAGGTACACCGCGCCGCCGCCGGTGGAGCCGCCGAAGGGCGCCGTCACGAAGAGCTCGGGGGCGCCATCGGCGTCGAGATCATCGGTGGAGAGGAAGCTGTACCCGAAGAGGTCGCTGCCGCTCCCGCTTACCGTGGGCGAATCAGTGGCGGGGCCGGACACGAGCCCCGCCGCCCGAACGAGCGAGAGGTCGTTGTAGTTGCCGGTGACGCCGAAGTCGGCCACGCCATCCCCATCGAGGTCGGCCACCGGGCGCACCAGCGTGCCCACAGCGGCGTAGGCCCCGCCGGTCAGGGTGACGTCGGCGCCCGAGAGCGCGGCGGTGCCGGCAATGCGGCACTCACCATCCCAGCCATCGCAGTCAAAATCGTACCCATCCTCGCAGACCTCGGCGCCGCCGGACCAAGCGTAGGCATCCCCATCGTCGCAGTCGTCGGCGTTGGCCACGTAGCCGGCGGGCACGGTGCACACGTCCGCGCGACCGGCGGGGTCGCCGAAGCCGTCGGCGTCGGCATCGGCGTACACCACCTGGGTGCCGGTGCTGTCGGGATCGTCGTTACCGGCGGTGCCATCGCAGTCCTCGTCGTCGTTGCCGAGGTCGCAGAGCTCGGGAGCGCCGGGGTACACGGTGTCGTCGCCGTCGTCGCAGTCCTCGTCGTTCTCCACTTCGTCACGCGCGGGAGTGCACACCGGGTAGGGCTCGCCGGCGCCGAAGCCATCCTCGTCGAAGTCGAGCCAGACGGTGGTCTTGTCCACCGCATCCCCATCGGTGTCGCCGTTGCAGTCGTCGTCGAGGTCGTTGCACACCTCGACCGCATCGGGGTTCACCTCGGCGCGGGTGTCGTCACAATCGTCGGGGTTCTCCACGCGACCGGCCACGGGGTCGCACGCGCTCAGGGCGTCGGCGGCGTTGCCGAAGCCGTCGGCATCGTCGTCGCGGTAGTGGGGGGAGGCGTCGGTGGCGTTGTCATCCACCGGGCCGTTGCAGTCGTCATCGCGGTCGTTGCACGTCTCCACCACGCCGGGGCGCACCGAGGCGGAGTCGTCGTTGCAGTCATCGCCGCCGAGGGCCTCGTCGATGTGACCGTCGTTGTCCCGATCGCCGTTCACCACGTCGAACGTCACGGTGCTGGACCCCTCGGCCTCCAGCGGATCGACCACGGAGAGCGTGAGCGACCAGCGCGTGATCGCCAACCCGCTGAGCTCGAAGCGGATCACGCCCGACTCGTCGAGACCGGTCGGCAGGTCGGTGCGGCCCTGGACGGCACCGCCCGACCAGGCGAGCGCGAGGTGCTTCTCCTCGAGCGGATCGGGGTCGAGCACCTCAACCTCTACCGAAACCGGCTGCCCGGATGCGTGCGCGCCGCCCTCGACCGGGCTCAGCCAGGTGACCGTGGGCGGCACGTTGTCGAACACCACGAGCTGGCGTTCGGCGGTGGCGCTCTCGCCCTGGCTGTCGACCACGCGGAGCGTGAACGTAGGCTCGCCGCGGGGGAGGCCGGCCTCCACGACGAAGGTGGCGGTGCCCGCCTCGCGGTCGACCTCGGGCGTGGCCGAAAGTTCGGTGCCATCCGCGAGCAGGAGCTGGTACTCCAGCTTGTCGATGGTGTCGTTGTCGTCGGCCACCCGGGCCACGAAGGTGACCGGCCGGGTCTGGCTCACTACTTCGCCCGACTCCGGACTGAGGAAGTACACGTCGGGCGCGGCGTTGAGGAAAGCGAGCGGCCCGCAGCCGGCCAGTACCAGGGTCAACATCCCTCGGAGCTTACCGCGTATACTCGCGCGATGCTGCTCCTGACCCTCCTCGAAGCCTGCCCGGCGGTGGACTCCGGCGATGCCGAGCCAGCCTCCTTCACCGACCGCGATGGCGCTACGCTCACGGTGGAGGGCGCCGGGTGGCGCTGGCGGCACCAGAACGGCACCGAGCGCAGCGTGGGCCTGGTGCTCGTGGAGGTAGACGCCGCCGACTTCTCCGCCTGCAGCTACGACCCCTGGTGGCTCTACAACGAGCGCAACGACGCCGGCACGCTCGCCACCGCCGGGTACGAAGCGGACCTCTCCGAACGGTGCAACGCCGGGCTGCACTTCCGCGCCGCCACCTCGGTGGGGGCGGACTCCGCGGCGTTCGAGGGCGGGCGCACGGCGCGCGTGGAGGTCGATGACGCCGGCCCCGGCCTGCGCCTCACCGTGGTGCCGGAGGAGGGCACCGGGACGGTGCTCTGGGTGGGGGTAACGGTGGGCGTGGCCGGGTCGGAGCAGTTCTACGGGCTCGGCGAACACTTCGACAGCGTGCTGCACCGCGGGCGGGTGCGCGCGATGCAGATCGAGGTCGAGCTCGCCCGGGAGAGCGGGTACAACGAAGCCCACGTGCCCGTGCCGCTGCTCGTCTCGAGCGCGGACTGGGGCCTCCTCGTGGACAGCCACCGGCCCGGCATCTTCGACGTGGCGGCCACCACGGAGGATGCCGTGACCGGCCTCTTCCAGGTGGATGACGCCGGCCTCTCGGTGGACCTCTACGCCCCGCCGACCGCCCCCGAGGTCGTGGGCCGCTACTGGCAGCGGACCGGCGCGCCGGAGGTGCCCCCGGACTGGGCCTACGCCCCGCTGCACTGGCGCAACGAGGTCCACAGCGCCGAGGAGGTGCTCGACGACGCGCGCACCCTGCGCGAGCTGGGCCTCCCCACCGGCGTGCTGTGGGTCGACAACCCCTGGCAGACCTCCTACAACTCGATGATCGCCGACCCGGCGAAGTTCCCCGACTGGGACGGCCTCATCGAAGAAGTGCACGCCCTCGGGTTCCGAATGCTGGCGTGGACCACGCCGTACGTGGAGGACGACGACCCCGAACACGCCACCTACGAGGCCAACGGCTGGCTGGTGCAGGGGCCGCTCCTGTTCTCCACCTTCGGAGACATCGTGGACCTCACGCATCCCGACGCCGCCGCGGCCTGGGCGGGCCGTGCGGAAGTGGCGCTGGGGGCGGGCATCGATGGCTGGAAGCTCGACTACGGCGAGGACGTGCAGCTGGGTGTTTTCGGGGCGCGGATCAGCCCGGCGTGGGCCTTCCACGACGGCTCCGATGAGCGCACCATGCACCACCAGTACACGCGCTTCTACCACCTCCCCTACACGGTTCCTTCGGGCGGCGAGGGCGTGCTCATCGGCCGCGCGGGCTGCCTCGGCTGCCAGACGGTGACCGACATCATCTGGCCCGGCGACCTCGACAACGGCTTCGAGGTCTGGAACGACGAGCGCGATGGCGAGCTGCTCGTGGGCGGGCTCTCCTCGGCGGTGCACGGCGGCACGAGCCTCTCGATGAGCGGGTACCCCTTCTTCGCCAGCGACACCGGCGGCTACCGCGGCGGGCGCCCCACCCACGAGAGCTTCGTGCGCTGGATGGAGTACGCCGCCACGCTGCCCATCTGGCAGTACGGCGGGGCCGGCGAGAACCACAACCCCTGGGACTTCACCGCCTACGGCGAGAGCCAGTTCAACGAGGACACCCTCGCGGCCTTCGCCCGCTACGCCGTGCTCCACACCCGGCTCTGGCCCTACTACCAGGCCGAGACGGCAAAGATGCTGCGGAGCGGCGTGCCCATCGTGCTCCCCCAGGGCCTCGGCGACCCCGAAGGCGGCCTGCACGACGAGACCAACTTCTTCGTGGGCCGCGACCTCTTCGTGGCGCCCGTGCTCGAGGAGGGCGTGGACACGTGGACGGGAACGCTGCCCACCGGCGAGTGGGTGCATTGGTGGACGGGAGAGCGCTACTCGGGCGGCTCCCCCATCACGGTGCCCGCGCCCCTCGGCGAAGGCCCGTTCTTCCAGCGCGCCGGCAGCGCCGTGCCGCTCCTCGAACGCACCGTCGTCACGCTCTCGCCCTCCACCACCCCGGGCGTACGCTCCTGGGCCGAGGAGCCGGGCGCGCTCGATGCGCGCATCATTCCCGGGGCCGGCGCCACCGTGACCGTGGCGGACGGCGCGTCCATCACCGCGGACGGCGCCACCATCGAGCTGCGCGCCGGCACCGCCTACGCGGGCTGGGACGTGGAGGTGTACGCGCCTGGCGCGGCCGGCGTTTCCCTCGACGGGACCGGGCTCGCCGAGGGCGTGGAGGGCTGCACCAGCTGCCTGCTGCCTGCCGAAGCACCGTGGGTGCGCGTGGTGGCCCCCGCGGGCGACCACAGCCTCACAGTGGAGTGACGGCCGGGCTCAGTCGCCGCGGAGGACGGCGATCACGACCCGGGCGGGCCGGATGAGCTGCCGACCGTTCTTGTAGCCGGTGGAGAAGACGTTGAGGATGAGGCCATCCTGCGCCGGATCGTTGGTGGGCTGGGACGTGATGGCCTCGTGGAGCGAGGGATCGAACTTCTCGCCGACGACACCCACCTCTTCGAGGCCCAGACCACGCAGCGCCGCATGGAACTGCTGGTAGATCATGGTGAGGCCCTGCGCCGCCTCGGGCGCCACGTTCAGGAGCGGCTGGATGCCGCGGTGGAGGTTTTCCACCGGCTCGAACAGCGCAGCCACGATCTCACCGCGGCGAACCTCCTCACGAATCGCGGAGTTCCGCTCGAGGCGGGCCTTGGTGGCCTCGATCTCGTCGGTCTTCTGGCGGTAGGCGGCGCTCACCGTGCGGAGGCGACCTTCGAGCTCGACCACCTGGGCGGCGAGGCGCGCTTCCGCGCTTTCTTCGGCGCTGTTGTTGAGCTCGCTGTCGGAATTCGTCACGCCATCGGATTCGCCGGCCATCTGCTGTGCCCCCTGCCCCGCGGGGAGGATAGGCACCCGCCCGTTTCCGTCAAGGCCAGGTACCGTGGACCGACTCAACCGACAGATCACCATCCTCTCCGTGGCGCTGCTCGCGATCGTGGGCTTCCTCGTCCTCGATTGGGACCGCGCTGAAAAGTCCGCTTCTGTCGACGAGGAGGCGCCGCCCAGCCGCCTGTTGTTCGACTTCAAGCCCGAGGCCATCACCCGGGTCACCATCACCGGTCCCGACGGCAAGCTGCAGTTCGATGCCGCGGAAGGCGCCTGGCAGATGGTGTCGCCCGTCTCCACGCTCGCGCAGACCTCCAGCATCACCGCCATCCTCGACCGTTTCGAGGACCTCCGCATCGGCGAGACCGCGCTCCGCGGCTCGCCCGCCGACTACGGCCTCGGCGAAGACCAGCGGCTCGAGCTTCGCCTCGAAGAGCTCGATGGCACCGCGTTCACCGTGTACGTCGGGCAGGACACGCCCGTGGGCTACAAGACCTACGCGCAGGTACCCGGCGATTCGGCCGTGTACACGCTGAGCAGCCAGGTGCACGAGCTCCTGGGCAAGAAAGCCGACGAGTTCCGTGGCCGCGAGCTCATCGCCGCCCAGCCGGGCACCGCGGAGCGGGTGCGCATCGTGCAGGGCGACAAGGAGGTCGTGTACCGGCACGACGAGACCGGCTGGTGGGTGGGCGACACCGGGCCGCGCGCGAACGAAAAGGAGATCGCCGACTACCTCGGCATCATCAGCGAGATGAAGGTGGAGAGCTTCCTCGACGGCAAGACGCCGGGCGAGCTCGGCCTCGACAATCCCGCCGCCACCGTGAGCGTGAAGGATGCCAGCGGCACCCACACGCTGCGCATCGGCGCGCGCGATGCTGGTGGCGCCAACGCCGCCGTGGGCGACATCGCCGTGCGTGTAAACGCCGACGACCTCACGGTGCTCCTCCCCCCCGAAACGTGGACGAGCACGCTGCTCGCCGAAGCGAAGAGCTGGAAGGTGGATGCGGTCACCGTGGAGCTGGGCGGCAAGAAGCTCGCGCTCACCCGCAAGGCCGGCTCCTGGAAGGATGCCGAAGGCAAGGACGCCGAAGCCGGCAGCGCAGTGATGGATGCGCTCCTCGCCCTCGAGGTCGACCGCAGCGGCACCCCCGTGATGGCGGGCGATGCCGGGCGGGTGGTCATCGGCCTCGGCGAGAACCGCATCACCGTGAAGATCGGCGACCCCGACAAGTCCGGCGCCCGCGTGGCGCGCGATGAGGCCGGTGGCCCCGCGTTCCTGATCCCTTCGGCCAGCCTGGCCACGCTCGAAGATGCCCTCGCCGGCCGGATTGTGCCGGCCGAGAAGCCCGCGGGTGGGCTCGGCGGCGGGGGCGGCGAGATGCCCGACGGCCTTGAGGAGATGCTCCGCGGCATGGGCGCCCAGGACCCGCACTAGCGCCGAGGCCGGTGGCATCGCGCTGCCGGCCACAAAAAGCGCCTCGACGGTGACGCAGCCGTGACACCGTGCCGGAGGGGTCGGGGTACACACGGCGCCACTTGTGGTGCCCCTGATGTCGTTTCAGCCCATCGCGATCGTCGGAGCCGGCGCCATCATGCCGGCCGCGCTCGACCTTCCCGGCTTCTGGAAGAACATCCTCGCGAAGAAGGACTGCGTCACCGAAACGCCGCCCACCCACTGGCGGGTGGAGGACTACTACGACGCCGATCCCAAAGCACCGGACAAGACCTACGCCAAGCGCGGGGCCTTCCTGCCCGACGTCCCCTTCGATGCGATGGGCTTCGGCGTTCCGCCGAGCATCCTCCCCGCCACGGACACCTCGCAGCTCCTCGCGCTCATCGTGGCGAAGATGGTGCTCGACGATGTGGGGAAGAGCGGCGAGGACCTGTCCCGCACGAGCGTGATCCTCGGGGTCACGGGCGCGCAGGAGCTCCTCGGCAGCCTCGTGAGTCGGCTGCAGCGGCCGGTGTGGGAGCGCAGCCTCCGCGAGCTCGGCTGGGCCGAGGAGGAGGTGCAGGCGGCCTGCAAGCGCATGTCCGAGCATTACGTGGGCTGGCAGGAGTCGAGCTTCCCGGGCCTCCTCGGCAACGTGGTGGCCGGGCGCATCGCGAACCGGCTCGACGTGGGCATGACCAACTGCGTGACCGACGCCGCCTGTGCGAGCGCGCTCACCGCGGTGCACATGGGCGTGCTCGAGCTGCAGACCGGCCACAGCGACATGGTGATCACCGGCGGGGTGGACACCATGAACGACATCTTCATGTACATGTGCTTCAGCAAGACGCCCGCGCTCTCCCCCACGGGAGACTGCCGGCCCTTCGATGCCAGCGGCGATGGCACGCTGCTCGGTGAGGGCATCGGCATGGTGGCGCTCAAGCGCCTCGCCGACGCCGAGCGGGATGGCGACAAGGTGTACGCGGTCATCCGCGGGCTCGGCTCCTCGAGTGATGGCCGGGCGAAGTCGGTCTACGCGCCGGTGAGCGAGGGCCAGGCCCGCGCGGTCACACAGGCCTACGAGCAGGCGGGCTACGGCCCCGAAACCGTGCAGCTCATGGAGGCCCACGGCACCGCCACGAAGGCAGGGGATGCAGCGGAGCTCAAGGGCCTCCAGCTTGTCTTCCCCACCACCGGCGGCACGCAGTACTGCGCCCTCGGCTCGGTGAAGTCGCAGATCGGGCACACCAAGGCGGCCGCGGGCATCGCGGGCCTGTTGAAGGTGCTCGGCGCCCTCCAGCACAAGACGCTCCCGCCCACCATCAAGGTGAAGACCCCCTCGACGGCGGTGGACTGGGAGAACTCCCCCTTCTACATCAACACCGAGCCCCGCCCCTGGGTGAAGACCGGCGGCCTGCCCCGGCGGGCCGGCGTGTCGTCCTTCGGGTTCGGCGGCAGCAACTTCCACGTGGCGCTGGAGGAGTACACCGGCGCGGCGCGGCGTCCCGCCCGCATGGACCCCTGGGAAACCGAGCTGGTCGTCTTCGGGGCCGAGTCCACCGCGGCGCTCGTGCAGAAGCTGGAAGCGGCGCGCGGCGCGAGCCCCGCGGCCCTCGCGGTAGCCAGTCAGGTCGATGAGTCCGCCCGCGCCGCCGTACGCCTCGCGATGGTGGTGGGCGACGACCTCGACGCCAAGCTGACCCGCGCCATCGAGCTGGTGAAGGCCGGCACCGAGAGCGCCCGCGGCGACCTCTTCTACAGCCCCGAGCAGACGACCGGTCCCCTCGCCTTCCTCTTCCCGGGCCAGGGCAGCCAGGCGCTCGACATGGGCGCGGAGCTGCACCGCTTCGACGCCGTGGCCGACACCCTCGACGAGGCCGAGGCCCTCGTGCCCGGCCTCGCCCGGGTGCTCTACCCCATCCCCACCTTCAAGCCCGAGGACCGTCGCGCCCAGGAGGCACGCCTCACCCGCACCGAGTGGGCGCAGCCCGCGCTCGGCGCCGTGTCCGTAGCGATGGCGCGGCTGCTCGCCACGCTCGCCCTCGAGCCGACGATGGCCGGCGGCCACAGCTTCGGCGAGCTGACCGCCTTGCACCGCGGCGGCGCGATGGACTTCGACACGCTGATGATGGCGGCGCGCAAGCGCGGCGAGCTCATGGCCGCCGCGGCCTCCGGCACCCCCGGCGCGATGGCCGCGGTGATGGGCCCCAGCGAGGCTGTGAGCGCCCACCTCGGCGAAGGTGTCGTGCTCGCCAACCTCAACGCTCCCGACCAGACCGTGATCGCCGGCGAGACCGGCGCCGTGGAGCTCGCCATGGCCCGCCTCGACGCGGCCGGCCTGCGCTGCAGCCGCCTGCCGGTGGCCACCGCCTTCCACTCGCCGGTGGTGGCGGGCGCGGGCGTGGAGTTCAGCGGCTGGCTCGCCGAGCGCAAGTTCTCGGCGACAGCCATCCCCGTGTACCGCAACACCAACGCGGCGCCGCACAAGAAGGCCGTCGCGGCCGCGCTCGGCGAGCACCTGCGCAGCCCCGTTCGCTGGGTGGAGCAGATCGAAGCGATGTATGCCGCCGGCGCGCGGGTCTTCGTGGAAGTGGGCCCCGGCAGCGTGCTGAGCGGGCTCGTGGGTCGCATCTTGAAGGGTCGCCCGCACGTGGCGGTGGCCCTCGAAGCCAAGGGCAAGGGCGGCCTCGCCAGCCTCCAGGCGGCGCTCGGCCGGCTGGTGGCGGTGGGCGTCCCCGTGCAGCTCGCGGCGCTCGCCGCCGGTCGCACGCCGGGTCCGACACGCTTCGTGGCCCGTCCGGGCAGCGTGCTCATCAACGGCGCCAACTACGGCAAGCCCTACCCCCGCCCCGACAGCAAGTCGGTGCCGCCGAACCCCTCGGGTCGCCGCCCCGGCAGCCAGCCCGCGCTGGCCGCGGCGCCTGCACCCGCCGTGGCGCCTGCACCCGCGGCGGCGCCCATCGCCGCCGCCGCGCCGC
>CAISIK010000210.1 GCA_903885375.1 uncultured Pseudomonadota bacterium
AGGGCGAGTTCGGTTGCATTTCGCAACCGAAGTCGGTGTTGTTCGGGCTGAAGGGCGAGTTCGGTTGCATTTCGCAACCGAACTCGCGGTTCATCACCCTGAACACCGGGTTCGGTTGCACCGGCCCACGCCGGCGCCCGCCCCGCCGGCGAGTCGCGCCCCTCCACCGTCGGCGAGTCGCGCCGCGGCGCACGTCGCGCCTCCCCCGTCGGCGAGTCGCGCCGCGCCGAGCGCCGAGCTCGGCGACGCCCTTCTACCGCTGCGCCGGCGCGCGCTCGGGAACATCCGACCGCCAGACGCCGTCCCGCTCGCGGGTAGCGCTGGCGGACACCCGCCCGCCCACCACCACGGCCACCCTCACGGTGTGGGCGGGCGGTCGGAATGCGCGCCCCGCGGCGCGCGCGAGGACCCGGCCCTCGTTGTCCAGCGCCGTCCAACGGCGGAAGGGCTCCCCCTCGTCGAAGCCCTCGGCGGGGGCCGTGCAGACGTCGCTGCACAGGACCGTGGCCGCCTCCGAGGGGAGCGGAGCGGGGCGTTCGGCCACGGCGTCGTAGAAGGCGGTGGAGAGCGGGTCGTCGCGCCAGTCGCAGTGGGTGTGGCTGTTCTCGTAGAGCCCCACGTAGGCGGCGCCGGCGGCGTAGCAGAAGTCGCCGAGCTCCTCGACGGAGAGCCCTCCCGCATCGAGGTCGGCGGCATCGCCGTACTGGTGGCGCGAGTAGGTGACGCCGCCCACGGAGGCGTTGTAGGCCGGGCTCCGGTAGCCGCTGTTGACCGTGAGGGGCTCGCCGATCTCGTCGCGCAGCGCCTGCAGGTGCACGAGCAGGTGCGGCTGCACCACGGCCCAGCGGCCCTTCCAGTCCTGGCCGAGCTCCCCGAGGGTGAAGTTGGGGGCGATCTCCGCCTCCGGGTCGAGCGCGGGCAGGTCGAGGAAGCGGGCCGGGGCGAGGTACTGCGCTGATCCGTCGTAGGGGGCGGGGTACAGGTAGTCGCCTTCGGCGGCGGAGATGCCCCAGGTGGGAAAGCAGACGTCGGTCAGGCGGTCGGGCCCGAGGTAGCAGGCCTGGCTCGTGTCGCCCGTGTCGGGTTCGGGCTCCTCGCCGAGCTCCGCGGTGTCGGCGGTGTCCTCGACGAGCTCGTAGTCGCCGTCGTCGGTCTGCGGGTTGCCGCGACGGGTCCGCGCACCCCCGCTGTCGGCGACCGGCTCGCATCCCGACAAGAGCGTGACGAGGGTGAGGATCACGGACCGCCCACGAAGTCCACCGCCACGGAGGGAATCCAGCCCCGCTCGGCACCGAGCTGGAGGAGCCGGCGGACGGCTTCGCAGCCATCCTCGCCCATGTCGAGGGTGTCGGCGTTGGCGTACATGCCGAGGTACCGGTCGAGGCGCGCGCGGTCCTGGAGGGTGACGCCGCGCGCGATGAGCCAGTCCATCGCCTCCTCGCGGTGGTGCAGCGCGTGGGCGATGCTGTCGCGCACGGCGGCGTCCACCCTGCCGATGACCTCGGGACCGAGGGCGCGCCGAACGACGTTGCCGCCAAGGGGGAGCGGCAGCCCGCCCGTCCACCCCTGCCAGGCCACGCCGATGTCGAGGAGCAGCTCGCAACCCTCGTCGGCGAAGGTCAGGCGGCCCTCGTGGATGAGCAGCGCGGCATCGACCAGGCCGGAGCGGAGGGCTTCGAAGGTGCGGGCGTAGGGCACGATGGGCGTGACTACCGGCTCGAACTCGCCGATGGCCATGCGCGCGACCATCCACGCGGTGGTGGTGAGGCCGGGGACGGCGATGCGGGCGCCCACGAGGGAGGCCGGCGCCTGACCCCGCAAACACACGACGGCGGGGCCGTAGCCGCGCCCTACGCTCGCGCCGTGGCGGAACAGCTGGTAGTGCGCGGCCACCCGGGGGTAGTGGGCGATGCTGATGGCGTTGATGTCCGCGCCATCGCCGGCCGCCATGCGGTTGAGCGCGTCGGTGTCGGCGGTGACGACGTCGAACTCGAGCCCCCGGCTGTCTACCAGACCCTCCATCAGGGCCCGGAACATGAACAGGTCGTCGGGATCGGGCGAGATGGCGGCGGTGACGCGCATCCGGCTCGCTAACCCGCCCTCAGCGCGCCACGGTGACGACCAGCGGTACCGGCTCGAGCGGAACGCCGGCATCGGACCGGAAGTTCTGGTACCGCAGGGAGTTCAGCGAGAAGCGGTAGGTGCGACCCGGCGTGAGCTTCCACGGGAGCGTGAACACGGTGCCGCTCGCATCGAAGCTCGGGGCTCCGGAGGGCGGGGTGTCCTCGGGCGCGCCCACGATGGACCAGGATTGCGGGTGCATGCGGCGGCTGAAGGTCACGATCAGGGCAGGGCTCGAGGCGGGCACGGGCTGGGTGGGATCGGGCTCGATGCGGACCACGCGCGGGCGGCCGCCGGCCCGCGCGGTCTCCTCGCTGGCAATGACGTCGAGGGTGGCGGCGAGGGCCGGCGCGTAGTCGCCGAAGGTGGGGTAGCGGTCGCGGTTCGCTTCGTAGTCCTGCAGGGCGTCGGCCAGTACGAGGGTCCACGGGAAGCCGGCGGAGAGCTGCCGCGCCGTCTCCTGCCGGGCGGCGGAGGGGCCGCCGTGGGCGAGGAGGTACCGAACGACCACCGCGCGCAGCACGCTCTCGTTCACGGTGATGGACCACGTGCCGTAGCGCAGCCCCTCCATGCGCTCGCGCACCGCCGCGAAGAGGCGCCCCCCGGGCCCGGCGAGGAAGCGCTCGTTCTCGGCGAGCACCGGGTTCACGAAGCTGTGGCCGACCTCGTGAACGAGGAGCTCGGGACCGCCCACACGGGGGAGGCCGGAGTCCGGATCGACCCAGACGCCGAGCACGGCGAGGAGCTCGGATTCGTGCCCGGTGCGCCGTACGCCGTAGTTCTGGTCGCCGCAAAGGGGGCTGGCCACCACGCTCGCGCGGCCCTGAGCGGGGAAGCCGAACCAGGCGTCGAACCAGTCCATGTCGATGGCCTGGGCGGCGCTGTGGGCGAGGCTGGCGAGCGCGTCGCGCAACGGGGCGAGCTCGGCCCACACCGCGGGGAAGCGGGCCTGCCCGGCGGCCTTGTTCAGGGCGGGCAGGAACCGCGGGAGGTCCGCCCCCCGCCAGCGGGAATCGAGGCCGGCGGGCCAGGGCTCCAGGGGGTCGAGGAGGGCCAGCGCACCGGGCTCGCCAGCGAGGTGCACCGCCAGGGAGGGGAGGGCGTCGTACCCGAGCCCCTGCGCCTTGCGGGCCTCGCGAAGCATCCGCACCGCGAGGCCACCGGTCGTGGCGCGAAACGCACGGTCGATGGGCGCGGACCAGGCGGGAAACCCGCTGCCGCCGTATTCCCCGTAGCCGGCCACCCGTGCGAGGGCGGCGAGGAGCTCCACGCGGGCGTCGGTGCCGGGGGCCTCGAGCGGGGCTGCCCGGAGCGGGCGCGGCAGGAGGACGGCGCCGGCCGCCAGGAGCTCCCTTCGGGATGGGGGCCGTGCGGGCATGACCGCGCTCAGGTGCCGCGCTGGTAGGTAACGCGCACCTTCATGCCGGGGCGGGGGATGGCATGGCCGGTGAAGACGATGGCGTTCTCGCCGATGGAGTACGTCCATCCGTCCGCCTCGCGCCGGGGCATCTTCACGTCTTCCACCCAGACGGTCAGCGTGGCCTCGGCGGCCAGCTCCGAGAGCGGGAAGACGGGGTTCCAGCCACTCACGGCGAGGCCGAGCGCCTGGAGCACCTCGGCGTAGTCCTCCGCGCAGATGCTCTCGTGGAGCCCTTCGAGCGCCGAGGCCACCTCGAGGTAGCGGGTGCCCGCGTCGGCGGCGGAGGAGCCCGACATGCAGCCGGCGGGGATGTCGCCCACCACCGCGTGCGCCGTGACCCCCTCGCCGATCGCCCCGGCCTTGAGCGCGGTCACGTAGCTCTCCACGCTGCCTTCGCTGTGGTCGTCCTCGTCGCTCACGAAAACCACGTGCGCGAAGCCATCCTCGCGGAGGAAGTCGGGGTTCACATCCTCCCGGAGGCCGCGCACGGCCATCGCCAGGCCCTGCTCGTCGCGCGCGCCGCTGGTGCCCACGGCCACCTGGGCCGCGAACGTGTCGACGGCATCGGGCGAGTCGGGGGTGAGCACGGCGCCCACGAGCACGCCGCCGCGGGCGGGGTCGGTGGTGGTGACGCCGAGGCGGAAGTCGGCCGTGGTGTCGCCCAGCAGCTCGAGGAAGGCGCCAAAGTTCGCGGACAGGTTCTGCTGCTCCTCGGCCATGCTGGCCGAATCGTCCACCACGAACAACACGTCGGCCGGCGGCTCCTCCGTTTGGGTGAAGCTGTCCTCCGTCGTCAGATTGGTGACTTCGTACTCGGAGCAGGCGAGGGCGAAGAACGGGAGGAAGAAGGGCCGGCGCGGCATGGAGCATGTCGGTTAGCATGCGCGGGTGCGGCTGGCTGTTTTTCTCCTCGTGGCGTGTTCGGAGACCTTTCCCCCCGAGGATCGCGGCTCCCTCGTGCATTTGCGGGTGGATCCGGCGGAGACCACCGTGTACACCTCGCCCGCCGGCGCGGAGCCGGTTGCCTTCGAGCTGTACGTCACCCGCGCGGATGGCAGCGAGGAGCCCCTTTCCGAGGCGGAGTGGACCCTGTCCAACCGCACCGTGGGCGCCATCGAGTCCGACGGCACCTTTCTGGCGTCGTCCGCAAACGGCGGCGTCTCCAACGTGACCGCCCGGTTCGCCGGGTTGGAGGCCAGCGGACTCCTGACGGTGATCTTCGCCGACGAGGTGGTGGAAGGCGCGGTCGACCCGGCGGCCTTCGAGGTGCCGCGCACCCCCCACGCCGGGCTGTGGTCCTATCCGCCGGACGGCGTGAACCTCCCCCGCAACACCCCCAGCCTCCAGTTCCAGTGGGCCGATGTCGGCGCCACGGCCGCCCGCCTCCGGTTCCGCAGCGCCATCACCGACCTCACTGTGTACACCACCGGCACGAGCTGGACCGCCGACGAGCCGACCTGGTCGGCGCTCGTGGGCACCAACGCGGGCGGCGCCGTGGAGGTGGAGCTGTCGCTGCTCGTGGGCAGCGAGGTGTGGTCGGAGGACCTCATCACGGTGAACGTGAACCGCTTCGATGCGCGGGGGAACATCTACTATTGGAGCACCTCCGCTTCGGGCATCCGCAAGATTCCGTACGGCGGCAACGCGGAGGACTTCCTCACTGCGGCCACCACCGGCTACTGCGTGGGCTGTCACAGCGTCCGGGGCGACCAGATCGCCTACACCTTCGATGGCGGCAACGGCGCCCTCGGGCTCCGGAACATCTCGGCCGGCACCGACGTCCTGGCCCACGACTCGGGCGTGTCGGGCAACTTCAACACCCTCTCGCCCGATGGCAACTGGATGCTCGTGGCCTTCGGCGGCGCGATCCTGCTCTACGATGCCCACACGGGCGCCTTCGTGCAGGAGGTGGCGGTCGGCGAGCCCGCGACGCACCCCGACTGGTCGCCGGATGGCAGCCAGATCGTGTTGGTGCTTCGGGCGTCCGGCGGGGAGGACTGGACCTTCTCGGGCGGGCGGCTGGCGGTGGTCGACGTGGGCCCCGGGCCCACCTTCGGCGCGCCCCGACTGCTCTTCGATCCGGGCGCGGGGCTCAACGCCTATTACCCGAGCTGGTCGCCCGATGGGGAGTGGGTGGCCTTCAACGTGTCCACGGGCGACAGCTACGCTGATCCCGACGCAATGGTCTGGGTGATCGACGGGGCGGGGCAGCGGGCGGTGGAGCTCGTGGAGGCCAACGTCACCAGCGGCATCACGAACTCGCTGCCGCGCTGGGCGCCGCTCCCCGACGATGAGGTGCTGTGGCTCGCGTTCTCGTCGAACCGGCTCTACGGCAACCTGACGTCCGGCAACCCGCAGATCTGGGTGACCGGATTCGACCCCGCCCGCGCCGCCCGGGGGGAGGATCCTTCCTGGCCCGCATTCTGGCTTCCGGGCCAGGACTACGGGCAGAGCAACCACATCCCGATGTGGGCCGACTAGCGTGCTCCTGCTGGTCGGTGTGCTCGCGGGATGCGAGGAGGCCCCCACCTCGGCCGGGGGGGAGCTGCTCGTGGCCGATTACGCGGGCGAGGCGGGGCTCTCCATCGTGCTCGAGAACGGGGAGGACACCGGCGGTGAGCCGGTCGAGCTCCGGCTGGCGCCCACCACCTGGGAGGCGCGGATGGGGTCGGTGTGGGAGGAGGCGGAGGTGCTCGGTGTCTGGCCGGTGGTGCGCGAGCCCGCCCTGGAGCTGGATGGCAAGGTGCTCCTTGCCCCGCCGCTCCGAAGCTCCCAGGAGCTCGAGGTCCGCTATGGCACCTTCCCCGACGTCGTGACCGCCAATGTAGATTCGGGCGTATTCGAAGGAGAATGGGCGTTCGCCCGGGGGGTGGGCCCCATCGTGGCCACCTTGGGGGGAGACCGTCGCGAGTGCGTGGTGTACGCTCGCGTGCAGGAGCAGGAATGAGCGAAGGATTGGCCGCGCTCTGCCGGATCGCGCTCGACGCCTCTTCCGACGCGGTGGAGATCATCGACGTCGAGGGCCGCTTCATCTTCGTGAACGCGGCCTGGGAGCGCCTCAGCGGCTACACCTCGGCCGAGGCGGTGGGCCGCACGCCCCGACTGCTCGGCAGCGGCCTCCATACCGACTGCGAGTACGATGCGGCGCGGGCGGCGGTGGCCCGCGCGGAGCGGTGGACCGGCGAGATCGTCAGTCGCCGGAAGGATGGATCGCTGGTCTTCGCGCACGTTTCTGCCACACCGGTCTTCGGCCCCGACGGGCAGCGTACGCACTCCGTCGTGACCCGCCGCGACCTTCACGCCGCCATCGTCTCCGCCCAGACGCACGGTGACCGCTACGCGATGGCGCTGCTCGCCGGCCGCGATGGGCTGCTCGACTGGGACATCCAGCACGGGGGCGTTTACGCATCCTTGCGGTGCCGGGAGCTCATCGGCGTTGCGGGTGGGGACGAGCCGTTGGGCCAGGCGATGCTGCAGCGGATCCACCCGGCCGACCTCCAACGCCTGAGCGTGAGCCTCGGTGAGTTCCTCGGCGGGGGGGATCGGTTCTTCGACCTCGAGTTCCGGGTGAACCACCCCGAGCGGGGTGCCGTTCACGTGCGGGGCCGCGGCATGGTCGTTCGCGACGACAGTGGCATCCCCATGCGGCTGGTTGGCACGCTGGCGGATGTCACCGAGCGCCGCGAAGCCGAACAGCGGCTCGTTCACAACGCCACCCACGACGCCCTGACGGGCCTGGCCAACCGGGTCCTCTTCGTGGAGCACCTTCAAGCCGCCATCGGGCGCGCGAAGCGGGCCGGGGGCCCCACGTTCGCGCTCCTGTACATCGACCTTCGCCGCTTCAAGAGCATCAACGACGGGTACGGGCACGCCGCCGGCGATGCCTTCCTCCGCTCGGTGGCGAACCGACTGGTCATGGCCGTGCGCCCGGGGGACACGGCGGCGAGGCTGGGCGGTGATGAGTTCGCGATCCTCCTCGCCGACGTGAGCTTCGCCGCCGTGGCCCACAGCGCCGCGGGCCGCATCCTGCGCCAGCTCGAGGTGCCGCACGAGGTCGATGGCCATTGGCTCTCCTGCGGCGTCACGATCGGCGTGGCGCTGGGCGGGCCGGGCTCCGAGGTGGACGAGCTCGTGCGCGCCGCCGACTCGGCCATGTACGAGGCCCGCAAGGCCGACGAGCTGCACGTGCGGGTGGCCGGGCCGGAGGCCGCCGATCGCACCAAACGCAACGCCCGCCTGCTCGACGGGCTGCGGTCCGCGTTGGATGCCCGCGCTCTCCAGGTCGCCTACCAGCCCATCATCGACATGGCCTCGTTGCGGGTGGTGGCCGTGGAGGCCCTCGCCCGGTGGACGTCGCCCGAGTTCGGTCCGGTCTCGCCCGCGGAGTTCGTGCCGCTCGCCGAGCAGTTCCAGCTCACCGGCCGGCTCGGGCAGTTCTTGACGGAGCGAACGCTCGCCGATCTTGCCATCTGGGAGGCGGCGGGGCTCGTGGGGGGCCGATTCCGCGTGCACGTGAACGTGAGCCCGCGCGAGCTCCTCGACGCGCGGCTGCCCAGCGTGCTCACGAAGCTCCTCGGGGCCTCGGGGGTGCAGCCCAAGCGTCTGTGCCTCGAGATCACCGAAACCGCGCTGGTGGAGCACCCCGAGGTCGTCGTCGAGAGCATCCGCAGAATCCGGGAGCTGGGCGTCAGCTTCGCACTGGATGACTTCGGCACGGGCTACTCCTCCTTGTCCCACTTGCGGAGCTTCTCTGTCTCGTCCGTCAAGCTCGACCGCAGCTTCGTGATGCAGCTCTCCAACGACCTCGTCACCCGCCAGATCGTGCGCGGATTGCTCGCGATGACCGACGCGCTCGGCCTCGAGGTCGTGGCCGAGGGCGTGGAAGGGCCGGAGCACGTGGCGCGGCTGCGGGCGCTCGGCTGCCGGTTCGCGCAGGGCTACCACTATGCCCGGCCCATGCCGGCCGCCGCGCTGACTGACTGGCTCGCGCAGCGCCCGAGCTGAGCGCGCTCACATCCGGAAGGTGCCGAAGGCGCTGTGGAAGCCGGGGTCGGGCGCGCGCGCGCACACGCCGAGGCAGAGCCCGAGCACGTCGCGGGTGCGCGCCGGCTCGATGATGCCGTCGTCCCAGAGGTTGGCGGAGCTGTGCCAGGCGTTGCCCTCGCGGTCCTGGCTCTCCATCACGGGCACGCGGAGGAAGGCTTCCTCGTCGACCGACATCGGCGGCGCGCCCGCGCGCTCGCGCTGCCCGTTGGCCACGCTCACCAGCACGGAGGCGGCCTGCGCGGCCCCCATCACGCCGATCTTCGCGTTGGGCCACATCCACAAGAAACGCGGCGCGTACGCCCGTCCGCACATGGCGTAGTTGC
>CAISIK010000211.1 GCA_903885375.1 uncultured Pseudomonadota bacterium
CCGCCCGACGAACCACCGCCGCCGAGGCCGCCCCCACCGGAGCCGCCACCGCCGCCCGACGAACCACCGCCGCCGAGGCCGCCCCCACCGGAGCCACCGCCGCCCGACGAACCACCGCCGCCGAGGCCGCCCCCACCGGAGCCACCACCGCCGCCCGACGAACCACCGCCGCCGAGGCCGCCGCCGCCGGTCAGCCCCCCCACGATCGCGCCGATGGCGAGATCGACCGCCGCTTCGATCACGGCATCACGGAGGCTCCCGCCGCCGGTGGATCCCCCACCCGTGGACCCGCCCGTGCCCGTGGAACCGCCCGGGCCCGTGGAACCACCCGTGCCCGTGGAGCCACCGCCGCCCGTGGAGCCGCCGCCACCAGAGCTGCCGCCCGTGGAGCCGCCGCCACCAGAGCCGCCGCCCGTGGAGCCGCCATCCTGCCCGCCCCCGCCCGAGCCCTCGGGCTTGGTGGGCGGATGCCGGTGCGGGGGCGTGTCCTTCTTGGCCTTCGGCGCTCCGGGCGACCCCTCGTTGTAGGTGGCGATGGAGCCCTTGTGCGTTTGCGAGCCACCGCCATCCATGGTCATGGTGGAGCCCGCCTTCCACGCGACCGTCTGCTTGCCTTCCATGGCGATCGACGCCGAGGCTTCGAGCTTGAAGTCCTTGCAGAAGAGGCTGATCGTCTCCTTCGCTTCGACCACGAAGTTCTTGTCGACCTTGGTGGTGAGCACCTTGTTCGCGGAGTGCGCTTCCTGGTAGATCGCGTTGTTCTCCGACGTGGACTTCAGCTCGACGCGCTCGGCGCCCGAGGTGTCGTCGAAGTCGATCCAGTGGGAGTTGCGCGACCAGAAGCGGCGATGGTCGTCGTTGCCATCCTCGTTCGCGTAGGGCTTCGGCTTGTCCTCGCCCCCGTTGTAGACGGCGCCGAGGATGTACGGCGTCATCGTGCGGAAGGCGAAGCCGATCACGACCTCCGTGCCCACGTCGGGGATGATCACCCAGCCGCGTTTCTTGCCGCTCATCGGCCACATCATCCGGACCCAGGTGCTCTCCGGGGGGGATTCATGGTCGACGGGGAATTTGACCTTCACCCGCGCGAGCTTGTCAGGGTCCTTGTTGTCGATCACAAGGCCGACGACGATGCCGTTGATCATCGGTACCTCAGTTGATCTTGATGACGCCGGCCTTGACGGTCAGCGAGCTTCCACCGTCGATACCCATCGACGCCGACGCCTTCGCCTCGAAGGTGCTACCCGCCTTCATGGAGATGGAGCTGCCGGCCTCGAGGATGAAGTCCTTGCACTTGAAGCTCATCGTCTCCTTCGCTTCGACGATGATGTCCTTGCCGCTGTACACGCTCAAGGTCTTGTCCTTCGCATCCCAGATGATGCGAATCTCCTCGTTGTGCGTGATGAGCTCGATGCGCTCATCGCCCGACTTGTCATCGAACGTGAGGCGGTGGCCGGAGCGGCTCTGGAAGACGCGTAGGTTGTTGTCGCCGTCTTCGTTGGCGTACGGGGGCGTGTCGACCCCGTTGTAGAGGGAGCCCAGCACCACGGCGTGGTTGATGTCGCCGTGGACAAAGCCCACGAGCACTTCGTCTTCCACTTCGGGGATGGTCATCCAGCCGCGCTCGCGGCCGGCCATCGGCATCGCCAGCCGGGCCCACCAGCTCTCGGGCATGTCGGGCAGCGTGGGGAACTTCACCTTCACGCGCCCGAGCTTCTCAGGATCCTTGTTGTCGGTGCACACGCCTTCCACCAGCCCGGGCATCTGCCCGGAAGTGGGCCGACCGTGGCGATCCGTGACCTTGGGCATGCCGACTCCAACGGATGAAACGAGAGTATAGGGGCCCCCGCCGGGCAGCGTCAACGCGAGCGCGACAGGTTGGCCAACTGCTATCCCGTCCGCCGGGCGCGAAACACGGCGACGCGGTGCACGTGTGTGGTGCGCGGGCCGACGGCGAGCCGCCACTCGAGGTCGAGGGGGGGTGCGACAAGCCGGCACGCCAGCGCCCACGGGCCGAAGGGGCGCTCGCCGGCGAGCGCCGCCGCGAGGTCGGCCTCGGTGAACTGCCGCTCGCGCGCGGTCACGCCATCCTCGAAGGCAAACGCGCAGGCGACCAGCAACTCGCCCCCCGGAGCCACGAGGGCATCGGCCTGGGCGAGCACGAGCGCCGGGTCGGCGCAGCTGTCGAGCACGTTCGCAACCACCACGGTGGCGAAGCTGCCCGCGAGAAACGGCGGGTCGGCCGCATCAGCCACCACCGCGCCGCCCGTGGGGAGCCCGACGCCGTCGGCCCCCTCCGCCAGCTCGGCAGCGACGACACCCGCGCGCAGGAGGGCGAGGTTGAGGTCGACGCGGATCGTCCCCGCGTGCCCCATGCCGGAGCCGAGCTCCAGCACCGGACCGGGTGCCCGCGCCACGAACTCGGCCAGCCAGGCCTGGAACGGGCTCGCCGGCGGCGAGGCATAAACCTCGACCAGCTTCCGGTTCCGGCGGCTCGCCGCGTCGACCGCCACCAGCTCCACGACCTGAGGGTCGAGCCCCGGGCGCACGAGCGCCGAGGGGCCCTCGCTGGCGGCCCAGCCGGCTACATCCCGCAAGACCACCGCGATGCCGTCGACCACCGGGTAGCGCTGCCCGCACGCGCACACGAGGAGCGACCCGACCCGGCGCAAGCCCCGCACGCGGAGCGCCCCCCCTTCGACCGCCCGACACGCCGGACAAACGAGGGGAACGCCCCCTGCTTCAGCCACCGACCATCACGTTCGTGCTGCCCTGGATCATCTGCCCGACCCCGCCGCAATGGGCATCCAGGTCGCCGAGGCGGTGGGCCGGCATGTTGTTGATCAGGACGGTGCCCGAGCCCTTCTGGGCGACCCAGGTGTTCGGCCCGCAGCACGCGGCGTGCACGCCGTTGTCGCCCACCCGCAGCGCGGGCATGCCGTTCACCAGCACGTTGGGCGAGCCCTTCACGGCCGGACCCACCGCCGGGTGGGGGCAGGCAGGACAGCCGTGGACATCCGCGGGAACCTGCGACTTGTCGCCGACGCGGCACTGAGGAGGCATGCGGGAATCCCCGAGAGGGGTCCAGCGTAGCACGGACCGACGCCGCTGGCAGCGCCCGTTCGGCGCCCACGGAGCCGCATCGAGCCCGCGGGAGCGGGCGGCCACCCCCGCTCCCGGAGGCAGCGCCCGCAACCCTCAATTGTCCTGGGCACCCTCGGCGATCCACTCGCGCACGAGTTCGATGCGCGCCTCGTCGAGCGGAACGCTGGGCATCACGTCGCCCACGATGCCCTCGGCCTCCTCGAGCTTCATCACGATGTAGCTGCCATCGGGATCGCCGGGGATCACGCGGGTGCGGGTGGCATCGCCGTCGGCCGCCACCCCGACCAGGTTCGCCAGGCTCACGCCGGGCGTGAGCGAGAGGTTGCCGCTGCCACCGCCATCGCCGTGGCAGGTGGAGAAGGCGCACGACTTGTCGAACACCTCGGCCTGCATCGTGGTGAGCGTGGGGGCGAACGCCGAGCCGCTGTCCGCGGTGTCCTCTGTGCCGGCGCAGGCGAGCAGGAACAGCAGGCTAGTCACTGCACACCACCGGGGACTTCGAGCCGATCAGCATGCCGTAGGTGGCGCACATCTCGGCGGGGAATTCGAGGGCCTCGTCGGAGTCGTTGAACCACTCGCAGTTGGTGCGCAGGATGTCGCCCGCCTGGAACCACCGTTCGCCCCGCTCGTACTGGTTGAGCGGCGGCGCGTCGCGGAACACGGGTTCCCACTCCGCGATCTCGTACTCCACCGCCATGGACTCGCTCGTACCGACCTCGAAGGAGAAGCGCGTGCCGTACTCGTGCATGTGACCGGTCAGGTACATGATCTCGTAGGCTTCATCGAAGCTGCAGTCGAACGACAGCGAGGAGCCCTGCGCGGGGGGCAGGCTGATGTCGACCTGGGTGAGCGCGAAGGCCGCGGCCCAGGTTTCTACGCTGTCCTCGGGCATGAGCCCGATGTTCATGATGTCGCGCTCGAGCATGCGGTCGGACGTGGTGTTCACGTAGTGCGACTGGATGACGAAGCGCTGGCCCTCCCCGAGGCTCACGGCCATGCCCTCCGGCAGGTGGATTTCCGAACGACCCGCATCGAGCGGCTCGGCGTTGATGAGCGGCTCGAAGCTGGTCATCATCGCGTTGGTCTGGGTGCAGTCGACCGTTTCGCCGTCGGCGTAGTCGAGCGGGCTCGCGTTGGTGCCGAGGAGGATCAGGTGGTGGCCCACCTCCCCCTGCCAGCTCTCGAAGCTGGTGATGCCGATGTCCGGCCCGGTGTAGGTGCCGAACGTGCAGTACTGCACCTCCTGGCCGGGCTCGATCACCACCTCGGGACCGAACCACTGCTCGCCGCCTTCGGGCACCGGCTCCACATCGGCAGGCTCGAGCCGGTCGTCGATGATGTCGGAGTCGGCCGAGGTGCCGGGTTGGGTGTTCTCGACGCAGGCGGCGAGGAGGAGCGTGATCATGGGTTCATCCCGGTCGTGGAGTCGCAGATCGTGGTGGTCTTCTGGGGGTAGACGAGCGACACGCCATCGCACATCTCGTGCGGGAACGCGAGTGTTTCGTCGGTGTCGTTGAACCAGGCGCACTCGGTTCGGATCACATCGCCGGGGAGGAAGTCCAGCTCACCCGCCGCGTAGTTCGAGGTGGGCGGCGAGTCACGGTAGGCGGACTCCCACCCCGGCACATCGCTGAGGATGGTGGTGCTGTCGCCACGAACCTGCGTAATCCGCAGGCTCGTACCCCACTCGTGCATGTGGCCGTTCACGAAGCGCACGGAGAGGCCCTCCTCGGGCACCTCTACCGGGCAGTCAAAACTCATCGAGGCCGCGCTGGCGGCGGGGATGGTGAGGTTGCCGTTGTGGAAGATCGCGGCGGCCACCCAGGTGGACACTTCGGTGTCGGCATCGAGCAGATCGAGCGCGGCCAAGTCGTGGACGCGGATGGCTTCCGAGCCGGTGTTCACGTAGTGCGCCTGCAGGAGGTAGCGGCTCCCGCCCTCGATGTAGAAGGCCATGCCCTCGTCGAGCGGCTGGTCGATGGTCTGCACGTCGCCGATGTGCACGGCCGTGGGCAGGCCCGCCGGCTGCGTGTCGGTCATGTTGAACGCGGTGCCCACCCCGCACGGGAACGACTCGCCCTCGGGGTAGTCCAGCTCCGTGCCGAGGAGGCGGTAGAGCTGCACGTGGTGACCGAACGCGTTCTGCCAGGTAGTGAGGGCGTGGATCGCGAGGTCATCCCCCGTGAAGGTCCCGGCGATGCAGTGGGTCACATCCTCGCCGGGCTGCACCACCACGTCGGGGCCCCAGAGGTCCAGCTCGCCGGGTGTGTAGTCGCCTTCGGTGAGGCGGAGGTCGAGCGGGCTCGCGCCGGTGTCGGCGCTCTCTCCGCCCTCTTCGGCGCAGGCCAGGAGCAGGAGGGCGAACATCAGGGCCGCCGGATGCCGAGGACCATCGTGAACGGGGTCTCCGCTTCGGCCACCACCTGCGCCTTGTTGGTGGGCGGCAGGGTGACGGGATCGCCCTCGTCGCCGCACTCGCCGCTGTTGTCGCTGTCCATGCAGCCGAGGATGTAGACGATCTGCGGCTCGATCGGCTCGGTCGTGTAGATCACCGCGGAGGGCCCGCCCTGGTTGCTCAGGTCGACCATCAAGCCGAAGTCGCCGAGGCTGGTGGCACCATCCACCGGGCCGCTGCTCGGGTCGACATCGGCCTCCGCGAAGACCGACCCGCTCACCATCGCGTTGGCCGACTCGCCATCCTCCACGAGGTCGACCACCATGTCGTCGTCCATCTTCACCGAGATGGCGAGCGTGCCGGGGCCGGTGGGCCGGGCGGTGTCGACGGGAGCGGAATCGCCGGTGTCATCGGACCCGCCCGTGCAGGCGAGGAGCGTGGCGAAGAAGAGATGGAGCATGGATTCCCCCGGGGGCAGCGATCTATCTCAAGAGAACAGGTTCTGCTGGCGGAGGGCCTCGATGGTGCCCCATCGCGAGCGCACCCACGGCGGGAGCGGCTGGCCGCGGCGGAGGAGGTCCGCGAGGAGCGCGCGGGTGACGGGATCGGAGGGGTAGCCCGAGCCCACGTTGCCGAGGGCGTGGATGGCGGCATCGCGGGACAGCTTGGCGCCGATGCTGGCCGCGCCGACCACCGGCCAGGTTGCGTCGGCCTTCGGCTCGATGATCCAATCCTCCACGCCGGTCTCCCGCACGAGCCGCGCCTGGAGCTTCGGAATCCCGCGGGGGTGTACCGGGGCGTCGAGGTAAACGCGCTCGGGGCGGAACTCCGCCACCAGCGAGATGAAGGCGCAGATCTCGAGCTCGTTGAGGTTGCCCTCGTCGATCTCGATGGGCTCCACGCGGCGGAGGGAAAGGGTGCCGAGCGCGAGGAGGCGCGGGAGGGCGGCCTCGCGGCGGGCGGCGCTGATCGCCTTGCTGTCGGCCGCGCCCGCCTGGCGGAGCTCCTCCTGTTCGCGCCCGTCGATGAAGAAGCCGCCCATCACGAGCGGGCCCAGAACGCAGCCGCGACCGGCCTCGTCGAGTCCGAGAATTCGCATCGCCCTCGCCTATCCTTGTGGCCATCGGTTCGATCGATTAGACGCGGCCACCCCCCCCGAGGTGCGCGTGGCGGATCCGTACGTCCCGGTACTCGTCTCGATCGTCATTGCGGTGATCTTCTCCCTGGTGTTCGTGGGCGGCAGCCGGTTTCTCGGCCCGCACCGTCCGAACGCCACGAAGACCTCGCTCTACGAATGCGGAATGCCGGGCCGCTTCCACACCGAGCAGCGCTTCTCCGTGAAGTTCTACATGGTGGCGGTGCTCTTCATCCTCTTCGATCTGGAAGCCGTCTTCCTCTTCCCCTGGTCCGTCGTGTTCCGGGAGATGGTCGAGTCCGGTCAGGCCCTGTTCGTGTTCACCGAGATGTTCATCTTCCTCGGTGTACTTTTCCTCGGCTGGTTCTACTGCCTTAAGCGTGGAGCGTTCCAATGGGACTAGAAAACGAGCTCGAGGGGATGCCCGTACTGGCCACCCGCCTCGATGAAGTCATCAACTGGGGCCGCAAGTACGCCCTCTGGCCGATGCCCTACGGCACCGCCTGCTGCGCGATCGAATTCATGGGCGTCGTTTCCAGCCGATTCGACGTGTCGCGGTTCGGCGCGGAGCTCGTGCGCTTCTCGCCCCGCCAGGCCGACCTCCTCCTCGTGATGGGCACCATCACGCAGAAGATGGCGCCCGTGCTCAAGCAGATCTACGACCAGATGCCCGACCCGAAGTGGGTGGTGTCGATGGGTGCCTGCGCCTCCTCGGGCGGCTTCTACGACAACTACAGCGTGGTGCAGGGGATCGACGAGCTCGTGCCGGTCGATGTGTACGTGGCCGGCTGCCCGCCGCGCCCGGAGAACGTCATCGGCGCCATCGTGAAGATCCAGGAGAAGATCTCCAACGAATCCATTCGGAACTGGCGCTAGGGGAACTCATGACCGAACGTGCGATCATGGAGAAGGTGCAGGCCCGGTTCGGCGCCACCCTCCTCGCCTCCTACGAGTTCCGCGGGCAGTGTGCGGTCACCATCCGGCCCGCGCAGCTCCGGCCGATGCTCGAATGGCTCCGGGACGATCCGGAGATCCACGCCGACTGGCTGATGGACGTCGGCGGGGTCGACTACCTCGGCTTCAGCCCGGCCGACGGCTCGGGCGATGACGACCGGGAGTGGCGCTACGAGGTCGTGTACCAGGTCTACTCGATGAAGCACAACCACCGCTTCCGCGTGAAGGTGGCG
Organism: uncultured Pseudomonadota bacterium; assembly: GCA_903885375.1. GTDB lineage: Bacteria > Myxococcota_A > UBA796 > UBA796 > SXON01 > SXON01. The sequence continues at coordinate 7,823 of CAISIK010000211.1, forward strand.
GTGGCCGAGCCCGACCTCGTCGTGCCCAGCGTGTGGGACCTCTGGGGCATCGCGAACTGGATGGAGCGCGAGGTCTGGGACCTCTACGGCATCCGCTTCGAGGGGCACCCCAACCTGCGCCGCATCCTGTGCCACGACGAGTTCGTGGGCCACGCGCTCCGCAAGGACTACCCCATCAACAAGCGCCAGAAGCTGACCTCCCCGTCGGAGAACATCCTTTGCGAAAAGGTGGAGTGGGCATGAGCGAAGGAACGAAGGTTCCGGCGATCCCGTCGGAGCTCATGACGCTGAACGTCGGCCCGGCGCACCCGGCCACCCACGGCACGCTCCGGCTCCAGTTGCAGCTCGATGGCGAGACCATCGTGAACTCGGCCTGCGAGATCGGGTACCTGCACCGCGGCTTTGAGAAGCAGTGTGAGGCGGTCTACTACCAGTTCGTGATTCCCTACGCGGAACGCCTGAACTACATGGGGCCGGTCCACAACAGCAACGCCTGGTGTTTCGCCTGCGAAACGATGCTCGGGATCGAGGCCCCGCCGCGCGCCCAGGCCCTCCGCGTCATCACCAGCGAGATGGGTCGGATCATCGACCACGCGGTGTGCATCGGCACCAACCTCGTCGACATCGGAGCGCTGACCAACTTCTGGTACATGTACAACTATCGGGAGAAGATCTACGACCTCTACGAGGAGCTCTGCGGCGCCCGCATGATGGTGAACTACCCGCGCATCGGCGGCGTGAGCCTCGACGCGCCGGATGGCTGGTTCGACAAGCTGCTCCGCGTGATCGACGAGATGCAGGAGGCGGTGGGCGAGGTGCGCGCGCTCGTGGAGCGCAACCGCATCTTCATGGACCGCACCATCGGCGCCGGGGTCATCACCCGCGAGCTGGCCCTGAGCCACGGCGTGACCGGCCCCTGCCTTCGCGCGGCCGGCATCCCCTACGACATTCGCAAGGCCCAGCCCTACTGGGGCTACGACAAGTACGACTTCGAGGTGCCCACGGCCGAGGGCGGTGACACCTACGATCGCACCGTCGTGCGGTTCCAGGAGATGTACGAGAGCTGCAAGATCATCCGGCAGGCGGTGGCGTCGATGCCCGCCGGCCCCGTGATGGTCGACGATCACCTCGTCGCCCTCCCGGAGAAGGACAAGGTCTACAACACGATGGAAGGCCTCATCAACCACTTCAAGCTGGTGATGCACGGCATCAAGCCGCCGGTGGGCGAGATCTACAGCGCCACCGAAGGTGGCTGCGGCGAGGTCGGCTTCTACATCGTGTCCGATGGCAGCGCGAAGCCCTGGCGGGTCCGCATCCGCCCCCCGTGCTTCGCCAACTACAGCACGTTCCCCAAGATCATCCAGGGCGCGATGTTGGCCGATGCCATCGCCGCGCTGGGCTCCATCAACATTATCGCCGGCGAGCTCGACCGATGAGCCACAGCGCTACGAGCGCCGCCTCCCGAGGCCCACGCGAGTGGTCCCCCGAACAGGCGGCGGAGATCGAACTCATTCTCACGCGGTACCCCACCAAGAAAGCGGCGGTCATGCCGCTTCTGTGGATGGCCCAGGATGCCTGGGACTGGATCGACCTCGACATCATGCGCCTCATCGGCCGCACGCTTGAGCTGCCGCCGAGCCATGTGCACGCGGTGGCGAGCTTCTACACGATGTTCAAGAAGGCACCGACCAACAAATACTTCTTCCAGGTCTGCCACACGCTGTCCTGCGCGTTGGTGGGCGCCGAGCGCATCCTCGCGCACCTCGAGAAGCGCCTCGAGCTCGATGAGCACGGCAACAGCAAGGATGGCCTCTTCTCCGTACTTCGGGTGGAGTGCCTCGCGAGCTGCGGCTCGGGTCCGATGGCCCAGATGAACGAACACTTCTACGAGCGGCTCACGCCCGAGATCATCGACGAGGTGATCGACGCCCTCCGCTCCGGCAAGCAACTTCCTGAACCCCGGCGGGAGGCGGATCAATGGATTTTCCCCGTATCCTGAGCGGCAATTGGGACACTCCCGACTCCCACCGCCTCGCGGTGGCGAAGAGTCGCGGGGTGTACAGCCAGCTCCCGCGCGCCCTAGCGATGGCGCCGAACGACATCACGCAGATCGTGAAGGACAGCGGTCTCCGCGGTCGCGGCGGCGCGGGCTTCCCCACCGGCATGAAGTGGAGCTTCGTGCCCCCCGCCGAGAAGCGTCAGGGCAAGTCGGTGTACCTGCTCTGCAATGCCGACGAGTCGGAGCCCGGCACCTTCAAGGATCGGTACTGCCTCTGGCTCGATCCCCACCTGCTCTTCGAGGGCATGGCCATTGCCTCGCGCGCGCTCGACTGCCACGTCGGGTACATCTACATCCGCGGCGAGTTCCGGTACATCGCCCGCCGGCTCGAGGAGGCGCTCGCCGAGGCCTACGCGGCCGGACTGCTGGGCAAGAACATCCTCGGCAGCGGCCACGACTTCGATCTCTACGTGCATGTCGGCGCGGGCGCCTACATCTGCGGCGAGGAGACCGCGCTCATCTCCTCGCTCGAAGGCGAGAAGGGCCAGCCCAAGCTCAAGCCGCCGTTCCCGGCGGTGGAAGGCGCCTGGCGCTCGCCCACGATCGTGAACAACGTCGAAACGCTGGCGGTCGTGCCCTGGCTCATCCAGCACGGCGCCGCCGCCTACAAGGCGCTCGGCACCGAGAAGAGCCCCGGAACCAAGCTGTTCTCCGTGTCCGGGCACGTGCGGCGCCCCGGCGTGTACGAGATCCCGCTCGGCATCCCCATGATGCAGTTCATCAACGAGTACGCGGGGGGCCTGCTCCCCGGCCGCACGCTCAAGGCCGTCATTCCCGGCGGCAGTTCGGTGCCAGTGATGACGCCCGCCGAAGTGGCCATATGCTCGATGGACTACGAGTCGATCAACACCAACGCCGGCAGCTACCTCGGCTCCGGCGGCATGATCGTGATGGACGATACGACCGACCTCGTGGCCGCCCTCACCAACCTCCTGCGCTTCTACGCACACGAGAGCTGCGGCCAGTGCACCCCCTGCCGCGAAGGTTGCGGGTGGATGCACCAGATCCTCTGCCGCGTGCGCGATGGCGAGGCCTCCGAGGTGGACCTCGGCACGCTCCGCGATCTCGCCGACAACATCCACAGCAAGACGATCTGCTTCTTCGGCGCCAGCGCCGCGATGCCGGTCCAGAGCTTCCTCACCAAGTTCCGCAGCGAGTTCCTGGACCGCGTCCAGCGTCGCGGCGTTGGAGCCGCCTGATGCCGAAGGTCAAGGTCAACGACATCGAGATCGAGGTTCCGGCCGGAACCAACATGATCGAGGCCGCGAAGCTCGCGGGCGTGGAGATTCCCCACTACTGCTACCACCCCCACCTGAGCATCGCAGGCAACTGCCGTATGTGCATGTGCGAGGCGGACAGCCCGCGCGGCCCGATGCTGGAGATCGCCTGCAACATGCAGGCGCGTGAGGGCCTCTCCATCAAGACCGAGACCGACAAGGTGAAGGCGGTCCGCAAGTCGGTGATGGAGTTCCTGCTGGTCAACCACCCGCTGGACTGCCCCATCTGCGACCAGTCCGGTGAGTGCCGGCTGCAGGACTACTACATGGACCACGGCCAGTACGACAGCCGTGGTGTCGATCCGAAGGTGGGCAAGCACAAGCGGCAGGACATCGGCGAGCATATCGTGCTCGACGCGGAGCGCTGCGTGGAGTGCAGCCGCTGTGTGCGCTTCGGCGACGAGGTGACCGGCACGGGCGACCTGCGGCTCATGAACCGCGGCGACCACACCGAGATCGGCATGTTCCCGGGCACCCGCCTGGAGCACAACTACCAGGGCAACCTCGCGGACATCTGCCCGGTGGGCGCCCTCACCAACAAGGAGTTCCGCTTCCAGCGGCGCGTATGGTACCTCCGGGAGACCGACAGCGTGTGCACCGGCTGCAGCACCGGCTGCAACACCAAGGTGTGCCACCAGGAAGGCGAAGTCTTCCGCACGCTCCCGCGCCGCAACGACGACGTGAACAAGAGCTGGATGTGCGATCCGGGCCGCGAGGTCAACAGCGTTGTCGGCTCGCTCACCCGCCTTCTCCGCCCCACCGTGGATGGCGCTCCCGTGGCGGACGCCACCGCCGTGCTCGCGGCCCGCATCAAGGCCGCCGGCCCGGGGCGCACCGGCTTCGTGCTCGGGAGCAGCGCCTCGCTGGAGGCCAACTGGGCGCTCCTGCAGGTGGTGAAGGCGAACTGCGTGGGCGCCCGCGTGTTCCGCGTGGCCGGCAACAACGCCGGGTCCATCGTCAAGAGCGACGACTTCCTGATGGATGCCGACAAGAACCCCAATACCGCCGGGGTCGCGCTCCTGGCCGACTGGGCCGGCAACGTCGGCGATGCCGAGGCGCTCCGCGAGGCGGATCTGGCGCTGCTCGTGGTGCTCGAGGACGACATCGTGAGCCGCCTCTCCGGCAATCCCGCGGAGGCCATCGCCTACTTCGGCACGCACACCAACCCCACGGCCGAGCTCGCCTCGATCGTGATCCCGGTGGCCCACGTGGTGGAGATGGATGCCACGTACGTGAACCGCCAGGGTCGGGTGCAGCGCGCCCGCCGCGCCACGAACCCTCAGGGAGAGGCGATCCCGGCCTACCAGGCGCTCGAGAAGCTGGGCGCCGCGCTCGGCCGCGCGCCGGGCACCAGCATGCCCACGGCGACCTTCGCCGCAATGGCGCGCACCGTTCCCCGCCTCAACGGGCTTGACTACAAGGCGCTGGGCGCAGGCGGTCGACCGCTCGCCCCCGCACCGGAACCGGCCGCTGCCCCGGCCGCGGAGGCCAAGTGAGCGAGTTCTGGACCGACATGCTCGTGGTCGTACTTCGGTGCGTCTTCTCGGTGGCGTTCGTCATGAACATCGTGCCGCTGATGATCTGGGGGGAGCGCAAGGGCGCGGCCTACATCCAGGATCGCCCGGGCCCCAACCGCGCGCCGATCGACATCCCCAACCCCCTCGACATTCCCCGACTGCTCTCGGCCGCGCTCAGCGGCGGCAAGCTGGAGTTCAAGCCGGTCGTGTCGCTCCGGGCCGCCGGGCTCATCCACACGCTGACCGACGTGGTGAAGCTCGCCTTCAAGGAAGACATCACTCCTGACCACGTCGAGAAGTTCTACTGGTTCATCGCGCCGGTCATCGCGATGAGCATCGCGCTGTGCACCTTCGCGGTCGTCCCTTTCGGCGACACCTTCCTCGGCTACAACCTGCAGGTCAGCAGCCTCGACGGCGGGCTGCTCTACGTCCTGGCGATGACCTCGCTCGGCGTGTACGGCATCATGCTCGCCGGCTGGGCCTCCAACAACAAGTTCTCGCTCCTCGGCGGCCTGCGCTCCAGCGCGCAGATGGTGTCCTACGAGCTGGCGATGGGCCTCTCGGCGGTGGTCGTCTTCCTCAACGCCGGCTCGGTGTCGCTCGCCGACATCACCGCGCAGCAGGGCGAGGCGCTCAGCATCCTCGGGATCGTCGAAATCCCCTCGCTGAACTGGAACGTCTTCTCGCCCTTCGGCCTGCTCGCCTTCATCCTGTTCTGGGTGGCGGTCTTCGCGGAAACGAACCGCACGCCCTTCGACCTGCCGGAAGGTGAGGCCGAGCTCGTTGGCGGCTACCACACCGAGTACTCGAGCTTCCGGTTCGCGCTCTTCTTCATGGCCGAGTACGCCAACATGATCGTGGCCTCCGCGGTCACGGCCACCATGTTCTTCGGCGGGTACAACCTCCCGCTGGTGTCCGCCGCGTTCCTGCGGGAGAACGCGGACATGGTGCTCGCGCTGCTCGGGTTCGGCGCCGTTCCCGCATTCCTCACCCTCGCTGTGGTGGCGTGGAAGCGCCGCGGGCGGCCGTTCTACGCCGCCATCCCCGCCGACGACCCCCGCCGCAACGAGCCCGCCTTCTTCACGGCGGTGTGGCTCGGCGCGGCCGGCGCTCACGGCGGCCTCGGCGTGGCCGGCCTGATGGGCGGCCTCGCCGGCCTGTCCGCGATGACCGGCATCGAGGGCCTCGGCCCCGACCTGCTCGTGTTCGTCCTCCACATCACGGCGCTCGCCGTGAAGGTGCTCATCGGCGGCTGGATCTTCATCTGGGTCCGCTGGACGCTCCCGCGCATGCGGTACGACCAACTCATGAACCTGGGGTGGCGCTACATGCTGCCCATCGCGCTCGGCAACGTCTTCTGCGCTGCCGGCTGGATCATCCTCCGGCACGAACTGTTCGCGTAGGAGTCGAAGAAATGGCGCTCCCCAAACCCACGAAGACCCTGACTCTCTCCGAGTCGTCGTACCTCGTCGAAGTGCTCAAGGGCATGGTCCTCACCATGGGCCACGTCATCAAGAACATCTTCGACCAGGACCGCTTCCGAACGATCGAGTACCCCGACGTCCGCAAGCCGATGACGGCCCGCTACCGCGGCGCCCACCGGCTGATGCTTCGCCCCGACGGCGGCGTGAAGTGTGTGGCCTGCATGTGCTGCCCCACCGTGTGCCCGGCGAATTGCATCACGATCGTGGCAGGCGAGGCCGAGAACGACCCCGCCGAGAAGTTCCCGGTCAGCTTCGACATCGACATGCTGCGCTGCATCTACTGCGGCTTCTGCGTGGAAGCGTGCCCGAAGGATGCCATCCGCATGGACACCCGCATCTACGAGATCAACGCCTACACCCGTCAGGACATGGTCCACAGCAAGGCCTACATGGTCAACCTGATGGATGGGCTCAAGCCCGAGGCCGGCGCCGCCTACCGCGCCGACCACGCCATCAAGCCGCACGGTCACACCCCCGACGAACCCCCGGTCGCCTGAGATGCGCGCCCCATTTCCCGAAGGACGCCCCCGATGACGGAGTCCGTGCTCTTCTACCTCTTCAGCCTGGCCGCGATCGTGGCCGGCGCAAGCGTGATCACGCAGCGCAGCCCGATCGCGAGTGCCCTGTCGCTGGTGGTCTGCTTCTTCGCGCTCGCCGCCGACTACGTAATGCTCGATGCCCACTTCGTGGCGGTCGTGCAGGTGCTGGTCTACGCCGGCGCGATCATGGTGCTGTTCATCTTCGTGATCATGCTCCTGAACATCCGTGAAACCGGCCCCACGCCCACAGGTGTGATCAGCTTCCGCGCCGGTGTCGGCCTCGCCGTCGCGGGCCTGCTGGGTGTGGCGGTCATCGCGGTGCTCGACAGCGTCGTGCACAAGGCTCCGGCGGAGCTCGAGCCCGGCTACGGCTCCATCAAGGCGATCGGCGGTGCGCTCTTCGGCGGCGCCTACCTCCTCCCCTTCGAGGCGGTGTCCCTGCTCCTGACCGTCGGCATGATTGGCGCGGTCGTTCTCGCCAAGCGGGAGGTCTGATGGACTCGGTCGGCCTCATGCCCGTGCTCGTGGTCAGCGGGGTGCTCTTCACCCTCGGCGTGATCGGGGTGCTCACCCGCAAGAACGCCCTCATCGTGTTCATGAGCGTGGAGCTCATGCTCAACGCCGTGAACCTCGCATTCGTGGCCTTCTCGAGGCAGAACGCCTCGATGGATGGTCACATCTTCGCCATCTTCGTCATGGCCGTGGCCGCCGCGGAAGCGGCGGTGGGCCTCGCTCTCGTCATCCTGCTCTTCCGCAACCGGGTGACTGTGAAACTCGATGACCTCGACCGGATGAGGGGCTGATGAACTCCCTGCTCATCACGTTGGTGCCGGCGTTCCCGCTCGTCGGCGCGATCGTGAACGGACTCCTCCTGCAGTCGCGCGCATCCCGCGTGGTCGCGGGCTCCATCGCCTCGCTGATGGTCGGCCTCTCGGCCGCGATCAGCTTCCTCTGCATGAGCCAGCTCATGGGGGGGGCGGAGCCAGTCAACGTTCACCTGTGGACCTGGATGGAGGCCGCCGGCTTCCATGCGGATGTGGCCTTCCGGGTGGACCAGCTGACCGCCACGATGATGTGCGTCATCACGGGCATCGGCACGCTCATCCACGTCTACTCCATCGGGTACATGGACGACGAGGCGGACAAGGATTCGGTATGGCGCTTCTTCGCCTACTTGAACCTGTTCATCTTCGCGATGCTGCTCCTGGTGATGGGCGACAACTTCCTGCTCATGTTCGTGGGCTGGGAAGGGGTGGGGCTCTGCTCCTACTTGCTCATCGGCTTCTGGTACGAGAACGCCGACTACGCCAGCGCGGGCAAGAAGGCGTTCGTCACCAACCGCGTGGGTGACTTCAGCTTCGTCACCGGCCTCTTCCTCCTGTTCTGGAGCCTCGGCGATCACGCCACGATGAACTTCGTGGAGCTTGAGCACGCCATCGCGGCCCACCCCGAGCTGGTCGGCGGTGTCGGCGGCGTGATCGTCACCACCGTGTGCCTCCTGTTCTTCGGCGGTGCCACCGGCAAGAGCGCCCAGATCCCCCTCTACGTGTGGCTGCCCGACGCCATGGCCGGTCCCACGCCGGTCTCGGCGCTGATCCACGCCGCGACGATGGTCACCTCCGGCATCTACATGATCTGCCGGCTCAACTACCTGTTCGTGATGGCCCCCGCGGCCATGGCGGCGGTCGCCACCATCGGCGCCCTCACGGCCTTCGTGGCTGCCACCATCGCGGTGACCCAGAACGACATCAAGAAGGTCCTGGCCTACTCCACGGTGTCGCAGCTCGGGTTCATGTTCCTCGGCGTGGGCGTCGGCGGCTTCGTGGCGGGCTTCTTCCACGTCATCACGCACGCCTTCTTCAAGGCCCTGATGTTCCTCGGCTCCGGCTCCATCATCCACGCGCTGCACCACGAGCAGGACATGCGGCGGATGGGCGGCCTCGCGCGCCACATGAAGGTCACCTTCCTCACGTTCCTGATGGGCTACCTCGCCATCATCGGCGTGCCTGGCTTCTCGGGCTTCTTCTCGAAGGACGAGATCCTCTGGCTCACCTTCATCACCCCCATGTTCGAGGGCCTCCCCCTCGGCCACGTGATGCCCAAGGTGCTCTGGGCGCTGGCCACGGCCAGCGCGCTCCTGACGGCGTTCTACATGAGCCGCCTGATGTTCATGACCTTCGCGGGCAAGTACCGCGGTGGTCACGACTCGCACGGGCATGATGCCCACGGCCACGCCGCGCACGGCCATGATGCCCACGGCCACCACGGCCACGATCCGCACGAGTCGCCCGCCGTCATCGTCGGGCCGCTCGTGGTGCTCGCCGGTCTCGCTGCCGTCGGTGGATTCCTGAACCTGCCGCACTGGCTCCCGGGCCACGGCATGCTCCACCACTTCCTCGATCCCGTGTTCGAGCACGCGCACGTTGAGTTCCCCGAGGGCAACCCCCTCGAGTTCCCGCTGATGGGCCTCACGCTCCTCGGCGTGGCAGGCAGCGTGGGCCTCGCCTACCTGTTCTACGTCCGCGAGCCGCACCGGCCGGCCGAGATCGCCGCCCGCTTCCGCAAGCTCTACGAGGGTAGCCTCAACAAGTGGTACGTCGACGAGGCCTACGAGGCCGCGATCCTCACCCCCATCGTGACGGGTTCCCGGCAGGTGCTGTGGGCGATCATCGACTCCCAGATCATCGACGGCATCGTCAACGGGGCCGCCACCGTCGCCCAGACGGCGGGTCGTCTCCACGGGCGTCTCGGCAACGGGAAGGTCCAGACCTACGCAATCTCCATCGCGGCCGGCGCAGCTCTGCTCGCCACCGCCTACGTCCTCGGGTGAGCTGATGCCGATGCTCTCGTTGGTCACTCTCCTGCCGATGCTGCTCGCCGCAGCCGTGGCGATGCTGCCCGAGCGGCTTGCCCGCCCCGGGGCGCTCGCCGCCTCGCTGCTCGTGCTGGCGATCTCGCTCCCGCTCTGGTTCGGGTTCGACCCCGCCGACAGCGGTTACCAGTTCGTGGAGCAGGTGCCGTGGATCGCCCAGTGGGGCGTGAGCTACCACCTCGGGATCGACGGTGTCTCCCTCCTCCTCATCCTCCTCACCACCGGCCTCACCCCGCTGATCCTGCTCGCGGGCTTCTCCGGCGTCGAGAAGAACTTCCGTGGCTACGCCGCGCTGATGCTCGCGCTCGAAGGCGCCATGATCGGCACCTTCGTGGCGCTGGACGTGTTCCTCTTCTACATCTTCTGGGAGCTTGTGCTCCTGCCGATGTACTTCCTCATCGGCATCTGGGGCGGTGAGCGGCGCATCTACGCGGCCGTGAAGCTGTTCATCTACACGGCCGGCGGCTCGCTGCTCATGCTGGTCGCGCTCCTTGGGCTCTACTACACGCACTTCGAGCAGATGGGCGCCTGGTCCACCGACCTCCCCGACCTCCTCCGCCTCGCCATCACCCCGGCCTCCCAGAAGTGGATGTTCGCGTGCCTCGCGCTCGCGTTCGCCATCAAGGTGCCCATGTTCCCGGTCCACACCTGGCTGCCCGACGCGCACGTCGAGGCTCCCACGGGCGGCTCGGTGGTCCTCGCCGGCGTCATGCTCAAGATGGGCACCTACGGCTTCTATCGCTTCGCGATGCCGCTGTTCCCCGATGCGGTGGTGGCCTACGGACCGATCCTCGTCGGCCTCGCCGTCATCGGCATCGTGTACGGCGCCCTCGTGGCGCTCGTGCAGGACGACATCAAGAAGCTCGTGGCCTACAGCTCGGTGAGCCACCTCGGCTACGTCATGCTCGGCCTCTTCGCGCTGAACGGCCCGGGCGTGACCGGCGGCATCTTCCAGATGCTCAACCACGGCGTAAGCACCGCGGCCCTGTTCTTCCTCGTCGGCGTGCTCTACGAGCGCCGCCACACCCGCAAGATCGCCGACTACGGCGGCCTCACGAAGGTCGTGCCGCGGTTCGCCCTGGTGTTCATGATCATCACCTTCAGCTCCATCGGCCTGCCGGGTCTCAACGGCTTCGTCGGGGAGTTCATGATTCTGCTCGGGGCCTTCCAGTACGCGCCGATCCCCACGGTCATCGCCAGCACCGGCGTGATCTTCGGTGCCGCCTACATGCTCTGGGCCTTCCAGCGCATGATGTTCGGCCCCCTGCAGAACGAGGCCAACAAGGGCCTGAAGGACCTCTCCCCCCGGGAGCTCGCCTACCTGCTCCCACTGGTGGCGTTCGCCTTCTGGATGGGCCTCTACCCGAAGCCCTTCCTCGATCGCATCAACCCCTCCGTCGATGCCTTCGTGGCACGCATGGAGACCCACTTCGAGTCCTCTCCCTACGCTTGTGGGGATGAGTGCCTGCCGTCGTGGCTCGCGAAGGAGTCGCACTGATGGGTTCCGGTACCCCGATCTTCGAGTCCGTCGTGCTGGCCGCGCCGGTGATGCTCCTGGCCTTCATGGGCGTGGTGCTCATGGTCGCTGCCGCGATGTGGCGGCCCATGCCCCGGCTCGCGTTCTGGGGCGTGTCCTGCGCCTCCGTGGCGAGTGCGCTCCTGCTGGTGGCCGCGGGGGCCGGTGCCCCGGCTACCGAGGCCTTCTCGGGGATGCTGCGCATCGATGCCTACGGAAACTTCTTCGCAGCCGTGTCGCTGCTCGCCGGGCTGTTTTCGCTGCTCGTGGCCGACTCCTACATGGAGCGCATCGGCGTGCGGGTGGGCGAGTTCTACTCGCTGGTGCTCTTCGCGCTCTGCGGGATGCTGGGCATGGCCTACAGCAACGACCTGATGATGACCTTCATCTCGCTCGAGGTGATGAGCATCGCCGTCTACGTGCTCTGCGCGATCAAGCGCGCCGACGAGCGCGCCGTCGAGTCCGGTTTCAAGTACTTCATCCTGGGCGCTTTCTCGTCGGGCATCCTGCTCTACGGCGTGGCGTTCGTGTACGGCGCCACCGGGAGCACCTCACTGCCGGCCATCGCGCACGCGCTGCGGAGCGCCAATGGCGAGGCCGCGGGCTTCCTCGCCCTGGGTGGCGCCCTCCTGCTCGTGGGCTTCGGCTTCAAGGTCGCGGCGGTCCCCTTCCACATGTGGGTGGCCGACGTGTACCAGGGCGCCCCCACCGCGGTCACCGCGCTCATGGCGTCGGGCGTCAAGGCCGCGAGCATCGCCGCCTTCGGCCGGCTGGTCATCGGCGCGATGGGCGACGATGCCGCCAACTGGAACGGCGCCCTCTGGTGGATGTCCGCCGCCACGATGCTCGTGGGCAACCTCGCCGCGCTCGCACAGAACGACCTCAAGCGCATCTTCGCCTACTCGGGCGTGGCGCACGCCGGCTACCTCCTCATGGCCCTGTCCTCCGTGGCGGCCGGCGGCGCGGTGGGCAACGAAGGCATCGGCAGCCTCGCGTTCTACATGCTCGCGTACACGCTCATGAACGCCGGCGCCTTCGCGGTGCTCTCGCTCATGACGAACGAGGCGGGTGATGACGCCACCGACATCAGCCGGCTCGCCGGCCTGGGTCGGTCCCACCCGCTCGTCGCGGCCGGGCTCTCCATCTGCCTCGTGAGCCTCGCGGGCCTCCCGCCCACCATGGGCTTCATCGGCAAGTTCTACCTGTTCAGCGCCGCGATCGGCTCCGGGGAGATCGGCCTCGCGTTCGTGGGTGCCATCGGCGCTGCGGCGGGCGTGTACTACTACCTGCGCCCCATGGTCTACATGTACATGCGGGAAGGGCACGCCGAGCTCGCCACCGACGGCCGGGCCCGGCTGGCCCTTGGCCTGACCAGCGCCCTCCTGATCATCTTTGGCCTCATGCCCACGGCCGTGCTCGAGTGGGCGAACGCCTCGATGGCCTCCGTCCTCGGCTGAGCGCCGAGGCGCCGGGCGTGGTGGGCGCCCGAGGCGCCGTTCCGGCCATGGTTCTCGATTCGCGATTCCGCCGTCGCGATCAGTCCCCCCGGCTGGTATACTGCGGTCGCATTCCGCCCGGAGCGTACATGCGCCTGCTCTTCGCTCTGCTGCCCCTCGGCATCACCGCCTGCAACACGCCGACGGAGGCCGACCCTTCCGAGCTTGGCACGCAAGCCCAGGTGCTCACGTTCTGGCCGCCGGAAGCGGGCCGGGGCACCACGCTCGATGCCAAGATCACGTCCACCAACTCCATCTTCGAGTTCGTGGACAACTCGCTCGATCTGGGCGGTGGTGTCACGGTGAACAGCCTCACCGTGCTCGATGGCTGGTCGGCGGTCGCCAACATCACGGTCGATCCCGCGGCCACCCTCGGCGGGCGCGATGGCTACCTCGACACGCGGGGCGGCGCCTTCACGATGAGCGATGCGCTCACCATCGTGGATGACAGCTTCGTCCTCGCCCCCTCGCGGGCGAAGATCGGCGAGCACCTGCGCGTCGAGCTCATCGGCACCAACACCGAGTGGGCCTCCGGGCAGACGTGGGCCGGCTTCGGCGAAGATGTCGAAGTCACCGCGGTCGACGTGCTGAGCGAGACCTACATGGTGGCCGAGATCACCGTCGATCCCGATGCCGTGCCCGGCCTGCGCGACGTGTACGTGGAGAACGGCAACGACCTCACCACGCAGTACAACGCCTTCCAGGTCGATCGGGTGGGCATCTCCGCCACCTTCGATCCCCCGGAAATGAAGCAGGGCCAGTCGGTCACCTTCAGCATCGTCGGCAAGGACACGCACTTCACCGACAAGAGTGAGCTCCGCTTCTTCCAGTACGGCGATGAGAAGCAGGACATCGTGGTCGACTCGCTCACGGTCATCGACGCCGAGAACATGTACGGGCGCCTCACCGTGAGCAACGCCGCCCTGCTCGGCACGCGCGACATCATCGTGACCACGGGCACCGAAGGCGTCTACATGGAAGACGCCACCACCGTGCTCGATGGCGACCTCGATCTGAGCAATGTCGTCATCTCCCGCTGGTTCTACGTGGCCCGCTCGATCGACAACACGAGCGGCGACATCTCCGAAGCCGTGCGCGTGGGCGTGCTCTTCTACCTGCCGCTCGACCCGGCCTGCCCGCCCGATCCCGAAGCGTCCTGCTCCGACAAGATCGACAACGACAAGGACGACTACACCGACTGCAACGACAGCGACTGCTCCCAGGACCCGGCGTGCGCCGGTGGCCCGCAGCCCTACGATGCCAACGGCGTGTGGCAGACCTACACCACGGGTGGCTCCGCCGACTGCCCCGACCCGGAAACCCTCAGCGCGGGCGACCGCGTGTGGCTCGAGTCCGACTGCAACATCGTCACCCTCGAGAAGCAGGTCGATGGCTCCTCGGGCATGATCTACTACACGAAGGACGACGTCTCGCTGAGCGACTACTGCTTCGACCAGATGTACTCCCTGCACACCGAGGGCGATCCCAACGGCATCCCCGAGGAGATCGTCGAGGATGCGCAGCCGACGGTCCCGGCCGACTTCGAGATGCTCGATCCGGGCTGGTGGGGCAACTTCACGCACAACCGCGCGGAAGACCTCGTCTACACCTGGACCCCCGCGCAGACCTACCCGGATGCCATCTTCGGCACGCAGATCTCGGGCCAGCTCGTCGAGCCCGACGGCGCCTCGGGCTTCGCCGGCTCGCTGCCCTGGGATGATGGTGAACACACCTACACGCCCTCCGAGCTCGGCCAGCTCAAGGATGGCAACGCCAGCTTCACCGCGTTCTCCTACATCGAGGGTCCGCCGGTGGGCTTCACCTTCAGTACCATCCAGACCAAGAGCACCTCCACGGTGCAGGTGTCCGGGACGGTGATCCTGGAATGAGCGTGGGCATTCTTCTCGCCCTCTTCGGGTGTGTGGACCAGAGCTTCTCGGCCGTGGAGCTCGATGCGATCGCCGTGGTCAACGGCGATTTCGACGATCTCGGCGGGGTGCTGCTCCGCAACGAAGTCGGCTTCCAGCCCTTCAACGGGTACATCTCCCAGTCCACCACCTGGGTGGGAGAGGACCGGCCCACCCGCGAGGACCCGGGCCGCACGGTCGAGGAGCTCCTCACCGCGCCGGTGGCCGACCTTAGCAAGTTCGAGATCGACCAGTTCCAGGCTGTCTTCATCAACAGCGGCACCCGTGGGCTCAACGCCTTCGAGTACAATCACACCCTCGAGCCCGACGACTCGCTCTTGCTCGACGAAACCGCGATGGCGAACATCTGTGCGTTTCCCGACGGCGGCGGCTCCCTCTTCGTGACCGACTGGGCTTACGATGTGGTGGAAGCCTGCTGGCCCGACGCCATCACCTTCGCGAACGACGACACCGTGGTCGACGATGCCCAGGTGGGCGTCGCCGCGGACCTCCTCGTCGATGTGGTGGACGAGGAGATGCAGACCACACTGGATGCCACCGTGGTGAACGTGGAGCTGAACTACTCGGCGTTCGCGGTTATGAAAGAGGTGAGCGACGATGTGGAGGTTCTCCTCCGCGCCGATGTCACCTACCAGCCGCTCGAAGGCGGCGACGTGGCGGTGTTCAAGGGCGTGCCCCTCGCGGTGCGCATCCCCATCGGCAAGAACGGCCAGGTCTTCTTCTCCAGCTTCCACCTCTCCCCGCAGACCTCGGCGCTGGCCGACACCCTGCTCTTCCGCGGCATGGCCGGCCTCGAACGCGGCGCAGGCGATCAGAGTGAGGAGGCCATCGATGAATAGGACCCTGCTGTCGGCCTTGCTGCTCCTCGGGTGCAACGAGACCAGCTTCACCCAGCTCGAAAAGATCGATTCGTTCCAGCAGAAGCGGAAGAACACCTTCGACCTGATGGTCGTGGTGGACAACAGCTGCTCCATGTACGAGGAGCAGGCCAAGCTCGCCAGCAACTTCGACAGCTTCATCGAGTTCTTCGACGGCACCGATGTGGACTGGCAGCTCGGCGTGGTGCTCACCGACGTGGAAGACCCGGCCGCACAGGGTCGGCTCATCGGCGGGGACGACGAGATCGTCCTCACCAACGCCGATGGCAACGAGGTCGATCGCGTCAGCTACACCCACGACTGGGCGGTGGCCGAGGGTCTCTCGATGGTGCTCGACCCCTCCTGGTTCACGGCGGTGTCGAACGACAAGCGGGAGCACTGGTGCACCGTGGAAGCGGGAACGCCGGGCGAGGCCAACGCGTCCTGCGCGCTCGACACCGAGGGCGCGGGCTCCGACGCTCGCTACGGCGAGGTCCTCATCACCGAGTTCATGGCCGACCCCGCGGGCGTGCCAGATGAGCTCGGCGAGTGGGTGGAGCTCACCAACATCGGCGCCGAAGCGGTGGATGTTTCCGGCTGGCAGCTCATCGACGATGGGCGTAACGCCTACACCTTCCCCGATGCGCTCACGATGGAGCCCGGGGCCACGTTGGTCGTCGCCCGTGAGGCCGACAGCGCGCTCAATGGCGGCCTCACCGCCGACCTCGCCACCGGCGAGGCCTTCACGCTCAACAACGACCTCCTCTACCTCACCGGCACCACCGAGGGCTCCCGGGAGATCTTCCAGGAGATGGTCGCCCAGGGCACCAGCGGCTCCGGTAGCGAGATGGGCCTCGAAGCCGTGCGCCTCGCCACGGCCCCCGACATGCTCGCCGGCCATAACTCCGGCTTCATCCGCGAGGATGCCAACTTCAACATCCTCGTGGTGTCCGACGAGGAGGATGGTTCGCCCGACCCGGTCGACACCTACCTCAGCGCGTTCGCGAGCCTCAAGGGCGATGCCGCCTTCCGCGACCACAGCATCATGAACGTGTCGGCGGTGGTCGGCTCCGACCCCCCGGAGTTCGCCGGAGAGGCGAGCTGCGTGTCGGCCAACGGCGCGGCAGTCTACGGGCACCGCTACGTCGATGCCGTCGCCAAGACCGGCGGCCTGGTGGACAGCATCTGCGACGACGACTTCTCCCCCCTCGTCTCCCAGCTCGGCCTCACGCTCTCCGGCCTCCAGGCCGAGTTCGAGCTGAGCCGCTACCCCGTGCTGGAGTCGCTCAAGGTGGCGATCTACAGCTCGCCCGACAACGACAGCAAGATCCGCGATCTCACCCTCGACACCGACTACACCTACGTGGAAGAACGAAACAGCCTGCGCTTCGAGTTCGATCAGGTCCCGGAGAGCGAGCAGTACATCGTGGCCGAGTACAAGGTCCGGAGCGGCACATGAGCCTCCTGTTCTGGCTCGTCGTCGCGTGCGCGAAGTCCACCGTGGCGGAATGTTCGGCGGAGGAGCCCTGCGGGTTCGCCGAGGAGTGCATCGCCGGCCAGTGCGTGGCCGCCACCTGCGCCACGTCCCTGCAATGCGGCATCGAGCAGTACTGCTCCTCCGACAACACCTGTGTGTCCGGCTGCGAGGCCGATACCGACTGCATGTTCGGCGATGTCTGCAACACGTCCACCAACACCTGCGAAACCGGCGAGTGCAGCGATACCCACCTCGACTGTGGCTTCGGTGAGTTCTGCTCCGTCCAGGGCGATTGTTACGACGCCGGCGGCTACTTCTGCCAGGACTGCGAAGACGACGGTGACTGCGGCGGCAACGGCAACATCTGCTTCTACGACAGCTGCGGCGTGGTCTGTGATGACGACCGGGACTGCCCCGGCGGCTTCAGCTGCATCATGCCCTACGAGGGCGTGCGCCTCTGCTACGCCCCCTGCTACCTTCAGGAGGGCAAGGAGTGATGTCCAGGCCGCTGGTTGCGTCCTTCCTGATTCTCCTCGCCGCGTGTGATGAAGCGCCCGATTCGGGCAGCGTGGCCGAGTTCGAGGGCCCCGCGCTGGTACACGAGGCGCCCGCCGCGCCCGGAGAGGGTTCGCCGGTCACCCTGTCGGTGAAGGCCACCGACAAGGATGGCGTCGCCGTGGTGCAGTTCTTCTACCGCACGGAAGGCCAACCCACGTGGGTGCCCAGCGCGATGGAGGCCGACGGCGATGTGTGGACGGTGGAGGTCCCCGCCGTGGAGTCTCCCGGCCTCGAGTACTACTTCAAGGCCGCCGACCTCGGGGAGCCGAGCTCCGTCTCCACCCTCCCCGACGCCGCCCCCGCCGAGCCCTTCCTGCTCCCGGTCCAGGCCGTCGGCAG
Organism: uncultured Pseudomonadota bacterium; assembly: GCA_903885375.1. GTDB lineage: Bacteria > Myxococcota_A > UBA796 > UBA796 > SXON01 > SXON01. The sequence goes on from CAISIK010000211.1 coordinate 25,742, forward strand.
CGCCTTCCCCTTCCATGAGGACTTCGAGCCGCCCGACCCCGAAGTGCCGACGATCAACACGCTCCAGTGGCACAACGCCAGCCTGGGGTTCCGCGGCTACGGCTGGGACCTCAGCGCCGGCCAGTCCCACGGGGGCGACTTCGCGGTCTTCCACAGCCGCGGGCCGGCCGACACCACGCCGCCCGAAGACTGGCTGATCTCCCCGCCGATCGACCTCACGGCCGCGCCCACCGCGCAGGTCACCTGGTACGAGTACGGCGTCTCGGCGGAGGAGGCCACGCACGGCCTCTACATCAGCGTCGGCAGCCCAGACCCCGAGGATGGCGCCTACGTGCCCGTGCAGGAGGTGCTCCCTACCGCGCCCGATGGCGCCTGGGACCGCAGCCGGGCCTACGACTTGAGCGCGTGGGTGGGCCACGTCGTGTACCTCTCCTGGCGCTACGAAGGTGCCGACACCGACGACTGGTACATCGACGATGTGGCCGTCACCGAGCTGGAGCCCCAGCTCTCCCCCACGTGGACCACCGAGCCCGCCCTGCTCGCGCCGGGGAGCACCGCCTCCCTCATCGTCACCGTGCTCAACGACTCCCCCGTCGATGCCGCCAACGTCACGGTCACGGCCGAGTTCCCCGAGGGCGGCGCCTCCACGGCCGACTCCCCCGCCACGATCGGCGTCGTGGCCGCGGGCGCCAGCGGCGAGGCGCGCCTGGCCCTCGACATCGGCGCGGACACGCTCGACAACAGCTACGTCCCGATGACCCTCACCATCAGCGATGGAACGGTGAGCGTCACCGAGGAGACCCGCCTGCTGATCGGCGAGGCCAGCACCGCCTCGGTGGACTGGCTTTCCCTCGCGGATGGCGCGCTGAAGCTGGTCGTGGGCGTGGGCGATCCCGATGCTCCCGACTGGTCCACGGAGCTGGCCAACGGCACCGTGGTCGCGGGGCAGGCCACCTACACGGCCGACATCACCGAGGCCGCGCCCTGGCTCCCGGCGGGCCCTGCCGATGGCCGCTGGTGGGTCGAAGCGAGCACGGCGGGCGGCGGCGCGGTGATGGAGTTCTCCCTCACCTTCGATGGCACCACCGAGTTCTCCTCGATGGCCCCGCTCGCGGTGGATGCCGCGGAGACCGGCGTCTGCTACCTGCCCGAGCCGCCGGACCTCGTGGTGTCCAGCGTGGGCACCACGCCCTCGGAGCTCGATCCCGGCACCGCCGGCGCCACCCTGAACTTCACGCTCGGCAACCGCGGCGCCAGCACGGCCGATGCCGTCACCGCCACCCTCGTGAGCGCCGACCCCGACCTCACCGTGCTCGATGGCGGCCCCATCCTGCTCGATGCCGCGCCGATCGGCGCGGGCGACTCGGTGCGCACCCTCAACGCCTTCGTGTTCGACGTGGCCGCCACCCACACCGACTCGTCCGACCTCCAGACCTGGCTCCTCCTGACCGACGGCGTGGAGTCCTGGACGCTCGACGTCGACCTCCCCGTCCCCTTCCCGGTCTTCGCCATCACCGGCATCACGATCGACGACAGCGGCGGCGATGGCATCCTCGATGCCGACGAGACGGCGGACCTCGAGTTCCGCGTCACCAACATCGGCGATGAAGCCAGCGACAGTCTCGTGCGCGGCGTGCTCTCGGTGGAGGCCACCAGCACCGCCACGGCCAGCGCCGATACGAACTCCGAGAACGTGGGCAGCATGAGCGCGCTCACCACGAAGACGGTGGATGACTTCGTCGTCACCGTGGTCGGCGGCTCACCCGGCGACACGGTCGACCTCCTCCTCACCCTCACCGACTCCTCGCGCATCTACGAGGCCCGCCAGCAGCTCGTGCTCGGCGAACCCCCGTGGCAGCCGATGGACGACCTGGGCGACCCGAGCGGCGATGTCATCGCCTCCGGCGACTTCGACGTGTCGGCCGGCTGGTACCGCGTGATCGATGGCGTGCTGCAGATGCGGATCGTGTCCTCCACGGTCTTCGATCCCGCTCGCCTCTTCGTCGAGGCCTGGGGCTCCTCGCCCGCCGCCGACTACGGCCTCTACCGCATCCTCGTGCAGTCGGGCTTGGGCGCGCTGCAGGGCTACGACTTCTCGTCGGGCACGTTCTACAACCTCGACGACCCGACCATCTCCTACCCCGACGCCTACACGGTGCAGTGGGACATCCCGATCACCGGGCTGGCGCTGAGCTTCGACGAGCTGAGCCTCGGCTTCGGCGCGGGCTGGTGCGGCGAGCCTGACTACTACTGCGACCACTTCCCCGACAACTGGGGCTACCCCTACGTGTCGTACTCCACCGCGGATTGGTTCACCCTGAGCTGGTGAGCATTACCTCGGGAGGTTGGCCCTACTTGCCGGACTCTTCCGGCGGCACGGCGCGGACTTCCACGATGGTCACGCTCGCCTCGCTGGTTTCCTTGTCGCCCACCACGACCTCCACGTTGTCGGTCCAGCGCTCGACGGCCTTGGGGTCGTCCACCACGAGCTTCTCAAAGTCGCTCGTGAACATGATGCGGGGCGGGCTCTTGTCGCCGCGCGCGGGCGCCAGCGTGCCGATCATGTCGCTCCGGTTCGGCGCCATCACGCCTTCCACCGGAATCTCCTTCTGGGTGACCACGTTGCCCGCGGCGTCCTTCAGGGTGGCGACGATCTTGATGTCGGTCATGGGGAACTTGCTCTCGTTCATGACCATGGCGGACATGTCGGAGATGCCCTTCTTCGCCTTGTCGGCGGCCATGGTCCACGAGGCGTTCGCCACGTACACGTACTTGTCGGGGTTGTAGAGGGGGTCGTGGTCGAGCTTCGTCTTGTCGTCGGCGAAATAGTAGGCCGGAACCACCGAGTCCACGGGCACGAAGCCCTCCTTGCCGCCGAAGCGCACGCGGTACCAGGCGCCGCGCTTGCCGAGGAGCTCGGCCTTGGCGCTCTTGTCGAGGGGCGCCACATCGGCAGCGCTGGCGCTGGGCTCCGCCTTGAGCGTGGCGCCGGCGGCCGTCACGAGGACCTCCCTCATGCTCAGGCCGCGCTCGCCGCTCTCATCGAGGAACTTCAGCGGCGCGTCGTTCTTGGGGATCGCGTCCTTCAGCGAGAGCGCGTAGCCCCAGATGCCCACCGACGCGGCGAGCAGCACGGCCGCAAAGCCGCCTTTCACGACGGGGGAGAGGCCGCCGCTCGCGTCGGGGAGGTCCATCCCCTCCATCGGGTCGGGGCGGAGCGAGGCCTTCAACTCCGAGATTTCCACGGCGTAGAGCCACTCGGATGCGCCGGGCGGCTGAACGATGTCGCCTCCACCAAGTTCGCCCTTCTTGGCCAATTGGCGCAGCTCATCCATGCTTCCGGCCGAGAACGACTGCCCGCGGGCATTGACCATCCAACGCGACATGTAGAAATCCGAGTGCGTGCCGTGCATACCGTTCAGGTCATGGCTGGGTCAAGGCCTGTTGACCGACGATTGACCCGCGAGTAAGGTCCGCGCCCGCGGATTGACCACGTGCCGTTCCAGCCCAAGCCCCTGCTCGTCGTCCATGACCCCCGCGGGGGCCATACGGCCCGCGTCGTTCCGCGGATGCAGACCATGCTGCAGGATCGGGGCTTCGTCGTCACGGTCGCCACCGTGGAGGCGGCACCCACCGACCTCGAGGAGTTCGCCGGCGTCGTGGTGGGCACGCCCACCACGCTCCGCGGGGATGGCCCCTCCGCGGCGGTCCTCGGCTGGCTCGCGCGCGCCGAAGCGCTCGACGAGAAGAAGGTCGCCATCTTCTCCACCTTCTGGGCGCTCCCCGGCGGCGCGCTCGACAAGCTCCGCGCCCGCCTGAACGAAGCCGGCGCCGAGGTGGTGGTGGAGCACGCCTACTGGCTCGCCCGCCCCGCCGAGGGGGAGCACGTGCTCCCCGCCGAGTGCATGGTCCGCATCCGCTGAGCGGCCCGGCTCAGCCGCGCAGCGCCCGCCCGGTGTGGCTCGCCTGCACGGCCGCGATGGCCTCCGGTGGGCCCTCCGCCACGATCCTCCCCCCGCCGGCCCCGGCTTCGGGGCCGAGGTCGATCACCCAGTCCGCGTGGCGGATCACGTCGAGGTGGTGCTCCACCACCACTACGGTCTGGCCCTCATCCACGAAGCGGTCGAGCACCGCCACGAGCCGCTCCACGTCGGCGAGGTGGAGGCCGGTGGTGGGCTCGTCGAGCACGAAGACCCGGGGCGATTCCCCGCCCCGCTCCATGAGGCCGATGGCGAGCTTCACGCGCTGGGCCTCGCCGCCGGAGAGGGTGGTGGAGGACTGGCCGAGCCGCAGGTAGCCGAGGCCCACGTCGTTGAGCGCCCGGAGGCCGCGGGCGATCTTCCGCTGCGCGGCGAACAGCTCCACCGCGGCATCCACGCGCATGTCGAGCACATCCGCGATGCTGTGGCCCTTCCAGCGCACATCGAGCGTACTGCGGTCGAACCGCCGGCCCTGGCAGTGCTCGCACCGCACCCACACATCGCTGATGAAGTGCATCTCGATCTGCAGCTGGCCATGGCCGCCGCAGTGGGTGCACGCGCCCGGGCCGCCGTTGAACGAGAAGCGGCCTGCCGACCAGCCGCGCTCCACGGCGAGCGGCAGGGAGGCGTACAGCGCCCGGACGGCATCCCACGCGCCCACGTAGGTGGCGGGCGTGGAGCGGGGGCTGCGGCCGATGGGAGACTGGTCGATCACCGTGAGCACCGGAACCGCCGAGGTGGGGGCCCGCGCGCCGGGCACACGCGCCGCGACCTTCACCGGGGCGGCTCCTGACGCCGGCACCAACCGCCACGCGCCCTTCGCACCCGCCGCCAACGCGGGCACCAGCCCATCCATCACCAGGGTGCTCTTGCCGCTCCCGCTCACGCCCGACACCACCGTGAGGCAGCCCACGGGGAACCGCCCGGTGACCGACTCGAGGTTGTGCAGGCGCACGGGGCCCACCTCGATCCAGCCGCGGGCCTCGCGGCGGCGCGTGGGCACGGCGATGCGCCGATCGCCGCGCAGGAAGGCGCCGGTGAGCGAGGCGGGACCGAGCTGATCGGGGGGGCCGGCGGCTACCACCATGCCGCCCTCCTCGCCCGCGGCAGGGCCCATGTCGATGACATGGTGGGCGCGCCGGATGGTTTCCGGGTCGTGCTCCACCATCACCACCGTGTTTCCGAGCGCACGCAGGCGCTCGACGGCATCGAGGAGCCTCCCGGTGTCGCGCGGATGGAGGCCGATGGTGGGCTCGTCGAGCACGTAGAGGCAGCCCACGAGCCCGCTCCCGATCTGCGAGGCGAGGCGGATGCGCTGGGCCTCGCCGCCCGAGAGGGTGTCGCCCCGCCGGTCGAGCGTGAGGTAGTCGAGCCCGACCGCGAGCAGGAACCCGAGCCGGGCGCGCAGCTCGCGCAGCGGGGGTTCGGCGATGGCCACGTCGTTGCCGGTGAGCTCCACGTTGGCGAAGAAGGCCGCGGCCTCGGCCACCGTACACGCGGCGATCTCGGCGATTCCTCGCCCGGCCACGCGCACGGCGAGCGAGGCCGGGCGCAGGCGGGCACCCTTGCAAACCGGGCAGGGCGCCCCCGCGGCGAGCCCGGCGAGCTCGGGCTGGTCGGCATCCCCCTTCCACCACACGGCCCGCGCGCGCTTGCGCCCGATGCCCTCGCAGGCCGGGCAGGCCCCCAGGTAGTGGTTGAAGGAGAAGTGGCGGGGTGTGAGCGGGTCGGGAACGCTGGCGCCGTGCGTGCTGCAGGCCGGGCGCTCGTTCAAGGGCCGGCTTCGGCCTTCGACCTCGAAGCGGGCCCGCCCGCGACCGAGTCGGTAGGCCAGCGCCACCGCCTCGATCACCCGCGAGCGCTCGACGCTGCCCGGGTCGAACCGGTCGAGCACGAGGGTGTGGACATGCGCGCCGCCCATCGCTTCCAGCTCCACCTCGCGCCCGCCCACCCAGGCGCGGGCGAAGCCCTCGGTGAGCAGCTCGGGGGCCCCGCGCGCCTTCTGCAGGTCGACCACCAGCCGGCCGCGGCCCAGGTCGGCCAGACGCTCGGGCGCCTGGCCCGGCGCGCAGGCGCGAACCACCTCGCCGCAGTCGGGGCACATCTGCACCCCCACGTGGGTCCACAGGAGGCGCATGTGGTCCCAGATCTCGGTGACCGTGGCCACGGTGGACCGCGGCGTCTGTGCGCTCACCTTCTGGTCGATCGCGATGGCGGGCGAGAGGCCCACCACCGAGTCGACCGCGGCCCGGTCGAGCCGGCCGAGGAAGCGACGGGCGTAGGTGCTGAGGCACTCCACGTAGCGGCGCTGGCCCTCGGCGAAGATCGTGTCGAACGCGAGCGAGGTCTTCCCGCTCCCCGACACGCCGGTGATGACCGTGATCTCGCCGCGCGGGATGCGCACATCGACCCCGCGGAGGTTGTGGCATCTCGCCCCGCGCACCACGAGGTCCTCCGACTCGGGAGGCCGGAACGCCGCCCGGCGCCCCTTGGCGAATGTGCGCGCGGGCCCGCCGAGCTCCGGGAGCGCGGCGAGCACGAGCCCCGTAGGTGTTTTCGTGGCGGCCAGCGCTTCGGGCGAGCCTACGAAGAGCACCCTCCCACCGCCGGCGCCGCCCTCTGGACCGAGCTCGATGAGGTGGTCGGCCACCTTGATGACGTCGGTGTTGTGCTCGATGACGAGCACGGTGTTCCCCGCATCCACGAGCGCCTGCAGCGAGGCCACCAGCAGACGCACATCGGAGAAGTGCAGCCCGGTGGTGGGCTCATCGAGGAGGTAGAGGGTGCGCCCGGTGGCCGGACGCTGGAGCTCCGTGGCGAGCTTCACCCGCTGGGCCTCGCCGCCGGAGAGCGTCGAGGCGGTCTGGCCGAGCCGCACGTAGCCGAGGCCGACCCGCTCCATCGTGGAGAGCATCCGGTAGAGCTTCTTGTGCAGTGAGAAGAAGGCGCTCGCCTCGCTCACGGTCATCGCCAGCACGTCGGCGATGGAGCGCGCGCGGTAGAGCACTTCGAGCGTTTCCGGGTTGAACCGCCGGCCCTCGCAGCGCTCGCACACCACCTCGACATCCGCGAGAAAACCCAGCTCGATGGTGCGCACGCCGCCGCCATCGCAATCCTCGCAACGGCCGCCGGCTACGTTGAACGAGAAGCGCGACCGGCTCCACCCACGCGCCCGCGACTCCGGCAGGCCGGCGAAGAGGTCGCGAATGAGGTCGAACGCGCCGGTGTAGGTGGCCGGGTTGCTGCGCGGCGTGCGGCCGATGGGCGCCTGGTCGATCTCGATGACCTTGTCGATCGCGTCGGCGCCGGAGAGGCCAGGGGTGGGGTCGCCCACCATGGCTGCCGCGAGCGCCGGCTTGAGCACATCGAACAGGAGCGTGCTCTTGCCGGAGCCCGACACGCCCGTGAAGACCGTGAGGGTACCGAGCGGGATGTCCACATCCACGCCGCGGAGGTTGTGCAGGGTGGCGGACCGGATGGAGAGGAGCCCCTCCCCAGCGCGGCGCACCGCCGGCACGGCGATCACCTCCTCATCGCGGAGGAAGCGGGCCGTTTCGGAGCGCCCGCGCACGAACTCGCGCGGGCTCCCCTGCCCCACGATGCGCCCCCCGAGCGGGCCGGCGCCAGGCCCCACGTCGATCACGCGGTCGGCGCGCTCCATCGTTTCCCGATCGTGCTCCACCACCACCACGGTGTTGCCCGCATCGCGGAGCTGCGAGAGCGCGCCGATGAGGCGCGTGTTGTCGCGCGAGTGGAGGCCGATGCTCGGCTCGTCGAGCACGTAGGTGACCCCGACGAGGCCGCTCCCCACGCAGGCGGCCAGCCGGATCCGTTGGGCCTCGCCGCCCGAGAGGGTGTTCGCCGCCCGGTCGAGCGAGAGGTAGCCGAGCCCCACCGCATCGAGAAACCGCAGGCGCTCCCGAAGCTCGCGCACCAGCGTTTCGCCGATGCGGGCCTCGGAGCCCTGCAGCCGCACCCCGCCGAAGAAGCCGTTGGCCTCCTCGACCGACATCGCCACGATGTCGGCGATGCCGCGCCCCTCGAAGCGCACGGCGCGCGCGATGGGGTTGAGCCGCTGGCCGGCGCACCCGGGGCACACCCGGCGCCGGGCCGGGTCGAGGTCGGAGGGCGCAGGGAGGAGGTTGCCGCGCGCATCGGCGAAGACCGCGCCGATACCCGAGCAGGTGGCGCACGCCCCTTGCGGCGCGTTGAAGGAGAAGAGCCGCGGCTCCATCTCCGGGAGGCTCACCCCGTGCTCGGGACAGGCCCGCTCCACCGCGTGGAGTGCCCACACCTCCCCGACGAGGGTGGCGCAGGCGCCCTCCGCGAGGGAAACGGCACGCTCGATCGCTTCCACCAGCCGGGCCCGGTCATCACGACCGACCACCAGACGGTCCACCACCAGCTCGAGCGTGTGCTTCTCGTAGCGCTCGAGCACGATGTCCTCTTCGAGCGTGCGGAGCACGCCATCCACGCGCAGGCGCAGCCAGCCATCCCGCCGCCATCCATCGAGCTCCTTGCGGTACTCGCCCTTGCGGTCGCGCACCACGGGCGCGAGCACGTGCATGCGCTCGCCCTCGTGCGCTGCCAGCAGGGCATCGGCGATGTCGGTGGGGCTGCGCCGCGCGATCGGCCGGCCGCACAAGGGGCAGTGCGGCGTGCCGAGCCTCGCCCACAGGAGGCGCAGGTGATCGAAGATTTCGGTGACCGTGCCCACGGTGCTCCGCGGGTTGCGGTTCACCGTCTTCTGGTCGATGCAGAGCGTGGGGGAGAGGCCCTCCACGCTGTCCACCCGGGGCTTCTCCATCTGGCCGAGGAACTGCCGCGCGTAGGGCGACAGCGACTCCATGAACCGGCGCTGGCCCTCCTGGTACAGCGTGTCGAACGCGAGGGAGGACTTCCCCGAGCCGGACACGCCCGTGATCACCGTGAGCGAGCCGTGCGGCACATCCACATCCACGCCCTGGAGGTTGTGTTCGCGGGCGCCGCGGATGCGGATGTGATCGTTCATGGCGCGCCGCCGTTAACCGGCGCGTGAACATCCGTACAGGTCTATCCGCCGAGGCCGCACGTCTGGTCCATCACCAGCTCGGTGAGCAGCGAAGGCGGCACGATCGAGCCGCCCTCGGCGAGCTGGACCGCCATCCAACCGGAACCCACACCCATCCGCGCGATGCCGAAGGCCGAGTAGAGATCGCTCGGGGGCGGAAGCCACAGGAACCCCACCGGCACGGCGTCGCTACAGGCGGCGAAGAGCAACGAATCCGAGGCCTCCTCGAAGGCACCGGAGTGGTTGGCGTCGTCGTAGCTGAGGGGCACCTCGAGCGCCCCCATGATGCCCATGTTCTGGATGAGGTAGAACCGGTCGGCCGCCGGCGGGCCGCTCAGCGCGACCTCCCAGGGGTCGGTGAGCGCCTGATCGACGAGCGGCCCCACCGGCGATTCACCCGTGAAGGCCTGGCCGGAGATCACCATCAGCCGCGCACCATCCGGATCGAAGCCGAGGTCCCCGCCGGCGGTGAGCTCCAGGTTGGGGGCGAGGTTCACCGGCAGCGGAATGGTCATCGCGTCGGCGAACTGGGGGTCCCCCTCCTTGGCGATCACCACCGCGTTCCAGCCATCCACCACGCCGAGCTGCGTGAACTCGGCGGGGATCACGCCGGTCACGTACACGGCCCACGTCATGCCCACGGCCATGAAGGATTCGCCGTTCTGGGGCAGCCCATCCCCATCCACGTCGAGGTGGAGCGCGGGGACGTAGAGGGCCATGAGCATGCCCGGCGTCTCTTCCGGGTTCAGCTCCTGAAGGTCGCTCTCCGGCGGCCGGCCAGCGTGGATGAGGGTCTCCGCCTGGCTCACGTCCTCCGAGAGCAGCACGCCGCCGAAGTTGAGGCTCTCGGTGCCGAGGCTGCTGGGATCGACCCAGGTGAGCGTCAACGTGCTGCCCTCCCAGCCCCCTTCGAGCTGGAACCCGAGGTCGGCGGGCCCCTCGGCGCCGGTGTCGCCCGTTTCGCCCGTTTCGCCCGTTTCGCCCGTTTCGGAGGTGTCGGACGTGTCGCCGGAAGTCGCGCTGTCGGCCGTATCGGCCCCGCCGCTCGTGTCGCCCGAAGCGGAATCGCAGGCGAGCAGGGCGAAAGAAAGCAGGGGAAGCAGTCGCATGTTCATCTCTTGTGCAGACGGAGCCTTACACAAAATACGCCTCCCCGCACATCCGCGAAGCGTGCGTTACATTCTCGGGGATGCTCGCCGTCGTCCAGTTCAAGCCGCGCCGCGGGGCACGGAACGCCAATCTGGAGAAGCTGGCCGCGCTTACGGCGCAGGCCCTCGCGGCGGGCGCGCGCATGGTCGTGCTCCCGGAAATGGCCGCAACCGGCTACCGCTTTCCGAATCCCGAGGTGGTTCGGCCGATGTCGGAGCTCCCCCGCGGGGCCACCTTCAAGGTCTTCGCCCAGCTCGCGAAGGAGCACCAGGCCCACATCGTCGTCGGCTTCGTCGAGGATCACGACGGCAAGCTCTTCAATGCGGCGCTGGTCATCGGCCCCGAAGGCAAACTCGAGGCGCTCTACCGCAAGCGCCTCCTGTACATCGATGATCACACCTGGGCGAACCCCGGTGATCTCCCCTACCCCGTGTTCGACACGCCTTGGGGCAAGACCACCGTCGGCATCTGCATGGATATCAACGATCCGCGCTTCCTCACGCACCTCCGGAAGGTGCGGCCCGACCTGCTCCTCTTCCCCACCAACTGGGTGGATGAGCAGGCCGATGTGCACCAGTACTGGATGATGCAGCTGCGCGGGTGGAACGGCATCTTCATGGCCGCTGATCGTTGGGGCGATGAGGATGGGGTCTACTTCGCCGGCCGCTCCGCGATCTTCAAGGGCGGTCAGGTGCTGGTGGAGGGCCCCCCGGAAGGGGATGGCTTCTACCTGGCCGATGTGCCCGTGAAGGCTCCGCGCCCCACGCCCACGCCCGCCGAGTAGCGCGCGCTCAGCGCCGCCGGCGGCGCAGCGAAAGCACGCCGGCCACCACGAGCGCACCCCAGCCGGCGCTTACGTTCGTGCCGCACAGGAGCTGCGTGGCCCGGAGCGGATCGTTGTCGGAGTCGCCACCGCCGATGGGGCTGAAGCCGCCGTCGGCGTCGTAGTCCTCCTCGCAGTCGCCCATCCGGAACCCGCCGGTGGCGGGGAACGCGCCCGACGCGCCGGCCTCGGTGGCCCACTCCACCCGCCAGGCCGCGCACTCGGGGATGTCGTCGATGGCGGTGTAGTACACGCCCTGCTCGGCCTCCCCCTCGTACAGGACGAAGTCGCTGACCTCCCCCTCCACGTTGAGGGTCAGGCTGGCTGGCGCGTCGTTATCGCCCCAATCCGCGTAGACGGCATCACCGTACTCGGCGGCCACGCGCACGGGCGGCGCGCCCTCGCTGAGCTCGCCACCTGCGAAGTCCTGCGTCATGAACGTGCCGGCCACGCCGCCGCCCATCTCGTTGAAGTCGCCCGACATGATGTTGGCACGGTGGCCCGAGTGCGAGCACATCCACATCGACATCACGGTGTAGCGCGCATCGGCCGAACCGTAGGCGATGTTCTCGCCCACCCCGGTGTTGCTGTCCTTGTAGAAACGATCGACGCGCTCCCAGGTGTCGGTGCCATCGCAGGAGTCGTGCTGGAAACAGCCGTTGTCCCGCATGTCCTCGGAGTGGAACCGCGCCGCCTCGGTCAGGGCGAGGTCGATGTACAGGGGCGGCTTGGCCGTCTCTTCATCCACCGAGAAGTCGTTGAGCGAGCAGCCGCCGGCACGGTAGTCGTTGGTGAACGCTTCGGGCGCCACGCGCGCCGCGTTCGTCCAGAAAACGAGCGCCCGCTCCTCGGCGGAGGGGAATCCATCCACGGGGTCGCCGTAGCCGGCCACGGTAGCGAGGAGCGCCAGTGATTGTAGAGGGATCACGCCTTCTCCACGAATCGCCGGATGGTCGACTCTGCACGTTGGTAGCCCGTTTGCACGGTTTCGCCGATGTAGCGCTCGATCGTACCGCCCACGAGCGGGATCTTCACGGTGATGGTGCCGCTCACCACCCGCTCGCAACCCTCGGCCGAGGCGCGTATCTTCGTGGTGCCGGAGCAGATCACCCGGTCGGCCATCACGTCAGGCAGGATCTTCCAGTGCGTGGCGTGCTCGGCCTCGCGCTCTTCGACTTCCTGCACGTACTGGAACTTGCGGGCGCCCAGCGCCTTCTGCGCCACGGCCGGCAGCTCGCCGATCTGGGTGACGCGCGACCGCTCCACGTTGCCGCGCCGCTCCAGTGGTTCAAACTCCACTTGCGACGCAAGAGCGAGCGCGCGATCGAACTCGACCCCGCGGGAGCGCGCCCAGTACTCGTCGGGGGTGCAACGGAAGCGCTGGACGACCGTGAAATCCATGGCGCTGAGGGTACGGCCTGCGGAACGCGCCGGCAAGGTGGTGGCTGTCAAACGAATGTGGGCAGGGCAAAGGAGGGTTAGGAGGCCTGATGCTCCTGCTCCTCGTTCCCGAGCTCTTCGCCGTCCTCCCGCTGCCGACCTTTCCGGAATGCGGTGAAGAGGATCGTCTCGACCTCTGCCCCTCCGATGGGTACGAGTGGTACCTGAGCAGCTACATCCCCGAGGGCAGCCGCGACACGATTCGTGAGGGCGAAACGGCCAGCGGCGCCAGCGCCGACCTCGCCTGGCGCACCACGACGGGCCGGTTCGACGTGAAGCTCGCCGTGTGCGACAGCGGGTTCGAGTGGTCCAACACCAACTACGTCAACAAGATCGCGCTCAACGTGGCCGAGCTGCCTTTCCCCCGGTTCGCCGACGGCACGGAGGCCAGCGACTACGACCTCGATGGCAACGGCCTGGTGAACATCCAGGACTGGTCGCAGGACCCCACGGTGGACTGGACCTCCGGCCGCGATGGCGGAGACGGCATGCTCGATCCGAGCGACCTCATCTACACCTTCTCCGACGGGGTGGATGATGACGGCAACGGCTTCGCCGACGACATCGCCGGCTGGGACTTCTTCGCCGACGACAACGACCCCTACGCCGAGCTGCGCGTGAGCTACGGCGATCACGGCGATGGCGTGGTGGAGGAGATGGCCTCCGAGGGCGATGATGGCGGCGACATCGGCATCTGCCCGAACTGCTCCGTGCTGCTCCTCCGTACCGGCGATGGCTTCGTGACCGACGGGCATCGCGTCTCGATGGCCATCGCGTACGCCACGATGATGGACTCCGCGGTGGTGAACATGAGCCTCGGCGCGCTCTCGCGGCCCGCCGAGCTCGAGGCCATCGTGGCCTGGGCGCACGAGTCGGGCGTCACCCTCGTGGGTGTGGCGGGCGACGAGAACGCGTACCACGCGAACGAACCCTCGCTCATCGACGACATCTTCTACGTGAAGTCGATCCACCCCAACACGAGCGACCGCGAGCACGACGCCTACAGCTACACCAACTTCTTCAACTGCAACAACTTCGGTCCGCGCCTCGACTGGTCGGTGAACACCGCCGCCTGTGCCACGGGTGCCGCCGCGCTGACCACCGGCGCCGCCGGCCTCCTCATCTCGGCCGCCCGCGACCAGGGCATCGCGCTGTCGCCCGATGAGGTCCGCCAACTCCTCGCGATGAACACCGACGATATCTGGCTCTCGCCCGAGGAGGTCGACCACGCCAACACCTACCCGAGCGCCGAGGGCTGGGACTTCTTCTACGGGTACGGCCGCATGAACGTGGGGGCCGCGGTGGCCGCCCTGTCCGCCGGGCGCATCCCGCCGGTCGCCCGAATCAGCGGCCCCGACTGGTTCGACACCTACGCGGTGTCGAGCGGCAAGCTCCCCATCTCCGGCACCGTGATGGCCGAGCGCAGCGCCAGCTACCACTACGTGGTGGAGTACGCGCGCGGCTGGGATGTGCCCACCTGGAAGAAGCTCGCGGAAGGGGATGGCACCGAGCCCTTCACCGGCACCCTGGCCGAGCTCGACGTGGCGAAGCTCGGCGCCGAGGTCGGCGAGCCCCAGAAGGGCGAGGTCCTCCTCGATCGCATGGCGCGCGTCTTCGCCCCGTCGGTCACCGTGCGGGTGCGCATCACCGACGCGAGCGGCGTGGAAGGCCAGACCCGCCGCACCTTCTTCGTGAAGGAGGATGAAACGCTGGTGACCGGCTTCCCGCTGGACATGGAGGACAGCGGCGAGTCGAGCCCCATTCTCTACGACATGGATGGGGATGGCGACGACGAGATCATCATCGCCACCGGCGGCGGCCGCGTGCACGCCTACCAGGAGGATGGGAGCGAGCTCGCGGGCTGGCCGGTGCAGGCGCCCGTCACCGAGCGCTGGCACGCCGACCAGGCCGCCGAAGCCGCCGGCATCTCGCCCCTCCGCGACGCCTTCATCGCCACGGTGGCGGTGGGCGACATCGACGGCGACGGCGCGGCCGAGGTCCTGGCCGCCAGCGGCACCGGCTTCGTGTACGCCTGGAACGAGGATGGCTCCGAGAAGAGCGGTTGGCCCGTGTCGATGGTCGGGCGCGAGCCCGAGGAGTTCGGCGGCGCCGATGCCTGGGACAACGGCTTCGCTGGCGCCCCCACCCTCGCCGACCTCGACGACGACGGCACGCTCGAGGTGATCGTGGCCGGCATGGACCAGCGCCTCTACGTCTTCGACTACTCCGGCGCCCCGTGGGGCCCCTACCCGCTCGAGATCTGCGCGCCCGAGCTCTGCGGCAGCGCTGGCAACCGCATCATCAACGGCGTGGCCGTGGGCGACGTGGACGACGACGGCGACATGGACCTTGGCGTGGGCAGCAACGAGGCCACCCGCAACGGGCGCAGCAGCATCAGCTACCTCCTCGATGCCACGACCGGCGCCATGCTTCCGGGCTGGCCGCTCGAGGAGCAGGGCCTCGTGGGCGAAGCCGCGCTCCTCCCCATCGTGGGGGAGGGCCACCCGAGCAGCCTCGCCTTCGCCGACATCGACAACGACGGCGACCTCGAAATCTCCAGCCCGGTCATGCTGGGGCAGAGCCCCCTCTACAACCACGACGGCACCGTGGCCTCCGACCTCAGCTACGTGGCCACGGGCTTCGACGCCGGCGGCAACACCACCGAGCCCAGCCTCACCACGATGTCGAACAACGTCAGCTTCGGCGACCTGGACGGCGACGGCCGGCCCGAGTTCCTCGCGGGCGGCGCGGGCACCTTCTACCTGCTCTCGCTCCCCCTGAAGTCAGCCATGGACTACCAGAACGTGGCCGGCGCCTGGAACACCTCCACCGGCAACATGATGCCCGGGTGGCCCCGCCAGATCGAGGACCTCCAGTTCCTCGTGGCCCCCGCCGTGGCCGACGTCACCGGCGATGGCAAGCCCGAAGGCATCTTCGGCAGCGCCGGCTACCTGCTCTACGCCTGGGACGGCGAGGGGCGCCTCGCCGAGGGCTGGCCGAAGTTCACCGGCAACTGGCTCCTCGGGTCGGCGGCGGTCGGCGACATCGATGGCGACGGCTACGTGGAGGTGGTGGCGAGCACCCGCGAGGGGCAGCTCTTCGCCTGGCACACCCAGGGGCACGCCGACCAGGCGATGCAGTGGCAGAGCATCCACCACGACCCGCAGAACACCCACAACTACGAAACGCCCATCCCCGCCCAGGTGGGCCCGCCCGAGGAAACGGAGTGTGTCGAGTGCTGCTGCTCGCACGCCGACCCCGTTGGCGTCGCGGCCGCCCTCGGGGGCATCGGCGCGCTCCTGTGGCGACGCCGCCGGCTCGACCGCGCCTCCTGAGTCTGGCATGATCGCATCGTGAGCTGAACGCGGTGCTGCTGCCTTCCAACCAGACCCTGCTGCTGCTGGTGCTGGTGCTGCTGCTCTTCTGGCTCTTGCTGCGCGTGCAGGAGCCGGAGGCGCAGCGCGTGCAGCGCACGCCGCTCTCGCCTGGCGAGCTGGCCCGCATGACCTTCGATGCCGCCCGCGCCGCCGATGTCCGGGCCTGGCGCGAGCTGTTCCTCCGCGGCGAGGCCGCCCGGACGGTGCTGGGCGAGGATGCAGCGTCCTGGCTGGCCGCGTGCACCCTCGAGGCGCTCACGCCCGACTTCCAGACGCTGCACCGCGCGCTGCGTCCCGGTGTGCTCTTCGCGGGCGGGCGCGCGGACGCCGACGGCCGCTGCTTCCTCACGGTTCGCACCGCCGCGGGCGCCACCCAGGAGCACGCCATCGGACGATTCGTGAAAGTGGGCACGGCCCTCCGGCTCCTGGAGCCGCCGAGCGGCCCCTTCGCCATCGCGGCGCGCTAGGCGCCTACTCGGTGGGGGCAGCGCAGGCGTCGTCGGCGCAGAAGCAGGCGCCCTCGCAGAAGTTCAGGATCTCGCCGGTGGCGAAGAAGTGCGCCATCTGCTCCTGCGCGGCGTAGGCGCGCCGCGTGGACTCGTGCGTGTCGAAGTCCGCGTCGGGAGGGGTGTTGTTGCTGGGCACCTCCGGCGCGGCGAAGTCGTACTCGGTGATGCCGCTGGCGCCGGTCACCGACTCCATCGCCGTTACGCCCCAGATGTCGGCCACCGGCGTTCCCGGCGTGGCCGCGAGGTAGG
The DNA here is from genome assembly GCA_903885375.1 of uncultured Pseudomonadota bacterium. Lineage (GTDB taxonomy): Bacteria > Myxococcota_A > UBA796 > UBA796 > SXON01 > SXON01. Next base: position 42,319 of record CAISIK010000211.1, read on the forward strand.
CCCGCGCGATGGTCTGGGCGCCGAGCGTGGTGACCTGCGCATCGCCGATCGCGTCCTGAAGGAGCACCTGCTTCGGGCTCACGCCGGGGAGCGGGTCCACGACCATCTGGCGCGCGAAGCCCGCGGACTCGCCGGAGTCCCACAGCTGCTGCAGCAGGATCATCCACAGGGCGAGGTCGCGTTCGTCGTCGTATACCGACTGGAAGAGGGCGAAGAAGGGCACGAAGTCGTGGCTGCGCGGCAGGAGCAGGGAGTAGGGGCCGCCGCCGACGCCCAGCGTGGCGCGCGCGATGTCCTTGGAGGTGGCCACGTAGGCGCCGCCGAGGATCGCCCCCTGCGAATTGCCGTAGTAGTACACGTCGGAAGCATCGATCAGCGGCACATCGCCGACCATCATGTTGGTGTCCGAGGCCATGGCGCCGGTCATCATCCAGGTGGCCGCGGCGAACTCGAGGAAGCCCTGCTGCTCGCGCTCGGGCACGCTGGCGAACAGGCTCAGGTCGTTGAGGATCATCAGCGTGATGGTGTCGGTGTCGTCCTCGTCCATGCCGGTCCAGTTCACGGCGAAGAGGATGTAGCCGTACCGATCGGCCACCTCCGCGAGGTAGCCGCCGTGCACTTCGTCCTGCCCGCCGAGGAGGCCATGGCCGTACTGCACCAGCTTGAGCGGGCGCGGGTCGGTCTGCGCCGTGCGCGGGACCACGATGGTGAAGGGGACGGTGGTTTCGCCGTTGTAGTAGGGGAGCCCATCGCTGCCGCGTGTGAGCAGCGTGCCCGACTTGTCCTCCTCGGTGTAGAGCGGCACGGTCATCTCGCCGTACACGCGCTTCCAGGTGTGCTCGTTCTCCTCGACCGTGAACTCCTCCACCGAGGTCACCACGTAGGGGGGCCCGCTCGTGCCCACGCGCGCCTTAGCGTCGTCCCGCATGAAGCCGATCTTCGCGCCGACGGTGTCGGAGGACATGATCACCACGTCCCACGCGAGGGTCACGCTCCCGCGGTCCCACCCATTGGTTTCGAGGCGCGTGAAGATGTCCTCGTAGAGCTCACGGCGGCTCTCGATGTTGTAGTCCTCGCTCTCCGTGCCGTCGCGAAGGGCGGCGAAACCCGCGCTCGTGGGCATCGTGGCGCCGGCGCCATCCACCACGTTGCGGAGCGCCACGACGTAGCGCTTGCCGTTCTCCAGCGGGATGGCGGGGTGGACGTAGAGGCTGCGGTTGCCCTCGATGGCGAGGCCCGCGTAGTCGAGCTCGGCCCACGCCGGGAAGCGCTCGCCGGTGTCCCAGTCCAGGATCACGAGGTTGCTGTCGTCTTCCAGCGAGGCGCCGATGGAGGCATGGCTCGGGAGGTTGGCCGCGCTCATCCCGGGAATGTCGACCACAAAGCCGCCGAGGGAGGAGAACCCATCGAGGCGGTTCCAGTGCTCGGGGCTCGGCTGGTAGCTCAACGCATCCTGCTGCGTCATCGGGAGGGTCTTCTCGCCGAGGTGCACCCGCCAGCCCGTGGCGCTGGTCGCGTCTTCCTTCAGGTAGTAGCTGGAAGGGAAGGGATTCGCGCACTTCACGAACGCGATGGGGTCGCAGTCGGCCCAATCCCCCTGCACCTCGTCGTCAGGGGCCGGACAACCAAGCAGAAGGACGAGCGGGAGGAAGCGGTGCATGACCGCGCGCTAACCCAGCCCCGCGGCCCCCGCTTGCCGGTGCCGCCTACCGCCGCCGCGACTCTTCCACACCCTTGCGGGCGAGCGCGTCGGCCCGCTCGTTCTCCGCGAGGCCCACGTGGCCGGCCACCCACTGGAGCGTGGCGCCGGGGCGGGACCGCAGCCGGGTGCGAATGGCGGTGATGAGCTCCACGTTGGCCTTGGCCTTCCACCCCTGGGTGAGCACGCCCTTCGCGTACTGCGAGTCGGAGAAGATCACGACGGCGGCGCCGGGCTCCACCGCGGCGACATCGAGCTCATCGAGCGCCATCTCGATCGCGGCCAGCTCCCCCACGTTGTTGGTGGCAAAACCGAGCGCCTTGTGCCGCTCCACCACGCGCCCATCGGGAAACTTCACGTGCAGGCCCGCGCCGGCCGGGCCGGGGTTGCCGGTGCAGGCGCCGTCGGTGAAGCAGCGGACCGCGTTCGCGGCAGCGCTCACCTGGGCCGAGGCCGCCGCCTTCGCGGCGGTGGTCTGCGCCGCCGTTCGCGTGCCCGCCGACCCGAACCCGCTCCCTCGCCCGGACCGCGCGCCGGGGGAAGCCCCGGCCGGACTGGCAGGGCGGGGGGCGTCGGCCGGCGACTCCGGCGCGGCCGCGCCTGGCGGCAGCTCCACCGGCGGCTTGCCCGAAGGCTCCACCCGGCTCGCTCCTGCCTGGTAGATCGTGGCCCCCGCCTTGTCGGAGTAGCGCACCGCGATGCGGCCGCCCGTGACCACCGGCGCGCCTTCGGCGTCGACCTCCGCCCACACCGACTGACCCTTGAAGCTCGCGCGCGCCCATGCCATGGCCGCCGGCTAACCCGGCCCGCGCCCCCTCCGTGCGCCGGGCGGGGTAGACGGTCACGATGTTCCGGTCGCGCCCGCCCCGTACACTCCTCCCTGCCGCGGCGGGACTGCTCCTCCTCGCGTGCGAGGAGCCGCCCGCCCTCTCCGACGTGACCGAGGACCCCGGGCCCGGCACGGTGATGACGCTCTCGTGGACCACCGCGGCCCCCACCCACGCCCGCGTCGAGTATGGCATCGGCGCGCTCGACCACTCGCTCGAGCTCCCCGAGGCCGCCACCCGCCAGTCCGCCCACCTCGTGGGCCTCGCTCCCGGGCTCGAGGCCGAGTACCGCGTGACGGTGTTCGACGGCGACACCTCGGTGGGCGCGGCCGAAGGCACCTTCAACACCCGCGCGCAGCCCCGCACCTTTCCGAGCTTCCTCATCGAGGGAGAGGCGGGCGAGGACGCCGGCTGGGTCGTGACGAGCATGTTCGGCGGCCAGGGCGGCGCCCTGCTCCTCGACACCGCGGGCACGATCTCCTGGTGGGCCACCCAGGAAGGCGCGGCTTCCGTCACCGATGCGCAGCTCACGCCCGACGGCCGCGAGATCGAGTACCTCCGCTTCAACACCGTGGCCGAGGATCCGGCCAACCTCGTTGACTCCATCGGCGAGATCGTCACCCGCCCGGTCCTCGGAGGGGACACCCGCACCACCGACATTCACCCGGGCCACCACGCCTTCGTCCACCAGACCGACGGCACGTTGCTCTGGCCCGTGTACGACTTCCGCGAGGTCGAGGGCGTGTGGGTGCGCGGCGACACCGTGATGAAGCGCACTCCGGACGGCACGGTCACGGCGTTCTGGAGCACCTGGGACACCTTCACCTACGACCCCGGGTTCGACTACGACGGCTCGGGTTGGACGCACGTCAACGGGCTGACCTGGGATGAAACCGACGGCGCCACCTACGTGTCCATCCGGAACCTCAACTGCGTGGTGAAGCTCGACGAGGCCGGCGAGGTCGTGTGGCAGCTCGGCGGCGCCGACTCCGACTTCACCTTCAGCGGCCGGCGCACCTTCACGCACCAGCACCGGCTGCGTCCCCTGGAGAACGGGCACGTCATCGTCTTCGACAACGGCGCGAACGCCGCCGAGGGCAGCCGCGTGGTGGAGTTCGCGCTCGACGAGGCCGCCGGCACCGCCACCGAGGTCTGGAGCTACGAGCCCGGGCTCTTCGTCTACTCGCTCGGCGACCTGTGGCGCCTGCCGAGCGGCAACACGCTCGTGTCCTGGGGCACCCTCGGCCGCTTCGAGCTCATCGACAGCGCCGGGGTGAGCTTCTGGTCGATGTCGGCCGACATCGGCGAAGGCTTCGGCTTCGGCGAGCCGCTCGCGAGCCTCGACGGCTTCGGCGGCTGATCCACGGCCGCCGGTCGAATCAGCCGACGCGGTGGCTCTGCCCGGTGCTCTCCACGAGCTCGTAGAGCGAGTGGTTGTAGCAGCCGGCCGTGCAGCCCGCGCCCCACAGCCGCTCGCGGTACCGTTGCACCTCCGGGCTCCGCCAGAGCTCGCCGAGCGGCGCCTGGAAGACGTTCCCCACCTTGAGGCCCTCCCCGCCCCACACGCAGCAGGGGAGGAGGTCGCCGCGGTAGGTCACGCCGAACTGGTCGACCAACCCGAGGCACCGCACTGGGCCGGTTTCGCCGGCATGGTAGCGCAGCGACTCCGCGTAGTAGTGCGCCTTTCGGGCGACTTCGGCATCGCGACCGGCGAGAGTGTCCAGCGCCTGGAGCCAGGCGGCCTTGTCCTCCTCGGTGGTGAGGTAGAGCTCGGGCGCGTCGTTCACGGGCCAGAAGTCGAAGCGTGCGCCCGCCGCGCGCACCCGGTCGTACACCTCCACCAGCTCGCGCACGTTCTGGTTGGTCACGGTGAAGTACACCGCGGTGTCCACCCGTCCGTCGTGGATCGTGCGCACGAGCTGCGCCCAGGTGCGTTTGAACGCGCCCGCCTGGCCACGCAGCCGATCGTGGGTTTCGGGCAGCCCGTCGAGGGAGAAGCTCATCGAGGTGAGGCCCGCCCCGACGAGCATTTCGAGGTGACGGTCGACGAGGGTGCCGTTCGTGGTCACGTTCACCGCCATGCCGAGCGCGCGCGCGTGCCGCACCAGCGTGGGCAGATCGGGGTGGAGGAGCGGCTCGCCGCCGGTGAGCACGAGCACCTTCGTGCCGATTCCCGCGGCCTCGTCGACCACCCGGAGGGCCTGCGGCAGGGGCACGTTCTCGGGGCGGTCCCACAGGTCGCAGAAGGTGCAGCGCAGGTTGCAGCCACGGTTCACGAGGAAGAGCAACGTGAGGGGCTTGCTCGGCACCCGCGGGGGCAGGTGCGCCTCGATCGAGGGCCGCGGCACGAAGTCGGCGCCGCGCCCGCGGTGGATGCTGCGGTAGCTGCGGGTCACCTCGCTCCAGTCGCGGGCAGCGGCGAAGGCCCTCGCCGACCGGCCGAGCCGCTCGCGCAGGTCGGGATCGGCCAGCGCCCGGAGCACGGCGGCCGGGAGGGCCTCGCCCTCGGCGAGCAGCAGCTCCTGTTCGTGCCGCACGCCCAGCCCCTCCGCGCCGAGCGGCGTGCTCACCACGGCGCGGGCGGCCGCGAAGTACTCGAGGAGCTTCATGCGGGTGCCGCCGCCGGCGAAGAGCGGGCACACGCACAGGTCGGCCGACGCGATCACCACCGGGAGGTCGTCCAGCGGGCCGGTGAAGCGGAGGCGATCGCTCGCGTACTGCACGGGGGCGCCCATGCCGCCCACGAGGATCGAGGCCTCGAGCGGCAGCACCGGGAGCAGGCGCTCGGCGAGGAAGCGCACGGCCTCGGTGTTCGGCGCGTAGTGGAGCGTGCCGTGGAAGAACACCACGGGCCCCGGAGGCAGGCCGTAGCGGGCGCGAAGGTCGGTGCGGGCGCCCTGGTACCGGCCCACGTCCACCCCATGCGGCACCACCCAGCCACGCCCGCCCAGGCGCACGCGGTCCTCCTCCGAGAGCACGATGAGCTCGTCCACCGAGCGGACCAAGGCCTCCTCCACGGCCCGCAGGCGCAGCAGCACGCGCCGCGAGAGGCCCGCCATCTGCCGCAGGCGGTCGTGCTCCACGTTGTGCTCCACCAGCACGCTGCGGCCCCCGAGGAGCCGCGAGGCGATCACGGCGGGCACCGCATACCCGGGGAACTCGGCCTGGTAGACGTCGATCCGCTCGCGCAGGCCCACGTAGAGCACCCGGGCCCACCATGCCGGGTCGACGAGGGGGCGGTACAGGAATATCTCTTCCGGCGGGTACCCGATCGTGCCCAGCCACTGCTCGAAGCGGGCCTGATCGCGCAGGAAGGGCAGCTCCTGGATGGCGCGGGCGCGGGGACCGTACGAAATCCGGCGGAACTGGCCGCCTTCATGGCGGAGGTACGCCTCCCGGTCGTCGCTCACCAGCACCACGCGGTCGCCCGAGGCGGCCAACGCCTCGGCGGTGCGCACGATCTTCACGGCGGCGCCGTGGTGCGTCGGAAACAGGTCTCCCCGGGTGAGCAGCGCCACGCGCTGGGCGCCGGCAACAGGCTCCATGCGTCCCCCCTACCCCGCGCCGGGCGCGCGGTGAATGTCTTCCTGCGGGATCCGGGTCACGGGGCCGCGGTGGCGCTCACGGCGGGCGGCCAGGGCCTCATTCCAGCCGGTCGACCTGCCGGAGCCGTGGCGCGAGGAGCGCGGCCAGGCCGGCGCTCACCACCGCCACCACGCCACCGAGGAAAGCCGCCGGCACGACCCCGAGCGCCGCCGCCGCCACGCCCGACTGGAACTGCCCGAGCTCGTTGCTCACCGAAACGAAGAGCCAGTTGACCGTGCTCACCCGCCCGCGCATCTCGTTGGGGGTCTGCAGCTGCACGATGCAGTGGCGCACCACCACGCTGAACTCGTCGGCGGCGCCGCTCACGGCCAACGCGACGAGGCTCACGACGAGGGTCTCGGACACCGCGAACACCGAGATGGCCACGCCGAAGATCACCACCGAGGCGAGCATCAACCAACCCGCCCGGCGCTGGATCGGAAAGCGCCCGATCCACAGGGCGGCCGCCGCCGCGCCGGCAGCGGGTGCGGCCCGGAGGAGCCCGAGCGCCTCGGGGCCACCGCCGAGGATGTCGCTCGCGTAGATGGGCAGGAGCGCCACCACCCCACCGAACAGCACGGCCACGAGGTCGAGCGCGATGGCGGCGAAGAGCTCGGGACGGGCGAAAACGAAGCGCATCCCATCGAGCGGGCTGCCGCGGTTCTGCGCGGTGGTGGCCGGGCCGCTGCGGGGCAGGTTGAACAGGGCCGCGCAGGCGAGGAACGCGCACACCGCCGCGAGGGCATGCACCTTCCACGCGGAGCCCAGCGCCGCGAAGATGGCCCCGCCGAGCGCCGGGCCGGCAATCGACCCGAGCTGGAACACGGTCGAGGACCAGGTGACGGCGTTGGCGAACCAGGGGCCGGGGGCGATGACCGCGAGGATGGACTGGCTGGTGGGCGCCGAGAACGCCCGCGCGAAGCCGATGGCGAAGTTGCAGGCGAGGAGGAGCCCGAGGTCGCGCGAGCCGATGTAGTCGAACCACGCGAGGCCCACGGTGGCGGCGCCGATGCCCGCCCAGCAGACGATCAGCAGGTCGCGCCGCTCCACCCGATCGATGACCGTGCCGATGAGCGGCCAGAGCAGGAAGGTGGGCGCGAACTGCGCGAGGCCCACGAGGCCGAGGTCGAGCGCCTTGCCGGTGAGCGCGTACACCTGCCACGCCACGGCCACGCCCATGATCTGCTGGGCCAGCACCATGAGGATGCGGGCGAACTGGTAGCTCCGGAATGCCGGGAGGGTCAGCGCATCGTAGCGGGCTTCCGACACCCCCCGGCGCTATCCGGTCCTGCCCTCCCCCGCCGGAAACCTGCACCCGTGCCCGCGTGAGGATAGCGGCCGCCGGTGAACTCCAGCGCCCCCACCCCCGTCGCGTTCTCCCCCGCCGACCTCGCAGCCGCCCTCGCGCACGTGCGCGAGCCGCTCCACGTGGTGCGGGAGCCGGGCGGCGGCCGAGTGGGCGTCGTCCGCGGGGGCGACCCTGCCGCCCACGGCGACTGGCTGGGCACGCTGCCGGCGCTGTACCCCGAGTGGCTGGGCGACCGTTCGTTCACCGAAGCGCATCGCACCCGTTTCGCCTACTGCACCGGTGCGATGGCCAACGGCATCGCCACCGTCGAGGTGGTCGTGGCCGCGGCGCGCGCGGGCTGCCTCGGCTTCTTCGGCGCGGCCGGCCTCCTGCCGCACCGTGTGGAAGCCGCGGTCGACCGCCTTGTCGCCGAGCTGGGCGATCGCCCCTTCGGCGTGAACCTGATCCACTCGCCGCAGGAGCCCCGCGTGGAGGCCGAGGTGGCCGACCTGCTGGTGGCGAAGGGCGTGCGCACCGTGGAGGCCAGCGCCTTCATGCGGATCACGCCGCCGGTCGTGCGTTACGCCGCGGCGGGCCTTCGCCGCGACGCCGCCGGGAACATCGTCCGCCACCACCGCATCGTGGCGAAGGTCTCCCGGCCCGAGGTGGCGCGGCAGTACCTCTCGCCCGCCCCGGCTGCGATGCTCGACATGCTGGTGCGGGAGGGCAAGCTCACCGCCGCGGAGGCCGAGCTCGCCCGGCGCATCCCCGTGGCCGAGGACATCACCGTGGAGGCCGACTCCGGCGGGCACACCGACAACCAGCCGCTCGTGGCGATGTTCCCCGTCATCGCGGAGCTCGCGCGCACCCTCGCCCGTGAGCACGGCTACGCCTCCGTACCGCGCGTCGGCGCCGCCGGCGGTATCGGCACACCGGCCAGCGCCGCCGCCGCCTTCGGGATGGGCGCCGCCTACGTCCTCACGGGTTCGGTGAACCAGTCCGCCGTGGAGTCCGGCGTGGCGCCGATCTCGCGCGAGCTGCTCGCCAAGGCCCAGATCGCCGACGTGGCCATGGCGCCCGCGGCCGACATGTTCGAGATGGGCGTGGAGGTGCAGGTGCTCCGTCGCGGCACGATGTTCGCGGCGCGCGGCGGGCGGCTCCACGAGCTGTACCACCGCTACGAGGGGCTCGCGGCGCTCCCGCCCGCCGACCGCACCCGCCTCGAAACCGAGGTGTTCCGCGCCCCGCTCGACCAGGTCTGGGCCGACACCGAGCGCTACTTCGCCGAGCGCGACCCCGCGCAGGTGGCCCGCGCCCTCGCCGAGCCGAAGCACCAGATGGCCCTCGTTTTCCGCTGGTACCTGGGCAAGGCGAGCCGCTGGGCGATCGACGGCACGCCCGACCGGGTGCTCGACTTCCAGCTCTGGTGCGGGCCCTCGATGGGGGCGTTCAACGACTGGGTGAAGGGGAGCTTCCTCGAAGCCCCGGCCGCGCGCACCGTCGGCCAGATCGCGCTGAACCTGATGGAGGGCGCTGCCGTCGTCACGCGGGCCAGCCAGCTCCGCACCTTCGGCGCCGCGGTGCCGGCCGAAGCGTTCGACTACCGTCCCGTGCCGCTCTCGATCGACTGAAGGGCGGCTCCCGGGGGCGCTACCAGCCCTTGATCACGTAGGCCGCGCCGGCCCCGCTGGCCTGTACGTCGTTGCTCACCGCGCCGATCACCACGTCCTCGCGGCCATCGCCGTCGAGGTCCACGCCGCCGGCCGAGCCCGAACCGAAGTACTCATCAGCGGCGGTGCCCCAGAGGGTGAGATCGGCGTTGCTGCCGACCAGGGTCGCGGCGAGGCTCCCCGAGCCGAAGAAGACGAAGGTGGCGCCGGCGTTGCTGAAGGACGTGTCGTCGCCGTCCGCGCCCACGACGAGCTCATCGCACCCATCCCCGTTGAGGTCGGAATCGAGGGTCAGCGAAGCGCCGAGGTCCCCGGCGGTGCCGGACACCATCACGTCCGCGTCGGACGCGAGGTACTGCCCGCTGCGCGAGCTGGCGTCGGTGAAGAGCCAGACGCTGCCGTTGGCCTCCGACGTGAGGCCGAGATCGAGGTTGCCGTCGCCGTCCACATCGCCCGGGTGCGCAAGGCTGTCCTGCCCGAGGGCGAGGTTGTTGGTGTCGCCCTGGATCTCGAAGCTGGCGGCATCGGGCGCGACGTCGTCCCAGGCAAGCGATGCGTTGCCGGGAATCACGAAGACCCCGCCGCCGCTGTTCGCGCCCTCGTCGTAGCCTGCTGCACCGGCAACGATGTCGCCGTAGCCGTCGCCATCGAGGTCCGCCGAGGTGAGCGAGCCGCCGAGGTAGTCGTAGCTGTCGGCACCGTAGATCCGGTCCTCCGAGTCGCCAAGGTCGGCGTCGCCCGAGAAGGAAGTGAAGATGGCGAGGCTTCCGGCATCGCGATCGTCGCTGTTGTCGTAGTCGGAGCCCACGACGGTCTCGGCGAGGCCATCGCCATCGAGGTCGACCAACGCGCCGAGCGCGGTGTCATCCGCATAGCTGTCGCTGTCACTGACGAACGTGGCGTCGGCGTTGGACACGCTGATCGCGCCGCTCAGGCCCGAGCCGCCCTCGAAGCCGTAGACCTCCCCGTAGTAGGAGCTGGAGTACTTCCCGCCGACCACGAGGTCGTTCTCGCCGTCGCCCGTGGCATCCGCGAAGGGCCCGTTCACGTACCGGAGCGGGTAGTAGTAGGAATTGCCCGTGACCGTGGCGGTGTCCGAATCGGTGACCCGGCCGTTGGCCGCCACGGCATCGGCGCCTTCGACCACCCACGCGTACCCGTAGCCTGAGCCGCTGGCGGCCAGCACCAGATCGTCGAGGCCATCTCCGGTGATGTCGGTCGTGCCGGCGATGCCGCCGTGGTCGCCGAGGCCCATGCTCGCCGCCGTGCCGTACAGGATGCCGGATGCGAGGTCGGTGACGACGAAGTCATCCACGTAGCCGTTGCAGTCGTTGTCGATGCCGTCCACGCCCGAGAGATTTTCGGCGACGGGGCCGGTCACCGTGGGATCGGTGTCGTTGCAGTCGGTCGGGTACTCGACCCCGTCCCCGTCCTGATCGTCGTCGTTGCCCCCGTCACACGCTTGATCCACGCCGTCATACCAGACCTCGGCGGCGCCCGGGTAGGCCGAGGCGTCGGTGTCGTCACAATCAGCGCCCACCTCCACGCCATCACCGTCCTGGTCGTTGTCGTTGGCGCCGTCGCAGTTGCTGTCCACCCCGTCGTACCAGGCGTCGGCCGCGCCGGGATGAACGCCGGCGTCGGTGTCGTTGCAGTCGTCCCCGCCGCCGGAGGCGTCCGCGTGGCCGTCGCCATCCTGATCGTAGTCGTCGTTGCCCGCACAGTCGCTGTCCACGCCGTCGTACCAGGCGTCGGCCGCGCCGGGATGCACGGTCGCATCGGTGTCGTCGCAGTCCTCGTCCACGGCCACGCCGTCGGCGTCCTGGTCGTCGTCGGCGGCGCCGTCACAATCGGAGTCCACGCCGTCGTACCAGACCTCGGTCGCGCCGGGGTTTACCGCGGCATCGCCATCGTTGCAGTCCTCGCCGCCGCTGCCCACGCTGCCGTATCCGTCGTGGTCCGCATCCTCCTGCACGCGAGCGGTGACGGGCACCTCCACGAGGCCGCCCGAGATCGCGTCCTCGAACACGAGGCTCACCGAGTAGTCACCCCAGGCCGTCGGCGTGAGCGAGGCCGTATGGGTGGCCGACTCGCCGGGCGCGGGCGCCGACGTGTAGGCGTCGAGCGTCCATGCGTCGGCATGGCCACCGAGAATGGTGACGGTGACGCTCACCTGCCCCGAGCCGATGTTGGTGACCGCCACGGGGGCCGTACCCGTCTGCCCGACGAACAGGATCGGGAGCTCGAGGCTGGCGGGAGAGACCGAGATCGCGCCGTCGGAGACCGAGCCCGTGTCGGTGTCCTCGCCATCGATGCCTCCTTCCGTCCCCGTGTCCCCGACGGTGAGCTTCGCCTGATCGCAGGCGATCAGCGCGAGCAAGGAGAGCGGGAGGAGCGACGAACGCATTGGGAATCCGGGAAGCCAGCAGGGTACCACAGGCATCGCAAACCGGACGAGCGTGCCGCGCGCTGGAGGCCGAAGGGCGAAGGGCGCGAATCGGCGCAGGGCAATACTGCATCGAGGTGATCGCGCTCGCCCTCCACCTGCTCGGCTGCGCCGAACCGAACCAGCCCACCGGCGTGATCGTGGTGAGCCTCGACACGCTCCGCGCCGACCGCCTCGGCGCCTGGGGCAACCCGCGGGACCTCACGCCCAACCTCGACCGCTTCGCCGCCGAGAGCGTGACGTTCACCCGGGCCTACGCCCAGTCCAACGAGACGTTGTTCAGCCACTCCTCGCTGTTCACCTCGCGTTTCGCCTCCGCGCTCGCGCCGCTCGATCGCAGCTTCCGCCTCTCGCCCGGCGCGCCCACGGTGGCGGCGAGCTTCTCCCAGGCGGGCTGGGACACCGCCGCCTTCGTGGCGGGCGGCCACCTCTCCGCGGTCTTCGGCCTCGGGGCGGGTTTCGACAGCTACGACGACACCGCCGCCTTCGGCTCGCTGCGCGAAACAGGCGGCGCGGCGCTCGCCTGGCTGGACCGGCCCCACCCGGCGCCGTTCTTCCTCTTCGTGCACGGCTACGACACGCACGACCGCTACCTGAAGCCCACCCCCTTCGGGTATGCGTTCGCCGACCCGCTGGCGAAGTCGGCGGGTGCCCAGCTCGCGCGCACCACCGGGGCCACCTCCGACGTCGTCGGCGGGCGGTACTCCCCCCACCCCGACCGCATCTGGGGGCTGACCGAGGCGCACCCGCGCTTCGAACGTGGGCGCGACATCGCTTCCGCCGACCCGGAGGCCCGGCCGCTCTCGCAGGAGGACGTGGCCCACATCGCCCAGGTCTACGATGGCTCGGTGGCCTGGGCCGACGCCTGCTTCGGCCTGTTCATGGCGGGCCTCGACGCCCGCGGCCTGCTCGACGAGGTGGCGATCGTCGTGCTCTCCGACCACGGCGAGGAGCTTGGCGAGGCGGGTGTCTTCAACCACCACTACAGCATGAGCGACGCCGTCACCCAGGTGCCGCTGATGGTGCGACTGCCGGGCGGACGGGAGGGCGGCCGGCGCGTGGACGGCCTCGTGGAGCTCCTCGACGTGGCGCCGACCCTGCTCGACCTCGCCGGGCTCCCCGAGCTGCCCGGCGCCCTCGGTCGGAGCCTCGTGCCGGCGTTCACGGGGTCGGGGTGGACGGGGCGCGCCGTGGCGAGGACCGAAGGGGAGCTGCGCCTGCTCTCCGTCCGCGGCCCGGCCGCCCGCCTCACCGCGGAGGGCCTCCGCGTGGAGAACCCCTTCGCGCCCGCCCTGCTCGAGGTGGCGCCCATCGACGGCGTCTCGCTCCACCTCGAAGGCCAGCCGACGGAGGGCCCGACCCTCCGCGCCGCGCTGGTAGAGCTGGCGCGATGATCCTCCTCCTCCTCGCCTGCACGCCCCCCACCTGGACCGACACCTCCGCCCTCGGCGCGCACCGGGCCCGCCTCGATGCGAACGCCGATGGCCGCGTGGTGGCCGCCGAGTACGACGCCCACCGCTGGAACGGCCCCCCCTTCGCCAGCGCCGACCGCGATGCCGACGGCGACCTCTCCGCCGCCGAGCTGGCCTGGCTGGTCCGCGCGCAGTCCCCCACCACCTTCGATGCGCCGCTCCCCCAGGCCCCCCTCGCGCTCGGCGATGTGGCGTCGGGCCGCCCCTCCGCCGCCCAGCTCGATCTCAACGAGCTCCTTGTGTGGATGAACGACAGCGTCCGCGCCGCCGGCGGCACCCCCCTCGCCCCCGAGGCCATCGCCGCGGCCGTCGCGACCGGACGGGTGGACAGCGAGGCCGCACGCGCGGCCTTCCATCAGCTCGGCCCCGCCTGGATCGCGCAGGGGTGGGCCTGGCCGGTGGGCCTGCCGCCGCCGTCGTGAGCCCTGCCCCGGCCACGGCGCCTCAGGGGGTCCAGTACCCGCGGTCGTGAAGCGCCTCGCGGAGCCCCTCCGGGATGGGCGCGCCGCTGGCCGCGGCCGGCGCGAGCCCCTGCCGCCAGCGGAGGATGGCCTCGCGGAGCGGGGCGGCACGCGCATCGGCGGGGGCGGGCTGGTCGTCGAGGTAGAACGTTCCGTCGTTGGACTGGAAGCCCGCGGCGAGGCGCACATCGTCCATGTCGAGGCGGGCCTCGGACGTCCGCACCGTCACGCCGTCCATCACCCCCTCCGCGAAGACCGCAGCGGCCACCGGCCGGTCCTGGAGCGGCGGCGCCGTGACCCCGGCGGGGAGCGCGGCGCCGACGGCCGCGAGCGCAGTCGGGAGCACGCTGCGGAGGTCGACGAGGCCGTCGTGCGGCGGCGAATGCGGGAACCCCGGGCCGGCCACCACCAACGGCACGTGGAGGGTGCTGTCCCACAGGCCCGCGCGATGGTTCATCCATCCGTGGTCCAGGAGGTCCTCGCCGTGGTCGGCGACCACGATCACCAGCGTGCGGTCGAGGTCCACGTGGGCGAGGAGCTGGCCCAGCCAGAGATCGCCGTTGGCCACGCCGCTGTCGTAGTGATCCTGGACGTGGCGGCGCTCCTCGGAGGTGAGCCGTTCCACCCGCTCTTCCGGCCCGGGCACCGCCGGCAGGCGGTAGAAGTCCGTGGAGAGGACGCGGCGCCCCGAGGCGTGGGTGAAGTCCTGCGGCGTGCGGTCGACGAACCAGGTGTCGAACCGGAGCTGCTCGACGGCGAGCGGGTTCGCGAGGAGGCGTTCGACCCTCGCCGTGGCGCCGCTCGACCCCCAGGGGTGGCGCATCGGCCCCCGTTGCACGTAGGGGCTGTGGGCATCGTAGCCGTGAACGAAGCAGAACCACGGGGCATCCCCCTGCTCGCGCATCCAGGCCACCGCGGGCGGCACGGAGTCGTAGAAGGAGGCGAACTCGTCCTCCCCGCCGCCGGCCTCGAAACGACCGAACCCGCGGTCGAAGCCGAAGCCCTCGACGACGTGCCCCCCGCCCGTGAAGGCCGCGGTGCGGTACCCGTACGCCGTGAGCGCCTCCGCGAGCGTGGCGGGCCCCTTACGGGGCAGGGCGAAGCTCCCGTAGTCGGGAACCGCCACCTCCGAGGGGTACAGCCCAGTGAACAGGGCGGCGTGGCTGTAGAGGGACTCGTTGCCGACCGCGTAGGCCTGCGAAAAGCTCACGCCCGCCGCCGCGAGCGCTGCGAGGTTCGGCGAGGTGTCGCGGTCGCCGCCGAGCGAGGTACGATCGAAGCGCACCGTGTCCATCGAGACGAGCAGGATGTTCGGCGAGGCGGGCGGGCCGGCGCAGGCCAGCAGGAGCCCGATCACGGCGCATCCAGGAAGGGGAGCCGGTCCACGCAGGCGGCATCCACCGGCTCCGATGCCGCGGGTGGCGCAGCCGTGCCCCCTGCCGCCAGCGGCGCGCTCGGGGCCGCATCACCCCAGTAGCCGTGTTCGCGGAGCGAAGCCGCCACCTCCGGCGACACCTGCTCCTGGGGCAGCTCGTAGTCGCCCATCGAGAGGCCGGCCCGCCAGGCCACGAGCCGATCGCGCAAGGCGCCCGTCGTAACCGTATCCTGCACGGGCGTCGTCTCTCCCGGGTCGGTGGCGAGCGCGTAGAGCTCGAACTGGTCGCCGTATAGCGGCGCCGTCCGGAGGGCGTCGAGAAACCCCGGATCGGCGAGCGACGACCCGCGGTACACGAGCCGGTGGTCGGCGGTGCGGACCGACACCTGATCCATCACGCCCTCGGCGAAGGTGGCGTCCACGAGCCCCTCCCCTCGCGCCACGGAGCGGAGGTCACGCCCCTTGCTCCCCGCCCCCGGCATCACCCCGGCCAGCGCCGCGATCGTGGCGGCTACGTCGCGGCCATCCACGAGGCCGTCCACCCGCTTCCCGCCCTCGAAGCCGGGCCCCCAAACCACGAGCGGCACGCGCGTGCAACTGTCGTAGAGCCCGGTGCGGTGGTTCATGTAGCCGTGGTCGAGCAGGTCCTCGCCGTGGTCGGACACCACGATCACCACGGTGTTGTCGAGCTTTCCGGCAGCCTCCAGCTGCGCCAGCGTGACGCCGAGCAGGGAGTCGGCGTAACGGATGGCACCATCGTAGTGCGCCACGATGTGGGCGCGGTCCTCGGCCGTGAGCCCCACGCGTTGGGCCTCCGGCCCCGCGGTGGCCAGTCGGTCGTAGGCCTCCGAGGCCATGATCTGTGCCCCACCGGAGTGGGTGAACCAGGCCGGCGCCAGCTCGGGGAACAGGACGTCCTTGAGCACCATCTCCGACAGGCAGGGGCTCCGGCAGATGGCCTCGGCCAGCGGCGAACCGCGCCCGCCCGCGTAGAGGTGGTCCCACGGGCCGGGCCGCTTGTAGGGGCGGTGCGCATCGTAGCCGTGCAGGAAGGCGAACCAGGGCTTGCCCTCCGGCAAGGCAGCGATCCACGCCGAGGCGAGCGGGCCGGTGTCGTAGAGGCTGCCGAAGCTCGGCTGGGCCGTGAACAGGTCCCAGCCCTGATCGAAGCCGAAGTCGCCGGTGACGTGCCCGCCCGCGGAGAAGGCGCCCGTGGCGTAGCCGGAGGCCTGGAGCGCCTCGGAAACGAGCGCCACCCCCGGCGGGATGCCGTAGGTTTCGTACACCGGGCTCGCCAGCTCCGACGCGAACCGGCCCGTGAAGAGGGCCGCGTGCGACCAGGCGCTCTCGTTGCCGTTGCTGAACGCGTTCTCGAAGACCGTGCCCTCGGCGGCGAGCGCGGCGAGGCCGGGCGTGGTGTCGCGCCCGTAGCCGTACACCGAGGTGTGGTCGGCGCGCACCGTGTCGAGCGAGACGAGCAGCACGTTGGGCGGCCCCGTGGGCGCGGGTCGGGGGGCCTCGGCGCAGGCGACGAGCAGGAGCATCAACGGCGGCGCCGTCGGGGCTTGCGCCCTCGGGTGCCGAGCCAGGCGCCGAGCACGAGCGCCGCGAGCGTACCCACGCCGAAGAAGGAGAGCAGGTTGGAGGACGGCGCAGCGGAGGCCGCCGGGACCGCCACCGGCGCGGCTCCCGCGGGGGGGAGCGGGGCGGCCGGCGGGGTGACCGCGGCGAGCCCCGCGGGCACGGGGCTCGGCGGGGGCGGCGCCACGCCCGGAGGGCCGGGCGGGCCCACGGCGGAGGAGCCCGGCGCAGCCGGGCGGCCCCCCGGGCGCGGGGGGGTGACCTTCACGAAGCCGGCGAGCTCGTCCACGTCGATGTCGCCGCTGGCGTCGAGGTCGAGCGCCGACAGCGGCGTGACGTCGTCCACCCGGGTGTACTCGGCGGGCGAGAGGCGGCCGTTGCCGTCGGTGTCGATGCGCGCGAGCAGCGCCGCGAAGACCTCGCCCTCGGTGGGCAGGGCCAGCGCGAGCGTGAATCCGAGCAGCATGCGGGGTCCCTGTACGGTCGAGTCTACCCCCCGCCGGGGATCGGCGCCGGGGCCCGGGGTGGCCAAACTCGGCGCGGGCCAATGCGCGGGGGCCGCCCTCGCGGCGGTGGCGTCGTCCCTGACGCTACGGAAGCGGAGACGGCGGCGGGGGCGGCACGAGCGGCGGGGGCGGCACGAGCGGCGCGGGCGGCCCAGGCGGCGCG
>CAISIK010000212.1 GCA_903885375.1 uncultured Pseudomonadota bacterium
ATCCGGAAGTGGCCGGCGTTATCGGTGTACACGCGGCCATCGCCGCTGGGGCTCGCGCTCACGGGGCAGCCGCGCGAAACTTCGCCGCTAGGCCAGCGCACCGTGCCCGTGACCCAGGCCTCGGCGGGGGCCTTCTTGACCACGGTGGACTTGGAGGACGAGCTCGACGGGGCCGACTTCGAGGCCGAGCTCGACGAACTGCTGGACTTGCCCGACGAGCCCGACGAGTCCGACGAGCCCGACGAGCCCGACGAGCCGCGACCGCCTGTCCTCTCCTGCTCCTTGATCGCTTCGACCACCTTCCCCCCCGAAGCAGCGTCGGCGACCGAAACGGCCGCGCCGAGGTAGCCCGTGGAGCAGTTGAACAGACGCCCGAGGATGCCGCCCTTCCCGCTCCAGCAGGCGTCCAGCCGCTTCTCGAGCTCCGACTTGCTCGCTTCGCGCGCCGCCCGCTCGGCGCGAGCACGCTCCCGCTCCGCCGCCGCGGCCTTCTCCCGCTCCAGCGCAGCTTCATGGGCGATGTCCACCCGTCCGGCCACCTCGAGGGACACGGCGGGACCTTCCTTGTAGCTGGTCTTCGCCTTCCCGGACTTGCCCTTCTTCTCCTCGCTCGGCACGGCCATGGTGAGCGTCCAGGCCGGGTCCCGCCAGGCGTAGGCGGGCACGGCGGTACCGGCGTAGACGAACTCCCCGTCGGCGGACTCCTTCGAGTCGAGCGTGACGGCGGACCCGCCGGGGGATTCCACCTTTGCCCGCAGGCCGCCCGCGACCGGACGACCACCGCAGCGCTCCCAGGGCTCGGCCGAGACGAAGTCCTCGCGGGTGTACCGCTTCGGCTCCTCGAACTGCATCATCGTGCGGATGCTCGTGCCCCACTGCACGCCCGCGACGGGGATGGCTACCGCCGCGAGCACGAACGGCCCCGACCCCAGCTCGGTGGAGGGGTCGGCGAAAGCGGCGGCGGTGATGGCGGCCCCCGTCCACAAGGCCGTGGCCACCCACATCGTGGTGAGCCGGCCCTTGGGCCTGGTCTCGCTCACCGTCTCCATCTGGACGACCTTGAACGTGGCGTCGCGGCACTCGCGCCGCCACTCCGCCGCGACAACGAGGTCCTCGCCGTCGGTGGCCGCTCCGGTGGCCACCGGGCCGACCTCCTGCGTCTCCTGTTTCGTGGTCTCTCCGCGCACGTACAGCTCGTGGTTCACGCGGTGCACCGGGATGGCGCACCCCGCGGCGAGGATCAGCGCCGCTACCGCTCCAGGAGCCCGGAGCAGATTCCCGTGTTCACGTAGATGGCGTCTTCCTGTGTCCATTCCCAGCCCTCCATGTCGTCGTACTCGTCGTCGCAAATGGCCGTGCCTTCCCGACTGCCCCGGGTGAGCGAACACTCGCCGTCCTCCCAGGACACCTTCAACGGTTGGGGGCCCCCGAACTCCGTCATCTCCATCCGCACGGCCGACTCGCTCCACCATGTCCAGCTGTTGGTGTCGCCCTCGTCGTCCTCGATCATCACCTCGCCTTCCATGGTGAGGGTGCCCTCGAACCCGTACTTGCTCACGGCGAGGAGCTCCAGGTCCACGTCGAACTCGGAGGCCTCGGCCTCCTCGAACATCTGGTCCGAACAAACCCACACCCCGCGCCACACGCCGGCGAGGGTGCTACAACCAAGGAGGAAGGCGAGAAACATGGTGCGGGGAGGCTACCACGCCCGCCACGAAAAAAACCGCATCGTGTGCATTCGGCGCCCGGGCTGCGCCGGCCCGTCGCTTGCGGATTAGCCCACGCGGCAATGGATCGTGTCGCCGTCATCGACCTCGGCTCCGGGAGCACCACCCTCGCGGTCTTCGAGGGCGGGCGCCGTGGTTTTCTCGATCGTGTGCACACCGAGGGGCATGCCTCGCGCCTCCTGCACCAGCTCGACGAGGAGCGCCGCCTCCCCGGCGAGGCGGCGAAGCAGCTCGTGGAGCGGGTGGAGGAGTACCACCGCATCGCGCGGTCGAAAGGCGCCGAGAAGACGCTGGTTGCCGCCACCAGCGCCATGCGCGACGCCACCAACGGCGCCGAGGTCCTCGCCGAGATGGCCCGCATCCCCGGCGTCACGGTGCGGCTCCTCGCCGGCTCGGAGGAGGGGCGGCTCGCGGCCCACACCGCCCTCTGCACGCTGCCCTTTCGCGATGGCATCGTGGTGGATCAGGGCGGCGGCAGCTTGCAGCTCGTGCGGGTGCGCGCCCGGCGCGTGCGGGCGGCGGTATCGCTCCCGCTCGGCGCCCTGCGCCTCTCCGACCGCTTCCTCCCCGCGAAGGAGGCGCCCTCCGCCGCCGCGCTGATCGCGCTGCGGAAGCACGTCGTCGAGCACCTCGAGGCGGTGCCCTGGCTCGGCGAGGGCGAGGGGCAGCTCGTGGGCGTGGGCGGCGGCGCGCGCGCCCTCGGGAAGATCACCCGCCGCGCCGAGGAGGGCCGCTTCCGCCACGGACACGGCTACCGACTCGACGGCGAGGCTCTCCTCGACCGCTACGAGCAGCTCTCGCGCATGGAGGCCGCCGAGCGCGAGGCGGTGCCGGGTCTGCCTGAATCCCGGATCGACACCATCGTGGCCGCGGCGCTCACGCTCTCCACGATCGTACGCCTCGGCGGGTTCTCCGCCCTGCACCTCTCCACCTACGGCATCCGCGAGGGCATCGCCTTCCACGCGCTCTTCGGCGACTCCCCGCTCGCCGACCCGGGCGCCGCCGGCATCCGCGGCCGCCTCAAGGTGGCCCCGCCCGAACGCGGCCCCGCCATCCCGGGCCTCACCGCGCGCGAGCGTCGGCTCTACGCCGCAGCGCGCGACGTCTCCCCCGATCGCCTCGTCGACAAGCCCATCCAGGGCTTCTGGCAGGAGGAGGTGGCCCGCGTGGCCGACGCCCTCCTCCAGGCCCGCTGACTGCCGCGCTACACCCGCCGCCGGTAGCGCCGCATCAGCACCTCCTGGCTGCGAACCCGGTCCTCCCCGGGCTCCACGCGCGTATTGGCGCCGTCGGCGCCGATGAGGCTGGCCTTCACGTTGTCGGCGAGCTGCACGTCGAGGAAGGCGTCGAGCTCGCGACGAAGCTGCTTGTCGAGCACGGGGAAGGCCACCTCGATGCGCCCCCCGAGGTTGCGCGGCATCCAGTCGGCCGAGGAGAGCCAGTGCTCGGGCTCGCCGCCGTTGACGAAGCGGAAGAGGCGGGTGTGCTCGAGGAAGCGGTCCACGATGCGGATGGCGCGGATGTTCTCGGAGAGCCCGCGCACCCCTGCCCGGAGGCAGCACACGCCCCGGATGATGAGCTCCACGCGAACGCCCGCCTTGCTCGCCGCGTAGAGCTCGCGGATGAGCTCCGGATCGACCAGCGAGTTCAGCTTCAGGACGATACCGGCGGGGCGCCCGGCGCGGGCGTGCTCCACCTCGCGCTGGATGCGCCCGGCGAGCTCCTGGCGCAGGTGCATCGGCGCCACGAGCAGCACGCCGAAGGCCGGCGGCCGCGCGTAGCCGGTGAGCAGGTTGAAGAGCCAGGTCACATCCTCGCCGAAGCTCTCCCGCGCGGTGAACAGGCTGAAGTCGGTGTAGAGCGCCCCGTTCGCCTCGTTGTAGTTGCCGGTGGCGAGGTGCACGTACCGGCGCACCCCCTCCCGGTGCCGCCGCACGACCAGCGCGGCCTTGGCGTGCGTCTTGAGCTCCGGCACGCCGTAGACCACGTGGGCGCCGGCATCGTCGAGCCGCCGCGCCCAGGCGATGTTGCTCTCCTCGTTGAAGCGCGCGCGCAGCTCCACGAGCGCCACCACGGACTTGCCGTTCTGCGCCGCGGTCACGAGCGCACTGGCGATGCGACTCTCCTTCGTCATCCGGTAGAGGGTGATCTTGATGGCGAGCACGTCGGGGTCGTGCGCGGCGCTCTCGAGGAACTCCACCACGTGGTCGAAGGTCTGGTAGGGGTGGTGCACGAGCACATCGCCACGATCGAGCGCGGCGAAGACATCGCCGGGGCGGCGCAGCCGGCTCACCCGCTGCGGGGTCCACGGGCGGAACTTCAGGTCGGGACGGTCGATGAGGGCGTAGAGCTGGAACAGATCGGCGAAGGCGGTAAAACCCTCGGCCACGTAGAAGTCGGCCGGGTCGAGCTCGAGCTCGCGCGCGAGCCGGTCGAGCTCACTTGCGCTGACGGTGCCCTCGTGCTGCAGGCGCACGGCCGCGCCGAGCCGCCGGTTGCGCACGGCGGTCTGGATGGACCGGAGCAGGTCGTCGGCGCGATCCTCCTCGTAGTCGAGCTCGGCATCGCGGGTGACCCGGATGGCCCCGGCCGCCTTCACCGCCGCCCGCGGGAAGAACACGCCCACGTTGAGCCGGATGGCATCCTCGAGGAGCGCCACGTGCACCTCGCCCTCGGGCGCGGGCAGCCGGAGGAACCGGGGGAGCACGGCCGCCGGGATGTGGACGATGCACACCTCGGGGGCCGCGAGCTCGTCGTCCTCCTCGTGCGGTTCGAGCTCCAGCACGAGGCAGAGCGCGCGGTTGGCGATGTGCGGGAAGGGGTGGTGCGGGTCGATGGCGATCGGCGTGATGACCGGGAGCGCCCGGGTGCGGAACCAGTCCCGTAGGAAGGCTGTTTGTTGCGCCGACCAGTCCCCCGGGCGCCGCAGGAAGACGCCCTCGTGGGCGAGCGCGGGGAGGAGCTCGTCGAGGAGCACCCGGTGCTGCTCGGCCACCAGCTGGTGCGCCCGGCGGCTGATCCCAGCGAGCACGCGCGCGGGGGCCCGCCCATCCGCGCCGCCCTCCTCGATGCCCGCATCCACCAGCCGCCAGAGGCCCGCCACGCGGACCATGAAGAACTCGTCGAGGTTCGAGGAGAAGATCGCGAGGAAACGCAACCGCTCGAGCAGCGGGACCGTAGGGTCCCGCGCCTCCTCCAGCACCCGCGCGTTGAACTCGAGCCAGCCCAGCTCGCGGTTGAGAAACTCCTGCTTCGCCATCTCGCCTACCGTACCCCCCTGCGCGCCGGAGCGAAGGGATCCATCCGCATCGCCCCACACCCGTTACGCAGTCGGCACGGGGTCGGCCCCGGGTGGGCGTACGAGTTCAGCGTCCAGCTTTTGCCCGGCCCCACGTTTCCGTGTCATCCCCGAGTGACCCATGCCCCTTCCGGCCCTGTTCCTGTTCCTCGCCGCTTGCTCCACCACGACCGACTCCGGCGACACCGCCGGCACCGACACCGCGGCCGACCCCGGCGCCGACAGCTCGCTCCTCGGGAGCTGCGGCGGCGAGGTGGACGACGGCGTGCCCGAGCCCTTCGCCTCCTGGTTCCTCTGCAGCGACCTCACCGTGGACGGGGGCTCGCTCAAGTCACACAGCACCAGCCTGCCGCCCCACCCGAGCCCCTACTACGACCCCGACAACGCGCTCTGGGTGGAGTTCGACGAGCAGGGCGGCGACCGCTTCCAGAACCCCAACGAGCTCTCCGAACAGGACATGAACCTCACCATCCCGCTCGACCCCATCGCCAAGGGCCTCACGATCACCACAGCGATGGTGGACGAGGAGGCCGGCACGAACACCGAGGAGTACCGCGGCCGCTTCCAGGGCCTCGGCCTCGACGGCACGGCGCTCTTCACGGGCGTAGCCGCGCCGGGCGACGCCATCTCCGAGGAGGAGCGCACCTTCGACCAGTACGAGGGGCACCCCACCAACGAGGGCGTGTACCACCACCACGGCGCCAACCCCTCCGCGCTGATGGTGCTCGAGCACCTCGGCGAGACGACCAGCACCACGCCCGGCAGCGGCACCGTGGAGATGTTCGGCATCATGTGCGACGGCACCGTGGTGCTGGGCTGCAACGAGCTCGACGGCGCCAGCGTTTCCGCGAGCGCGCTCGACGCGCAGGGCGGCCACGTGGGCGACATCGACAGCCCCGACGGGGAGAGCTGGTTCGAGGATCGCTACCACGTGCATGCGTGCAGCGCGCTGGGGCGCCACCTCACGCCGGAGATCCAGTACTACGAAGGCACCTGCGGCTGATCAGAACGTGCCCGTGACGCCAACGGTCGACGGGGTGACGACAGGCACGACGACCGGCGCCGGGACCCCAGCTACGCGGGGCTTCAGCGTAGCGAACAACAGGGCCGACACCCCCACCCGCCTCACCCCCCAAGCACCCGCCGGTACACCTCCCCCGTCCGCGCGGCCGTCCCCGACGCGAGGAAGCCGCGCGCCTGCTCCAGGGCCGGCGCACGGTCGAGCGAAAGCGCCGCCACCATCGCGCGCGCGAACGCCGGTGCATCTCCGGGCGGCACGAGGAGCCCGGCCCCGCCCACCACCTCGGGGATGCCGCCGGCGGTGGTGGCCACCACCCGGCATCCGGCGCTGAGCGCCTCGGCGATGGCCTGCCCGAGGCCCTCGGTGTGGCTGGGGTGCACGAAGACATCGAAGGAGGCGAGCAGATCGGGGACGTCCTCGCGCTGGCCGAGGAGGTGCACCCGGTCGGCGACCCCCTGTCGCGCGGCCTCGGCGAGCAGGAAGGCGCGGCGATCGCCCTCGCCGGCCACGACCAGGGTTCCGGGAATGTCGCGGAGGGCGGCGATGGCCACCTCGTGGCCCTTGTGGCCCACCAGCGCGCCGATCGCCCCGTAGATCGGTCGCGGCAGGTCGAGCACCGGTCGACCGCCGGCCCGGGACTCCACGCCGGAGTGCACCACGCTGATGCGCTCCCGGGGGAGCCCAGCCGCGGCCAGCACCTCGCCGATGCGCGCGCTCACGGCGATGAAGTGGGCCGCTTGCCGGTACTTCCAGAGCGTGCCCGGCGGGGCGTCGGTGCGACGGTGCACCACGAGGGGGAGCCCGCAGGCGAGCGCGGCGCCGTGGGCGTGGGAGGTGTGGGCCGCCACGAGGTCGACCGGGGGGTGGCGCAGGCGCAGCAGGTTGCGTGGGTCGTTGCCCGGGAGGAGCACGAGGTCGGGCGGGCGCACACGGGTGGCCAGGGGCGAGCCCGGCACGCCGGCCCAGAGGTCGTCCGGGCGCTCCGCGAGGAGGTACGCCAGCTGCTGCTGGCCGCCCCGCCACTCGGTGGCGGTGTCGACGTGAAGAACGCGCAAGCCGCCCTCGGCCGCCGAACGTACCATGGCCGTGGGATAGGCTGCCGCCGTGCTGAGCGCGGTGATCATCGCCCGAGACGAAGCCGACAGGATCGAGGATGCGATTCGCTCGGTGGCGTTCGCCGACGAGGTGCTGGTGCTCGACTCGGGCAGCGTGGATGACACCGCCTCGCGGGCGGAGGCGCTCGGGGCGCGGGTGATCCGCACCGACTGGCCCGGCTTCGTGGCGCAGAAGAACCGCGGCTGGCAGGAGGCGCGCGGGGAGTGGGTGCTCTCCCTCGACGCGGACGAGCGCGTGACCCCCGAGCTCGCCGCCGCCATCGTGGCGGCGCTGCGCGCGCCGGTGGCCGATGCCTACCGGGTGCGCCGGCGCAACGAGTGGCTGGGACATCGCCTGCGGGGCGGTCACTGGTACCCCGATGCGCGGGTGCGTCTCGCCCGCAAGTCGGCTGCGCGGTGGGCGGGGATGGACCCGCACGACCTGCTCCAGCCGGAGGGCCGCGTGGCGCAGCTCGAAGGTGATCTGCTGCACGTGCCCTACCGGAACCTCGCCGAGCACCTCCGCACCATCGACCGCTACACGGCCCTCACGGCCGCGCACCTGCGGGCCTCGGGGCGTCGGGCCACGCTCGCCGACCTGTGGCTGCGTCCGCCGTGGCGGTTCTTCTCCGCGTTCGTGCTCGCCGGTGGCTGGCGCGATGGCGCCGTGGGCCTCCTGCTCGCGATGCTCGGCAGCGCTTACTGCCTGCTGAAGTGGGCCCGGGTGGCCGGGCTCGTCCCCATGCCCACCGACGACGCGACGCGCTGAGCGGTTAGCGGACGTCATGCCGATCGACGTGAGCGAGCTGTTCGACTGGTTGGTGGATGGGGCGCCGGGCGCCCCCAACGCGCCCGACGTGGTGGCGCGCATCGGCCCCATGCTGGAAGCGAGCGGCGTGCGGGTGTGCCGCATCGCCGCCTTCGTGCGAACGCTGCACCCGCACATCATGGGGCGCAGCTTCGTGTGGCAGCGCGGCGTGCCGGGGGCGGAGGTGCGGGAGGCGCCGTACGCGGTGCTGCGCTCCGACACGTACGCGCAGAGCCCGGTGGGCCGGGTCTTCGCCGACCGCACGGAGCTGCGCGTGCGGCTCGACCAGCCGCTCACCTTCAGCTCGTCGGAGCTCCGGGAGTGGGCCGCGGCCGGCCTCACCGACTACGTGGCCGTGCCCATGGTGTTCCTCGACGGCCAGGGGCACGCCATCACGCTCCTGAGCGACTCGCCCGGCGGTTTTGCCGACGACGAGCTCGAGGCCATCCGGAAGGTGGTGCGCCCGCTCTCGCGCCTGGCCGAAATCCTCGCGCTCCGGCGCACGGCCGTGAACCTGCTGAGCGCCTACGTGGGCCGCGATGCCGGCGAGCGCATCCTCCAGGGCCACGTGCAGCGCGGCGACACCGAGCACATCCGCTGCGTCATCTGGATGAGCGACCTCCGCGGCTTCACCCGGCTCGCCGCCCAGCGCGACAGCGCCGACATCATCCTCCTCTTGAACCGGGTGTTCGACTGCCAGGTGCCGGCCGTGGATGCGGCCGGGGGCGAGGTGCTGAAGTTCATGGGCGATGGGATGCTCGCCATCTTTCCCATCGCCGCCGAGGAAGACGCCAGCAGCGTGGCCGGGCGCGCCCTCGCGGCCGCCCAGGAGGCCTTCGGCAAGCTCGACCAGAGCAACGCCCCGCTCGCCGAGGAGCTCCGCCTCGCCTTCGGCATTGCGTTGCACGTGGGCGAGGTGGCCTACGGCAACATCGGCGGCATCGGCCGCCTGGACTTCACCTGCATCGGCCCCGCCGTGAACCTCGCCGCACGCATCGAGGGCCTCACCGCGCAGCTCGAGAAGCGGCTCCTCCTCAGCGAAGCCTTCGCCGAGCTCCTGCCCGAGGCGGTATCGCCGGTGGGCAGCTTCTCCCTGAAGGGCCTCGACGCGCCCTGCGCCGTGTACGAGCCGCGCTGAGGGCGCGCTACTTCACCGACCGGGTGCCATCCTCGTACTCGATCTCGACCGGCACCGAGGGGCGCCCCTTCTTCACGAAGCGGTTGAGGATGGGGTAGAGGATCGGCCCGGTGGCGATGGCGGCGAAGGACAGGTACAACGCCTCGATGCCCTCCTCCTGCCAGGTGCTGTACACGGCCAGCGCCAGCACGCCCATCGGGAAGGCGGTCACGAGCACGATGCCGAGCCATCCGCCCGGCACGCGCACCGGCCGCTTCATGTTGGGCTCCTTGATCCGGAGCGCCACGAGCGCCGCGAACTCGAGGATGAGCGCGGCCGAGTACACGATGACATCGACCACCACGAGGCTCGAGAAGGCCGACAGGGTGAAGAAGCTGTAGATCGAGGCGCACAGCGCGATGGCCACGTAGGGGCTGTCGTACTTCGGGTGCCGCCGGGTGATGGCCTGCGGGAAGAAACCATCCTCGGCGAGGAAGTACGGGAGCCGACTGATCGACATCATCAGCGCGTTGAACAGCGCCGCCGCCGACACGAGCCCACCGATGGCCATCCAGGCGCCCAGCCACTTTCCGCCCACCATGGCCGCCACTTCGGGGAAGAAGCCCGCCGTCCACCCCGCCCAGTCCGGCGCGGCCTGCAGCCCGGCGCCCACCGGGAGGAGGTAGGCGAGGGCCACCAGCGGGATGCACACGGCCAGCGCCCGCGGGAAGGTCTTGCGGGGGTGGTGGATGTCGTCGGTCACGGTGGAGAGGCCATCCCACCCGAGGTAGTTCCACATCACCACGAAGAGCCCGGTGCCGAACGCGCCGAGCATGGTGCTGTCCTCGGGAACGAACGGCCGCCAGAACGACACCGGGTTGCCGATCATCTGGAACAGGCCGATGACCGACATCACCCCGAAGGGCACGAGCACGAAGATGCCGAAGTACTTCGAGGCCTCGCCCACCCCCTTGGTCCCGCGGATGTTCACCAGCACGAAGGTCCAGATGATGACGAGGGTCACGGCCCAGTGGGCGAGCTCGTTCTCCTCGAGCAGGTGGTAATCGAACTGCTGGACGAGGAGCGCGTTGAGGTAGTCTGCGAAGAGCACCGGGTAGATGGCCATGTCCACAAAGGACGTGACCCAGCTCCACCAGCCCTCCTGGAAGCCCCAGAAGGGGCCGAGCGCGCGCTTGACCCAGGCGTAGTAGCCGCCCGGCGCGGGGATCGCGGTCGAGAGCTCGGCCACCATCAGCGCGGTGGGCAGGCTCCAGATCAGCGGGGTGACGATGATGAGGATGAGCGCCATGCCGGGGCCGCTGGCGCCGACGAGGTCCTCCAGGCCGTAGGCGCCGCCCGACACGGTGAAGAACATCACCATCACGAGCGGCAGGAGCGTGAGCTTCCGGCCCGGCGAGGCGGGGAGACCTTCTTCGGGACCCTGACTCATGGCTGGCCTCCACGGGCGGCGAGGACGGCGGCCCACGCCTTGGCGATGCGGGCATCGCCCACCGGTCCGATGTTCTTGACGGGCACGGCCTTCGCCACGTCGTCCACCGCTGGGTGGACGGTGCCGTCGGCCATGTAGTCGGCGTAAAGGCCCGGGTCGGCGGCGCGGAGCACCTCGAGGGCGGCCTCGTTGGGCGTGGAGAAGGGGTAGGCGCGCACCACCTCCGCGCCGCTCTCGCCGCGGAGGAGGAAGTCGATCAGGGCCACGGCGTTGTCCGCGTGGGGGGCGCCGGCGGGGATGGCGAGGTTGTCGAACCAGATGCCGCCGCCCTCCTCGGGCAGCACGAACGCGATGTTCGGGTTCGCCCGCCGCGCCAGCGCGGCGTTGCCGTTGAAGACGATGCCGATGACGGCCCGGCCATCGATCAGGTACACCTCCGGGGTGTTCGCATCGAGGGCCACAGCGCCCTTCGCGAGCGTGACGGCCCGCGCCTCGGCGGCAGCGAGCTTCTCGGGGTTCGTGTCGTTCTTGCTGCTGCCCTCCACCATGAGGGCCACACCGAGCAGCTCGCGGGCATCGTCGGGGATCACCACGCGCCCCGCCCATGCGGGGTTCCACACGTCGGCCCAGTGGGTGGGAGCAGGGCTCACCACCGTGGTGTCGTAGGCGATGCCCGTGGTGCCCCAGAGCCAGGGGAGGCTGAACTTCTCCTTCTCGGAGCGACCGCGGCCCCGACCGCCCACGCCGAACGGGTCGAACCAGGGGGAGAGGAAGGCCGGGGTGAGGTTGTCGTAGTTGGGGATGTCGGCGAGCGGCAGCGCGCGGAGGCCATCGCGACGGATGAGCGCGTCCACCGCGTAGTCACTCGGCATGATCACGTCGTAGTCGGCGGGGTGCGCGGCCAGCGAGGCGAGGAGCTCCTCGTTGGACTCGTACGTGGTGACCCGCACGGTCACGCCCGTGGCGGCGTGGAAGGCGTCGAAGAGCGGCGGCGGCACCGACGCGTCGAACACGTACACGTTCACCTCGCCGGAGAGGGGGGCGGGGCCGCCCTGGCACCCAAGGAGCAGACCGGGGAGACCGGCAAGGATGAAACTTGGAATTTGTGGCTCCGGGGGTGGGCCCGACGAGCGTAAATCGCCGGCGCCCCTCGGGTCAAGCGAAGTCGGCGAACGAAGCGCTCCCCACGGGATTCCCCCGCCGCCCCTCCGACCCCTCGCGGGCCCCTCCTGCCGGTGCTATGGTCCGCTCCGTTCCATGCTCCTGTTCCTCAGCCTGTCCCTCGCCGCCGACGACTTCGACTCCCGGCGTTTCTACTACGGCGACATCCACAGCCACACCGGCGCGTCGGGCGATGCCGGCTCGAGCGACATGGGCACCTGCCTCAAGTGGCGCACGGGCGATGCCGCGGTGTGCGGCGCGGTGGCCGACATCGGCGCGCTGGCGAAGGCCAACGGCCTCGATTTCCTCGCCACGGTCGACCATGTCACCTCCGAGGCCGCCACCACCACGCCGGAGCAGTGGTCGGAGGTGTTCCAGCTGGTGAACGCGCTCGACGACCCCGACGGCGGCTTCGTGACGCTCCCCGGCGCCGAGATCTTCCTCGAGCTCGAGGACAGCAGCGACCTCGGCCATCGTTCGCTCCTCTTCTTCGGCGATGTCGGCACGCTCTCCACCGTGACCCAGGTGGACACGCAGCCCAGCGGGAGCACGTCGAACACCGTGGTCGATTGCGCCGCCGTCACCACCTTCATGGATGGGCTGACCGCCCGCTTCGGCGAGGCCTTCCTCCTGCCGCACCATCCCGGCGTGAAGAAGCCGATGGCCGCCGACTGGAACTGCTTCGACGCCACCTACGAGCCCCTCGTCGAGGTGTACAGCGAGCACGGCAGCTCAATGGACGCCGACTCCACGTTCGACATCCCCTGGTCGGGCTACGCCGAGGCCGGCACCGTGGCCACGGCGATCGACCCGAAGAAGTTCGGCCTCCGCATGGGTTTTGGCGGCGGCACCGACAACCACGACACCCACCCCGGCCAGACCTGCGCCACCGACACCGTGCAGACCGACCACCCCTACGGCGGCGGGCTCACGGTGGTGGTGCTGCCCGAGGGCGATCGCTTCGACCGCGCCGCGATCCACGACGCGATGGTGGCCCGCCGCACCTACGCCACCACCGGGCCGCACGTGCCGCTCGTGGTGGAGGTGAAGCTCACCGACGGCACGCTGCTCGCGGAGATGGGCGAGGAGGTGCTCCTCGCCGCGGGCACCGACGTGGTGGTGGAGGCCCGCCTGCCGGCCGATGCCATCCCCGCCGTCGTCGAGCTCTCTGCCGTGGGGCCGGACGCTTCGTGGCCGATGACCGCCGCGCGCGCCGGTACGTGGTCCGTCACCATTCCGGGCGCCGAGCTCCCGGAGAACGTCTTCGTGGATGTCACCCTCGATGGCGGCGTGATCCAGGCGAGCGGCTGCGCCGATGGCGGCGCCGATGCGTTCGACCACCTCTGGAGCTCGCCCGTGTGGTTCGACCCCGCGGGCGACGATGCCGATGGCGATGGCTACTCGCCCGATGCCGGCGACTGCGACGACACCAACCCCAGCGTGAACCCCGGTGCCCGCGAGGCCTGCGGTCGGGCCGAAGCCGACCAGGACTGCGATGGCATCGCTGCGGCCGACGACCCCGACTGCCTCGACGACACGGGCGACACGGGCGACTCCGGCGACACCGGCGACTCCGGCACGCCCGACGATACCGACACCGCTGTGCTCCTGCCCACCCCCGACGACAGCGGGGGCCCCGGCCCCACCCACCGTTGTGCCTGCGGCACCCCGGGCCCCGAAGGGCTCGGCGCCGCCCTGCTCGCCGCCGCCGCCCTCGTGGGCGCGCGCCGGAGGTCCGCATGATCCTCTCCCTCCTGCTCGGCTGCCCGGCCGAGGACACCGGCTTCCCCAAACCCGACTGGGGCACCGACACCGCCGACACCGCCGAGGCGGGGCCGCTCGAGGTCACGCTCACCGGTCCGGCCGCCACCCTCGACGAGTGCGAGAGCGCCTGCTTCAGCGTGCTCACCACCCGGAACGGCGTGCCGGTGAACGACGTGGAGGTGGATGTCTGGTCGGGCGACGTGGTCGTGGGCGCGGACCTCCGCACCCGCCAGAAGGGCGAAGCGGGGGGCTGCGCCGACGGCCTCACGGTGGGCACCCACACGCTCACCGCCATCGCCACCCTCGGCACCGAGCGCGCCACCGCCACCGCCACTGCCGTGGTCAAGCCCTTCGGCTACGCCGATGGGTTCAACCGAAGCGAGGCCATCGTGGAGGAGGTGCCGTGGACGCCCACCTTCGAGCGCGAGCCGCAGAACCCGGTGCTGCCCCCCGGCGCGGCCGACGAGTGGGACGCCATCGGCACGATCGTGCCGAGCGTGGCCCCCACCCGCGATGGGTACGTGATGTGGTACGCCGGCACCGCCGAGGTGGACTACATCCTCGGCGCCGCCACCTCGCCCGACGGCGTGGCGTGGACCAAGGACGACGACAACCCCCTGCTCGTGCCCAGCGAGGTGGAGGGGGATTGGCGCCGCTACAGCACGAACTCCCCGATGGTGCTCGCGTTCGAGGGCACCTGGTACGTGTACTACACGGGCCGCCGGGAGGAGACCTCCGACCTCACCATCGGGCTCGCCACCGGCAGCGATCCCACCGAGGTCACCGACGTGGCCGACAACCCCGTTTTCTCGTGGGACGCTTCGGAGGAGGACTGGGCGGGGCAGGCCGCCGCCCACCCCGACGTGCTCATCAACGACGAGGGCTGGTGGGAGATGTGGTACTCCACCGGCTACCACAAGGTCGGCTACGCCTACAGCCCCGACGGCCGGAGCTGGAAGCGCTACTGCCACAACCCGGTGCTCGTGGGCGACCCCGACCTCGACTACGAGGCCCACGCCATCAAGGCCACCGAGGTGGTGCAGCTGGGCGACTGGTACTTCACCACCTACACGGCGGGCGCCACCGGCGGCTTCACCGTGGGCTGGGCCATGAGCCGGGATGGCCTGCACTGGGCCCACGGGCAGGAGCCCGTGCTCCGCGCGGCCGAGGAGCCGGGCACCTGGGAGAGCAACTCGGTGCTTTCCGCGCCGGTCCTCGTGGTGGGTGACGAGCTCTGGATGTGGTACTCCGGCACCGGTCCCACCGGCTCGGCGGTGGGCCTCGCGCGCGCCAGCCTCGATGGGTTCCCCGAATGATGCTCGCCCTGCTCCTCGCCTGCCGCTTCGAGGGTCCCGACGCCGAGCCCGCCCACACGGGCGATACCGCGCCCGACGCGCCTCCCGTCCAGGAGGTCAACTACGTCATCGAGCAGGTGGCCGCGGGCACGATCGCCGGGCAGGCCGGCGTATCGCTGGCCTTCACCAACCCGAACAACGGCGTCACCTACGCGCTCGATCGCGATGGCCTCACGTTCCGCTACCTGCTCGACACCTGGGTGCACCCCACCGGCGACTACTGCGTGGGCGGTACGGTAGACGAGAACGGCGTTTGCCGCGGGGGCGTGGTGTGGACGAGCGGGCGCATCACCTCGCCCGCGCCCACGCTGAACACCTGCCTCGACCGCGAGGCCGGCATCCTTTACCTCCTGAAGTCCGGCGGCGGCACGGTGGAGGTCATCGACGTGTCGATGGAGGGCGAGGACCCGTACACCTACGAGCGGGCCACCCGGAACGCTCGGCTCCCCCAGGATGTGGCCGAGGCCGTGAACTGGACGGGCCCCTGCGAGGTCGACAACGGCGACAACTCGCTCCTGCTCACGTCGGCGCCGCAGATGGCGCTCCTCCGGCTCGCCAACGGCGAGTCCTTCACCACGGTGAAGACGGTGTCGCTCGGGTTCGTGCCGCGCGCGGTCGTGCGGCAGGGCGAGCGGATCAACCTCTGGGACGTCTCCGGCGATCGCCTCGTGGCCCTCGACAACAGCTCCTACCGGCCGCTCGCGGCCTGGGAAGCGCCCGCGCCGATCCTCGACGCCGCCTTCGCCCGCACCACCGGCACCGGCTGGGCGGCGATGGGCGAGGCGGGCGTGGCGGCCGTGGAGCTGGCCGACGATGGCACCGCACGCGCGGAGATGGCGCTCGTGGGAGGAAGCGCCGAGCAGGTGGTGGCCGATCCGGGCCGGGGCATCGCCTGGGCGCTCGTTCGCGGCGCGAGCGGCGACAGCGTGGCGCTCGTGCAGCCGGGCGAGCTGCGCGCCACCTGGCCCATTCCCGGAACGCTCCTCCGCCTGTCGGAGCCCTCCCCCACCGGCGATGTCGCCGCGTACTACACCCCCGCGGAGGGCGGCGACACCGCGCACGTCGTGCTCGCCCCGGTGGAGGATGTGCAGACCACCGACCCGCTGAACATCTTCCTGTTCACCACCATCGAGGAGCCCTCCGACGCGAACATGGCGCTGCCCTGCGATGGGCCCGGCACCACGTTCGCCACCGAGCTCGCGATGGTGCGAAACAACGCCGGCGTACTCGCCAGCCTCGGCGTCCCCGTGGCCATGGCCATCACCGACAACTTCGCCCAGAAGGCGGAGGAGTGCGGCGAGACCGGCATCTACGACGAGCTCGCCGCATACGGCTTCGAGCTCGGCGCGATGCTCCACAACCGCCCCTGCTACAACTGCTCGAGCGGCGGCGAGGCCAACCCCGACCACTGCAACGCCGACAGCGCCTACTACATCGCCTCCACCAGCGGCGCGGCCTGCTTCCCCGACGACCCGGAGTACTGCGGTCTCGGCGACTATGACTGCTACCTCGAGTTCCTCGCCCCCCGGGTGGACATCGCCGACCGCTACATCCCCGGCGGCGCGAAGTTCATCGTGGGCGCCGACCGCCACGGCATGTGGAGCTACGACTGGATCCGCCTCTACCGCGAGGTGGAGCGCCCCTCCCACGGCAAGGTCGGCTTCGACACCACCCTCTTCGCCGGCGCCTGGGCGTTCAACGACGTGGCCTACGACGACCCGCGCGGCAAGAACCCGGCGCCCTGGCACGTGGACCGCCGCTCGCCCGCCTGGTTCCTCGCCGACATCAACGCCTGGGACCAGCAGAGCCCCACCTCGAACCTGCTGTACCTGTCGGGCGGAAACAGCGCCACGGTCAAGCTCGCCGAGCAGCAGCAGAGCGGCCTCTACATGCTCGACTTCTTCGAGGTGGCCACGCAGGTGGCCTACCACCCGGATGACTACGAGATGCAGTTCCAGTGGCTCCGCAGCGCGGTGCAGAACCGGAAGCCGGGGGCCACCAACACCTGGTACTTCCACATCCACGACACCGGCACCGTGAACCTCCGCGGCTCCGAGGACGAGCCGATCCTCATCGACAAGGACGACCCCGAGCAGCTCACCGTGGAAGGAGCGCTCATCGACTTCATCACGCGCATCAACGACCGCTACGAAGGCACGGGCGCCGTGGACTGGAAGCTCCCTTCCGAGATCCGGGCGCTCGAACCGCAGCGTTGAGGCCGCTTGCCGCGCCGGTGAATGCCGACGGCGGGCGCGCGTATTCCGGGCTCCCCTACGGAGTTTGCATGCTTCCTGTCGTCGTGCTTCTGTCCTCGCTCACGGGCTGCTACGCCACCAAGGTCGTCCGTTCCACGGACCTCAGCCCCGACGCCCCGGCGCCCGGCCTCATGGTGTCCACCATCATCGAAACCAGCCAGTCGAACTCCTCGGGCGGCGGCGCCGTGGGCCTCGCGCAGGCCGTCGTGGCGCTCGCCAACAACGGCGAGCTCGACAAGTTCGGCACCACGGTGGAGCCCGCGGTGACGACCTGGCTCGGCACGCAGGGCCTGGCGCAGAAGACCGACAAGGCGCGCGTCATGGGGGACAAGGCCACCGACTGGGGCAAGGTGGCGAACGACTTCACCGTGCTCAGCGGCACGTGGGTCGACCCCGACGGCCTGGCGCTGCGCGTGGCCACCGACACCCTCTTCGCGGGCGGCACGCTCAAGGCGATGGGCGCGAAGCTGGGCGCCGGCGAGGCGAAGGAGGCCTTCGTCTACACGACCGTCACCGTCGTCCCCCTCACCGAGTGGTTCGTGGTGGGCACGCCGCGCGTGCGCGTGAGCGTGGTCGCGCACGACGTGGAGGGCAACGAGCTCCTCCGCGCGCGGGCGTGGGGCGTGGGCAAGCGTACCGCCTTCGTGGTGGATCGTTCGCCGGAGAGCCTGCAGAAGGGCTTCGACGAGGCGATCGCCAAGCTCGCCGCCGCCGAGGTCGAGGCGGCAACCAAGAAGTAGGCGGGGGGGCGGGGTCGCATGATATGCGCCCCGCCTCGTGCTCCCGCTCGTTGCCATCTTCGCATCCGCGGCCCACGCGGCCGACACGGTGTACGACTACCGCGGTCCGGCCGGCGAAGGGCGCTTCACGGCGGCCCAGATCGCGGGTTTCCTGCGCGCCAACGCGAGCGTGCTGCACGAGGTGCGCCGCGATGGCTTCGATGAGTGGGTCGACGCCACCCACGTGCCGGAGATCGCCTGGGAATGGCTCCGCGGCGATGCCGGCCTCGCCGCCGGCGCGCTGCCGGCCAGCGGGGCGCCAGTGGCGGGCCCGGGCGAAACCAACCCGGCGCCGGTAGAACCTCCGCCGCTGGAGCCCGCCGAAGCCCCCACCGAGCCCGAGAGCGCGGAGCGCCCCCCCGTGCGCGGCGTGGGCGAGCTGTGGGTGAACGTCAGCGCCGACACGGCCGGCGGCGATGCCGTACCCGCCGTGCGCAAGGCGGCGGTCGGCCTCGAGGCCGAGGGCGGCGCCTTCACGGCGCGTGTGCTCGTGGGCGGCGAGAGCCCCGACACCGTGCGGATCGAGGATGCCTGGCTCCAGGTGGGCTCGTCCGGCAGCGTGCGCGGCTGGGCGCGGCTCGGCGTGGCGAGGCCGGGTTTCGGCGTGGCCGACAGCTTCGAGGAGGGCCGTCGTTACTGGGTGGCGGGCCGATCCGCCGAGCTGGAGCGCCGGTCGGGGTGGCTGCCGCAGTCGAGCGCGGGCCTCGCGGCGGGTGCCGAAGGCGCCCGCTGGTCGGCCTCGGTGGAGCTGGCCGATGCCGCCGCCGCCGAGCCCGTGCCCTCCTTCGATGCGCTCGAAACGCGCGGCCGGGGCCTCGTCGGCCTCGGCGGCACGCCCGAGGCGCCGCTCGTGCGGGTGGGCGCCTCCGTGGCCTGGCGCGCCCCGCTCGCCGATTCGGCCACCTCCCGGCTGCTTGGCGCCGTGCACGCCGAGGTCTCCGCCGGCCCATTGCAGCTCCTCGCCGAGGGCATCGCCGGCGCCGAGGGCGAAGCCGGCGTGCCGCTGGCCGGCGGCCTCGCCGCGCTCGCGGTGAACGTCCCCATCCGGGCGCCCGCCCTCCGCACCTTCAGCGTGGTGCTCGCGGGCGGCGGGTGGGATCCCGCGCTCAGCGGCCTCCCCGAATCCAGGGACGTCCCCGACGCCCGGTACGAAGGCCGCGCGGGCGCCAACCTCACGTGGAACCTGCCCGCAACGAGCCTCGTCACCGGCGTGGGCTACCTGCTGGATGTGCCCCAGGACATCGCGCTCCCCGTGGAGCAGACCGTGGTTGGCGAGGCGGCGTGGCAGTTCTGAGCCTGGTGTTCCTGCTCGGCGCCTGCGCGCTCCGCGATGTGCTCCCCGGCCCCGCAGTCAGCACCGGGAAGGCACGCGCCGCCTTCGAGGCCGCGCTCCCCCCGCGCACGGCCGCCGGCGCCCCGATCGTCTACACCGGCGAACCCCTCTGGCCGTACCCGGTGATCCCCGTGCAGGTCTGGGGCCTCCGTTACGCGCTCGACCTCGTGCTGGTGTCCGACAGCCCCGACTGGGTGATGCACGAGTACGCCCGCATCGACCTCCCCGAGGGCCAGCTCTGGCTCGCCAAGGATGCCGGCAAGGACCGCGAGCAGACCATCGTGGCGGACATCGACGACATCGAGCGCTGGGTGCCCGAAGCGCCGGTTGCCCGCCAGCGGGGCGAGCTGATGGTGGAGGACAACTCGAGCCCGGAGCTCGCCGACCTCCACCTCGCCTACGAAAACCCGCTGGGCCAGCCCGTGGAGGTCCGGTACCGCGGGGCCACCCCGACCGAGGCGTCCAAGCCCCGCAACGGCAACACCATGGGCCACAGCCGCCGCGCCGTGGCCGCCCTGCTCGACCTGTACCGCTTCCGCATCGGCGGCGAGGCGAGCATCTCCATCGACGGGGTGCCGCGCAAGCTGCACCAC
The DNA here is from genome assembly GCA_903885375.1 of uncultured Pseudomonadota bacterium. Lineage (GTDB taxonomy): Bacteria > Myxococcota_A > UBA796 > UBA796 > SXON01 > SXON01. Next base: position 19,756 of record CAISIK010000212.1, read on the forward strand.
CTCCTCGGGCTCCTCCCCGAGGTGTACCTCCTCGCGCAGGTGCAGGGCGGCTTCGCGGTGGCCGACTTCTGCCAGGTGGCGGCCGAGGGGGGGTTCACGCTCCGCCGCCCCTGCACCGCGAGCG
>CAISIK010000213.1 GCA_903885375.1 uncultured Pseudomonadota bacterium
CGCACGGGGTTGACCTTGCGGGTGGTGTCGTCGCAATCGCCGTCGTTCTCCGAGTACCCGTCGCCATCGTCGTCGACATCGAGCGGGTCGGTGCCGGTGTCGCCGGTCTCCGTGCCCGTGTCGGCGGTGTCGGTACCGGTGTCGGTGCCGCCGGTGTCGGTATCCGTGTCCGTGTCCGTGTCCGTGTCCGAATCGGTGTCCGAGTCGGTGTCGGTGTCCGAATCCGTGTCGGTATCGGCGTCGGTTTCGGCGAACCCGCCATTGTCGGTGGCGGGCGTCGGCTCACCAAAACAGCCGGCAGTCAACGCGAGGGCACAAAATCCGAGGGTTTGGACAGGAAAAAGGCGCACGGCAACTCCGGGGCGGGGTAGCTAACTCTGCCCCAGCCCCGCGTCACCCGCCACCGCAACCGGGAGCTTCGCGCCCTTTTCTTGCCGAATCAGCTGCAGCCGCTGGTGCTGCCGCAGCTCACGCACTTCAGGCAGGAGCCGTTCCGCACCATCGTGAGCGCGCCGCATTCGGGGCAGCTGTCGCCTTCGTACCCGCGCGCCTTGGCGTCGCGGATGAGCTGGAGCTTCAGCTTGGCCGGGGCCACCTTCACGCCGCCGCCGTTGACGTGGGCCGCCTGGCTGGCGCTCTCCCGGTGGAGCACGCCCGCCGGAACCGGCGCGGCATCCACATCCACGGCCTTGTCGGACAACATCACGTTGCGCACGCTGACCTCCTCCTCCTCGTTCCAGCGGGTCTCCTCGCCGGACTTGTGGAGGGTGTCGTGGCGGAGCTGCTCCTCGTCGACATGCGCGAGGTCGTTGCGGCCCAGGTAGTTCACCGCGAGATCACGGAACATGTAGTCGATGATCGAGGTGGCCATCTTGATGCGGTCGTGGCCGCGCACCGGACCGTTCGGCTCGAAGCGGGAGAACACGAACTGGTCCACGAACTTCTCCAGCGGCACGCCGTGCTGCAGGCCGATGCTCACGGCGATGGCGAAGCTGTTCATCAGGCTGCGGAACGCGGCGCCTTCCTTGTGCATGTCCACGAAGATTTCGCCGATGGTGCCATCCTCGTACTCGCCGGTGCGGAGGAAGACCTTGTGCCCGCCGACGAGGGCCTTCTGCGTGTAGCCACGGCGGCGGTCCGGGAGGCGACGACGCTTGGCGAGGTACCGGACGACGAGCTTCTCCGCCACCTGCATGACCTGGTCCTGCTGGGGCATCGCGGCCATCGGGGGCTGGATCGCCTCGGGCTCCTCCACGTCGAGCGCGTTGAGCAGATCGTCGGCGAAGTTGCTCGACAGCGGCTGGCTGAGCTTGCTGCCATCCCGGTAGAGCGCGTTGGCCTTGATGCCGAGGCGCCAGGACATCAGGTAGGCGTTCTTCACGTCGGCGACGCTGGCGTCGTTCGGCATGTTGATCGTCTTGCTGATGGCGCCGGAGATGAAGGGCTGGCAGGCGGCCATCATGCGGATGTGGGCTTCCGACGAGATGAAGCGCGTGCCGGTGCGGCCGCAGCGGTTGGCGCAGTCGAACACCGGCAGGTGCTCGGGCTTCAGCTCGGGCGACCCCTCGATGCTCATGGTGCCGCAGGCCCAGGCATTGGCCGCATCGATCTGGGCGCGCGAGAAGCCCAACGCGAGCAGCAGGTCGGGCGCGTCGGGGTCGATGCCGAGTACGTCCTTGCAGAAGGTGCTGCCCAGGTTGAACTTCGAGAACGCGAACTTGATGTCGAAGGCCGTGGGGAGCGCCTTCTCCACCTTCGCGAGCGTGACATCGTCGAAGCCCTTGGCGCGCAGCGACTCGTGGTTCACGCCCGGGGCGCCGCGGAGCGAGCCGCGACCGCGCGCGTAGTCGATGATCGCGCCGATCTGGGGCTCGGTGTAGCCGAGGTGACGGAGCGCGGGAGGCACCGACTCGTTCACGATCTTGAAGTAGCCGCCGCCGGCGAGCTTCTTGAACTTCACGAGGGCGAAGTCGGGCTCGACGCCGGTGGTGTCGCAATCCATGACCAGCCCGATCGTGCCGGTGGGCGCGATCACGGTGACCTGGGCGTTGCGGTACCCGTGCGCCTCGCCGAGCGAGAGCGCATCATCCCAGGCCTTCTTCGCGGCGGTGGCGAGCATGGCGGGCGCGTGCTCCGCCACGAGGCCCACCGGCTTGATGGCGAGACCCTCGTACTCGGTGGAGGGCGCGTTGTAGGCGGCGCGACGGTGGTTGCGGATGACCCGCATCATGGCGGCGCGGTTCTTCTTGTACCCGGGGAAGGGCCCGCGGGCCGCGGCGATGCGGGCGCTCTGCGCGTAGGACTCGCCGGTGAGGATGGCGCTGAGCGCTCCACACACGGCCCGGCCATCCTGGCTGTCGTAGGGGATGCCCATGACCATCAGGAGCGCGCCGAGGTTGGCGTAGCCCAGCCCGAGGGTGCGGAACTTCCAGGAGAGCTCAGCGATCTTCGGCGAGGGGTACTGCGCCATGCCCACGCTGATCTCGAGCACGGTGGTCCACAGGTGGATGCCGTGCACGTAGCCTTCGAGGTCGAACACGCCGGAGACGGGCTCGAAGAACCGCATGAGGTTCAAGGAGGCGAGGTTGCAGGCCGTGTCATCGAGGAACATGTACTCGGAGCACGGGTTGCTCGCGTTGATCCGGCCATCCTCGGGGCAGGTGTGCCAGTCGTTGATGGTGGTGTCGAACTGCACGCCGGGGTCGGCGCAGCTCCAGGCGGCCATCGAGATGGTGTCCCAGAGGTCGGCGGCGCGCAGCGTCTTCACCACCTTGCCCGTGGTGCGCTGGGTGAGCTTCCACTCCTCGTCGCGGAGCATGGCATCCATGAAGGTGTTGGGGATGCGCACGCTGTTGTTGCTGTTCTGGCCGGCCACGGTGGCGTAGCCCTCACCATCCCAGTCGGTGTCGTAGCTGTCGAAACGCATGGCGGTGAAGCCCTGCTTGGCGAACTGTACGGTGCGGACGATGTAGTTGTCGTGCACGCCGGCCGCGCGGGCCTCGCGCATGGCGAGGCGGAGGGCGGCGTTCTTGCGGGGGTCGAAGCGGTCGGCCTCGGCGAGCCCCTCGCTGGGCCGGGAGGCCGCGAAGATCGCGTTGAGGTGCTTCTCGTTGAGCTTGCTGCCGGTGACCAGCGAGGCCACCTTCGCTTCTTCGACGACCTTCCAGTTCACGAAGGTCTCGATGTCCGGGTGATCGAGGTCGAGCGTGACCATCTTGGCGGCGCGGCGCGTGGTGCCGCCGCTCTTGATGGCGCCCGCGGCCCGATCGCCGATGCGGAGGAAGCTCATCAGGCCGGAGCTGCGGCCGCCGCCGGAGAGGCGCTCGCCTTCGCCGCGGAGCTGCGAGAAGTTGGTGCCGGTGCCCGAGCCGTACTTGAACAGGCGGGCTTCCCGCGTCCACAAGTCCATGATGCCGCCGTCGTTCACCAGATCGTCGGTGACGCTCTGGATGAAGCAGGCGTGCGGCTGGGGGCGCTCGTACGAGGAGGTGGAGGCCACCAGCTTGCCGGTGCGGTCATCCACGTAGTGGTGGCCCTGGGCGGGGCCATCGATGCCGTAGGCCCAGTGCAGGCCGGTGTTGAACCACTGCGGGCTGTTGGGGGCGCACATCTGGGCGGCGAGCATGAAGCGCAGCTCGTCGTAGAAGGTCTGGGCCTGCTCCTCGTCGGCGAAGAGGCCATCCTTCCAGCCCCAGTAGGTCCAGCAGCCGGCCAGTCGGTCGAAGACCTGGCGCGCATCACGCTCGCCGCCGAAGCGACGGTCGGCCGGGAGGGTGGCGAGCTTCGCCTCGTCGGGCGCGCGGCGCTGCAGCCACACGGGCACGCCCTTCTCGGCCACCGAACGCGTGGCGGCGGGCACGCCGGCCTTGCGGAAGTACTTCTGGGCGAGGATGTCGACGGCCACCTGGCTCCAGGTGTCGGGCACCTGCACGTCGTCAGCCACGAAAACGAGGCTTCCATCGGGGTTCCGGATTTCGGAGCGCCGGCCGACCCACGTGAGGAGGTCGTAGGGGGAGGAGGAAGAGGAGGTGAAACGGCGGGAAGTTTGCATGGGGTCTTGACTCCGCAAGAGCTGCGCGTCGGGGGCGGGCGAAGCCCATTGGGGCCTGCCCGTCCATGCAGAATAAGGAATGTCCCCTGCGCGGTCAAGAGCTGGAGGCACAAGATGTTGTGTCCAAGCGAAGAAGTACCCACTACATGCTGTGTCCACAGCTTATCCACAGCCAGGGGCGGAGTTATCCACAGCGTCAACTCCTATAGCTCCAAGAGCCGCGAAATCTCGACCGGCGGGTCGGACGACGGCGCCCCCGATCGAGGGGCCGGGAGGCCCCGGCGGCGCCCGCCCCGCGCGAGGCGCCCGCGATACCCTTCGGCATGCCCGAGCGCCCCGACCTCGACTACCAGGTCCCCCTCCTCGCGGGTGAGCTGGTGGGGCTCGGCCTGGTGGGGGCGACGGTGCGCAAGCCCGTGGTGCTCCGCTGCCTCGCCGATGAGGTGCGTGGTGTGGTTCAAGGGGTGCGCCGACGCGCCCATGCCGTGGACTTCGATCTGGGCGCAAAGCACCTCGTCGTGCTCCCCATGCTCGCCGGCCGCTTCGAGGTCACGCCCCCCACCCAGCGCGTCTCCGCCGACACCGCCGTGATCTTCGCGCTCTCCGACGGGCGCCAGCTCCGCTACCGCGACGACGTGCAGATGGGGTCGGTGTGGCTCACCGCGGCGAACGCGCCCATCCCCGGTCTGGCCGAAGGCGGCGACGACGTGCTGGGGCCGGGTTTCACGCTGGAGCGTCTCCGAGCGCTGCTGAAGGGGCGGCGCGAGCAGGTGAAGGTCTTCGTGATGGACCGCGCGACGCTCGATTCGTTCGGCAACGCCTACGCCGACGAGGCCCTCTTCGCCGCGGGGTTGCACCCGAAGCGGGCGGTGTCGCGCCTTCGGCCGGAGGAGGTGGCCGCCCTGCACGGAGCGCTCGTGCAGACCCTCCTGCGGGCGCGCGAGGTCATCGCCCAGCGGCAGCCGGCGCTACCGGAGAAGGTGCGCGACTTCCTGCACGTGCGGGGCCGCAAGGACCAGCCCTGTCCGCGATGCGGCGGCACCATCCGCGTGGCGGGCATCCACGGGCACGACGCCTTCTTCTGCCCCAGCTGCCAGCCGGATGTGGAGGGCAAGGGGATGGTGGACTGGAGGAAGCCGGGCGGCGCTCAGTAGGAGAAGAGCATCGTGCCGAGGCACATCTCATCGCCGGTGCCCTCGCCCCAGTTCACGTCCTCGTCGGTGGGGTTGTCCCAGGTGCAGGACACGGTGATCGTGTCGCCCTTCTCCACGGTGACGGGCTCGCTGAGCACGTAGGTGTTCTGCCAGTTGAAGTCCCAGTCCTCGATGGCGAGGAGGCAGGTGTCCTCGCCGCCGCCGCCGCGCTCCACCTTGAGGTCGGCGCTGCGGCCGAGCTGGTGCATGTGGAGGCTCGCCGTGTGGATCTGGAACGTGCCCCAGCTGTCGGTGAACGAGAAGCTGTGCGAGGTGCCCTCGCTGTTCGCGGGGATGTCCATGCCGGTGCCATCGAGCCAGGAGGGGTCGGTCCAGGGCTGGATGTAGGCGGGCGTCTCGACCTCGTCGGCCACCATCACCTCCATGCGGGTGAGGTCGGGCTGCGTGTCGCCGCTCTTGTTGTTGTAGTGCACCTGGAGCACCACCTCGCTGCTGGCGCGCATGGGGATGCCGGCGCCGTTGGGGAACTCGCCGTTGTCGCCGCCGGGCGCCCAGGCGCCGAGCCACTCCGCATCTCCCTGGCTCTGCAGTCCGGGGCCGCCGTAGCAGGTCCAGCCCGCTTCGGGATCGGCCTCATCGAGCGCGCGGTACTCTTCGAGCTGGCTCGCGGGCGCCATGTAGGCGATGACGTGGTGCACGAGCGCCTCGTTGCCGGGGACCATGCGGTAGCCGGTCACGTAGGTGTCGGTGGCGCGGGGCCAGTCCACCAGGAAGCAGCGGTAGTCATCCTCCACGTCGGGCACGGGGGTGTAGGCCACGGGGAGCTCGAGCGTTTCATCCACCCTGGGCAGCGAGGAGTCGGGCGGCGCGAGGGCGGCGGTCTTGCCGAGGTCGCCCTCGGGCGCGCCGGCATCGGCCCAGGCCCGCAAGCGCGCGATGCTCTCGGCGGAGAGGGAGGGGTCGCCCCGATACTCGTTGCAGCCCTCGGCGGCCTTCCACGGCGGCATGCGGCGGGCCTCCACCGCGGCGGCGATGGCCTCGGCCATGGGGGCGGCGGCAGCGTAGCTGTCGAGCGGGAAGCCACCGAGGCCACCGGCCACGTGGCAGCTCGTGCAGGAGGCGGTGACGATCGGCTCCACATCGCCGTACCAGGCCACGTCGGTGTCGGCGGTGGCCCCGGCGGAGTCGAGCTCCTCGGGCGAGGGGGTGGCGCAGGCGAGGGCGAGGAGGAGCATGGTCACTTCGAAGGAGAGGGCGCGCTGTCCGAAGGCGACGGCGCGGCAAGCGGAACGTCGGCCTTCCCCAGCGAGATGTTGCCTGCGGAGTCGGCCTCGAGCACGACGGTGCCATCCCAGCCGGTGGCGTAGATCGCGCGGGCGATCGGCATGTCCACAAAGGACTTGATGCTCACGCCGACCGGGTGGAGCGCCGCCGGCCGCTCGCCGCTCACCGCCCCTTCGAGCAGGCTCACCGGCCGCTCCCGGGGGTGTCCGTAGGCCCACGCGGTCCAGCTGTGCTTCCGGGTGGACGGCCCCACCTCCATGACGGCCCAGGCTGGGCTCATCGCCTTCAGCAGGTCGGCCGTGGTGCCGTTGTGCGAGCCATGGTGGCCCACCTCGTAGATGTCCACGTCGAGGAGCGCTCCCCGGTCGCGTACGAGGTCGCGGATGGCGACCTCCTCGAGGTCGCCGGTGACCAGGAGGGAAGCCTCGCCGAAGTCCACCCGCGCCACGGCGCTGTGGTTGTTGTCGTTGTCGAAGTGGGCGCCGCCGTAGTCGTTCTCGCCCCAACCCGGATCGCTCTCGACAGCCCCCCAGAGCGCGACCACCTTCGGATCGACCCCTTCGCACTGCAGGAAGGGGTCGAGTCCAGGGCTGGCCAGTGCCACGTCTGGTGCAGGAAAGTCACGGAGCCCTACGACCGTTCGCGTGACCTCGGGGTGCGCGCGGAGCGCGTCCGCCACCTGGCCCATGGCGACGATGGCGTCGTCCTGCCGGGCCAGGCGGCCATCGTCGACCAGCGAGCGCACCGTGAAGTTCGACAGGACCGCGGGGGCGCCGCGGACATGATCGATGTGGGGATGGGTGAGCCAAAGTACGTCGATGGTGCGCCGCAAGTCGGTGCGACGGGCGAAGACGGCCTCGAGGTAGGCCAGCAACGCGGGCACGCTGTGGTACTCGCTGTTGTCTTCCCCACCGGTGTCGATGAGCATGGCGCCGCACGGGAGTTCCACCAGGGTGGCGGCGCCCTGTCCCACATCGATGAAATGAACGCGCATCCTCGGAGATGGCGCGGGGGCCGCGGGCCCAGCAGCCGCCCGGGATGACGGCGCAAGGAGGCAGGTGAACGCGAGCGCGAGGCGCGGGAGCTTGGGCACAGCCCAACCTACCCGGCGGCTACTTGCAGCCGAGGCCGAACTCGAACTCGTTGTCCGACTCGTCGCATTCCATGACATTCGAGCCGGTGGAGTCGGAGCCGCCATCCACGGCGAGACGGAGGCCCCAGAGGTCGCCGGTGAGACCCTCGATGCGGGCGGTCGTGGAGGCTTCCATCATCCCGGCGCGCACGCCGGCGGTCCAGGTGGTGGTCCAGATGACCTCCTCGTGGTCGCCGAAGTCGCCGTAGATCTCGAGGGTGACGGGATCCACCACGTCGGAGGTGCCGTCGTTGCCCACGCTGTAGCTCACCTCGATGACGCCTTCCTCGCACTCCTCGACGCAGATCGCCTGTACCTTGCCGACGAGGTTCTGGTTGGGGAAGACCGCCTCCACCGGGGGGCCCGCGCGGAAGTTGTTGTAGCCGACGTTCCAGTTCACGTCGGGCACGGCGGGGATGCTCATGTCGTCGTTGACGTTGGTGATGGAGAAGCCCTGCTGGTTCCAGTAGCGGAACCCCGCGGTGAACTCATTGGCCGCATCCTCCATGACGAACACGCCGGCGTTGTAGGTTCCGAAGGCCATGTCCACGTGGCCGTCGGCGTCGAGGTCGGCCACCACCGGCATCTGCCCGCAGTAGCTGGTGGCGCCCGCGAGGGTGCTCAGGAGGAGGCCGGTGTCGCCTTCGAGGATGTGCAGGCCGTCGTTGCCCACGTGCAGCACCTCCCAAACGCCGTCGCCATCGAGGTCGTAGCCGGAGACGCCGTCGAAGAAGGTGGAGCTCGTACCCGACCAGCTCCACAGCTTGGTGCCATCGCCATCGACCATCCACACGCCGGGGCTCACGGGCACCGCAATCTCGGGCTCGCCGTCGCCGTCGAAGTCCGCGATCGAGGGGGGACCGCTGTACCCGCCGCTGGTGATGGCGAGCGACCAGATCTGGGAGCCGTCGGTGTCGTAGAGCACGACCTTGCCCTGCATGGCCACCACGATCTCACCCTCCGGATCGCTGTCGAAGTTGCCCACGGCGGGGAAACCATCGCCCTGGCCGGTGGTCATCATGGAGGAGCCGTTCTTGCTGTAGGCGGCGTTGCCCACGATCACCTCCTGCTCGCCGTCGAGATCGATGTCGGCGGCGATCGAGTTCGGCGACTCGCCGCTGATGGCCGAGCCGTAGCCCGCGGAGCCGGTGGCGTAGGTGGCGCCGGTCTGGCCGTTGATGATCACGCGGCCGGTGTAGACCTCCGGGTTGCTGTCGGCGTCGAGATCGGCGATGCCGATGATGCCGCAGTACTGCTTGGTGCCGGTGCTGCCCGGTCCCGTCCAGTACGTGGAGCCATCGTGACCGTGAACGGCGAGGCTGCCGTAGAGGCCGCCGACCACCACCTCCGGCCACCCATCGCCGTCGAGATCGCCGATGGCGGGGGTGGACTGTTCGATGTTGCTGCTCGAGGCGCTCCACTTGATCGTGCCATCGGACTCGTAGGCGCGGATGAAACCGCTGTAGGGCGCGGCCACGAGGTCGGGATCGTCGTTGTTGTCTACCGTGCCATCGCCGTTGTCATCGTCGAGCTGGCCGATGACCACGGTGCTGAGCATGGTGCCGATGGTGTTGTCCTGCCACTTGTAGGCGAGGGTCCAGTCGGGCGTGCTCTCCGGCGGCGCTTCGCAGTCGGTGCGCTGGCTCAGGGCGTAGGCGCGGGTGGAGAGGTCCTCATCCGCGCAGGTCTCGCCGGGGATCACGCCGCCGCCGGAGTCGGTGTCCTCCTCCTCCACGCTCGTGTCGACCGGCGGGGTCCAGTCGGTGCTCGTGTCGAACTCCTCGGGTTCGCCCTTCTCGCCGGAGAGGGTGTTGTCGTTCTCGCAGGCCACGAGGAGGGCGAGGCCGAGGAGGGGGAGATGACGCATGAGGGAACTCCGGTTCACGAGAACGGCTGCAGGGGGACAATACGCTAGTTCGGCCAAGGGTGTGACGGCGCGCGAAAAATGGGCCGCCTCGCCCGGTTCGGCTAAGTGGCCCCCATGGCCCTCCTCCTTCTTCTTTCCATCCAGGCTTGCGCCCAACCCGAAGACACCAGCGGAGCCGATGTTCTCGGCGGCGGCGACTCCGCCGGCGGGGATACCGGCGGCGGGGACACCGGCGGGAGCGACACCGGCGGCGAGGATTCGGACACCGCGGTCGACAGCGGGGATGACTCCGGCCGCGACACCAGCATCGTGCACGGTTCCCGCGTGGCGGACATCAGCGGCCACTACAACGGCACCGCCTTCACCATGACCTACGACACCTCGCCCATCCAGGACGTGTACTGCCAGGACTCGGGCGACTACCTGCTGCGGCTCCAGGACGCTGGCGGCGCGATGCAGATCTCCGTGAGCATCGGCGACCCCGTGGCCGGCACCACCACCACCTGGCCCGACCTCGGCACCTCGCTCCTCTCGCTCGGCCCGCCCACCTCGTGGGCGCTCGACACCACCTTCCACGGCACCGTGCAGTCCGCGTCGATCACGGTCAACGAGTTCCAGCCGCTGGCCCGAATCACCGGCGCGTTCACGGTGGTGTGGACGGCCGACGCCAACGGCAATCCGAGCGCGGACGCGAGCGGAACGTTCGACCTCGCCTGCGACTAGTCGCGCGCCCGCTCACGGGAGGGTGACGGGCAGCTCCAGCCGGTTGTCGTCGAAGGACTTCTCGGGGAAGGCGCGCCCGGGGTTCACTTCGAGCGCGAGGGTGTAGTCGCCTGCCGGGAGGTCGGTGACATCCACCCACTGGCAGTCGAGGTTCCAGGTGTAGGTGTCGGCCCACCCCACGGTGAGCCCCTGGAAGCCGCAGTTGTAGCGGGGCACCTGGCCCTCCTGCTCCGGCACCCAGGGCTCGCTGTCCCGCACGCAGAAGGCCTGCTTGTGGCCCGAGCCCACCACGGAGCCGCCGGCATCGCGGAGGGTGAACTCGGCGTAGCCGCTGTAGTGGTAGTGGTCGTGGCACTCGCTCCACTCGAAGAACTCCGGGGTGGCCTCCGGGGGGCCGAGGATGAGATCGGCGGTGCCGAGGTTGGGCGTGGTGGTGTCGAAGCGGAGCACCTTCCGGTCGCCCGTGCCGCCCACGCAGGCCTCCTCGATCATGCAGCTGTCGGCGGCCACGGAGATCGTCTCGAGCGTGAGGTGGCCGGTGGCGCGCGTGGCGTCGATCGAGAGGTCGGGCAGGGGGCAGACGCCGTCGGGGTCGGCGAGGGTGCACACCGAGGGGGAGTCGGGGGAGCAGCACGCGGTGCAGCAGAGAGCGCCGTCGGCGCAGGTGTTCGCGGTGGGGTCGCACGGCTCGCCCAGCTCTAGCGGCCCGGTGTCGACGCCGGAGTCACCGCCCGAGTCTCCGCCGGAGTCCGCGCCTGAATCGCCAGCGACCACCGCGGAGGACCGCGCCGGCTCCTCCACGCGAATGGGCGGCGGCGAGGAGCAGGCGAGGACGAGCCATACCATCACTCCACGGTAACCGTCCCGGCGGCGAAGTTGGGGCGATAGCGGGAGACGTGGTCACGGCCGCCGACATCGCCGCCTACTTCGTGCGCTGGCCCGGCCATTCGTTCGCCGCGCTCGGCCACGCGGAGAACGCCGCCGCGCTCGACCTCCGGCCCATGGGCGTGCCGGCCCGCTTCTTCGATGCCGCCCGCCATGGCCACCTCGTGGCCGCCTACGCAGCGGCCAACGCCCGCGCCTTCCCGGGCGCGCTCACCCTCCCCGGCTGGGTGCTCGCCGACCTGTACCTGCTCCCCGGCGCCATCGCGCTCCTGCTCGATGAGCACGACACGATCGTGGCGGCGTGGTGCGGCGTGCCCACGGTCGTGGCCGGCGAGGTCATGGGGGTGTCGCTCCTCGCCGAGCCGGCCGGCCGCGGCGCCGCGACCATCGTGAAGCGCCTTGGCGTGGCGATGCTCGGCGCCCACGCCCAGCGCGGCCTGACCCAGTGGACGAGCCGCTCGATCCGCGCCCACACCCGCCTCGGCCCCCTCGACCTCCTCGGCCCCGCCCCCGCCGCGCACGGCGCCGCCTCGGAGAGCTTCGTGTACCGCTGCACCGTGACGGCGCCCGACCCGACCCCCACCGACCGCGTGTCGCCCGCGCTCGGGCCCGCGCTGGCCGCCGAAGCCGCAGCCGGGCGGCGCGTGCAACTCGTGGCGCCGGGCCTCGACGACGCCGGTCTGCTCGTCGTGAGCCGGGCGTAGGGCGGGCACCCCGGCGGCGCCGCGATGTGCGGCGGTGCCCGGTGCACCCCGAGGTGGGGATTCGCACATCGCCCACCCCCACCTCCTCGGGCTATGCGGGCGCGCATGTCCATCCGGCTCGTGATCTTCGACTTCGACGGCACCCTGACCGATATCGCCGATGAGGGCGCCCAGTTCGAGGCCGCCTACACCCGCGCGGTGCTCGACCTGTGCGGGGAGGCCCGTCGGCCCGCCTGGGAGGCCGCCAGGACCAGCGTGCTCGCCGATGCGCCGGAGCTCGGCTGGGACATGGGCAGCGGCGCCACGGCCCCCGGTGATGCCGACCCCTACATCTCCGCCACGCTCGCGCTTTCCCGGTTCGCGCGCGCCGAGCGGCTGCCGATCCTCGGGAGTGACGACCCGCGCCACGCCGCCATCCGTGGCGATTTCGGCGGGGCGCTGTACCAGGCTGCGTACGGGGCGCTCCGTCCCGCGTTCCGGCCCGAGGCGCGCGCCGTGATCGAGGCGGCGGCGAGCCGCGTGCCGCACGTGCGGGTCGTCACCAACTCCAGCACCGCGAAGGTCACCGAGAAGATGCGCCACCTCGGCCTTGCGGTGGCCGTGGGGGTGGATGGCGACGCGCGCAAGTTCGAGGTGAGCGAGCCCACGGTGAACGTGGAGGCGATGGCGGCCGTGCCTGCGTCGTGGCGTGTGCCGTCGTTGCGCCGGCCCGTGCTGCCGCGCCGGGGGCGGTACTTCGACGTGCTCACCCGCGTGTGGGCGGAAACGGGCACCCGCCCCGAGGAGACGCTCGTGGTGGGCGACATCGTGGAGCTCGACCTCGTGCTGCCGGGGCTGCTCGGTGCGTCGGTGCACTACGTGGAGCGCGCCCGCGCCCACCCCTACGAGGGGGAGCTCCTGGCGGAGTTCGGCGCGCGGGCCAGCCGCAGCCCTTCGCTCGAGGGAGCGCTCGCCCGCTTGCCGTGATGTTCCACGTGCAACACCGGCAGCGGCCTCGCCGCCGCTGAACTAGTTGCAGGTCTGGGGGTTGGTGCCGCTGCAGCCGTTGTGGTCGCAGAAGACGGTGTCGGTGAGCGCGGCCGAGTTGCCGAAACACCAGCCGTTGTCGGCGTGGGGCTGCCGGTCCACGTCTTCCGGCTCGTTGTCGTCGACCCCGACATCGCCCCAGTCGCAGCCGGTCGTGTCGAGCGTGCCGTCGTTCTTGCTGGAGAAGTAGAAGCCACCGGCGATCGGGGCGGTGTTGCCGATGACGCCGGCCGCCGCGAGCGCGGTGCCTTCGCATCGGAGCGTGCCGAAGGTCTGGACCCACACGCCGCCGCCGACCGCGGTGGCCTCGTTGCCGGCGATGAGCGAGTCGACCATCGACATGCTCGCGTAGTCCTTGAGCGCCACGGCGCCGCCATAGGCGGTGCGGTTGCCGGTGAGCACGACATCGCGGAGGGTGACGTTGGGGGTGGCGGCGGTGCCGCCCGCCTGGGCCACGGCGATGGCGCCGCCCTTGGTGCCATCCTCGCTGCCGATACCACCCGTGAGGGTGAGGCCCTCGAGGGTGAGCGTGGTGTCCGTCACGGCTACGATCGAGCCGGTGGCGCCGCCGGTGGTGCCGCCGGTGGTCATGACGGTGAGGTCGGGACCGGCCACACCCACCACGTTCAGCGTGCTGCCGAGCTTGGCGAGGACGATCTTGTTGTACCAGGTGCCTTCGCACAGGTAGAGCGTGCCGTCGGTGACCTCGAGGTCGTAGCCCGCCTGGTCGCCGATGTAGGCGGGATCGCTTGAGGTGCCGGCCGCGAGGGCCGTGGTCACATCCACGACCGTGCCATCGCTGCCCGCCCAGGTGGCGGTGAGCGGCTCGTCGATCACCGAGTCGCAGTTCTCGTCCATGCCGGAGCAGAGGTCGATGGCTTCGGGGTTCACGTTGGCGTTGGTGTCGTCGCAGTCGGAGCTGTCGGCCACGTGGTCGGCCGGCTCGCTGCAGTAGGTGGCGGCGGACGCGGGATCGCCGAAACCATCGCCATCGACGTCGGCGTACCACTCGGTGCCGAGGTCCTCGTCGATCTCGCCGTTGCAGTTGTCGTCGACCTCGTTGCACGTTTCCACCGCCGCGGGATTCACCAGCGCGTTGGTGTCGTCGCAGTCATCGGCGTTGGCGACGGGGTGGGCGGGCGGCGTGTCGCAGTCGTCGTAGCCGGTACCGAAGCCGTAGCCGTCGCCATCCGCATCCTCGAAGATGTCGGCCGTGAGGTCCGTGCAGGGCATGCCAGTGTCGTTGCCGGTGTCGCCGCCCGTGTCGTCGCCGCCTTGCTTGTCGGTGTCGGGGCAGCCGGCGAGGAACAGGGCGAGCACGAGCACGCTGGCGTTGCGCAGGGATGGGGAGGACATGCGGGCAACATATCCCCGGCGGCCTCGCCAAATCGCAAATTCTCTGTGCCCTCCGGCCTCAGAGGTGGAGGAGGCCGCCGACGTAGCGCCTGAGGCCGGTGCCGCCGAGGTCGGGGGCTTCGATGCCCACTTCGGACAGCGCCGCCGCGGCCTCCGTGCGGTCGAAGTCGAGGTCGCTCCCCAGGTACTCCAGCTGCGTTCCGAGGGCGGCGTGAGCCCGGGCTTCGAGCCGCGTGGGGTTGCGGAGGGCGCCGCGCCGGGGCGTCTGTACGCGGAGACCGGGGAACTCCGCGCGCTCGGCCACGGCGGCGAAGAAGGCCTCCTGGCTCGGCGGCGGCGCGAGGAGGTGGAGACAACGCCCGGCGGCCGTGGTCGAGGTGGCCACGGCAGCGACGGCGGCCCCGATCCAGGCCGCGGGCGAGAGCGCGATCGGCCCGGGCTTCAGCCCCGGCACGCGCAGCTGGCTCTTCCAGTGGCGCGGGTTCCACGCCTCGGCCGCGACGAGCCCCACGAAGGTGGAGAGGGCATCGAGGCCGCCCTCGGCATCCGGCCCCTCCACATGGCCGAGCCGCAGGACGACGATCTCGACCCCGCAACGTTTCCCGGCGGCCCGCGCCGCCCCTTCGGCCTCGAGCATGCACTCCTCGCCGGCGTTGTGGAACGCCTGGCCCACGTCGAGCTCCGACTCCAGCGCGCGCCCCCGCCGCGCGCCGGCCACCCGCACGGTGGAGAGGAGCACGAGGCGCCGCGGCCGGAGGGTCTCGATGAGGTCGACCGTGGCATCCACGTTGAGGCGGCGCTGGGCGCGGGCATCACGCGGGTAGCTGTGGCCATCGAGGGCGGCGTGAACGAGGGTTTCCCAGGCGCCGGGCTGGAGGCTGCGGGCCCGGCCGGTGAGCTCGCCTTCGAGCACCGTCAGCCCCGCGAGGCCGAGGCGCTCCATTCGTGCGGCAGGGTCGAGCCCGCCGCGGCTGCGAACGAGCGCCGTGACGTGGTGACCCGCCGCGACCAGCGGGCCGGCGATGCGACGGCCGATCCGCCCCGTTGCCCCCGTCAGCAGCACGTTCTGCACGCTTCCGCGCTAACCTGCCCGCTGCGGGACAGGGCCGACTTTGTGAATACGAGGCGTCGGCGGCGCGTTAGCACCCGGCATGCGCTTCCTTGCTTCCTCCTCCGTCCTGTTCCCCCTGTTCCTCCTCGCCGCCACGCCCGCGGTGGCCAAGCCGGCCGCGGCGGACTGGATGGCCAAGGCCGCCACGTTCAGCAACGCCGACGTGATCAATGGTCGCGGGCCGGGCCTCGCCCCCGGCGTCCTCGCGAAGGTGCCCGAAACGCTGCAGGCGCAGGCCGCGGTGGTCACCCTGGTTGACAAGCAGGGCCTCACGCAGGTGGAGATCGTCTGCAACACCGCCGGCATCTACGAGCTGCAGAACGGCTCGGAGTTCGGTCGGCGCTCCGCGCTCGGCAGCCTGCACGCCAACATCTTCGCTGCCATCGCGGGCAACAGCGAGGCGGGCCCCACCGGTGGCGGTGCGTTCGGCAAGATCGAGCTCCCGGCCAGCACCGGCGAGAAGAATTACGCCGAGTTCATCAAGGGCCGTGAGGCCGAGGATGTGGTCGTCACCCTCGGGTGGATGATGAAGGAAGGGCCGCAGGTGTACGCCACCCTTTACGCCGACCGCATCGAGCTCAACGTCGAGGCGCCCAAGGCTGCCAAGAAGTAGGGCGAAGCGGGCGCGGGTTCAGGCCACCACGCCGAGCTCGCGCCCCACGCGGATGAAGGCGTCCACGGCCTGATCGATGTCGGCGATGCTGTGCGCCGCGCTGATCTGCACCCGGATGCGGGCCTGCCCCTTGGGCACCACGGGGAAGCTGAAGCCGATCACGTAGATGCCTTCGCCGAGCAGGCGGTTGGCCATCTCCGTGGCGAGGCGCGCATCGCCGAGCATGATCGGGCAGATGGGGTGAATGCCGGGGCGGAGGTTGAAGCCCGCGGCGGTCATCGCCTTGCGGAAGTAGGCCGTGTTGGCTTCGAGCCGGTCGCGACGCTCGGTGCTCGCGGTCAGGAGCGCGAACACCTTGATGGCGGCGCCCACGATGGGGGGCGCCACCGTGTTGCTGAAGAGGTAGGGCCGGCTGCGCTGGCGGAGGAGGTCGATGATCTCCTGCCGGCCGGAGGTGAAGCCGCCCTGGCTGCCGCCCAGCGCCTTGCCGAGCGTGCTGGTGATGATGTCGACCCGGCCCATCACGCCGCAGTGCTCGATGCTGCCGCGGCCCGTGCGGCCCACGAAGCCGGTGGCGTGGCTGTCGTCGACCATCACGAGCGCGCCGTGGCGCTCGGCGATGTCGCAGATGTCGGCGAGGGGGGCGATGTCGCCATCCATGGAGAACACGCCGTCGGTAGCCACGAGCTTGATGCGGGAGCCGGCGGCGGCGGTGAGCTGCGCATCGAGATCGGCGAGGTCGAGGTGCTTGTAGCGGAACCGCTTGGCCTTCGCGAGGCGGATGCCATCGATGATGCTGGCGTGGTTCAGCTCGTCGGAGATGATGGCATCCTCCTCGCCGAGCAGGGTCTCGAACAGGCCACCGTTGGCATCGAAACACGAGCTGTAGAGGATGGTGTCCTCGGTGCCGAGGAAGCGGGAGACGGCGGCCTCCAGCTCCTTGTGGATGTCCTGCGTGCCGCAGATGAAGCGAACGCTCGCCATGCCGAGACCGTGGGAGTCGAGCGCGGCGTGGGCGGCATCGAGCAGCGCGGGGTGATCGGCGAGGCCGAGGTAGTTGTTCGCGCAGAAGTTGAGCACCTCGGCGCCGCTGCGCACGCGGATGCGGCTCTGCTGGGGGCTCGTGATGACCCGCTCCTCCTTCCAGGTGCCGGCCTCGCGGATGGCGGCGAGCGCGGCGTTGAGGGGGGCCTTGGCGTTGTCGTACATCGGGGCTTCCGGGGCGCGCGGCGACCTAACCCGCGGCTCAGGGGGCGGAGAGGCTCCGTTCCGCCGCGCCCGCGCCCGCGAGGCGCCCGCCGTAGTACAACGCCGATGCACTGCCGCTGAAGCCCCGGCCCGACCCGCCGCCCGGGACCATTCCCACACACTCCCCGGCGGCCCAGACCCCGGGGATCGGGGTGCCGTCCGGGGTGAGCACGCGGCTCGAGAGGTCGGTCAGGACGCCGCCGAAGTTCTTCGCGAGGGCCGGCCGGAAGTGCACGAAGGCCCAGCTCGTGCCGCGGAGCTGGTCGGTGGGGTCGAGGGAGGTGCCGAACTCATCGGTCTGCGAGGTGGCGGCGAGGTCGTTGTAGGCGTCGATGACGTCGGCGACGGCCGGGTCCACGCCGGCCACCACCGCGGCGGTGGCAAGGTCGGCATCCACCACGAGGTCCTCGGAGCCGAGCGCCTGGAGCGCGGGCAGCGAGTAGAGCTCGGGGCCGGCATCCTGGTTCGCCCAGTTGTAGGCGGGCGGGGAAAAGACCATGGACTCCGCATCGTCGACCCCGGCCACGAGCCAGGCGCCGCCGGCCGGCAGGAGGTCGACGACATCGAAGGAGCCGAAGCTGCCGCCGGCGGTGAAGCGCTGGCCGTCGCTCCCCACGAGCAGGTAGGCCGGCGTGGTCATGAGGATCATCGCCTCGGTGTCCGGGTCCCGCGGATCGGGGACGGAGTGCACGTACGTGCCGATGTTGGCCGGCTCCTCGCGGCCCGCGCCGATGGCCTCGAAGAAGGGCAGGCCGCCGCCGGTGGAGGACTTGAGGGTTTCGAAGATGGGGTCGAGCTCGGCGAGGTCGGGCCGCACCTCGGCGACGGCCTCGCGATTGCGGAGGAAGCCGCCCGTGGCCACGACCACGCCGCCCCTGGCGCCCGTGGCGCCGGTTTCACCCGTGGCCACATCCCGCCACTCCACGCCCACCACCGCGCCGTCCACGATGACCGGGCCGGTCACTTCCACGCCCGTTCGTGCGGTGTAGGCGGTGTCGCCCATGAGCTGCTCGAACGAGGTGCCCTCGCCCGGCCAGCGGAACTCGTGGATGCGGGCCACGCTCCCCTCGCCGGCGGCGTTGTTGGGGCCGCGGATGTCCACCCCGTGGTCGCTGAGCCAGACCAGCACCTCGCTGGTGCCGGACAGGTACGCGGTCACGCTCGCGGCGGTGCCATCGGCCCCGGTGAGCGTGGTCCACTCGGCCTGCGCGAGGGCGAGGCTGTCTACGATCCCCGCATCCTCCTGCCAGGGCGTGAGGATGCCGTAGGCCTGCGAGGCCATGCGGACGCCCTCTCCGAGCGTGGTTTCCCGCTCGAAGAGCACCACGGAGGCGCCGGCTTCGGCCGCCGCGAGGACGGCCGCCGAGCCCGCGGGACCGCTCCCGACCACCACCACGTCGTAGGTGGTGTCGAACTCGGGTGCGGTGTCTGGCGCCGGCGCGGTGTCGGTGCCGGTGTGGCCGACGCTCTCGCTGCAGCCGAGCGCCAGGAGGACGGGGATCATCCACGTAGTCTATCCCAAACGCCGCGAGTTCCGAACCGAATGCTCGGCCCTCGCCGGCAGTCCGGTTCAGGCGGGATGCGACGATGCGCTTCCGCTGGGAGCCAGCCTACGCGTCGCGCTCGCCGCGAACCACGCTGCGGAGGTTCTTGGGCAGCACCCGCTTGCGGAGGCGGATGGCCGAGGGGGTGATCTCCACCAGCTCGTCGTCCGAGATGTACTCGAGGGACTTCTCGAGGTTCATCTGGATCGGCGGGATGAGGATCTGCTTCTCGTCGGCGCCGGCGCTGCGGATGTTGTTGAGCTGCTTCTCGCGCGTGCAGTCGATGTTGATGTCGTTGTCACGCGAGTTCTCGCCCACGATCATGCCTTCGTACACCACCGTCTGCGGGCTGATGAACATCCGGCCGCGGGGCTGGAGGTGGTACAGCGCGTAGGTCGTGGCCTCGCCGAGACGGTCGGCGATGAGCGAGCCGTTGGAGCGGCTCTGGATGAAGCCGGCGTGCACGTCGTACCCATCGAACAGGGTGTTGAGCAGGCCCTGGCCGCGGGTGTCGTTGAGGAACTCGCCGCGGAAGCCGATGAGGCCGCGGGAGGGGATGCGGAAGAACAGGCGGACGCGGCCGCTGCCATCCATCTTCATCTCGGTCATGCGGCCCTTGCGGGTGGCCATCTTCTGCGTGACCACGCCCATGAAGCCTTCGGGGAAGTCGAGCTGGGCCACTTCGTAGGGCTCGAGCTGCGCGCCGTCCTTCTCGATGTAGCGAACCTCGGGGCGCGAGACGCTGAGCTCGAAGCCCTCTCGGCGCATCGTTTCGATCAGGATGCCGAGCTGGAGCTCGCCACGCCCGAACACCCGCATGCTCTCGGAGGTGCCGGTCTCCTCGATGCGGAGCGCAGGGTTCATCATCTTCTCCTTCTCGAGGCGCTCGCGAATCTGGCGGGCGGTCACGTACTTGCCTTCCTTGCCGGCGAGCGGCGAGGAGTTGGCGGAGAAGGTCATGCCGATGGTGGGCTCGTCGACGGTGAGGCGCGGCAGCGGCCGCGGGTCGTCGAACGCCGTGAAGCTGTCGCCGATGCCCACGTCGGGGATGCCGGCGATGGCGCCGATGTCCCCCGCCACCAGCTCGGCGGCCGCCACACGGCGAAGGCCCTCGAACTGGAACAGCGAGGCCACGCGCACCTTCTTCGGCACGCCATCCTCGCCCACCAGCGCGACGTCGGTCTTCTCGCGGATGGCGCCGGTGGCCACGCGAACGATGGCGAGGCGGCCCACGTAGTTGTCGTAGTCGAGCTGGTTGACCATCGCCTGGAGGCTGCCCTCGGACTTCACGCGCGGCGGCGGGATGCGGGCCACGATGGTGTCGAACATCGACTTGAGGTTCTCACCCTTCTCGCCCTGCACCGTGGTGCACCAGCCATCACGGGCCACCGAGTAGAGGATGGGGAAGTCGATCTGCTCGTCGTTGGCGCCCAGATCGATGAAGAGGTCGTACACCTCGTTCACGACTTCCTGGATGCGAGCGTCGGGCCGGTCGATCTTGTTCACGCAGAGGATGATGCTGAGGCCCTGCTCGAGCGCCTTGCGGAGCACGAAGCGGGTCTGAGGAAGGGGGCCTTCGCTCGCATCCACGAGCAGCATGGCGCCATCGACCATCTTCAGCGTGCGCTCGACCTCGCCGCCGAAGTCGGCGTGGCCCGGCGTGTCGACGATGTTGATCTTGGTGTCGCCGTAGTGGATGGAGGCCACCTTGGCCATGATGGTGATGCCGCGCTCACGCTCGAGGTCCATCGAGTCCATGACGCGGTCGGCGACGGACTCGTTGGCGCGGAACGTGCCGGCCTGCCGGAGCAGCCCATCGACCAGGGTGGTCTTTCCATGGTCAACGTGGGCGATGATGGCGAGGTTGCGCAGATTCACGACGGTACCCGGGAGGGAAGGGGCCGCCGTTTCACCCGAAAGGACGGGTTGCGCAAGGACGCGACCCGGGTTTCCGCGGCCACGGGGGCCGCGGCTGCCTTCTTAGAAGTTCGGGAACGCGTAGGTGAGCGTGAGCGGATCACCTTCGAACGGGGGGAAGGCGATGGCTTTTACCGCCGAGGAAAGGCAGGTGTCGAAGTCGGTGCCCTTCCAATCGCCGCTCGGAATCTTGGCGGAGGACACGGCGCCGGAGGGCTGCACGGTCATCTTGACCTTCACGTTGTTCGGAAGATCGCCGCTCGCCTTCTGCTCCTTGATGTAGCAGAGCTTCACGCCCTTGTTGCTCTTCATCATGGTGTCGATCACCCGGGTGTCGAGCGTGGAGGCGGTCGAGGCGCTGCTCGACTCCTCCTCGGCGGGCTTCGGCGCCGGCTTGGGCGCGGGCTTGGGCTCGGCCTTGGGCGTGATGCGCTCGGCGGGGGCGGCCTTCGCCTCCACCGGCTTGGGGGCCGGCTTGGGGGCCTCGACGGGCTTGGGGGGCTCCACAGGCTTGGGGGGCTCGACCGGGGCCACCGGCTCCGGGGGAGCCACCTCGGCCGGAGGTGCCACCTCGGCGGGCTTGGGGGGCTCGACCGGGGCCACCGGCTCGGGCGGAGGCGTGGGGACGACCGCAGGCTTGGGCGCGGGCTGCGCCGCCTGCTGCGGGGACATCCCCGCGAGGCCGCCCGCCGCGAGGAAGTGCGCGAGGCCGAAGATCACCGCGAGGAAGAAGCCCCCGGCACCGCCGAGCACCACGCTCGCGGGCCGCACGCCGCGGCCGCCGGTGAGGATGATGAGCGCCGACCCGGCCGAGCCGAAGACGCCCATGAAGGTGCCGACGGCGCCGATCGCGGGCACACCCGCGAAGGCCGCCGCCACGTGGATCATCGCACCGAAGACGCCGAGCACCCCGAGCAGGGAGGCGAAGGTGAGGTCGCCACGCGGGTCGTAGGCGCCTGCCTCGGCGGCGGGCGGGAGAGGCGGCGCCGGCACCGCGGCCGGACGGACCGGCACGGGGGGGGGCGGCGCGGCCGCGGCGCGCACGGGCACCGGCGGGGGCGGCGCACCGCCCGGGGGCGGCGGGAACGGCGACGCCGCGGGGATGAAGGGCGGGGGCGCCTCCGGCGGGGGCGCCTGCACGACCGTGTCGCGATCGCCGCGCTCCGGCGCGGGAGCTGCGGCCGGGGAGTCATCCCGCGGAACGGTGGCCTCGGCGCCCGAGTTGTCGGGGGAGACCTGCGTGGGCCGCGGGTCCATGCTGCCATCGTCGACCGGAGCGGCGGGCCGGGCGCGCGCCTGGCGCTCGAGGTCGGCGGCGCTGGTGATCAGCGTGCGCTCATCGGCGGCCTCGGGGGCATCGCCCCCTTCGGGCGCGGCGGGGGAGGAGTCCGGACGGCGGATGAGGATGGGGTTCCCGCACTTCCTGCACGTGGCCTTGTTCACGTCGCGCGTGAGCTTGGAGTCCGGGATCTTGTAGGATGCACCGCAGTTGTCGCATACGACGCGCATGTTGGATTTTCCTCGTCTGGCCGAACGGCCGAACCTACGGGTTCAGTGGGCTTTTGTCAATCGTTGCGGGGGTCAAGGAGGCGTGACGACGAGGGCCCAGGCGGGCTCATCGTACACGGTCACCACGGGTGCGGGCTGGGCAGCCACGACCACCGCGGTCGTTCCGCCACCGACCAGCGCGAGGAGCCCCACCCAGAACCACCAGCGGTTGGTGATCGGGCCCTCGGCCGGGCGGACCGTCCGGCCCGTCTTGATGCGGACGGGCGCCTCGCGGCCCGGGCGGGCCACCGTGACCTCCGGCGTCCGTTCGCGCTCGACCGCCTCGGGCTCGCCGGCCGGTCCGGGGTCGGAGCGGGGGGGGGCCGCCGGGGCCGGGCGCACCAGCGCGGCCACCCGACCAGCCACGACCTCCCACTCGAGCGCGGCGGGGTTCACGGGGAGCTCCACGTTGGCATCGAGCTCCCCGCTCTCCCCTCCCGCCCGGTACACCAGCAGGTGAACGGCGCCCTGGCCGCCCACGCTCCCGACCACGAGGGCATCGGTGCCGAGCGCGCCGAGCAGGCCTGCGAGTGTGGCTTCGTCGGGCGGGGCCCAGGTGGTGCGGGCCACGCCGGAATCGACCTCGGAGAGCATGCGCGCCGCCGTGCCCTTCACGCTGGGGTGGGAGGCAGCGTAGGCGGGCCAGAACGTGGCCAGGGCGGTGAGGTCCTCCCGGGCCGCGAGGGTGTCGCCCACCGCGAGCCGGGCCTCCGCGAGGCTCCAGGCCACATCGGCCAGCTCGAGCCGCCGCGACCAGCTCGACCCCGCGGTGAGGTGAAGGCGCGCCGACTCGTCGAGCGCCCGAACGGCCTCCGCGGCGCGGCCCTTCGTGAGCGAGGCGCGCCCCTCGGCGTAGCGCGCGCGGGCGGACTCGAGCTCCTCCTCGTGGCCGGCGGTGAGCGCGCCGGCCACCTCGGTGGCCAGCGGCACTTCCACCCCTTCGAGCCCGAGCGTGTCGCGGAGGACCTCGGTGGCGGCGGCCGCCTGTTCGCCCGACACGCCGCGGCCATCGAGCGGCAGCACGGCCACGGAGCTCGCGAGGGCGGGACCGACGAGGGCGAAGATCATGGGGGGAGCCACCCGCGGATAACCCGCGGCCGCCCCGGCGGAGTCCCCGGGATAGGAGCGAGGCATGACGCTGCTCCTCCTGGGCGCGGGATGTGTGCCCGCCGCCGTGTACGGCATCCGGTTCGATGGTGGCATGCCGCAGGCCACGGAGCTCTCCGCGGTGGGCGGCGTCTTTCCCGGCAGCACGGGGGATGGCCTCCCCCTGGGCGACACCGCGGTGGTCGGCCTGCAGGGCCGCCAGCGCATCGGCGAGAACGTGGCGCTCGCGATGGCTGCCGGGGTGGCCACGGCCTCGATCGAGGAGAACGCGGCCGGCGCGGGCGAGGTTGAGGTGCAGTGGCGGGTGCTGCACGATGCGCCCCTCACGCTGAGCCTGCTGGGCGGGGTGGATGGGTTCGTACAGGCCGACAGCGACTCGATCATGCTCGGGGTGCACGGCGGGGCCGTCGTTTCCCGGAACCTCGGGGCCCAGGTGCGGCCGTACTTCGGCGTGAAGGTGAACCCCATCCTCAACGCGGGCGAGGAGGTCTTCCCCTGGCTCCAGTACGGCGGCGGCCTGTCCTGGCGCCCCCGCCTCGCCCCCGCCACGCGCGGTCTCCTGGCGCTGGAGGCGAGCGGCTACCGCGGTTTTGGCGCCGACCTGGTGAACGACCGCGACATCCTGACCTGGGGCCTCATGCTGCAGGTGGGGGCCAGCTTCGGCAACGACGAGCCCGAGTAGCGAGCCGATCGGGCACGCGGGAGCGTGCGGCGGCGCCCGGAACCCCCGCAGTGCGCGCTTTTCCCCGATAGCTTGGCGAACCCGAGGCTTTCCATGGACTAGTGCCAGGTTTGCACCGCGAGCGCGCCCACGAAGCAGGTCACCTTCCATCAGAACGTGGGCCTCGTGATCCTCCGCTTCCCGAGCTCGATCAGCGGGAATCTCTGCCGGGCGTGCATCGACAAGTACTTCTGGAAGATGTCCCTCATCAGCTTCTGTTTCGGCTGGTGGGGCGTGATCTCCTTTTTCTGGACGCTGGTGACGCTCCCGATGAACGTGATCACCTACCTGGGCTGCCTCTCGCTCCCCGCTCGCCACGCGCCGGGGACCTGAGCCATGGCCGGCGGTCGCCTCGAGCTCGACGATCTGCAGCGGGTGCAGCTGCCCGGCCCCCCCGTGGCGTGGGGCGCGGGGGTGGCCTACGCCCTTCGCCGGGGGGATGCGGAGGCGAGGCGGCACAAGAGCGCGATGTGGGCGTCGTCGTTGGATGGGTCGGCGCCGCGGCGGCTCACGCAGGGCGAGGTCAACGACCGCCAGCCGATGGCCGACCCGGGCGGGGCCTTCCTGTGCTTCCTCTCCGGGCGCGAGCGGGGCGACCAGGTGTGGCGCCTGGACGCCGCGGGCGGGGAGGCTCGCCGCCTCACCTCCTTCGGGTACGGCTCGCTCGGAACCGGCGCGATCTCGCCCGACGGGCGCACGCTGGCCATCCTGTTCACCCCCGCCGACGACCCGGAGCACCCGATCCTCGCCGCCGACCGGGTGGACCGTCCCACGGGCGATGACGGTCCCGACGCCTTCCCGGGGGCGGCTGCGAACGAGCCCGCCTACAAGGAGCGGCAGGGGCAGCCCACAGCGCGGGTGTACGCGCGCCGGCACACCCGGTTGGATGGTGCCGGCTGGGAGGGCGGCTTCCGCACCCAGCTCTGGCTCGTGGACACCGCGAGCGGCGCCGCGCGTCGCCTCACCAGCGGGCCTTGTGTGGTCACGGCGGTGGCGTGGCATCCTGACGGTGGCTCGGTCTTCGTGACGCGGCTGCCGCTGCCCCGGTGGGATGCGGAGTACTGCCGCAACGAGCTCGTTCGGATCGGGGTGGACGGGGGGGAGCCGCAGCCTGTGCCCAAGCCCGACGGTGCCGTGGAGGCGCCCAGCGTGAGCCCCGACGGTACGCGTGTGGCCTGGGTGTTCGCGCCGGTCGACCTGTGGGGGTGGATGAACTGGAAGGCCGGGTTCACGGACATCCGCACCGGCGCCGTCGTGCTGCTCGGGGCCTCGCTGGATCGTTCGGTGGGTGACTGGGGGCTCGACGACCTGCTCGGCAGCGCCTTCACGCCGGTGCCGCCCCTCTGGGAGGCCGACGCGCTCCTCGTCCTCGCCACCGACCACGACGCCGTCCGCCTGCTCCGCCTCGGCTTCGACCAGTCGGCCGCGTGGCTCAGCCCGGCGGAGCGCTGCCTCGCCTGGCCGGTGCGGCTCGCCGACGGCGGGATCGGCGGCGTGGTGGCCAGCGCCGGAGAGTTCGCGGAGGTGGGCCGGATGACGACGTCGGGCCCCGAAGCGCGGACGAACCACAACGAAGCGCTCGCCGCCGACGTGGGCCTGCGCAAGCCCGAGCGCGTGGAGATCGCCACCCCGGAGGGCACGCTGCAGGGGTGGTACCTCGCCCCTCGTGGCACCGCGCCCCTCCCCGCGCCGGGCCTGCTCTACATCCACGGCGGCCCGCACGTGGCCTATGCGGCGCGGGTCGTCTTCGAGATGCACTGGCTCGCCGACCAGGGCTTCGGCATGACGTGGGGCAACCCCCGCGGCAGCGCCGGCTCGGGCGAGACGTGGGGAAAGGTGATCGATCCGCGCTGGGGTCCCGCCGAGACGCCCGACTTCCTCGCGCTGGCCGAGCACATGGCAGCCCGCCCGGAGATCAACGACACCCGCCTCGGCGTGACTGGCGGCAGCTACGGCGGCTACATGACGTTGTACCTCGCCGAGCACACGAGTCGGTTCCGGGCGGCGGTCGCCGACCGCGGCCTCTACGACTGGGCGCTCTCCTGGGCCGGTGGCGACTTTGGCCGCTTTGCCCCCGCCACGCTGGAGCTCCCCTCCCCGCCCGACGACCTCGCCGCCTGGGCCGATCGTTCCCTGCTCCGCGACACCCAGCGGGTCACCATCCCCTTCCTCGTGATGCAGGCGATGGAGGACCACCGCTGCGACATGTCGCAGGCCCTCGCGCTCTTCGAGCGCTTGCAGCTTCAGGGCACGCCGAGCGCGCTGGTGCTGTTTCCCGAGGAGAGCCACGGGCTCTCCCGCGGGGGGCGCATGGACCGCCGTCGCGAACGGATGCGGCAGATCGCGGGCTGGTTCCGGCGCTGGCTGTAGGGGCCGGCAAACGACGCGATCGCGGGCGGATTCCGAGGCTGGCCAGCGCGGAAGCGCCTACCGCCAGGTGCGCAGCAGGTCGGCGAGCCGGACGTACTGCTCGGGCCGGTTGTAGAGCTGGCCGCTGATGCGCACGAAACAGCGGCTGTCGTAGGCGGTGAAGGGCACCTCGATGCGGTGCTCCTCGTAGAGGCGCGCGGTGAGCTCCGGCCCCTGCCCGGCCTGGGCCCAGGGCACGTGGACCGCCGCCATCGGGCCGTACCAGTCGCGGGAGTCGGGGTGGGGGAGCTCCGTGCCGAGCGCGTGTGCGAGCCGCGCGCGCCCCTCCTGCACGAGGCCGTGGTTGCTGGCGCGCACCGCTTCGAGCCCGAAAGCTTCGAGCTTGTCGAGGGCGGCGGGCACGGCGAGCCAGGCCGTGGGATCGAAGGTGCCGGTCCACTCGAACTCGGGCGCGGGGCCGAGGCCGTAGCCGTGGCTGGTGACGGTGGGGTGGGCCCGTCGGCGCCAGTCGGGGTGGATCCACAGCACGGCGGCACCCTTGGGGGCGCACACCCACTTGTGAAGGTTTCCCGTGTAGAAGTCGGGCACGAGCGAGGCGATCGACAAGGGGAGCAGACCGGGAGCGTGCGCGCCATCCACCAGCACGGGCACGCCGCGGGCCCGGGCGAGGGCCACCAGCTCGGCGGCCGGTAGGATGAGCGCCGTGGCGCTGGTGATGTGGTCGACGATCACGAGGCGGGTGCGGGGGCCGATGGCGGCAGCGAAGGCCTCCACCACTTGCTCGGCGCGCTCGATGGGGAAGGGCACCACCGCTGGCACCTGGCGCACGCCGAAGCGGTGCTCCAGCCGCAGGAGGGCGCGCTTCACGGCGCCGTAGCCGTGGTCGGCGTGCACCACCTCGTCGCCGGGCAGCCAGTCGATGGCATCGAGCGCGGCCTGGACGCCGTGGGTGGCGTTGGGCACGAAAACGAGCCCGGGCGCATCGCAGTCGAGGAAGGCGGCCACCCGCGCGCGCACGGCATCGAGCCGGGCCGGGAGCTGCCGCGCGAGGAACAGGATGAGCTCCCGCTCCATCTCCTCGCGCAGGGCCGTCTGCACCGCGAGGACGGTGCGCGGCGTGGCGCCGAAGCTCCCGTGGTTGAGGTAGTCCACGGTGGGGTCGAGGCCCCACTCGGCCACAAGGGCGGGGGAGCCGGTCGTCCAGGGCTGCATGCGCGAGGGTATCCCTCTTTTCGGTTATCGCAGGGGGCACGGACCGAGGTGGTGATGCTGCTCTTCCTGTCTTCCTTCGCCTTCGCGGAGGACTCCGCGTTCGCGGGCGCCCGCGCGGAGGCCGACGCGCGGAAGCAGCCGGAGGCGCTCGCCACGGCCGAGCTGGGCGGCATCCTCTCCTTCGGCAACACCGAGTCGATGGCGCTCAACGGGCAGGGGGTGGCCTCCTACCGGTGGCTCGACAACGCCGTGGGCGGCACCTTCGGCGTGAACTGGGGCCAGTCGCGGGTGGATGCCGATGGTGACGGCAAGCTCAACGACGCCGAGCGGGAGGCCGACTACGTGAAGACGGCGGAGCGCGAGGCGGCCACGCTCCGGTACGACCGCTTCATCGGCGGCATCACCAGCCTCTACGGCCTCGCAGGCGCCTTCACCGACACCTTCGCCGGCTACGACTACCGGGTGAACGGGCAGGTGGGCGTCTCGCGCGCGTTCGTGACCAGCGTGACCGGCGGGTTCAAGGGCGAGATCGGCGTCGACGTGGCCCGTGAGGACTTCGTGGACGGCATCAGCCCCAACGCGCAGACCGTGCTCTCGGCCCGCCTCCTGCTGGGCGGACGCTACATGTTCAACCCGCACGTCACCTTCGAGGACACGCTCGAGGTCTACGAGAGCCTGCTGGACCAGGAAGACCTTCGGTTGAACAACACGGCTACGGTGTCTGCCGTGCTCACCGGGCGGCTCAGCATGAAGCTCAGCCACGTGCTCGCTTTCGACAACATCCCGGTCGAGGGGTACCAGCAGCTCGACCACAGCACCGTGGCCTCGCTGGTGGTCAGCTTCCTCTGAATCAGGGCACCGACGCGCGCTCCCAGCCCGCTCCTGCCCGCCGCAGCTCGGTGGTGGGCCAGTAGTCGAGGTCGAGGCGCAGGGTGACCACCCCCGGCCGGCCGTCGAGGTTCTTGCCTTCGAGGCGAACGTCGGCCCCGTCGGCCTTGCCGCGCACGGCGGCCACGAAGGCGTCGAGGTTGGGAACGGGCTGGCCGTCCACCGCGATGATCTGCCAGGTGGGGTCGAGGTCGTAGCGATCGGCGGGGCCGCCGAACCACCGCCATCCCACGTACACGCCGGTGCGCGGAACGCCCATCTGCAGCCCGGCCTCCTCCGAGGTTTCCTGGATGAGCGCCCCGGCGAAGAGCACCGCGCGGTCGAGGCCGCGGGTGTTCACGACCGTGGTGGGCACGCTCAGCGAAACGGGGGAGCCGCCCCGCCACACGCGCAGCGCGAGCGGCGAGCCGTCGCCCGGGGCGTCGAGCTTCTGCCAGTCGGAGGTGGGCTCCCCGGCCACGTCGAGCAGCAGGTCGCCCTCGACGACGAGGCCGCGGGCCGCGCTGGTGGCCGACACGTGCGTGACCGCGAGGATGCGCGAGGCGCCGGCGCGGACCAGCGCGGTGGCCTCCGTGGCCGGGAGCCCACGGTCCACGGCGAGGGCCAGCGGGAGGGGCGCCCAGGCCACGCCCAGCGTGCGTTCGGGGGGCGTGGTGCCCGCGCGCACGGCCGCCACGACATCGTCCAGGAGGTCGGCGGGCATGCCGCGGAAGCCGGCAGATTGGCTCTTCCCGGAGCCGGTCACGAAGGAGGCGAGGAAGGCCACTACCTCGCCCTTCTGGTTCACCACGGCGCCGCCGCGCTCGAGCGGCGCATCCTGGGTGACCAGCAGGTCGAGGTTGAAGTCGCGGTACTGGGGCACCGACGGCGCCAGGAGGGTGAAGGGCCGGTAGTCGCGCACGCGGGTCTCGCCCCACTCCACCTCGAGGCGCCCATTGAGGCCCACCTGCCACACCGTGGCGCCCGCGGCGGGGCGCTTCGGCTGCAGCCGAGCCTCGCCGAGCACGGTGCCGCCGAGCAGGGCGGGGTCGTACTGCACGACCGCGAGGTTGTGCTCGGGGTGGAAGTACACGGGCCGGGCGGGCACGCGCACGGCGCCACCGATGAGCAGGCTCACCTCGGCGAGCGCCTGCGGAACGGTGTCACGGTCCACGAGCACGAGGCCCTGCTTGGCATCGATCACCAGCCCAGCGCCCGAGTAGAAGTCGCCTTCGTTCCCGGACAGCACGAAGGGCAGGCGCGTTTCCACCCACACCAACGCCGAGGCCGCCTTGCCGGGAGGGCCCGACGGCAGACGAGGGAGGAGGACGGGGGACGGTTGAGGCACGGCCTCCGGGGAGGGTGCAGGGAGCGCCACGCAGGGCCAGCGACCGGTGCGGTCATCGCGCGTGCAGTGCTGCGCGGGGAAGAGCGTTCGGTCGATGCGCCAGGCGCCCACCTTGGGGCGGTTGGGCTCGTCGAGGGTCACGAACCGGACGGGCACGCGAGCGTTGGCCGGGAGCTGGTTGAGGATGGCCTCCAGCGCCGCGAGGTTGGGGGTGTCCTCGCCGGCCACGTTGTCGATGCGGGCCTCGGGGGGCACGCCGCCGTGGCGGAGCCCGTAGGAGGCCGCCGCCACGTACACGCCGCGCAGCGGAAGCAGGTGGTTCCGGGCCTGCTGGAAGCTCAGGTCGTGCAGCACGTCGCCGCCGATCTCGAGGTAGGCGCTCGGCGTGGCGGCGTGCAGGTCGGCCACGCGCAGCGGCACGTCGAGCGCCTTTCCGGCGCGCTCCACCGTGAGGGTGAGCGTGCCGCCCACGCGGTCGTCCATCGCGGCTTCGAGGCGCGGGAAGCCGTCGAGCGGCGTGCCATCGAGGCCCACCACGATATCGCCGACCTCGAGGAGGCCGGCGGCCGGGCCGCCGGGGATCACCTCTCGCACCACGAGGAGCCCGGTGGCGTCGGCGTTGTGCTCGCGGGCCGCCCGCTCCGTTTCGGGCCGCAACCCCAGCCGCTGGAGCTCCTCCCACGGCGTCTGCCGCCACACGGCGTGCACGCTGCCGCGCGTGACCGGCTGGCCCGCCTGGATGAGCGCGAGCGCGCGCGCCACGCGGTGGAGCGGAAGGTAGAAGGAGGCGGCGCTGTCGCGGCGGCTGCCGGCGTTGAGCGCCACCACCTTGCCGCGGATGTCGAGCACGGGGGAGCCGGAGCTGCCGCCCGTGGTGCCTGCCGCCGCCTGGATGTAGGCGGTGTTGAAGTCGTTGTAGCCGCCGCCGTAGCGGGGGGCGTCGCGGTCGAGGCGCGCGATGGTGCCGCTGTGGATGGAGAGCTTCTCGCCGGCGTTGTTGCCCACCACGCGGATTTCGAGGCCCACGCGGGCCCCCTCGGGGTCGAGCTCCAGCGCCTTCACGTTCGTGTAGCGGAGGGCCGCCGGGTCGTACTGGTAGAAGCCGAAGTCGTGCACCGGGTCGCGGTAGATGGCCCGGAGCGGCACCACCTCGTTGTTCTGGGTGATGGCCTCGCTCTTCACCGGGCCGGGGGTGACGACGTGGCGGTTGGTGAGGATGATGCCGCGCTCCGCATCCACCACGAAGCCGGTGGCGAAGCTGTGCCCCGCATCCTCCGTGTCGAAGGAGCGGGTGCTGAGGATGTCCACGGAGATGACGGCCGGCGTGGCGGCCTTCACCATCGCGCTCCACGGGTCTTCGGCCGGGGCCGCCGGCCGGGCGGCGGGGCCCGCGTGCGCGGACGCGACGAAGAGCGAAACGAACAGCGTGACGGCAGCGAGGGGCATCCCGCCCGTTATCCCCGCGCGGCTCAGCGCCGCTCGACCACGATGAACTCCACGCGCCGGTTGCGGGCCCACGCGGCCTCGTTCTCGCCGGTGGCCAGCGGTCGCGACTCGCCGAAGCCCTCGGCCACGAGCCGCTCGCCGGCCACACCCCTCGCGATCAGGTACTCGCGCACCGCCGCGGCGCGGGCCTGGCTCAGCGTGAGGTTCGTCGAGGCCGAGCCCTTGTTGTCGGTGTGCCCCTCCACGCGCACGCGGAGCAGCTCCGGGTGCTCCTGGAGGATGCCGGCCACCTCTTGGAGCAGCGCGAAGCTCTCGGGCTTGATCAGGTCGCGCCCGCTCTCGAAGAACACCGCCTCGCGGATCTCGATGTGGTCGGCCACCACCGCCACGCGCGCGGCGCGCAGCGTGAGGGTGATCTCGTTGGGGGAGCCCACCGCGATGTTGACCGGGATCTTCGCGGGCGCGTAGCCTGGAGCGGAGGCCTGGATATCCATGGCGCCCGCCGCCACGAGCCGGTCGACCGTGGCCGTCGGGCGCTCGAAGGACTGTCCGGGGATGGCGAGCGTGGCGGACACGGGCGCGCCTTTCTCGTCGACCACCCGGAGCTGCAGCCGCCCTTGCGCCAGCTCCCGCTCCATCTGGATGATCCGCTCCGAAGGCCGGCCGGGCGGCACGTCGATGAGCATCCGCACGGTGGCGTAGCCGGGCGCGGTGGCCTGGAGCGGGTAGCTGTCGCGCGGGAGCAGGAGCTGCCGATCACCCGCCACCTCGCGGCCGGCGATGCCGCTCACCACCCCCGGAACCGCCGCGCCCGTCTGCCGGTCCACGAAGCGCAACGCGAGCTGGGTGCCCTCGGGGCAGCCATCGTCATCCTCCCAGTGGTCGGTGTCCTCCGGCTCTCCCACGCAGGCGTCGGCATCGTCCCAGACCGCGTCGCCATCGGTGTCGCGGCGCACGCGGGGCTCGAACCCGACGCCGAGCACGGCCCGCATCGCGGGGGCGCCGAGGCCGGAGTTGAGGCCGGCCCCCAGCCCCGCGCGGATCACGGTGCCCGCGCCGAGCCGCGTCCAGCCGCTCGCCATCACCTCGGCCGGCGAGCTCGCGTCCGGATCGCCGCCGCCGAGGGCGGTGGCGGCATCCACCTCGAGGCCGACGCCGAACCGGGGCGAGATCGTGAGGCCGGTCGCGGCGCGCACCGAGACCTGGGGGCCCCACGCCACGTTCTCGAAACCGTACTCCGGCGGCAGGAGCACCCCCGCCGCGCCTTGCATGCGCAGCGGGCCGAAGTCGCGGTCCGCCACCGCCCCGAGCTCGGCCACGAACCCGTCGGCCGCAAGTCCGGGCGCGAGCCCCGTGGGGAGCCCCACGCGGCCGTACGCCGCGAGGCCGACCCGGTCATTCTCGCGCCGCAGGATGTTACCCTTCACCTCGAAGGCCACATCGCCCATGTCGGTGGTGTCCTCCGAGGTGCCGCCGAAGCTGCGGAGCACGATGGGCACCAGGAGCCCCACGCGCACCCGCCCCACCGTGTAGCCGGCGAGCAGGTCGAGCTGGGTCACGTTGGCGAGGATCGACTCGACGGTGCCGTCGTCGTAGCGGTACACGAGCGGGTCGCGCGTGTAGCTGAACAACAGGCGACCGGAGAAGCGCTTCGCCTGCCCGACGGTGCTGTCATCGGTCCAGATGGTGTGCTCCGCATCCACCGACGGGCGGAAGCGTTGGGCGTTGATCGGCGGGGTTTCCGGCGGGGTGGCGAGGGCGAGGGCGAGGCCGAGCAGCATGGTCAGCTCCGAGCCGCACGCCGGCGGCGCGCGAGCAGGGCGGTGAAGGAGAGGGGGAAGAAGGCGGCCGCGCCGCCCCCGCAGCCGGAGAATCCGCCGCCGCCGAGATACCGGCCGGGTTTCACGTCGTCCTCCACGTCGTCGGTGGGGTCGAGCGGGTTCCGGCCCGAGTCCACCTCCGAGCCGTCGCTCACGCCGCCGCCATCGGTGTCGGGGTTGAGCGGGTCCGTGCCGTAGGCCAGCTCGGCGGCATCGCCGAGGCCGTCGAAGTCCGTGTCGGGGTTGAGCGGGTCGGTGCCGAGCGCGGCCTCCTCCTCGTCGGTGAGGCCGTCGCCATCCCGATCCTCGCTCACCACGGTCTCGGAGTCATCCTCGGCCCAGAGCGGGTCGTGGCCGGTGGTCCACTCCACACCGTCGAAGCGGCCGCCGCCGTCGGTGTCGGAGGTGCCCGGGAGGGTACGGGCGTCGAACAGCTCGTCGCCGTCGGCGAGCGCGTCGCCATCGGAGTCCTCGGCCGCCGGGTCGGTGCCCGCGAGCAGCGCTTCCTCCCCATCGAGCAGGCGGTCGTCGTCGGCGTCCGTATCGATCGGGGCGTCGTCCTCGCCGTCGGCGAGGCCGTCGCCGTCGGAGTCGGCGCGGGTGGGGTCGGTGCCGGCCGCGGCTTCGTCGCCATCCTCGAGGCCGTCGAGGTCACTGTCGGTGGCGACCGGGTCGGTGCCGCCCTGCACCTCGGCGCCGTCGGGGAGCCGATCGCCGTCGGTGTCCGCCACGGCCGGATCGCTGCCGAGCAGGTCCTCCGCGGCGTCAGGGAGGCCGTCGGCATCGCTGTCGGTGCCGGTGTTGGGCAGGGACGGCAGCGCGATCCACGGGGCGCTCCAGGCGGGGCCCGTGGTCTCCGCCAGATCGGTGGCGCCGTCGCCATCGCTGTCCACGAGGAGCGGGGAGCTCCCGGTCACGCGAAGCTCCAGCGCATCGGAGAGGCCGTCGCCATCGGTGTCGCTCGCGGCGGGCAGCGTGCCGAAGACGAGGGACTCCTCCCCATCGCGGAGGCCATCGCCGTCGGTGTCGCGCCGGGTGGGGTCGCCGAAGCCCTGGAGCTCCACGTTGTCGTCGAGGCCATCGCCGTCGGAGTCGGCGGCGCGGGCGTCGGTGCCGAGCACGAGGGTCTCGTCGCCGTCGGTGAGCCCGTCGCCATCGGTGTCGTCGGTGGAGGCCAGGGTGTGCAGCGCCGCTTCGAGGCCATCGTCGAGCCCATCGAGGTCGGCATCGCCCTCCGCCGCGGGGTCGTCGGCGGCGCTGCGGGGGTCGGTGCCCGCGAGCAGCTCGACCCCGTCGGGCGCGCCGCCGCCATCGGTGTCGGCCACCCAGGGGTCGGTGCCGGCGTCGAGCTCCTCGCCGTCGAGGGCGCCGTCATGGTCCACGTCGCGCTGGAGCGCCGCGTCGACCTCCTCCGCACTGTCGTCGAGCCCGTCGTCGTCGGTGTCGGCATCGAGCGGGTCGGCGCCGAAGGCGACCTCCTCCCCGTCGGCGAGGCCGTCGTCATCGCTGTCCTCGTCGCCGGGGTCGGTGCCCTGGGCCAGCTCGATGCCATCGTTCGCACCATCGCCATCGCTGTCGGCGGCGGTGGGGTCGGTGCCCAGCGTGGCTTCGTGGGCGTCGAGCAGGCCGTCGTCGTCGGAGTCGCGGTCGCGGGGCGAGGTGCCGGCCACCCCCTCCACGCGGTCGTCGACGCCGTCGCCATCGGTGTCGGCGAGCAGGGGGTCGGAGCTGCCGGCCGCGACCTCCTCGCCGTCCTCCAGGCCGTCATCGTCGCTGTCTTCGTCGGAGGGGTCCGTGCCGTGCACGTTCACCTCGTCGCCGTCGTCGAGCCCGTCGCCGTCGCCGTCGGGGTTCTCCGGGTCGAGCCCGAGCGCGGCCTCCTCCACGTCGCTCAGGCCATCGCCGTCGTGGTCGAGCACGTCGTCGCCCGCGTCGGCGGGGTCGGTGCCGTCGCGGAGCACCTCCACGCCGTCGTCCGTGCCGCCCCCGTCGGTGTCCGCGAGGTCGGGGTCGGAGCCGGCGTCAAGCTCCTCGCTGTCGTCGAGCCCGTCGCCGTCGGCGTCGGCCACGAGCGGGTCGGTGCCCCAGGTCTCCACCTCGTCGCCATCGTCGAGCCCGTCGCCGTCGGTGTCCGCAACGGCGGGGTCGGTGCCGAGCGTGGCCTCCTCCGCATCGGTGAGCCCATCGAGGTCAGGGTCGGTCAAGAGGCAGGTGGAGAGCAGGACGGGCCCGATCACCTCGAACTCCGCGCTCGCCTGGCTGTACACGTACAGGCCGAAGTTGCCGGTGGGGAAGGTGCCCGCTTCGTCGATCTCGAGCGCACCGTCCACCCACACCTGGACGGCGGTGGGCGAGTACGCCATCTCCACCTGGTAGGTCGTGTTGTCGTCCCAACCGGTGTTGCCGAGGTTCGTGGCCCGCACCACCTCGGAAACGCTCCCGGTGCGGCACCACTCGTCGGTGGAGGTGAGCGCGCCGGAGACGAGGTTCATCGCGAGCCCCTCTTCGGCGGTGCACCCCGACTTGGTCTGGTCGCCCTGTTTCCAGTCAAAAAGCAGGTACTCGGCGGCGGCGTCGCTGCCCTCACCAGCGTCGAAGCCCACCACCCAGCCCACGAAGTCGTCGTCCTCCGTGGTGTTCACCGTCACGTCGAAGGTGATGGTGGCCGTTTCGGCGGGAATCTCGGTCGTGTACACGGAGGGCACCGAGTTGGCGCTCTCGGTGAAGGTGCTGCCCGACACCGACCAGCTCGCGCTCGCGCTGGTGTCGATGCTGTCGGTCATCGACTCGGTGAAGTCGGCGCCCCAGGCCGTTTCGCTGCACTCCCAGCCGGGCTCGATCGCGCACAGATCGGTGCAGCCATCGCCGTTGTCGGTGTTGCCATCATCGCAGCTCTCGCCGCTCGTGAGCGTGCCATCGCCGCAGGCCGCGAGCGCGGTGCGGGCGAAGGTCGTCGTGAGGACGAGCAGGACAAATCGGGTGGAGCGCATGGCACCCTCGGGGATGAGGGGGCGCTATCCGGTTGTCCGGGCCATCGCCGACTACTGCGCCGCCACGACCTCATCGCCGGGGAAGGATTCGCCCGCGAGGGCGTACCACATCAGGCGACGGATTTCGTGATGGCCCCGGTCGTTCGGGTGGATGCAGTCTTCGTCGAACCACAGGCTGGGATCGTCGGCCTGGTAGTAGGGGTTGTCCCCATCCTCGGAGTAGAAGCCGTGCCCGAGGAAGTGGCCGTGCATGTCGATCCACGCCACGTTCCGTTCCTTGGCCTGCGCGAGGGTGGCCTCGTTCACGTAGTCGAGCGATTCGAGGACCGATTCGAGGTTCAACCCGTAGAAACAGTCGTCGTACTGGCCCACGCCATCGCTCGGCTCGTACACGTTGGCCAGGAAGATCACGCTGCCATCGGGGAAGCGCTCGGGGTCCTGAAAGTAGTCGTAGAACTCGCCGAGGTTCTCGAGGATGTTCGCGGTGGTCTCTTCGGTCTTGCTGGGCTGCGCGATGAGGCCCTGCACGTCGTTGCCGCCGATCGTGACCACCACGGCGGTCACCCCGCTCACCTGGTCGCCGAGCGCTTCGGTCACGTGGGGGAGCTGCTTGGCCACCAGGGAGGCCGTGGTAGCGCCGCCGAGCGACTCGTCGATGACCTCCGGCGACTCGCCGTAGAGCGCGCCGAAGTCGAGGCCGGAGGCGGTGGGCCAGGTGTCGTCGTCGTTGTCGCGGAGGAGCTTGGCGTAGGGCAGGTTGCGGTTGGTGGCGCCGTTGCCCGCGGTGATGGAGTCGCCCACGAAGACGACACGCGCCACCGCCTCGGGGGCGTAGCCCTCGGGGATGTAGCTGTTCACCATCTCGTCGAGGCTCGGCGACGGCGAATCTTCGGCCGCCGTGTCTTCCCCACCACCGGTGTCGGTGGCAACGGCCGGTTCCGGCACGCAAGCGAGGGGGGCGAGGAGGAGGAAGAGCGGGGACATGGGCGCCTCGGGAGCGCGGCTATCCTACGCCCGCTTGGGAGCGCCGGCCTGCTTTTTTGAGGGGGCGGGCTTCGCCTTTGGCGCCTTCTTCACCTTCTCGGGGAGCGCCGCAGTGTTCTCGAGGGCTTCGCGGGCGTAGGCGGCCAGCGTTTCGGCCGGAACGGCGCTCGGATGGAGCTGGATGTACTCCTTCCAGGGGCGGCCGGGCATCGGGCTGAACACCAGCGCCTCGTGGGCGGCGGCGAGCACGGCGGTGCGGGCCTCGCCGACCCGCGCCACCACCGTCTGGGCGAAGGTGCCGAAGAACATGTTCCCGTTCACGAAGGCGCAGGGGTGGCCGAACATCTGGCCCTTCACGGCCCGCGCGTCGTGGGGAACGGCGTCGTCGTAGGCGGCGATGGTGACGGTGTCCGGGCGTTCCATGCGGGAAATCTACTCGGCTGCGGGCTCGTTAGCCAAGGGAGGAGCGGCCTCGCCATCATCGCCCTCGGGGTCGGCCACGCGCGCGATCGCCACGATGCGCTCGCCCTCTTCGAGACGCATGAACCGGACGCCCTGTGTGTTGCGGCGCGTGGCGCGCACATCGGCGATGCGGCTGCGGATGACGCGGCCCGTGTCCGTGACGACGAAGACCTGGTCGGCCTCGGAGACGATGAGCGTGCCCACGATGAGGCCGTTCTTCGTCTTCATGTCGAGGATGCCCTTTCCGCCGCGCGCCGTGAGGCGGTAGCCCTTCGAGCCATCCTCCTCGTTCACCATCGGCTCGCCGCCCGGGGCGCCGGCCTCGGCGCCATCGAGTTCATCCACCTCGTCGGCCGCGGCCTCGCCGGCCTCGGCGGGCTCCATCGGCTCGTCGAGCTCGGCGGGCGCGCTGCTGGCATCAAGCCAGGTGCGCTTGGCGAAGCCGCGCTCCGTAATGGTGAAGACGAAGCGGTTGGTGGAGTCGGTGATCACCGAGAACCCGACCACGGCATCGCCCTCATCCACCCGCACGGCGCGCACGCCGCGCGAAACGCGGCCGAGCTGGCGGAGGCCCTTGCCCGGATCGTCCATCCGGAAGCGGATGGCACGGCCCTCGCGGGTGCTGAAGAGGAGCTCGGCATCGGGACCGGCGTGCGCCACGCTGAGGAGCTCGTCGCCATCGACGATGTCCACGGCGATGATGCCGTTGGCCCGCACGTTGGCGTAGGCGGACAGGGGCGTGCGCTTGGCGAGCCCGCGGCGGGTGGCGAAGATGAGGTCGCCCTCGTCGTGGAGGCCGCGGATCGGCACCACGCTGGCCACCGTTTCGCCTTCTGCGAAGGTGACGAGGTTCTGGATGGGCTTGCCGCGTGCGGCCGGCGCGGCCTCGGGAACCTCGATCACGGGCAGCAGGAACATGCGGCCGGTGTTCGTGAAGAGCAGCAGCTTGCCGTGGGTGTTGGCCACGAAGACATCGCGCACGAAGTCGCCATCGCGGGCGCTCATGGCGGTCTTGCCCACGCCGCCGCGCCGCTGGGTGCGGTACTCGGTCATCGGCGTACGCTTGATGTACTGAAGGTTGGACATCGTGAGGACCTGATCCTCCTCCGCCACGAGGTCGAGGCGGTTGATGTCGCTCGCGCTGTCTTCGATGCGGGTGCGCCGGGGGTCGGCGTGCTTCTCGCGAAGCGCCACGAGCTCCGCGCGGATGACGCCCCAGAGGGTGCCCTCATCGCCGAGCACGCTGGTGAGCCACTCGATCTGCCGGCAGAGCTCGGCGTACTCCTCCTCGATCTTGTCGCGTTCGAGGCCGGTGAGGCGGCTCAGGCGCATCTCGAGGATGGCCTGGGCCTGGGGCTCGCTGAGGCCGAACTGGGCGATGAGACCGAGGCGGGCGAGCTCCGTGGTGCGGGAGCTGCGGATGAGGGCGATCACGGCATCGATGTGGTCGAGCGCGATGCGGAGGCCTTCGAGGATGTGGGCGCGCTCCTTCGCCTTCTTCAGCTCGAAGCGCGTGCGCCGCACGGTGACCTCTCGCCGGTGGGCGAGGTAGTAGTAGATCATCTCCCGCAGGTTGAGCACCCGCGGCCGCTGCGACACGATGGAGAGCAGGATCACGCCGAAGGTGTTCTGCAGCGCGGTGTGCTTGTAGAGCGCGTTGAGCACGATCTCGCGGATGGCATCGCGCTTGAGCTCGATCACCACGCGCATGCCGGTGCGATCGCTCTCATCGCGGAGGCCGTGGATGCCCTCCAGCTTCTTGTCCTTCACCAGCTCGGCGATGTACTCCTGCAGGCGGGCCTTGTTCACCTGGAAGGGAAGCTCGGTGATGATGATCGCCTCGCGGCCCTCCACATCCTCGAACTCCACCTTGCCGCGCACGGTGAGCGAGCCGCGGCCGGTTTCGTAGGCATCACGGATGCCCGCTCGGCCACAGATCACGCCGGCGGTGGGGAAGTCGGGCCCCTGCACGTAGGCCATGAGCCCCAGCACGTCGATCTCGGGGTTGTCGATCATCGCCACGCAGGCATCGACCACTTCGCCGAGGTTGTGCGGCGGAATCTTGGTGGCCATGCCCACCGCGATGCCCTCGGCGCCGTTGACCAGCAGGTTCGGGAAGGCTGCGGGCAGCACTTCCGGCTCCGTGTGGGAGCCGTCGTAGTTGGGCTGGAAGTCGACCGTTTCTTTGTCGATGTCAGCGAGCAGCTCTTCGGCCAGCCGGGTCATCCGCGATTCGGTGTACCGGTACGCCGCGGCGTTGTCGCCATCGACGCTTCCGAAGTTGCCCTGCCCATCGACGAGGAGGTACCGCATGTTCCACGGCTGGGCCATGCGAACGAGCGCGTCGTACACCGCGGCATCGCCGTGGGGGTGGTACTTCTTGAGCACTTCGCCCACGACGCCGGCGCACTTGCTGTAGCGCCGGTTGCTCAGGAGCCCTTCGCGGAACATCGCGTAGAGGATGCGGCGGTGCACGGGCTTCAGCCCATCGCGCACATCGGGCAGCGCGCGCCCGATGATCACCGACATCGAGTAGTCGAGATACGAAGAGCGCATCTCGTCTTCGATCTGGATCTTGACGAGATTGCGGGCGATCGGATCCATCAGGTCACCTTCACGAGCCCGCGAAGCTAACCCGATCGGGCCTTGGCGGCCCGTCGAAATTGACGTGGTTCAACCGCGATCGTGCGGTTGCCGACAGAAGGAATCCGCCGCGCCGGGCGCGGCGGATCACCTACCCCCAGTCGTCGCCGCCGCCGGTGTCGGTCTCGACCTCGCCGCCCGTGTCGGCCTCGTCGTCATCGCCCGTGTAGCGGCGCTTGCCCTTCCGGCGCTCCCATTCCTGGGCCTTGCGGTTGCGCTCTTCTTCGAACTTGGCCTCTTCCATGCGACGCCGGTTCGCGCCGAAGCCAGCGTTGCCGCCGCCGCCGCC
>CAISIK010000214.1 GCA_903885375.1 uncultured Pseudomonadota bacterium
GCGGCACCGCCCGCGTACGCGGGCCCGGGCGTGGCCTGCGATGGGCGCGCCCTGCGCGCCGGAGACACCGTCGTGTTCGATGGCGTCCGCCTCGACGCGAGGGGCGCCCGGGCGCTCGCCCGGGCGCTCCCGAACGAAGCCGGCGCCCTCCTTTTGCGGCGCTGGCTGCGCGCGATGGCGCACCTGCGGGTGGACCGCGAGCTCCTCGCGCGAACCGGGGCTTGAACCCCCCGCGGTCGGGGACTACCTTGCCGACATGAACCCCGCGCTCCCCGATCGCCTCGTACTCTACGACGGCGTCTGCGGCTTCTGCAACGCCAGCGTGCAGTGGCTCCTCGGTCGCGACAAGGCGGGGATGCTCCGGTACGCCCCCTTGCAGGGGCCCACGGCGGCGGCCATGCGAACCCGGTTCCCGGAAATCCCCTCCGACATCGACACCATCGTGTTCATCGAGGGGGGTCAGGTCTACATGCGCAGCCGGGCTGCGTTCCGGATCGCGAGCCACCTGCCCGCGCCGTGGAGCTGGTTGCGGGGCTTCGGGCTCCTGCCCACCGTCCTCACCGACCTCGGCTACCGCGCGGTGGCGGCGGTCCGGTACCGCATCTGGGGCAAGCTGGATGCCTGCCGCATCCCGGCGGCGTCGGAGCGGGCGCTCTTCCTGCCCTGACCGCTACTTCGTGAGCGCGAGGCAGGCTTCTTCGAACGCGCCGACCAGGCGGTCTACCACGGGGTCGTGGGCGAGCACGCTCCCGCCGTGGGCCATGAGCCGCGCCTGGCAGTAGAGCGCGCGGGGCTCGCCGTTCTTGAAGAGCACGCGGGTGATCTCCACCGTGCCGTTGGGGGCGTGGGCGGTGAGGAAACGCTGCGTGGCGCTCTTCTCCTCGCGGTCGACCTTCCAGGTCCAGCCGCGGGCGGCCTTGAACAGCTTCTCCTCCAGCACGGGGCCCCAGTCGTCGACCGGCTTGCAGCCATCGCCGCACAGCCACGCGATCCGGAACTCGGCGGCCGGGGAGAACATCTCGTCGCCATCGGCAGGTTCGTACACGCCCTTGGGCGAGCTCTGCGCCTTCCAGGTGGTCGGCACCACGGCGGACACCTTCTCGTCGAGCACACGCACCTGCGCGAAGGTGATGCGGTCCTTGTACTGGGGGGGCACCTTCGCGTTGGCGGTCGTGGCGTTGCTGCCCGCGAAGGCGACGGAGAGCAGGAGCGAGGTCAGCATGGACGCGGCGTTATCCCGGAGTGGAGCCTCACCCAACCCGCCACGCCGAGTTGCCCTTCCGTGGGCAGCCCCGCGCTCGCGGCGTTCCGCCCGGTGTCCAGGCGCTCCGCGCGGGCGCGGGGCTCGTGTGCGAGCAGGTGGGCGAGGAAGCTCCCCGCCACCCGATGCGGCAGTATGCGGCAGCTCATCGCCAGTTCGCCCACCCGCCGGTCGTCGGCGGGGCCCTCGATCCACGCCACGCCGACGAGGCCGTGATCGGCGAGGCGATCGCGGCAGGCCGCCACGAAGACCCGAGCGCCCTCCGGGGGCCCCTGTGCCCCCGTCAACCGGAGCTGGTGGCTCCGGGCGAGGAGCTCCTCGATGCGTGCGCCATCCTCGGGGAGCGCCTCCCGAACGGTGAGCTCGATGGCAAGACCGTGCAGGAAGCGGACGAGCTCGGCCTCGCCGGCCAGGGCGGCTTCGCCGACGGCGGCGCGGCTCCGGTAGGAGTCGGGCCGGCGCGCGCTGGCCTCGGTGGCGGACCAGGCCAGGAAGCGGCGTCCGCCCGTCATCACCTCGCGAGCGCCTAGGCCATCGCCGGGGAGGATGAGGACCTCGGGCGCGTTCGTTGCCACCTCCGCCCGCTCCACCTCGGAATCGTCCAGAAATGCCAGCGTGTCGAGGCCCACGCCCAGCCGGGCGGCCACGGTGCGACAGGCGGCCGACTTGGCGCCGAAGCCCACCACGACGGTGTCGAAGTCGTCGAGGTCGAGCAGCCGGCCGCGGAGGGCGGGCATGCACCGGAAGCGCGCGCGGACCACGGCGTCGTCGTTGCGGGACACGAGCGCGAGGGCGAGGCCGCGCCGACGGACCAGGTGCAACGCCTCGTGGATGCCGCGCGGGGCGCGCCACCAGGCATCGGCCGCGGGGAGCGTGCCCCCCCAGGCGGGGTTGCGCCCGGTGAAGTCGGGGGCGGCGATCTCGCCGTGGATGAGCGTGTCGTCGAGGTCCACGACCACCGCCT
Organism: uncultured Pseudomonadota bacterium; assembly: GCA_903885375.1. Classification (GTDB taxonomy): domain Bacteria; phylum Myxococcota_A; class UBA796; order UBA796; family SXON01; genus SXON01. The sequence continues at coordinate 2,226 of CAISIK010000214.1, forward strand.
TGCAGGTGTGGCCGCGTCGCGCGTCGAGCCACGCGAGCACGGCCTCGGCCTCCACCTCGGCGGCCTCGCGCCCATCGAGGCGGCTGCGCCCGAGCTCGCCCACCTCCGGTTCGCCGTGGCCCACCCCGAAACGAACGCCGTCGTCGAGGATGCCGTGCCGCTGCCAGAGCGCCTGCACATCCACCGTTCGTTCGCGGGAGAGGCGCCGGCGGGCCCGCTCCACCGCCGGGGGCGGCGGCCGGCAGGCGGGGCCCTCGGCGCCGGCGGGGAAGGCGCGCGGGCCGCGGTACACGGAGGGGAAGGGGGCGTAGGCCTGGAGGACGGCCTCCAGTCCCCGTTGCGGGTGCGCCCGGCGCCCGCCGAGGTGGGCCTGCCATACGTCGTGGAGCCAGTCCGCATCGAAGGGATCGACGTAGACGAGGCTGGGGGCCAGGCCGGCCACGGCGGCGGGATCGGTCGTGGGGAGGAGCGCGACCGGCTCGCCTGAGGCCCGCAGCACGGCGGCCAGCCGCTCCAGACCGCAACCACCCACGAGGACGATCATGCGCCGATCCTATGCCGTCGCGGCCGCCTGACGGTGGGCCGCGCGCATCGACTGCCGACGGAGGCCTTGACGTTTTTTGGACGGCGCGCAGGTTGGAAGGGTGTCGGGTCCTCCCCCCGGCCGTTGGGGATGGGATGATCCTGTTGTCGGTCCATGCGGCGGCGCTCGTGTTCGGCGGCGTCTTCGTGGTGGCGAGCGCCCTCGGGTTCGACAAGGACCACGATGCGGCCGTGCACGCCGAGGCAGAGGTCGGGGTACACGACCACGCCAACGACCCGCCGGGCGAGGCTCTGGGGGAAGCCGGCGCGCTCCTCGCTACCTTCCTCACCTTCCGGTTCTGGACCTTCGCGCTCGCCTCCTTCGGGCTCGCCGGCACGCTGATGTCGGTGCTCCAGGTGTCGGCGTGGGTTTCGCTGCCCACGAGCATCGTGGCGGGCCTCGGCATCGGCTTTGCCGTGGCCACCCTCTTCCGCCTCGCCAACAAGCGCCAGGTGGGCACGATCGCCGACGTACAGCAGCTCCTCGGCCGCGAGGCCACCGTGCTGCTCCCCATCACTGCCGAGAAGCCGGGCAAGATCCGCGTCACCCACGATGGGCAGGCGCTCGATCTCCTCGCCCGCACCCGCGATGCCCACCACTTCGGCCGCGGCGAGCGCGTGCTCGTGGTGGACATGAAGGCTGGCGAGGCCACGATCACCACGCCCAATCCCGCTGCCGCCGCATCCCGCAGCTAGTCCGTTCAGGAGTCGTTCTTGGAACTGCTTTTTGTTTCCGTTTTCGCCGCTGGTGCCCTCGGCATCGGCCTGTTGTTCCTCATCATCCTCGTGCGGAGTTTTCTGTACATCTGCCGGCCCAACGAGGTGCTGGTGCTGTCGGGCCGCACCCAGGCCACGAGTGATGGTGGCAACCGGGGCTACCGCGTGGTCGCGGGCGGAAGGGCCTGGCGCATGCCGTTCGTGGAGAAGGTCGATGGGATGGACCTGTCGCTCATGCCCATCGACCTGAACGTGACCAACGCGTACAGCCGGGGCGGCATCCCGCTGAAGATCCACGCCATCGCGAACGTGAAGATCAGCGCCGACCCCGACGTGATGATGAACGCGATCGAACGGTTCCTCGGCCGCGAGCGCGATGAGATCCGGCGCGTGGCGAAGGAGTCCCTCGAAGGGCACCTGCGCGGGGTGCTCGCCAAGCTCACGCCCGAGGAGGTGAACGAGGACCGCTTGAAGTTCGCGCACGAGCTGCTCGACGAGGCGGATGACGACCTGCGCAAGCTCGGCCTCCAGCTCGACACGCTCAAGATCCAGAATGTGTGGGACGATGTGAAGTACCTCGACAGCATCGGCCGCGAGCGCATCGCCAACGTGCTGATGGTGGCCGACATCGCCGAGAGCAACGCGAAGGCCGAGGCCGAGCGCGCCGAGGCGAACTTCCGGCGGGATGCCGAGGTCACCGTGCAGGAGGCGGAAACGACGGTGGTGAAGGCGGAGAACGACATGCGCCGCGTGAAGGCGGAGCTCACGGGGCTCGCGAACGTGGAGGAGGAGCGCACCACGCAGTTCGCGGCCCAGGCCCGGGCCGAGGCCGAGCAGGAGCTGCAGGAAATCCGGACGCGCCTCGAAGAGATGCGGCTCCAGGCGGACATCGTGCTGCCGGCCGAAGCGGCCCAGCGCGCCGAGCAGCTGCGTGCGCGGGGTGCGGCGGCGGCCATCGCCGAGAACGGCAAGGCGGGCGCGGATGCGCTCGCGCTGCTCACCGACACCTGGCTGGGTGCCGGCGAGGATGCCAAGGATGTCTTCCTCATCCAGCAGATCGAGCAGGTCATCCGCACGGTGGCCGGGCGCGTTTCGGCGGTGGAGGTCGGGGAGGTGGTGCTCGTGGATGGGGGAGACGGCCAGGCGCTCGCCAGGCTGCTCTCGGGCTACCCGGCGGCGGTCACCGCCGTGCTTCAGGAGATTTTCAAGAGCACCGGCGTGGATGTGATCGGCGCCCTCAACCCCCGGCAGGAGGCCTAGGCCATGGACATTCTCATCAGCTTCGGCGTGCTCCTCTTCGTCATCGCCTTCATGGGCGCGGCGGCCACGGCCGTGTTCCGCAACCTCCTCTACATCTGCGGCCCCAACGAGGTGCTCATCTTCTCGGGTGGGCAGCGGATCGTGGAAGGAAGGCAGGTCGGCTACCGCGTGATCAAGGGCGGCAGCTCGGTGCGGCGTCCGCTGCTCGAGCGGGTGGACCGGCTCGACCTCACCAACATGATCATCGAGGTCAGCGTGACCAGCGCCTACAGCAAGGGCGGCATCCCGCTGAACATCGAGGGCGTGGCCAACGTGAAGATCGCGGGGCACGAGCCCGTGCTCAACAACGCCATCGAGCGCTTCCTCGGCTGGCAGCGCGCCGCCATCGTGCAGGTGGCGAAGGATACGCTCGAGGGCAACCTCCGCGGCGTGCTGAGCCAGCTCACCCCGGAGCAGGTCAACGAGGACAAGATCACCTTCGCCGAGAAGCTCCTGGAGGAGGCCGAGCACGACCTCACCAAGCTCGGGCTCGTGCTCGACACCCTCAAGGTGCAGAACGTGTCCGACGACAAGGGCTACCTCAAGTCGATCGGCCGCAAGCAGTCCGCCGAGCTCGTGACCCGCAGCAAGATCGCCGAGGCCACCTCGCGCACCAACGCCATCCAGCGTGATGCGGAGAACCGCAAGAACGCGCGGCTCACCTCCATCGAGTCGGAGATCGCCGTCGCGCGCGCCGAGAACTCGCGGCGTGTGGCTGATGCCATCTCGCGCCGCGATGCGCTCGTGGCGGAAGAGACCGCGCGCGTGAAGGCGCTGGTGGCCCGATCGGAGGGCGAGATCAAGGTGCAGGGCGCCCGTGTGGAGCAGGTGAAGCGGCAGCTCGAAGCCGACGTGATCACGCCGGCCACGGCCGACATGCACGCGCAGATCTCGGCGGCGAAGGGCGCCGCGGCGAGCATCGTGGAGGATGGGCGCGCCACCGCCACGGCGCTCGCGGCGCAGATCGCCACCTGGAAGCAGGGCGGCACCAACGCGCGCGACATCTTCCTCACCCAGCGCCTGCAGGTGCTGCTCGACCAGCTCGTATCCACCCTGGGCCAGGTGAAGGTCGACCGCATCACCATGCTGCCGGCCGACCGCGGCGGCTCGGCGCGAACCGGGCTGAGCCTCGCGGAGGAGGTGAAGGGCGCCACGGGGATCGACGTGGGCAAGCTCGTCGAGGGGCTCGCCAAGCGCTGAGCGCGGCGGGCGCTACAGGCCCGACGCCATCACTTCCGTGCTGAGCGCACCGCGCCACACCGCGCCTTCGACCGTGCTCGCCTTCTCGAGGGCAAGCGCTCCGTTGGCGAGGTAGGCGGCGGTCTGCCACTGGCCGCCGGTGTCCGGGCCCATGTAGAGGAGCGCACCGGTGGCGCCGGAGCCGTCGAGCGGGATGACGGCGCCATCGGCGATCAGGCTCACGTCGAAGGTCAGGTAGGGCGCCAGCCAGGTGTCGGGGGCGATCTCGCTGATGGTGACCCAGAGGGCGGTCTCGTCGTCGTTGTACCCGACGGTGACGCCGTCCTGCGTGGAGGGGTAGCTCACGCCGTCGATCTCGTAGGCCACGACGGCCTCGCCGCCGCCAAAGACATCGCCGTTGGGGTAGCTCCCCCAGGTGGTGGAGAAGTCCACGTTGACCGTGCCGGCGGAGCGCCAGCACACGTCGTGGAGCAAGGGGAGCACCTCGAAGCGCCCCCCGAGGTTCGCGCGGAGGTCCGACTCCTTGGTGGCCACGACCTCGCGGGTGGCCTTCATCCCCTCGCGCATCTCGGCGGTATCGAGCTCGCGGACGAGGTCCTTCCACACATCGAGCTGGGCGAGCCGCTCCTCCGCCTGCCAGGCCTCGTCGAGCTGGCGCTCCACCTCCGCGAGGTAGAGGGCCTGCCCCTCCTCGGTGGCCCAGATCCGCGAGGAGAGCTCGCTGGAGGTGACGACCCAGGGCGGGCGGCCGTACCCGAAGGGGGTGCGGGAATCGAACGCGGCGTCGGGGCCGCTGGCGATGAAGCGGGCGAGGCCGCTCTCGGGGTCGGTGTAGACGTAGAAGTTGTTGGTGTTGCCGTTGTAGCCATCCCAGTGCCCGGCGATGGACTCGGCGGCCCAGAAGGTGAGGAAGGCCTCGAGGTCGAGCACCGCCCGCAGCCGGGAGAGGAGGCCGCTCTCCTCACCTTCGAGGGCCTCCTGGATGGCCCGGAGCGCGGCGCCGTCGGAGGCGTCGGTTTCCGACTCGAAGGTGACGATGAACTCGTCGTTGAAGTCGGAGAGCGCCCCCTCGTACATCTCGGCGGGGCGCCCCCCGAGCCGCCGGGCCACCAGCTCCTCGTCGATGTTCTCGGTGTGGGCGTACACGCCGAGGTCCTCGCCGTTGACGACCACGTGGGCCAGCGCGCAACGCGGCGCGATCAGCCCGGCATCCGCGAACCACTGGTGGGCGAGGCAGGTGCGCAGGCGCCCGGGGTCCTGGTTGCCGTTGTTGAACACGAGCTTCTCGAGGCCGTGGAAGCGCGCGCCCTCCACCTGGCCATCCACATCCACCTTGAGGCTCGGCCGCGTGTCGCTCAGGGAGCCGAAGAAGCCCTTCTTGCGCAGGTTCACCGCGCCGAGCGCCTCGCCGTCGAAGGTGACCTCGGCGGCGAACCAGTCGTAGGGGCTGCCCCACGGCCCGGTGAGGCAGTCCTCGCCGAGCAGATCGTAGATGGTGCGCTCCTGGTGGCGGAGCACCTCCCAGTCCTCGGGCGCGATCTCCACCACCAGCTCGTGGAGCACAGCGGGGTCGAAGAGCACGTCGGCTTCGGCGCCACCCGTGATGGCCGGCTCGGTGGAGGCCGTGTCGTTACCTGCGCCGGGGGCCGGGGGGGAGGGGCAGCCGAGGAGCAGGGAGAGGAGCATGGGAATCCCGTTGCGACTATGACCCGCGAGCGGGTGGACGTCGAAATTTCGTGCACAAGCGGGCGTCAGAGCGAGCCCGGACGGTTGGCGGTTCGGTGAGCGTGGTTACCTTTGCCGGCAACCGGAGTCCGCATGGCATTCACGAAACTGCTCGTTCCGATCGACTTCTCGGAGACCTCGCTGCACGCCCTGCGCCTCGCCATACACGTGGCGCGGCAGGGCAACACGCGGCTGCACCTGCTGCACGTGGGCACCATCCCCTACGTGGATGCCGGGCCGTTCGGCGCGAGCGTGCCGGCGCTGCTCATCGAGGCGAACAACCAGATGGCGATCGAAGCGAAGGTGGGGCTCGATCGGGTGGCGCGCGAGGAAGTACCGGCCGGCATGGAGGTGAGCACCGAGGTGCGCTCCGGGTTCCCCCCCGAGGAGATTCTCGACGAGGCGGCCGCCTGCAAGGCCGACCTCATCGTGCTGGGCACGCACGGCCGCACCGGGCTGGAGCGGGTGGTGCTCGGCTCGGTGGCCGAGCGGGTCATCCGGGGCGCGAAGATCCCGGTGCTCACGACGCACTGATCCACCAGCCGGAGAGCGTGCGGCGCTCGCGGCGGGTGGGCTCGACGCAGTGCCAGGTGAACGGGGTCGGCGCGAACAACAGGACGTCGCCAGCTTCGGGCAACCACCGATCGGACACGGCGAGGCCCTCGCCTCTGGGCACGCCGAAGGCGATCGCGCCGCCATCGGCGGCGCGCCACCCGCGGTTGAGGCCGACCACCACGGTGCCGGCGTAGCTGGCGCCGTCGGGGTGGATGCCCATGGCCTCGCCGGGCGCGAGGTGCCAGGCGTTGAGGTGGAGTGGCCCGTCGAGCGTTCGGCCGAGGGCGATGCCGCAGGCGCGGCGAAACGCGGGCGCGTCCAGGGCGGCGCGGAGCGCACCGAGCGCTCCCCCCGTGGCTTCGCTCACGGGGGCGCGCTCCGCCTTCAAGAGCGCCGTCGCCAGCCGCTCGTGCTCGGCCGCGGCGGCTTGCGCCGCCGCGGCCCGCACGAGCGGCGTCGGGAACAGGCCGGGGAGGCGGAGCGGCGCGGGGCTCGTGAGCCCGCGTTCGAGGAGGCGGCGCCAGCGTTCGGGGCTGCGCCACGCGGGCGTCCAGGGGAGGCGAGCCGCGGCGGTAGCCGCGGCGAGCACGGTGGCGGCGTCGTGGGGCGCGGGCGTCGACGTGGAGGGCGAGGGGCGCAGGCGGGCGAACCAGGCCGCCCGGCGGAAGGCGTCGGTTTCGGGCGTGGCGCGGAGGTGCATCGTGTCGAGCCGGGCCAGCGCCTCGGGCTCGGCGGCGTCGAGCGCGGCCACCTCCGCCGCGGGGAGGACGAAGGCGCGCTCGAAGAGCGGGTCGACCAGCGTGACGCCCCCCGCCGCGTCGGCCTCCAGCATCACCTCGGGGCGGAGCGACCAGCGCGACATGCGCGGCCGACTACCGGCCGTGTCGTGCGGCCCAGCCCGGGTCGACCAGCTCGATCGACATCGGCGTGGGCTCCTTGTCGGGGTCGCAGCGGAAGGGGGTGAGGTCGGTGATGCCCTCCTCGGCGAGCACCTCCTCGTCGAGCCAGGCGCGGAAGGGGAGGCGATGCGGGTCGCGGCGCAGGAGCGCCACGGTGGCATCGGCGAGGATTTCGGGCTTGCGCCACTCGCCGGCCTCGCCCATGCCGAGGTTCTCGGTGGCGGCGGTGCGGATGCCGGTGACCGGCCAGAGCGCGCTCGCGCTGATGCCGGTGTCGCTCTCCTCGGCGTCGATCGCCATGGCCAGTGCGGTCATTCCCCACTTCGACACGAGGTAGGGCGCCTTGCCCGGGAGCGCGTCGGTCACGATGGGGGGGGACATCATGAGGATGTGCCCGCCGCCGCGCTTCCGCATGTGCGGGATGGCGGCCCGGCTCATCGCGAAGGCGGCGCGCATGTTCACGCCGAAGACGAGGTCGAAGCGCTTCACCGTCCAGTCGGCGACCGGGCTCCAGAAGATGGCGCCGGCGTTGTTGATGAGGATGTCGATGCCGCCGAAGCGCTCGATGGTCGCGTCGACGAGGTTCGCGCAGGCCTGGCTGTCGCGGGCGTCGAAGGCGACCACGTGGGCCTCACCGCCGGCCGCCTCCACGGCGCGCGCGGTGTCAAGCAGGGTGCCCGGCAGGCGCGGGTCGGGGTCGATGGTCTTGGCGGCGAGCACGAGTTTGCAGCCCTCCCGCGCGAGCGCGATGGCGCAGGCGGCGCCCACGCCGCGGCTGGCGCCCGTCACGAGTACGACCTTGTCCTTGAGCGTCCACATCGCTGTCTCCCCGCCTCGCGAGTGTATTCCGGCCGCCCCCCGGCCGACCCGTCAACCGCCGATGCCGTCGGTTTCCGGCGCGCGGCGCCTGCGGAGCAGGGCGGCGGCGAGGATCGTCGCCGCGGCCACCCAGCCGACGGCGTCGCTCACCCGCTCGTAGAGGGTGCCGCCGCGAAGGAGCCGGGCGGTGACGATGCGCTCTTCTGTTTCGAAGAGGCGGCCGAGCTGCTCCGGGCGGCCGGTGGCGTCGATCACGCCGGAGGGCCCGCTGTTGGTGGCGCGCACCATGTAGCGCCGGTGCTCCACGGCGCGCAGCCGCGCTTCGGACTGGTGGATCCAGGGCTCGGCGGTGTCGCCGAACCAGGCGTCGTTGGTGAGGTTCACCAGCAGGTCGGGGTCGGCGGCGGCCACCTGCGCGTTCACGTAGGTCGGCAGCGTGTCCTCGTAGCAGATGAGCGCCACGATGCGGTGGCCCGCCCACTCCAGCGGCTGCACGCCCTCGCCGGCGGTGAAGGAGCGGGCGTGGCTCATGAGCTTGGCGAGCGCGGGGAAGACGTTCGCGAGGGGGGTGTACTCCCCGAAGGCGAGGAGCTCGTGTTTGTCGTACCGCCCGAGGATGCGACCATCCTGGTCGGAGAGCATCGCGCTGTTGTGGCGAACCTTCTGCGCATCCTCGGTGGCGCCGGCCCGCCAGGTGCGGACGCCGAAGAGGGTCGGGACGCCGAGCACGCCGGTGACCTGTTCGGGGAGCTTGGTGGGGTAGGTGTAGTCGTTGTAGGAGGTGTGCACCGCGGTTTCGGGCCAGAGCACGAGCTCCGCGCCGGCGCTCGCGAGGCGTTGGGTCGCGGCCTGCAGGTCGGGCACGACGGACTCGGCCCCCATCGGCAGGTTCGGCTGCACGAGCCCGATGCGCAGCTCGGGAGCCTCGGCCTGCCGCGCGCGCACGGCGTCGATCCGGTGCGTGCCCCACAACGCCGCGAGGGCGGGCACCACGAGACCGGCGACCACTGTGCCGATGGCGGGGCGACGACGGGCGTGGCGCGCGCGCCAGAGCTCGCCGAGGGCCACGCTTGGCAGGAGGATGGTGAGGTCGACGAGCAGGGGACCGCCGAGCTCGGCGGTCTGGAGGAGGGCGTCGTGGTCGCCCATGGAGGTGGCGAGGTTCCAGGTGAACAGGAGCGGGAAGGTCCACTCCAACGCCAGCACGGCGGCCACGAACGTGGGGGCGGCCGGCCAGCCGCGACGTTCCGCGCGGGCCGTGAGCCAGGTGGCGAGGCCGAGGCGGAGGCCGTGCCATGCGCTGAGGAGCAGCAGCGCGAGGACGGCCACGGGCGTGGGCAGCCCGCCGAAGTCGCGGATGGTGCCCACGAGCCACGAGAAGACGAGGGTGCTCGACACCAGCAGGGAGACCCAGCCGAGCAGCAAGGCCCGCCGCGGCGTTTGCCCGGCGAGGGCCACGTAGAGCGGCGCGAACGCGAGCAGGGTGCACGGCCACCAGCCCAACGGCGGGAAGCCGGGCGCGAACGCGACGCCGGACACGACGGCGAGGGCCAGGGCCGGGCGGAGGGGGAGGGCCGAGGGGGCGGGATTCACCCGCGCGGCTTAGCATCGGGTCGAGTTCACGGGAACCCGGCATGCATGTGCTCGACATCCTGAAGGAGCGCGGCTTCTTCAACCAGTGCACCGACGAGGCAGGGCTGCGCGAGCACCTCGGCACGCCCCGCACCTTCTACATCGGGTTCGACCCCACGGCCGACTCGCTCCACGTCGGCAGCCTCGTGCAGCTCATGGCAATGGCGTGGCTCTCCCGGGGCGGGCACCGGGCCATCGCCGTGGTGGGCGGCGGCACGGCCAAGGTGGGCGACCCCTCGGGCCGGGACAGCACGCGCGACATCCTCGATGCCGAGCGGCTCGAGGCCAACAAGCGCGGCATCGCCGGGCAGATCTCGAAGTTCTGCGAGGGCAAGATGGTGGACAACGCCGAGTGGCTCGATGGCCTCGGCTACATCGAGGTGCTCCGCACCATCGGCCGCCACTTCTCGGTCAACGACATGCTCCGCGCGGAGAGCGTGAAGCAGCGGCTCGAGCGCCAGCAGGGCCTCTCGTTCATCGAGTTCAACTACGTGCTCCTGCAGAGCTACGACTACCTCGAGCTGTACCGCCGCGAGGGGTGCACGCTGCAGGTCGGCGGCGGCGACCAGTGGTACAACATCATTTCGGGAATGGACCTCATTCGTCGCCTCGAAGGCGGACATTCGTTCGGGCTCACCACGCCGCTGCTCACCACGGCGACCGGGGCCAAGATGGGGAAGACGGCGGCGGGGGCCGTTTGGCTGAGCCCAGAGCGGGTCACCCCGTACGACTACTACCAGTACTGGATCAACGTGGACGACCGCGATGTCCAGCGCTTCCTCCGCCTCTTTACCTTCCTGCCGGTGGCCGAATGCGACGTGGCCGACATCCGGGCGGCGAAGCGGCTGCTCGCGCGGGAAGCCACGGCCGTGGTGCACGGGCAGGAGGCGGCGGAGGCGGCCGAGGCGGCGGCGCTGGCGGCGTTCGCGGGCGGCGTGAGCGCGGACATGCCCACCGTGGCGGTCAACTTCCCGGTGGGGGTGCTGGCTGCGCTGGTGGCCACGGGCGTGGTCTCCAGCAACAGCGAGGCCCGGCGGATGGTGGAGGGCAACGCGGTGCGGTTCGGCGACGAGCGCATCACCGACCCCAAGCACAGCCTCACCGAGCCTGGCGTGCTGTGGGCCGGCAAGAAGAAGCCCTTCCGGATCGAGCCGGCCTGATGCCGCCGCTCCGTCGGGAGGATGCCCTCTTCGCCTGGTTCGAGAAGTTGCACGGGCCCGAGTGGGGCAGCGTGCTCGACGCGGGCACGGGCGACCACTCGCTCACCTGGCTGCACAGCATCGCGCCACGGTCGCTGACGGCCGTGACCGTGGAGAACTGGCGACTCCCCTCGCTCAAGAGCATCGCACCCGACGTGCGGCTCGTGCTCGGCCAGTGGACCGACCCGGCGCTCCTCGCGGGCGAACGTTTCGACGTGGTGCTCGCCGACTACGTCATCGGCGCGATCGACGGGCACGCGCCCTACTTCCAGTACGGCTTTCTCGAGCGCATCCGGCCGCACGTGGCCGACCGCCTCTACCTCGTGGGCCTCGAGCCCCCCCCGCGCGATGGCAGCGTGCTCGACGAGGTCTGCCGCCTCCGCGATGCCGCCATCCTCCTCGCCGGGCATCGCTGCTACCGCGAATACCCCCGCGAGCTGGTGCTCTCCTGGGTGGGAGCCGCGGGCTTCGAGGTGATGGACAGCCAGTCCTTCACCAACCGCCTCGGCGAACGCTTCGTGAACGGCCAGCTCGACGTGGCCGTGCGCAAGCTCCCGTACTTCCACGACCGCACGGTGGCCGCGGCCTTCGAGCAGCACATCGCCGAGCTGCGGGCGCGCGCGCTCGCGGCGGTGCCGATGTCGTGGGGGTCGGACTGGGTGATCGCGGCGAAGGTGCGCGGGGGCTGAGCGGCTCAGCCGGGCTGGTTCCGCAGGAGCTCGATCGCCTCGTCGGCGGTGGCGGGGTGCGCGAACAGGTAGCCCTGCGCGTAGTGGCAGCCGAGCTCCAGCATGCAGGCGCGCTCCTCCTCCGACTCCACCCCTTCCGCGACCACCTGCATGCCCACAGCGCGGGTGATGCCCACGAGGCCGCGCACGATCTCCGCGGTGGTTCGGTCGGTGACGGCCGCGCTGGTGAAGGAGGGGTCGATCTTCACGCAGCGCACCGGGAAGGTCCGGAGGTGGACGAGCGAGGACCAGCCGGTGCCGAAGTCATCGAGCGCAAAGCCCACGCCGAGGCTGCGGAAGCGCTCCATCACCTGGACCATTTCGTCGGGGCGATGGATGAGCGCCGTCTCGGTGATCTCGATGTTCAGCATGTTGGCCGAGAGGCCGGAGGTGCGCCGGAGCACCTCCACCATCTGCTCGAAGCGCTGGTCGTGCAGGAGCCGGGCGTTGGCGTTCACGTTCATCACGAAGTCGTCGGGAACGAGCGCGCTCCGGCGAGCCGCGAGCAGCCAGGTGACCGCCTGCCCCACCACGAAGAGGCCGAGGTCGGTGCCCACCCCGAGCTCGTCGGCGAGGTCGACGATCTGCCCGGGCTTTACGGCCCCGAACTCGGGATGATGCCAGCGGACGAGGGCCTCCATGCCCACCACGCGGCCCGACGCGAGCTCCACGATCGGCTGGAAGAGCACGCGCAGGGCGTTTCGACGCAGCGCCGCCGGCAGGGCCGCCGCCAGCGTGCTGGCACGGTGCATCCGGGCGCGCATTTCGCTGTCGGCCACCTTGTGGCCGGAGCCGCCATCGAGGCGCGCGGAGTACATCGCGGTGTCCGCATCGCGGATGAGCGCGTCGATGTTGCCGCTGGTGTCGCCCATGACCGCGCCGACCGTGCCCGAGATGTGCAGCGTGAGGGCGCCTAGCGGGAACGGTGTGGCCAGCGCCCGCTCCACCCGCTGGGCGGCCGCGATCATGTGCTGCTCGGTGCCCACGGGCTCGAGCAGGAGCCCGAACTCATCGCCGCCGAGGCGTGCCACGTTGTCGCCGGGGCGGACGGCGGCGAGGAGGCGGGTGGCCACGCTACGGAGGAGGTCGTCGCCCACCTCGTGCCCGTACTGGTCGTTGACCTGCTTGAACTTCCGCAGGTCAACGTAGAGCACGGCGAAGTTCGCGACGGCGCCGCGGCGAGCGCGCGAAGCGGCCTGCTGCATGCGCTCCACGAAGGCGCGGCGGTTGAGCAGGTTGGTGAGGGGATCGCGGCTGGCGAGGTGCACGAGGCGCTCCTCGGCGTCCTTTCGATCCTGGATGTCGTACAGGCCGCCCGCCACGCGCTCCGGGCGGCCATCGGGCCCGCAGTAGATCGTGGCGCGGAGCTGGACCCAGCGCCACTGCCCCGATGGGTCGCGCAGCCGCAGCTCCTCCGAACGCTGGTCGCGGGGGCCTTCCGGCTGGCTGCGGAGCGTGTCGGTGACGCGCAGCACATCGTCGGGGTGGGTGATGCGTCGGAGCGCCGTGAGCGTGGTTTCCTGGCTGGGCACCGCCACCAGCTCGAGGCAGCGCGGCGAGAGGAGGACGTGGCCCGTGGCCAGCTCCAACTCCCAGAGCCCCACGTTGGCGCCGCGGATGGCGCGGTCGAAGCGGGCATCCCGCTCGGTGGGCCGGCCGCGTGCGGAGCCCGTGGCCTCGCGGCGAAGGATGACGCTGTGGGCGCGGTCGCCGGCTTCATCGTGGAGCAGGAGGCGGCGTACGCCCCGTGCCGGGAGGGGCGGCGCCGGCTTCCCGATCACCTCGTCGGGGCGTTGTCCGGTCAGGCGGGACCACGCCGGGTTCACGAATACGCAGATGCCGTCGGCGTCGTGGACCTCCGCGGCGTCATCGACGTAGAGCAGCACCCGCACGAGCGCGCTGAGCGAGGAGGGGGGGCGCACGACCATGCCGGGCGCTACCGCGGCACGCGGCGGCGACGCCACAGCATGAACCCGAAGGAAGCGAGCCCCGCGGCCACCACGGCGCCCTCGCCCTCGTAGCTCTCCTGCCAGGTGGCCTCGGCCATCATGTAGATCACGGTGTCGGCCTGCACGTTGTCGCCACTCTCGCTGAAGACGGGATCGGAATTGTACGTAGACGGCGTGAGGTAGCTGTCGAATCGGGTGAGCCACCGGCCCTCGTGGGAGCCCGACCAGGTCATCCACATTCCCGGCTTCGTGTCACCGTAAGCGAGGAGCAACGTGAGCCAGGCGCCCTCGGCGGAGGCGTAGTCCACCGTGACGACATCCCAGGTGTGGCCGTCCTTCTCGTCCGGGTTCTCCGGTGCGGACCAGCCTCCGGAGAGCTCGGCGCGGCTGTCGGCGAGCACGTAGGTTTCGGTGTGGACGTGATCCACCGTGGAGGTCTGCCCGAGGCGACCGGGGAAGATGGCGTGCAGCGCGCCGTCGGCCGCCTTGCCGTAGCGGATGCGGAGCGGGTCGAGCGCCACGGGGGCGCTGGCGTCGGGCTCCGAGGGGGCGTAGCGCACCGCCACGAAGGCCCAGTCGAGCGGGTCCTCCACGTAGGCCGTGACGGCCGTGCTGATCATGCTGCCGTCGTAGCCGTGCTCGTCGAGCCACGTCAGGAGCGAGCCGGCGTCGGTGGCGCTCAGGGTGGTGTATTCGTAGTCGCCGGCGAAGCCGGTTCCGGTCACGGTGACCCCGCCAGTGTCGGAGCCGCCCACGCGGTCGTTCAGCGCGCCATCGCCGCCCTTGGTGCCCTGTGCCCCGCAGCCACACCCGGACGCATCATCGCTGGCGGGATCGACCTCCACCTGCGGCGCGCTGGCCTCCTGCAGGGCCGCGAGCAGCTCGGCGTCGCCCTCCTCGACCGCGAGGACCTCGCCGGGCACCGCGATCACCCACGCGAAGTCGGCGGCGTTGCCGCTGTAGCGGGCGGCGTAGGTGACCTCGATCTCCTCGGCCCCGATGTCGAAGAGCGCCTGCTGCGCGTCGGAGGAAGTGAGGCTGCCCGCCTCGGGCACGAAGCCCCCGCAGGCCCAGGCGGGGGTCAGGAGAGGGAGCAGGAGCAGCATGGAAAGATGATGCCACGTCGGCGCCGCGATGCGCGGCGTTTTCCCGCTGGACCCCGAAACGGGTTGCGGCGCATCGCCCCACCTCCCGTTCATGATAGCCGCCGCGGATCATGGACCCGCTCGAAACCCTCGCCCACGAAGCCGCGCGCCGGCGTACGTTCGCGATCATCTCGCACCCCGACGCGGGGAAGACCACGCTCACGGAGAAGCTCCTCCTCTACGGCGGCGCCATCCACATCGCGGGGGCCGTGAAGTCGCGCAAGGCCAGTCGCCATGCGGTGAGCGACTGGATGAAGATGGAGCAGGAGCGCGGCATCTCCATCACCAGCTCGGTCCTGCAGTTCGACCATCACGGCTGCCGGCTCAACCTGCTCGACACGCCGGGCCACGCCGACTTCTCGGAGGACACCTACCGGGTGCTCGCCGCGGTGGACTGCGCCGTGATGCTCATCGACAACGCCAAGGGCGTGGAGGAGCGCACCCAGAAGCTCTTCGATGTGTGTCGGATGCGCGGCATTCCCGTGCTCACGTTCATCAACAAGTGCGACCGCGAGGGCATCGAACCCCTCACGCTGCTGGACGATGTGGGCCGCGCGCTGGGCATCGAGTGTGCGCCGGTGAACTGGCCGGTGGGCACCGGACGCGATTTCGTGGGCGTGTACGAACGCGCCTCCGGGAAGGTGCTCCGCTTCGGCGAGGGGCGTGGCACCGAGCTCGTGCAGTTCGAGGCGGTGGAGCCGGAAACGCTGGAGCCGAAGCTGCTGGCCAAGCTCGACGAGGACCGCGAGCTCCTCGACATCGCGGGCGACACCTACGACCGCGAACGTTTCCTCGCTGGGAAGCAGACTCCGGTCTTCTTCGGCTCGGCCATGAAGAACTTCGGCGTGGAGCCCTTCCTCAACGCCATGGTCAACATGGCGCCCGGCCCCGGTGCCCGGGCCTGTGTCGGCGAGTCGCGAGCGCCGGAGGATCCGCGGTTCTCCGGGTTCATCTTCAAGATCCAGGCCAACATGAACCCGCGCCACCGGGATCGCGTGGCCTTTCTTCGCATTCAAAGCGGTAAGTTCGAGCGGGCGATGGAAGTGCAGGTGCACCGCACCGGGCAGACGCTCAAGCTCAGCAAGCCCCACACCTTCCTCGGCAGTGAGCGGGAGCTCCTCGAAGAAGCCTGGCCGGGCGATGTGGTGGGGCTCTTCGATCCGGGCGAGCTCCGCATCGGCGACACGCTCTTCAACGGCCCTCGCGTGGAGTACCAGGGCATCCCCCGCTTCGCGCCGGAACATTTCGCGCGGGTGAAGCTGAAGGACCCGATGCGCCGCAAGCACCTCTCCGCGGGGCTCCAGCAGCTCAGTGCGGAGGGCGCCATCCAGCTCTTCTTCCGCCCCGAGCTCGGCGACCAGGACCCCTTCCTCGGCGCGGTCGGCCAGCTCCAGTTCGAGGTGATGCTGCACCGGCTGGAGACCGAGTACGGCGTGAAGTCGGTGCTCGACCCGAGCCCCTTCCGCATCGCCCGCTGGATTCGGGGAGACGCCGGCCTGGCCTGGCTCCGCGCCCGTCGGGACTACACCGTGGTGGAGGACCGGCACGGTCGTCCGGTCGTGCTCGCGGAGAGCCCGTGGCCCCTGCAGTACGCGCTCCGCGAAAACCCGGGCACCGAGCTGCTCGAGGTGGAGCCCCTGTAGGCTACACTCGAAGCGTGCCTCGCCGCCTTGCGCTTCTGCTGCTCGCTGCGGCCCTGCTTCTGGGGGTCGCGTGGAGCCTGCGGCGCGCCGACGTGGGTGGCCTGCGTGAATGGCGCCCGCCCCAGGTGAGCTTCGGCCGCGATGTCCCTGTGCGCGCGGGCGCCGCAGTGGAGGCCGACGGGCGCGAGTGGGGCACCGTGAGCTGTGTGGTGGACGAGGCCCTCGGCGAGGAGCCCGGCCGCCTCGTGGCCGCCGACGCCGACGGGGGCGCCGCCGTGGTGAGCACCGCCTCGGGGCGGGAGCTCTCGCTCGTGCTCGCGCCCGGCGATTGGCGGGTGACCTGGCACGCCAAGGAGGAAGGGCGGCGCGCGGAGGTGCGCCGCATCGGCCTCGTGGAGGTGGAGGCCGGGAGCGTGGAGCGGTGCCGCATCGAGGGGGCCGGGTGGACGATCACGGGACAGGTGAGGGACCTCGACGGCGCGCCCACCCCCGGGGCGATGGTGGAAGGGTGCGGGGCGGAGGCAACGGCGGACGACAACGGCAGGTACAGCCTCGTTTCGCGTCGCGGGGACTGCCTCCTCCGGGCCTGGAGCCGCGATGGTCAGCTCCGCCGGCCTGGCGAGGCGGAGTATTTCGACGCGTTCGCGCCGCCTGCGGCCATCGATCTGCGCGTGAACGTGGACCCGATCGGCGGCGTGGGGCTCGGGCTCGGTAGCGGCACCGAGGGCATGTCCGTGGCCTTCGTGGCGGAGGGCTCACCCGCCGCCGCCGCGGGGATCGTGGCGGGCGATGTCGTGGTAGCGGTAGACGGCACCTCGGCCGCGGGCTGGAGCGTGCTCCGGGGCGTGCAGGCCATCACCGGCGAGCCCGGCACCCGCGTGCGGCTCCGCATCCGATCGGTTTCGGGGGAGGAGCAGGAGCTCGGCCTGGAGCGCGCGCGCATCGAAGAAGCCGAGCCGGCCGCGCCGGATACGGGGGCGCTACTGGCGCCTTGAGTCCGGCAGCCCCCACTCCCCCCGCGCCCCAAGGAGGGGAATGACCACCGGCCCCTTCACCTGGCCGGTGGCGTCGTAGTCGTAGCTCCAAGCCTCGTACATCACGTTGCTGCCGGGCGGAACGAACCAGAGCTCGCCGTAGAGCGCGAGGCTCCAGGTGCGGAAGCGCCAGTCCTTCTGCACGTGGACGTCCACCTTCTGGAACAGGGGGAGGCGCGCGCTGTTGGTGGCGCCGAGCACCGGCGTGTAGGTGTCGCTGCTCGCGAGGTAGGTGCCATCCACGATCGGCGTGTAGGGCAGGCCAGCGCTCGCACGGTAGCGGAGGCCGGCGTTCCAGGTGGGGCGGAAGTTCCAGCTCCCGACGAGGTTCACCGCCCAGGGCTGGTCGTAGTCGGAGAGGTGGCCATCGTGCTCGCTGTGGGAAACGGCCACCGACGCGCTCGCGAAGAAGAGCTCGCGGAGCCGGTAGCGGCTCTCCAGCTCCACGCCCCAGGCCTGGCCATCCACCGCGCGGGGGCCCTCGCCCGCGTCGGCTTCCACGAGGTTCTCGCCGAGCTTGCCGTACACGTCGAGCGCCAGCTCCAGGCGGCGGGCGACGGCGTAGTCGAAGCCGAGGGCCGCCTGGCGTGACACCGATGGGAGCAGGGAAGGGTCGCCCACGTCGGGCGCGAGCTGCACGGTGTCGGGGAACTGGCTGTACTGGCCCACCGCGAGGCGGAGCTGCTCGTCGGCGCCGATCTTCCAGCGGGTGTTGAACCGCGGGTCGAGGGTGGCCTGCCCGGTGAGGGTGTCGCCATCCACGCGGAGGCCGGGCACGAAGCGGAAGGCGCCGGCGGAGAGCCGGGCCTCGGCGTACCCCCCGCCCATCACGCGATCGAGGGTGCCTTCCGTGGAGACTCCGCGCAGGAGGAGCGCCGACTCGCGCGCGAGCTCGGGCCAGGCGCGCTCCGTTTGCACATCGAGCTTCAGGGACTCGAACCGCCCCTCGGCCCCGACGGCCAGGTGGAGCCAGGGCTTCAGGAGCAGGAGGGCATCCTCGCGGGCCTGGACGCGGAGGAGGTCCTCCTTGTCGACGGCGCCGGGCATGGCGCCCGAGGTGCCGTACACGGTGGCGGCGATGGCCCCATCGAGCCTGTTGGCGCCGACGAGATGGCGATGGGCGAGCTGGGCCACGCCGTACTGCTTCCGGTAGGTGAAGCTCGGGTTGATGGTGAGCTCGTAGGGGTCGAGCAGCTCGGGCTCGCCGGCGTAGCGGGTGTACTCGTCGCTGGCGCCGAACAAGCTCAGCGCCCATCGGGCGTTCGAGCTGGGCGTGTACTCGAGACGGCCGAAGCCGTCCGCGAAGATGGGGAAGGCGCTGTACTGCGGATCGTCGCGGGTGACGACGTCGAGGTAGCTGCGGCGGGCGCTGGCCCGCATCGTCCACGCCTCGCCGCTGGGCACGGCTGCCTCGGCGCCGACCATCACGAAATTCACGTTGGCGCTGGCGCGGGGCGCCTCCGGACGGCTCCAGGTGCTGGTGGCATCGATGATGCCGCCGGTGGCGTTGCCGTTCTCCGCACCGAAGGTGGAGGGGAGGAGCTGGAGCTCGTCGAGCATGCGGGTGGGGAGGACCGAGCTGTACCCGTTGAAGTGGTACAGGTAGGGAATCTCGATTCCATCGAGCAGGTAGCGGGTTTCGCGGGGGTCGGCGCCGCGCACCGCGATGTCGCCCGCGGTCGGGGAGTACTCCGGCGTGAGCGCTACCCCGGGCATCGACTGCACGAGGCGCACCGCATCCTCGAAGGTGCCGGGCGTGAGGAGCACGCGCTCGCGATCGAGGGTGTGCTCGGCCACCACCGGCGCATCCCGGCGGGCTTCCACCACCACCTCGTGCGGGTTCTCCGGCGTTTCTTCCGTGGCCTCTTCGGCGTGGGCGAAGGTGGCGAGGATCAGGAGCGGGCTCACGGCAGGACCTCGCCCCGGAGCCGCACGCGGGCGCCGACCGTTTCATCACGACCGCAACGGCGCTCGAGGAGCGCATCCGGCGTCCACACGCCATCGGCGGTGCCGCAGGGCGCCGCGGCCACCTCCGTGCCGTCATCCACCGCCACGTCGGCCAGCGTGATGCCAGCCACCGTGTCGGCCTCGGCCAGGGTGGCCATGACCGCGGAGGCGGTGCTGTCGGTGCCGGCGGGCAGGGGGAGCAGGCGCCCCTCCTGGGCCAGGAACGGCCCCTCGACCCCCACGGGCACATCGAAGGTGGCCCAGCCGTTGCCGCCCGCGCCGTCGAACCAGAGCGCCACGATGGGCCACACGCCGCTCTCGATCGCCTTGCCCTCGGCATCGAGCGCGGCCCAGTCGGTGCGGGTGGCGCCGGTCTCCGCGAGGGTGCCCCCGGGGCACATCCAGTGCACCGTGGCCTCGGCGGAGAGGGTGACCTCGAGCGAGGCGCCCGAATCGGTGAGCTCCCGGCTCCAGGAGGTGAGCGCAGGCGCCGAGTGGCCGGGCTCCACCTCGAGCTCGCCCCGCTCGGTGGCGCCGGAGGCGTCGGTCACGGTAAGCGTGATGAGGCCGGCTTCCGGCGCGCTCCACGCCCGCTCGGGCACCACCGCGCTCCACGCCTCGGTGCCCTCCCACACCAGCGCGCTCGCGTTCGCCAGCTCGCCGCCCTCGGCGGACATGCCTGCGATCCGCAGGTCGGCGAGATCGTGTCGGTCCAGCGGGAAGGGCTCGAGGCAACCGAGCAGGAGGGCCAGCATGGGGCTCGCCTAACGCGGCGCCCCTCCGCGCTGCGCTCGCATTGACGGAGCGGCGACGGGCGGGCTCCGTGCGGGTATCTGGAAAACCTGATCCAGATTTTCGCCTGCTCTACGTTTTGGGTGGAGGATGACCCTGCTCGCGCACGCCCCGCCCACCGACGAAGCGCTGATGCGCGCCTGGCTGGGCGGTCGGGAGGCCGCGTTCGCGGAGCTCGTGGCCCGGCATGGCCTCGCGGTGAAGTCCTTCGCGCTCCGCATGCTGCGCGATGAGGCGCAGGCCGAGGAGGTCTACGCGGAGACCTTCCTGCGGGTGGCCGCCGGTCGTTGGCAGCCCACGGGCAGCGCGCGCGGGTGGATCTTCACGGTGGCGCGCCGGCTCTGCCTCGATTTGCTGCGCCAGCGGCGAACGGCGCGGGAGAACGTGCCCCACCTCGTGGAGTTGAACTGGGGGGCGCCCCCGAGCAACCCCGAGTCCCAGACCCTCGCGGCCGAACAGGCGAGCTGGCTCGAAGCCGGCCTCGCGCGGCTGCCTGAGGAGCATCGGGAGGTGCTGCTTTTGCGCGTGGTGCACGGCATGAGCGCGGCCGAGGTGGGCGAGGTGCTGGGGCTCGCCGAGCACCAGGTGCACTCGCAGGTTTCGTACGCGAGGAAGCGCCTGCGCGCCTTGCTCGAGGAGGCATCCGAGCAGGGCGCAGAACGGGAGGGACGGCGATGATGAACGACGACGAGCTCGACGCCCTCCTTGCCGGCCTCGCGCCGCCCGCCGGGGCGGCCCCACGGGCCGACGCCGAGGCGCTCCTCGCGCGGGCGGCCCTGCTCGCGCCTCCGCCCGTGCGGCCCTGGAACCCCATGTGGGGCGCCGCGTTGTTCGCGGCGGGCCTTCTGCTCGGCGTCGGGGTCGATCGCCTCGCCCGCGGCACACCCGAGCCCCCGGTGGCGCTGGCGGCGCAGTCGTTGGCGCAGCGCCTGTGGGCGGAGCCGCAGCGCCGCGCCTTCGCGGAGGCGGAACGCGTGGCCGAGGCCGAGCTGCTCGCGGCGCGGGCAGCCGCGGCGGCGGCCGAGGGGGGCGCGCTTGCCGGGGCGGAGCGGGTGCGGCTCGCTGAGGCCGAGGTGGGGTCCCTCCGCGCTCGCCTTCGGGGGGCCGAGGCCCGGCTGACCGCGGGGGGCGCGGGTGCCGTTGCGCCCGCGGTGCTGCTGGCGTCGGCGGAGCCCTCCCCGTTGACCTGCCCCACCGCGGAGGTCACCCCCACCCCGTCGGGCGACGACTGGGACCTCGAGGAGGTGCTCGCGACCGCCAACGTGCTCCCCGGCCCGAACGACCTCCGCCTCACCCCGCGCGAGCGGGTGGAGCGTGCGCCGGAGGAGGCCCTGCGGGAAAGCGAGGTCGCCGAGGTCTCCCCGGAAGCGCCCCGCAAGCTCCCGCTCGACCTGCTCGTGGCGGCAACGGGCGGCTCCTCCCCCGAGGAAGTGCCCGCGGCCGAGTCCCGCGGCCGGGTCGGCGCCATCCTCGGCGTGTCGTGGCGTCCGGAGAGCGAGGGCAGCCTCGTTCCCGAGCTCTTCGGCGGGCTCGGGGGCGGCTCCGGCTTCGCGGCCGAGGGGGCCGACCCCTTCGTGCTCGCCCGAATCGGCGCGGGGGTGCTCATCGGCAAGGGCTTCCTCCACGGCGCGGTGGACTGGTCCGCAGCGCTGGAGCTCGACACGGGCGGCGACCCTGCCACCGGGGAGTCGGCGGCCCGCCCGGCCGGGTTCCGAACGGGCCCCACCGTGGCGGCCGTCTTCGGCCGTGAGGGCGGAGTGCGGGCCCGGCTCGGCTTCCACGCCGACCTTCACCAGCGCGACGAGGCCGAGCAACGCGGGGTGTGGACGGTGGACCCGGGTGCCGCCCTCGCCCTGGAATTCCCGCTCGGCGTGGCGGCCCCGGCGATGGACTAAGGCGCCCGCGGGAGCCTCAGCCGCCCGCGCAGACGACCCGGTTCCGCCCGCCGCCCTTCGCGGCGTAGAGCGCATCGTCGGCGCGCCCCAGCAGCTCGTGCGCGAGCCGCTCCGGCGGGTACGCGCACGCCACGCCGATGGAGACCGTGATCTGAAGCTCCTCCCCGGCGTGCTGCCCCCGCCACGAGGCCACGAGGCGCCGGAGCCGCTCGCCGACGATCATCGCCCCGGCCTCCTCCGTGTGGGGGAGCACCACGAGGAGCTCCTCGCCGCCGAGGCGCGTGGCGAAGTCGCCGGCGCGCAGGCTGTCGAGCAGGAGCGCGCCCAGCGCGGTGAGCACCACGTCGCCGCCGGCGTGGCCGTGGGTGTCGTTCACGCGCTTGAAGTGGTCCACGTCGAGCACGAGCACCGAGGTGGCCTGGCCGTGCCGGGCGCCGAGGGCGAGCGTCTGGTTGAGGCGATGGAGCCCGAACTCGCGGGAGTAGAGCCCGGTGAGCGCATCCACGGTGCTTTGCCGGAAGAGGACCGCGTTGCTGATCGCCTGCCCGACCAGTCGGGCGAACATGGCGCAGAGGTCGTGGGCGCTCGGCGGCAGCTCGCTGCGCTCGAGGTAGAGCGCGCCGGCCACCTCGGCCGTACCGCTGAGCCCGATGGTCAGGGCGAGGCCGTCGCGGGCCACCTGCCCCCCCAGGCCGATCGCGGCATGCAGCTGCTCCACCACCTCGGCGGGAACGTCGAGCTCGGTCTCCACCCGCGAGAACCGCCCGGAGCCCGTGAGGGTGAGCGGCGCGCCCGAGCCGGCGCGTACGGCGAGGAGCGCGCCGGTTCCCGGGGCGGCGAGGGCATCGAGCGCGCCTTCGAGGGCCCGCTCGGCCACCGCCTCGGGCGAGGACAGCGCGCCCAGCTGCGAGGCGAGCCCGAGCAGGCGCGCCTGCAGGAGCTCGGTGGCGCGCAGGGCCTGGTGCTCCTGGTGGTGCCGCGCGGCGGCGAGGAGCGTGCACCGGAGCGCGTTGGGCGGCGGCGAGCCGGCCAGGACGGCGTGCACGCCTGCGGAGTCGAGCGTGTCGTCGTCGGTGAGGAGCACCACCTCGCCGCTGGCGTCGGGGCGGAGGAGCGCGCGGAGGGTTTCGGCGGTGGGCCTGACGAGCACGAGGACATCGGGCGCCCACTCGGCGCGCAGCGCTTCGAGCCCGGGCACCGTGAGGAGTACGCGGGCCTCGAGGTCGCGGAGCGCGAGCAGCCAGCGCCCGACGGGGCTGTCGGCCACGTCGAGGAGGGCCACCCTCGCCGCACGTTTCGGGGGAGCGCTCGGCGAGCCCTCCTTGGGCCGGGCGGGCGTCACTTGGCGGCGGCCGCGAGCTCCTCGCCGCGCTGGGCTTCGGGCAGCGCCTCGTTCACGATGCGGTGCACCTCGGCCACGTGCTCATCGAGCGTCTCCAACGTCCACCGGCTGGTGTCGATCGCGGGCAGGACCTTCACGTTGACCTCGCCGGGGTGGATGAGGAAGCTGTTCTTGCGCCAGATGCGGTGCGCACCGCTCACCACCACCGGTACCACGGGCAGGCCCGTGGCGAGCGCGAGGTGGGCGAACCCCTTCTTGAACGCACGGAGCCGCCCGTCCTTCGAACGGGTGCCCTCCGGCCAGATCCAGATGCCGAGGCCGTGCTCACGCACAAGGTCGGCAGTCTTCGCCAGGGCGGCGATGGCGCTGCCCCGGTTGCTGCGGTCGATGCGGAGGTGACCCGACACGAGGTAGAGCTGCCCGAAAAAGGGGTACCAGATGACCTCCTTCTTGGCCACGCCGCAAACGCCGAGCGGGCTGAGCCAGATGCCGAGGAAGATGTCGATCGGCGAGGTGTGGTTGGAGATGTAGATGGCCGGCATCGACGTGCCCATCGTCGCACGATCATGGCCGGTGAGGTGGGTTCCGGTGACGGCGAGGATGGTCCGGCCGACGATGTGGCCGAAGACGTTGCACACCCGGATGCGGAGCGTGCGCCAGGGCAGGAGGAAGACGCAGATCACGGAGAACAGGGCCACGGCCACGATCATGATCGTGAGTCCGAGGAGTTGCCGCAGGGTGCTGGTGACGAGTGCCATGCGCACAACGTCGCACAGGCAAGTCACGGGTTCGTCACCATGCCCCAAAGTGATCGCCAGTCCCTCGGGCGCGGTGCTAAAGACGGGTCGTCTTGCCCGTCTACCTGTCGCTTCCTGCCGCCAGGCTGCCCGCATCGCCGGTGCCGAACGCCATGGTGATCGAGCGCATCCGGGCGCAGTTTCGCGGAGGTACGCTCCAGTGGAAGGCGGTGGAGCGCGCGGTAAAGCTCGTCTTCCAGAGCTGCGGCACCACGGTCCGGTACCAGGAAACGGTGGAGCCGGCGGCGCCGGGCCTGCATGCGGCCAACCGGGCTGCGGATGTGCTCGCCGAGAACGGGCTCGGGGCCGACGCGCTCGACACCGTGGTGTACGGGAGCATCGCGCGCACGGTTTTCGAGCCCGCCACCGCCTGCGAGGTGGCGGCACGCATCGGGGCCCACCGGGCGCTCGCGTTCGATGTCGTGGCGGCCTGCGCAGGCCCGCTCGTTGCCGTGGAGCAGCTCCTCGGCAAGGCCGCGATCGACCCGAGCTGGGAGCTGGGCGTCATCACGTCGGCGTCGCTCTCGGAGGGGCACCTCAGCTACGACATCCAGCGCCTCGAGGACCTCGAAACCCTCGCCGCCGGGCTCACCATCGGCAACGCCTCCACCGCGCTCCTCATGGGGCGTCGCCCCTTCCGGCACGGCGGGCGGATCGTGGCCACCCACACCCAGGGCAAGTCGGCGCACCACCTGCTCTGCCAGGTGCCCACCAACGGCCCCTTCCTCTCCTCCCGCGCCACGCTCGTGCAGCTGGCGGCGCTCGTTCCGCAGCACGTCGAGGCCGTCACCCGCCGGGCGGGCTGGCGCGTGGAGGATGTGGACCTCTTCGTGTTCCACCAGCCCTCCGATCGCGTGCTCCGGGGCGTGGCCCGCACCCTTGGTGTGTCGCCGGATCGGGTGCCCCAGCTCCACGGCCTGCACGCCAACACCGAGGCCAGCGCCGTGCCGCTCGCCTTGCGCGCCCTCCACGAATCCGGGCGGCTCCGGCCGGGGATGAAGCTGCTGCTCGGCTCCGCCGCCGCGGGCTTCACCATGGCTTCCGTGCTGGTGGAGTGGGAAGGCTGAACCGGCTACCGGGGGGCGTGGTCAGCGTTCTCATCCTTGCCGCCTGCGAAGTGCACGATGCCGTGGTGTGCGCGAACGGGCTCGATGCCAACGGCGATGGGTGGTGCGATGCCGACTCGGCCGACTGGTCGGAGGATGCGGCGCTCGAGCCGGGCACCGATCGGCACAACATCTACGCGCTCGATGAGGAGGCGCTCGCCGAGGTCACCGCGGCCGGCCTCGGCCATGCGTCGGCCTGGCCCGTGGGGGTGTCGGGGCTGCTCCTGCCCGATGCCTCCTTCCGGCGGCTGTTCGAGGAGGACACGACCGATCCCGACCGGGAGGACTTCCAGTCGGTCGCCCGAAAGACGCTCGGCTTCGGCACCATGGAGGAAATGGCCGACTGGCTGGGCCTCGCGCGCTACCCGGAGGATGGGAGCATCCCCGCGCCGGCGGGCATGGAGGCCGGCGACCCGATGGGGATGGGCACGGTGGACACCGCGTGGGGGCCCGCGTTCAGCGTGTCCTGCTTCGCCTGCCACGCGAGCGAGCTCTTCGGGAAGCCCGTCGTGGGGCTCACGAACCGGCGGAGCCGGGCGAACGAGTACTTCGACAGCACCAGCACCTTCTTCCCGGTGTTCCCGGCCAGCGCCTTTGCCGACCTCACGGGCGCCACCGACACGGAGCTGCAGCTCTACCTCCGCGCGCAGGGCAACCTGCCCGCAGTGGGCGCGCGGGTGCCGGCCGTGCACGGGCTCGACACCTCGCTGGCGCAGGTCGGCCTCAGCCTCGCCCGCCGCCAGCCGGACGCCTGGGCCACGCGCGACGCCGAGCTGGAGCGGGATCCGCGCGAGAGCCTGCTCGACGACTTCGTGGCCGACAGCAAACCCGCCGTGTGGTGGACGCTCCGCTACAAGACGCGCTGGCTCTCCGACGCGAGCGTGCGGTCGGGGAACCCCATCTTCACCAACTTCCTGTGGAACGAGATCGGCCGGGGCACCGATCTCCACGAGCTCGAGGGCTGGATGGCCGAGAACGGCCGGGCCATGGATGAGCTCACCGTGGCCGTGTTCAACACGCCCGCGCCCCGATGGGAGGCCTTCCTGCCGGACTTCCCGGTTGACGTGGAGGCCGCCCAACGGGGGGAGGTGGTGTTCGAAACAAGCTGCGCCGCGTGCCATGGCCACTACGAGAAGGGCTGGTCGGAGGGCGCGGCGGGCGCGGCGGCGCTCCTCACCACGCGGGTGGTGTACGCCGCCCAGACCGAAGCGGTCGACGTGGGCACCGACCCGCAGCGCGCCGCCGGCATGGCCGACTTCGCCGAGGCCCTCAACGGCCTCGTCCTGTCGGCGCGCATGGGCACGCGGGTGGCCGTGTCCACGGGGTACGCCCCCCCGCCGCTCGATGGCATCTGGTCGCGTTTCCCCTACCTCCACAACGGCAGCGTCCCCACGCTCTGCGACCTCCTGCGGCCTGCCGCGGAGCGCCCGCCGTCCTTCACCGTGGGCCCCGCCGACGACCCCGAGACCGACTTCGACGGGGCCTGCGTGGGCCTGCCCGCCACGCCGCCTGCGGCCTGGACGGAGGACCCCGCCAACCTCGTGGACACCACCCTGCCGGGCCTCGGCAACGGCGGGCACGAGATCGCCGTGGACGAACTCGACCGTCGCGACCTCATCGAGTTCCTGAAGACGCTGTGACGGGCGCCGGCGGCCTTCCGCCTAGAGCTTCAGTTCTTCCAGCGACTGCCGCGCGTCGTTGAGCTCCTTGAGCTCCTCGGCCGGGAAGGGCTCGGCGCTCGTCTGCACTACGCCGAGGATGTAGGCGCGGATGGCCTCCTTGGCGGCGACGCCGGCGTCGTTGTCCAGGCGGCTGTCCCAATAGAGGTAGATGACCCGGCGCCGCACGTTCGCGGGCTGCGTGGTGTCGCGCCAGATGGTGTCGAGGTCGGTGGGAATGTCGCGGTAGAGGCGCTGGCCGAGGTGCTCCCGCACCACCGCATCGTTGAGTGCGCGCACCTCCTCGCGGGTGCCCTCCAGCACGTCCGACTTGATGGCCGAGTACTTGCGCTCGCCGATCGCCCAGCCGCCCACCGACACGCACGCGGTCATGAGCGTGGGGATGCACCACAGGTAGTTCAGGGGGCTCCCCTGGTCGGCGAAGGCATGCCCGGGCGAGTGGATGCGCGGGGGTTGGCGGCGCAGGGAGACCCAGCCATCGTCGTGCACCCAGACCTGCGGGTGCCAGGGCGTGTCGTTCTTGAACACGGTGTAGTCGCCGTGCCGCTCCGAGCGCTTGTACCCCCCGTCGCGGAGCTTGAGCTGCAGCGCATCCCGCGCCCTCGCCACCTCACGATCGTAGATGATCATCACCTCGTCGACGTTCTCCTCCGGAGGCGGGGGGGTCGGCGCGGGCGGGGCATCCTCGGCGAGGGCGAGGGCGAGCAGCAACAGCATCTGTTCCCCTATCCCGCGGGCGCCTCGGCCACGCAACGCGCGATCGCCGCCGCAACGACCTCGTGCCCGCGCACGGAGAGATGACCGTCGAACGGAAGGTAGGGCCGCTCGCCCGCTTCGGAGGCGGCCCGGAGGGGGGGGAGCATGTCGCACACGACGACGCCGGCCGCCCGGGCGGCGCCGACAGCGAGCTTCTGCGCGGCGTCGAGATCGGGGGGGGCGTTGTCGAGGCCCACGGAGCGGAAGGTGCGCGAGGCCACCTCCAGGTCCATCACGAGCGCGGGGGGGATGACGGCCACCACGGCGCGCGCGTGGAGCTTGTCGGCGGCGGCCTTCGCGAACCGCAGGGCCCCCTCCGTGGCGGCCATGTCCGGCCCTCCGGCCCCCGCGCCCGCGGTCGTGAACAGCCGCAGCTCGTCGCGGAATCGGCGTGCGTTGGGCGCCGTTCCGCTGCGGGCGCGGCGGGTCTCCGACCAGGACCAGTAGTGTGCGGCGAGCACGCTGTGGTCGCGGATGAACTTGACCCAGGCGGGCATGGCCGGACCGATCACGCCGATCTTCGGCAAGCCGAACTTCGGCGCCCCGGGCTCGCCGGGCCCGAGGGGCACGTCGTCGAGCCCGTGCCGCACCGACTGCCGGTTGTCGAAGAAGTCGTTCCCCGTGAAGAACGAGTAGAGCACGACCTCGGGTGGGAAGTTGCGTCCGAGCTGCACCGCCCGCAAGCTCTCCTTCCAGGTGGAGTAGCCATCCACGCCGGCATTGAGCACCTGTACACCCTCCGAAGCGGCGAGGCGGGCGGAGTACGTCTGCGCCTCCTCGACCTGCACTGCGATGGTGAAGGAGTCACCCAGCGAGAGCCAGGTTCGCGCGCCGGGCGTGGGCTCGGCCCCGCGGGTGCCCCACTTGGAAAACCGGGGTTTGATCGAGTAGCCGAAGGAGTTGATGGTGCCCGTGAAGTCGGGGTTCGGGTAGTTCATCCCCCCGTCCTGCACGTAAATGTCCTGCGGGTAGGACATCGGCCCCATGAAGACGAGGTCGTTGCCGCGCGCGAACCCGTCGAGGCGTCCGACCACCTCGGCGATGCCGAGCCCCACGAGCAATCCAGCGAAGACGAGGCCGAGTCGCGGGAGCCATTTCGCGCGCGCGGGGGAGGGGTTGGTCACCCGCGGAGGCTAGCCCATCCACGCCGGTGGGGCACCGCGTTCGGCCCACTCAGGCGAGGAGGCGGGCGATCTCGCGGCGTTGGGCCGCCGCGCTGCGGGCGAGCGTGAGCTGCCCCTGGGCGCGGAACAGGTTGTGCTCCACGCGGCTCGCGAAGCGCGTGGAGCTCCAGCCGAAGTAGCGGTCCTCCACGGCATCACGGCAGAAACGCGCCGCCAGCTCCAGCGCGATGCGCTCGACGGCGCAGGCCAACGCCTCCGACACGGCGCGGGGGAGGGTGCGCTCGCTGCGGTAGCCGGCGATCGCGGCCGCGAGGAGGTCGAGATCGAGGCGGGTGTCGGTGCCGTCCTCGCCCACCGGGTTGCACCAGGAGCGCCAGGCATCGCCCAGCTCCACATCGAGGGAGAGGCGCGAGAGGGTGTCGAGGTCGAGCAGGCACACCCCGCGCCCCGCCGCATCGAAGCGGAGGTTGCTGATCTTCAGGTCGCCGTGGGCGTGGCGGACGGGCTGGTCGAGCGAGCCGGGCCAGTCCTTCCAGGCGGCGAGGATGCCCTCGGCCACCGGCAGCGCCGGGCCGCCCTGCACCACGGCGGCCAGCGCGGACATGTGGGCCGCGGTGTCGTGCGCGCCGGGACGAACGTGGCGGTATTCCCAGTCCAGGCTGTCGACCGCGGAGTGGAAACGCGCCACGAGGGCTCCGGCCTCGCGGGCGCGGGCGGGGCTGTCCATCTTGTGCACGGTCACCCCGGGCACGAACTCCATCACCCGCCACACGCCGCCATCAGCCGCGTGGGCCCAGAGCGCGCCGCTGTCGGTGCGCACGAGGCGCGGGGTGGCCATGCCTCGGGCCGCGAGGTGGGCCGTGACCGCCTCGATGTCCTCGTGCACCTCGGGCTTGAACAGCGCGTTGACGCGCTGTACCACGTAGCGGGGGGGGGACCCCGCCAGCCACGTGTGGTTGATGAGCCCGGCATCCGCGCAGGCCTCCAGCGGGGTGCCCGAGAGCACCTGCCAGGCTGCGGGCGGCGGCGGAAACTCCGCCGGCACCGGACTACTCGACGGCTTCGTTGTTGCCGCGGGACATGCCGACGGCGAACAGCACGATCGTGAGCACGCCGCTCAGGCAGCAGCAGCCGTTGCTGCCCCAGTTCACGTAGCCGAGCATCGGGCTCAGGGTGACGGCGAGATCGGGGTCGACCGCGCTCAGCATGCCGAGCACCGAGGCCATCGCCACGGTGAGCACAACCGACATCCCCAGGAAGATGAGCGTGAGACAGGCGAAACAACCAGCGGCGATCTTCATTTGGGGAGGCTCCGATTTCGGGGCTTGGCTATTCCACACTCGGCAGGATGCAAGGCGCGGCGACGAAAAACCGCCGCTGAGCGCCCGCCACGGGGGTGACTCAATTTGACGCGGCAAGAGTTGTGGACGGCCCCCCCTCGCGGGTTAGCCACGGGGAATCACGATTTGGAGACCAGCATGATTCGGATCAACTCGTTCGCGACCCTCCTCGGCCTCCTCGCGCTCGTCGGCTGCCCGAAGGCCCCCCCGCCCGAGCCCCCTTCGGAGCCGGTGGTCACCGCCCCCGAAGAGGTGAAGAAGCGCGAGGTCCCCGCCCCGGTGGCCGAGCTGGTCAAGAACTTCAACCGTGTTTTCTTCGACTTCGACAGCGCCGAGCTGAGCGCCGAGGGCCGCTCCGCGCTCGATGCGAACGCGGTCATCCTCGGCGAGTACGCCGACATCCGGGTGGAAGTACAGGGCCACGCCGATGAGCGCGGCACCACCGAGTACAACCTCGCCCTCGGCCAGAAGCGCGCCGACGCCGTGGTGCGCTACCTCCTCAGCCGCAACGTCTCCACGGCCCGCGTGAAGTCCGTGTCCTACGGCGAGGAGCGCCCCTCCGATGGCCGCTCGGTCGAGACCGCCTGGTCGGCCAACCGCCGGGCCGAGTTCGTGGTGAGCTGGAGTGGCGACGCGCCCGTGCGGGGCACCACCAACTGAGGCGCGGGTGGTCGACACCCACGCGCATCTCGACGATCCCGCCTTCGACGCCGACCGCGCCGCCGTGATGCAACGCGCGGCGGCGGCCGGAGTGCGCGGCGTGATGGTCCCGGCCATCGAGGCGTCGGCCTGGCCCCGGCTGCGCGCGCTCTCGGCGGAGCATGGCTGGCGCTTCGCGATCGGCACCCACCCGCATGCGCTCGTGCGCAGCCGGGCGCTCCCCGACGACCTGCGCGGGGCGAGCGCGGTGGGCGAATGCGGGCTGGATGGCGGCGTGCCGGTGCCCATGGAGGACCAGGAGGCCGTGCTCCTCGGCCACCTCGCGGCGGCGCACGACAGCGGCCTGCCCATCCTCCTCCACTGCTGGCGCGCGCACCACCGGCTGCCGGCGCTGCTCCGCCGCTTCGGCGCCGTGCGCGGCATCCTGCACAGCTACAGCGGCGGCGCCGAGCTGGTGGACGTGTACGTGAAGCTCGGCCTCCACCTCTCCTTCGCGGGGGCCGTCACCCGCGAGGCGGCGCGGCGCCCGGTGGAGGCGCTGCGGCGGGTGCCGCGGGAGCGCCTCCTCGCGGAGACCGATGCGCCCGACCAGTGCCCGAGCCCCCTCCGCGGCCGGTCGGAGCCCGCCATGCTGCCCCTCGTGGTGCGGGCGATGGAACGGCTCCGCGGGGAGCCACTGCTTGACGCGTTGCACGCCAACGCCGAAGCGCTCGGTTTCCGTTTCCCGGCCGTCGAGCCCCACGACGCGTGATAGATCGCGCCCCTTCTCGGAGCGCAGGATGTCGTACTCGACCGTCGGAATCGTAGGTGCCGGAACCATGGGGCACGGCATCGCGCATGTGTGCGCGATGGCGGGGCAGGCCGTCGTGCTCTACGACGTGGATGATTCCCGCGTGGCGAACGGCCTGAAGAAGGTCGAGGCCAACCTGCAGAAAGGCGTGGAGAAGGGCAAGGTCACCGAAGCCGAGCGCGATGCGGCGCTCGCCCACCTCAACGGCACCACCCATCTCCGCGACCTCGCGGGCTGCGATGTCGTGGTCGAAGCCGTGCCCGAGCGCCTCGAGCTCAAGCAGGAGCTGTTCCGCTCGCTCGATGGCCTCCTCGCTCCCGAAGCCGTGCTGGCCACGAACACCTCCTCGCTCAGCGTGGCCGCCATCGCCTCGGCCGTGGCCGACCCCTCGCGCGTGATCGGCACGCACTTCTTCAACCCGGTGCACATCATGGCGCTGCTCGAGGTGGTCGTTCACGCCGGCACCCGGGCCGACGTGCTCGAGCGCACGCTCGCGTGGGGCGTGGCCATCGGCAAGGAGTGCATCACGGTCAAGGACTTCCCCGGTTTCGCCACCTCGCGCCTCGGCGTGTGTCTCGGCATGGAGGCGATCCGCATGGTGGAGCAGGGCGTGGCCAGCGCCGAGGACATCGACAAGGCGATGGTGCTCGGGTACCGCCACCCGGTCGGCCCGCTGCGCCTCACCGACATGGTCGGGCTCGACGTGCGGCTCGCCATCGGCGAGTACCTCGCGACCGAGCTCGGCAACGCCGCCTTCTCCCCGCCCGCGCTCATGCGGGAGATGGTGGCCGAGGGCCGGCTCGGCACCAAGTCGGGCCAGGGCTTCTACTCCTGGTCGAAGTAGGGGCCGAGGCGGCCCCGCTCCGGATATGCGGCGTCCATGATCCTCGCGTTCCTTCTGGGTTGCACGCCCATGTCCACCCCGCTGGTGGCCCCGGCGGCGGCCGGCAGCTGCGGCAGCATCAGCAACAACGACCTGCGCTACTACTGCGAGGGGTCCTGCGGCAGCATCAGCAACAACGACCTGCGCTACTTCTGCCAGGGCAGCTACGGCAGCATCAGCAACAACGACCTGCGCTACTACGGGCAGGCCAGCTGCGGCAGCATCAGCAACAACGACCTTCGCTACTACTGCCAGGGCAGCTACGGCAGCATCAGCAGCAACGACCTGCGCTACTACGGCCAGGGCAGCTGCGGCAGCATCAGCAACAACGACCTCCGCTACCTCTGCGGAAGCGGCCGGAAGTACCCGGGTAGTTTCTGACCGTGCTCCGGGCGCACCTGGCCCCGGCCGCGCTGCTCCTCCTCGTGGCTGCGCTGCTCGTGGGCCCCGCGCTCCTCGAACCCGGCTCGGTCGTGCCCGGGCACCCCCAGGGCGACACCTACGAACACCTCCACGGCTATGCCTGGGTGGCCCGCCGACTCGCCGCGGGCGCGCTGCCCTGGGAGGCCGTGGACTTCGGCCTTCCGGAAGGCGGTGTGCTCTGGTTCCCCGACCTGCTCGGCGCGCTCCTCGTGCTCCCCGTGAGCCTCGTGGCCGGGGCGCCGATCGCCTACACGCTCGGCGTGTGGCTGCAGGTCTTCGCCGGCCTGCTCGGCGGGTACGCGCTGGGCGTGCGCTTCGGCGGGGGGCGGGCCACGGGGCTCCTCGCGGCGGCGATCTTCGGCGGCAGCCCCTTCGTGATGGGGCTCCTGCACAGCGGCGTGTCCGAATACCTCCACCTCGGCGCCTTCCCCCTCCTCTGGCTCGCCAGCGAGCGGGCGTTCGGCCGCGGTGGGCGGGCGGTTGCCCTCGCAGGACTGGCGTGGGCGTGGCTCGGGTGGGCGAACGTGTACTACGCGCTCTTCGGCGCGTTCGTGCCCCTGCTCGCGTGGCTCACCGCCCCGGGGGTGCCCCTCGGCACCGCGCTCCGTCGTTACGTCGGCATGGCCGCGCTGGCGGGGGTGTGCCTGCTCCCCGTGGCGCTCGCCATTCAGGCGAGCCTGCAGTCCCCGGGCGCCATGCTCCGCGAAGAGAGCGCGCCCGGCTGGTCGTGGGTCTTCCTTCCTGCCAACGACCTCGCCGCCTTCGTGGTTCCGGGCGACCAGCTCTTCCCCGACTTCCGCGACGGTGGCAACTTCGGCATCCGCCACGTCACGTACCTCGGATTTGTGGCCCTCCTCTGCGCCGCGCCGGCGTGGCGACGCTGGTGGAAGCCGCTCTGCCTCGCGGGCCTCCTGGCGCTCGGCCCGAGCCTCCACTGGCGCGGGCAGCCGGTGCGCCTCGGCGAGCAGTTCGTGCCGCTCCCTGCCGCGCTCCTGTGGCTCCCGGGCTCGCCGTTCAACGCGGTGCACCACCCCTACCGCCTCACGGTGCTGCCCATGCTCGTGCTGGCGGCGGCAGCGGCCGACGCGCTTCGTCGCCGGCCGGCCCTGGCGCTCGCGGCAGCCGCGGCGGTGCTGGGGGAGACGCTCCTGGTCTCGCCGGGCGCGGGGCCCACGCCCACCGCCTCGCTGGCGGGGGTGGCGGAGCTCCCCGAGGCGGGCGGCGTTCTCGACCTCCCACCCGACTTCCGCTCGGACAACCGGCGCTGGATGGGCCTTCAGGCCGTGCACGGTCACCCCATCGCCTACACGATCAACGTCTTCCTGCCGGCGCCGTTTCGGGCCAACCGCCTGTACCAGTCCGCGATGGGCTGCCTCGCGCAGGCGGGGCGGCACACGATCGCCCGCGACGCCCGCCCGCCGCTCGGCGTCTGGCTCCGGAAGGACTCGGTGCAGACGGTGCCGGAGGGCGTGGCGGAGCTCCGTGGCTGGGGCTTCCGCTACGTGGTGCTGCATGGCGATGTGCTCGCCGACAAGGAGCTCGCCTGTCTCCACGCGCTCCTCGCGGAGGGCGGGGCCACGGAGCTGCCCGGGAGGCCGGGGCTGCCGGTGTTCGACGTGGGGGGATAGGTCGCGGGCGTCTCGCGGCCAGCGTCTTCGCTTCCGCCTCCCGGCGGGTTCGAAGGGGGTGGCGATCGCGGGGCGGCGCGCCGGTCGCGGGCGGGGCGTGCCCGTCGGTTACACTCCGCGCGCGGAGGCTTCCATGATCGCCTTGTTTTCCCTGCTTGCCACGGCCCAGGCCGGTCTCGTCGAAGCCTGGTCCGTAGAAAACTTCCCGCGTGAGGGGGAGATCGTCGGCTGGGAGGGCTGGGAGGGCGGCTACGAGGGGGATGGCTGGGCGTCCCAGCGCTCCGACGCCGACTCGTGGGCCTACTCGCTGGCCGACCACGCCCCTTCCGGCGAGTTCGGCGATGGCGGCCCCTATGACAACTGGATCGTGAACGAAGCCGTGCCCGTGCAGCAGGGCGAGTTCTCGGTCGTGACCTACCCCACCGACAACGACGCCTTTGGCGTGGTCGTGGCCCACGCCCGCGACCGCTACGTGTTGCTCCTCGTCTGCGGCGAAGAAGGCAACGACACGAGCACGCAGAGCTGCCCGGTGTCGGGCCTCGAAACCCACGCCACCGCGCTCGTGGAGGTGATCGGCTCCCGGGCCGACGTGCTCGATGTGGCCGACGTCGGCGCGCGTACCGGGGAGGAGAGCGAGATCGCCATCCGCATGGACAACGGCGTGCTCACGGCCACCGTCGGCCGCGTGAGCCTCACCACCAAGGTCGACAAGGACTTCCAGCTCAGTGGCGTGGGATTTTACGCCTTCAACGAGGGCCTCTACGACGAGTCCGGCGAGAGCGACGGCGACACCGTGTACTTCCGCAGCCCCGTCCTCTCCTGGATGGACGAGGACGACGACGAGGTCGTGGACGACGAGGACAACTGCGAGTCGGTGCCCAACACCGATCAGGCCGACGCCGACGGCGATGGCCTCGGCACCGCCTGCGACGAGGACGAGGCGGCCCCCGACACCGGCGGGGAGGACACCGACACCGGCGGTGGCGGCGGCGGCAAGGGCGGCGGCAAGCAGGATGACGGCGACGGCGTGAGCATCACGCAGAAGGGCGGCTGCGGGTGCGACGCGGGCGCGGGCCCGGCGCTGCCGGGCGTGCTGGCGCTCGGTCTCGTGTTGGCGGCGGGTCGGCGCCGGCGCTAGGCCCCGCGGGGTGCGCAGGCGCGCGGGAGCGCGCGGCGAGCCGGGAGCCCCCGAGGTACCCGCTTTTTCCCTTTCTTCCCCTTCAGTCGGCGAAGCGGCGCGAGCGGAAGCGGTCCGCGACGTCGGAGGTGCCTTCCTGCACCAGCTCGGCGAGGGCCGCGCCGCAGAGCCAGGCGAACCCGAAGCCATGGCCGGTAAAGCCCACCGCCGCGAGCGCGCCGGGCAGGCCGGGCACGGCGCCCACGATCGGCATGCTGTCGCGCGAAAAGCCCATCGTGCCGGCCCAGCGGTGGGTGACCGGTACGCCCCGGAGGGCCGGGAAACGGGCAAGGAACTCCTCCATCCGGGACTGGATGCCGGGGTGGAGCACCTCGGCGGTGCCCTTCTCGGACTCCGGGTCGAGGTTGCGCCAACCGCCGAGCACGATGCGACCGAACTCGTCCTGCCGCCAGTAGTCGAAGCCGTGATCGGCGTACACCGGGCAGGCGAAGAGCGGCGGAACGGGCGCGGTGGCGAGCATCTGGCCGCGGACGGGATCGACCTTGTCGGCCAGCCAGGGCGCCAGCTCGCCCGCCCAGGCGTTGGTGCACAGGAGCACGAGCTGGGCGTGCACCTCGCCGTGGGCGGTGCGGAGGCGAACGTCGCCGGGGGAGGGCGCCTCCAGCGAGACGACCGGGCTGTTCTCGAAGAGGCGCACCCCCCGCGAGACGGCGGCGCTGGCCACGCCGCGTACGAAGCGGGCGGGGTCGAGCTCGCCGTCGTCGGCGATGTGGACGCCGGTGCGGAACCCGGCCTCGCGGTACACGGCCTCCAGCGCATCGCCCGTACGCACCTCGCTGCAGAACCCATCCTCGCGGAGGAGCTCGGCGGACTCGAGCAGCTCGGCCTCCTCGGCCTCGCTGCACGCGAGCTGCAGGGAGCCGCGCTGCATGTAGCCGCAGTCGATGCCCAGCTCGCGGATGACGGCGGCCATCGCGGCATGGTTCTCGCGGCTGGTCTGGTGCACCATGCGCGCGCGCTCGCGGCCGGTGATGGCCACCGCGCGGCTGTAGCGCTCGGCGGTGCCCTGGAGCACGAACCCGGCGTTGCGCCCGCTCGCGCCGCTGCTGACGCCGCGCGCCTCCACCCACGCGGTGCTCACGCCCGCCTCGTTGAGCGCCCACGCCGCCGAGGCGCCGCACACGCCAGCGCCGATCACCACCACATCGGCCTCCACCCTGCCTTCGAGCGGGCCCGCGATCGGCGAGGCGCCGTCGAGCCAGTAGGGGGGCGTGGTGATCACCGGGGGGTCTTCTTGCGCTTCGGAGGGTCCCCCTCGGCCAGGGCCGGCACGGGCTGGGGCTTCACGCCGAGGAAGGGACCGTGGGCTTCGAGGAGGGCGGCGGTGCGGTCGCTCCGGCCGGTGCGCTGGAGCGTGCGGAGGGCCTCGGCGCGCATGTCGCGGTCGCCGCCGACGTTCTCCACGGCGGCCACCAGCGCGGCATCGAGCTCCATGGCGTTCGCGGCGCGCACGGCGTTGATGCCGGTGGTGACGGTTTCGGGCGAGGTGAGCGTGCCGCCCACCAGCGTGGCCGCGGCCGCCTTGTCGAGCCCGGTGACCCGGCCGAGCGCGAGCTTCCGGACGGGCTGCTGCGGGCACTCGGCGTAGAGCGCCGTGGCGGCCTCGATGGTGGCCTTCGCCGCCGATGGGGCTCGCGCGAGGCAGGCTTCGAGCGTGCTGTCGAGCGTGAGCTCCCAGGCCCGCATGCGCACGCGCGGATCGGCGTGCTTGCGGAGCGCGACGAGCACCGGATCCTCCCCCGAGGTGGGGCGCCAGGCGCTCAGGGCGATGAGCAGCGCATCGGCGGGGGTGGTGGGGTCGGCGAGCACCTCGGTGCGGGCCGTGGCATCCACCCCGGCGGCCCAGCCGCGGAGCGTGGGCGAGGTGCTCGCCCCCGCGAGCCGGATGGCCGCCGCCTCATCCTTGGCCGCGTACTCGAGCATCAGGCGCTCCTGGTGCGGGCCGGGGACGATGGCGCCGAGCGCGGCCACGAGGGCGGCATCATCGGCGCGGCGGAGGATGTCGACCGCAGCCACGGCCGCCTCGTCGGAGGCGGCGCGCTCTTCGGAGAGGTAGCGCTGGGCCGCCGCGAAGAGCGTGGCATCGTCGAGCCCGGCCACGGGCTTTCCGGCCACGCTGAGGCCGGTGCTCGGGGCATCGGCCCGCATCGTGAACCAGCCGGTGGCTTCGCACGCGCCGTAGTTCTCGACGACCACCGCCCAGGCGTTCGGCTCGGCCTGCACCGCGCGCTCCCAGCCCACGCCGGCGGTGGCGCCATCGAGCATCGCCGTGCGGATCGGGGCGAGACAGCGGACCACGGCCACGGGGATGCTGCGGGGCAGCTCCAACTTGGCGGGAAGCGCCGCGCCATCGATCTGCTCTTCGAGCTTGCCCTGGCGCAGCGCCCAGGTGTACCCGACGGTGCCGAACTTCGCGGTGCCCGCGCGCACGGAGCCATCTTCGAGCACATCCTGCGTGAGGGTTTCGCCGACGTGGGCGAACGAAGCGAGCGGCTCCAGCCGCTCGGCCCAGCGATCGCCCGCCGGGGCCACCACGCGCAAGGAGGCGCCATCACCATCCTCGATCTTGAAGCCCCAGCCTTCGAGGCGGGTGCGGACGGTGGCGAAGTCGGCGCTCGCGAAGTCGACCCGCAGCTCAAGGTGGCGCTGGGGCACCCGATCCTCCCGCGCGGTGAGGCGCAGGATCGTGGCGGGCGTGGATACCTCGCGCACGCCGAGCTGCGGGTCGGGCGGGAGGGTTTCCTCGCGGGCCCTGGCATCGGCGGCGGCGGTGAGTTCGGCGGCGGCCGGCGCGGGTTCGGCGGCCGGCGGCGGGGGTGCGGGATCACCCGAACAGGCGAGTAGGGCAACGATCATGATGTGGCCCTCTTCCTAACCGGGTGGGCATGCGCGGGTCGGGCGCGGGCCGGCTTGTGTCAATCCGCGACGTCTTTTGCGCGGTGGTTCAGTGGAAGTCGCGACTCTTCGCGCGGAGCTCGGCGCCGACATCGAGGGCGCGAACGTGGTGGGCCACCACGCTGAGGGCGCCATCCATGCGCTGCAGCACGCCACGGATGCGGAGCAGGCGCTCGGTGCGGATCACGGTGCGCTGGCGCTTGTAGAGCTTCGGCCAGACCACCACGTTGGCCGTACCCGACTCATCCTCCAGCATGAGGAAGATCACCCCCGAGGCGGTGTCGGGGCGCTGCCGCACCCCGACCAGCCCGGCAATCTCCACCGGGCAGTCGTTGGGGAGATCGATGAGGCGCGAGAGCGGCACGATCCCCTCGGCGTTCAGGGTGGCGCGCACCAGCGCGATCGGGTGGGTTCCCGGCGTGAGGCCCACCGAGGAGTAGTCGGCCTGCATGTCCTCGGCGGGCGAAGCCTCGGGGAGCTCCACCGCCTCGTCGCGCCGGCCGAGGCCGGCGAAGAGGCCGGGCCAGAGGCCATCCACCGCGAACGAGGCGGCGCGGCGGTCGACC
>CAISIK010000215.1 GCA_903885375.1 uncultured Pseudomonadota bacterium
AACCTGATCCGGATGCTCCGGGCGACCCCCGCCAACACCGAGATCGTGCTCGTCCGCATCGACGCCGTGCCCAAGCACGAGTGGGTGCACGATGCCGCGGTCATTCACGGCGCGTCGGACCACACCGGCGGGTTCTCCTACCTCCCGAGCCCGCTGCCGCGCACCGCCGACGTCCGTGAGGCGCTGAACCGTGGCCAGTCGGTCTGGACGCTCGCCCGGCGCGGCGCAACGCGCGAGTTTCTCCAGGGAATCGAGTCGCTGGCGGGCGTGGCGTGGGGCCACATCCGTCCGGACAGCGCGCTACCGCCCCTGACCGCTAACGCGGCGTCCGCGGTGCATATCCGCGGCTGGGACGACGATGCTTGATCCTGCCCGCGCCCGCGCCGAGGCCGATGCCGCGGAGCGCCGCGGCGCGGGGACGCTTTGGGCGCCGGGGCCAGTGGCGTGGGAAGGGGTGACCGCGGGCACGGTCGCCCAACCCGAGGTCGTGCCGACGGTGGAGGAAGCGCCCGGCGAGGCTACGCCGCACCGGCCGCGCGTGGCCACGCTGCGGCGGACCGAGGCGCCTCGGGCCGAGCCGTATCGGGGCACCGAGGCCGTGCCGACGGCGCTGCTCGCGGCGATCCTGGCGCGGCTGGAGATGGTGCCATCAGCCGCTGGCGGGGTGCCCGGGTGGCTCGCGGAGGCGATCGGGAACCCGCTGACCTACGACGCGGCGGCCCCGCACCGGAAAGACGTGTGTGCGCGCGTGGACCCTGCGCTGTACCGGAGGTTGCAGGCGATGAAGGAGCGCCTGGGTCTGCGGACGACGGCGGGCGCCTGGGAGTACGTGCTGCGCGCAGGGCTGGCGGTGGCGGAGCGAGACCTCGACAACCAACCGGCACCCCGTCCCGGCCGAGCGGGATTCACCCGCCGCTCTTCGTGACCAGGGAAACGGCACCGGACCGGGCAGGGGACATGTCAGCGAGCAGGCAGGACCAGCGGCTGGGTCCGGCGAGGCGAAGCAGGAGGCGCGCGCGTCGCTGCGGCTCGTCAAGCGGGATGGTATAGCGCGGCCCGCGACCAGCTGCCGGACGAAGCCCGGTTGCGATGGTCCGCGGGGCCCGGGGCAACTATGGGAACGCGTATTCGGCGTAGATGGCTTGAAATGTCCCGACTTTCTGCCGTCGACCGGGCCGCTTCGGCCGCCCAGCGACGGCGACGACCGGGGGGTCCACACGGCGGCGTACGCGGGTCCGGGAACGGAGCTGCTCGCGAGCCTCGGCTTTTCGCTCCAATCGGGGCATTTTTGGCACTCGCTGCCTTGCAAGGCGGCCCGAAGCGGGTGTACCCTCGCGGGGTGTGTCTGCCACCTTGCCGTTCGTCCGCACGATCTCCTCCACGCCGCGGCATCCCACGGCGTTCGTTCCTCAACATGAACCTCAGAGGCGTAAAATGCAGTTCGTCACCCCTCAAGTCCTGCTTCGACTCCTAGAGGCGCTCGGTGAAGGGCGCGCGGCGTGCGTCCGTTTCGCGGCGCTCGCCCTGGTGCTCGTAGTGAGCGCAGCTCCTGCGCTCGCCGCCTGCCCGGCGCCGTACAACGGTGCCGGAAACAGCGTGTGCAGCATTGGTGGCAGCAAGATCACCTGCAACCTCGACGCTGCCGGCAACACCGTCGACCCGATCTATTACAGCGAAAGCTACACGTCCGGCACCCGCCACTTCAGGGCCTTTGGTGTTGACGACGTCAACGTGAAGTTCTGCTACGAGGTCGAGGTGCAGAACGCCGACATCAACACGCTCGATGTGATCGGCCCCGACCGCACCGACAACATCTACCTCAACTACAGCGGCAACCCCACGACCTACCTCGACATCATGGTCGATGGGAACAACGGCGGCGACATCATCGACGGCTCCAACACCACCACCTCCGTCGATGAGCTCTTTGGTGACCTGGGCGACGACACGATCGACGGCAAGATCGGCGACGACTACATCTACGGCGGAGGCGGAGTCGACGATCTCACCGGCGGCGACGGCGTGGACACCATCCACGGCGACGCCGGCAACGACACCATCAGGGGGAACGCCGATGGCGACTACCTTTACGGTGACGGCGATATCGACACCATCTACGGCCAGGATGGCGCCGACTACATCGAAGGCGGCACCGAGGTCGACTATGTGAAGGCGGGGGATGGCAACGACGAAGTCTGGGGGGGCACGGGCGCCGACCTCCTGTGCGGGGACGCGGGGCCTGGTGACCTTCTGTACGGCGAAGCCGGCATCGATGATCTGTACGCGGGCTCGGATACCGAGTATGTGGATGGGGGTGCCGACGCCGATTCTTGCTCCGGCTACGGCACGGCCTACGCCACCTTCTGCTCTTCTCTGTCCACGGCCTGCGCGTGGTAGGCCGACGCAGCACCGAGTGACAGCCACTGGGAGCGGGCCGCCCCCCCGGAGTGGCCCCGCTCTACATCCCACTCCGCCCACAGGGGATTCGGAATGCTCATCCTCCTCGGATGCGTCGAGTACGACCTGCGCGGGCCGGCGCCGGTGCCCACGCGCGAGCCCGGCCACGACAGCCAACCGGCCCAGGTTGACAGCGATGTCCGTGAATGCCTGCTGGACGAGCAACCGGCGGCGACGGTGGAACCGATCCTGGCCACGTGCCAGCCGCTGGCCGAACCCGCGGAGTGGACCATGGTGTTGGAGCGGATGGTCGCCGGGGCGGACGGTTCGCGTCCTGGCACACCGCTGACCCTGCCCACCGCAGCTGGGGAAGCCGCCGAGCTCATGGTGACGGCCTGCCCCCAATACAACGTCCTCGGGACCACGGGAATGTGGCTCGATTCGTGGAGCGATCCCGCCCTCGCTGACGATCTGTCAACCGTCAGTTTCCGGACATCGGTCGGCGACTTCACCGCGTTCACTGGGACCGTTTACCTCGGAGGGCACGAGCCGTACGCCTACAGCGTGAGCGTGGTTCCACGCGGTGACGCCCCGTCGTTCTCCGAGACGCCCACACTGGTTGGTCCTGCCGATGGTGCAACCGGGATTGGCGAGGGCGTGGATTTCGGAATGGTAGCCCACGGCCCCGATAATGTGCCGACGCTCTACGACATGCGGGCGAGTTGGCGCCTTGATGGCGTTCCGATCACGCGCTTCCCAGAGACGTTCACTGGCGAGACGCCCCTGATTCCACTCTACCTGCCCGCCAGCGATGACTCCGACGCAAGGTTGGCGAACGCCGCCGGTATCTGGGAATTCGACACCGCAGAGGGCCTTCCGTGGGGTCGTGAGTTCGTGGACAGGGTGTTCGTACTCGGGGGACGGGACGCCGCCGGAGAGCTTCGCGTCATCGTGGGAGGGTGGGGCTCCCTTTGCTCCATGAACCCCGACACCGGGCAAGCGGAGTGGTGTCGGCAGATCGTGCGCCTTGACGATCCGAGGGTCGCAAAGCCCTCGGTCGCGCCGGCGCTCGGCGACGTGGATGGCGACGGCGTGCCTGAGATCTGCGCCCCGTGGGGGGAGGATTTTGTCCTCTTCGACATGAACGGGGACGAGCGATGGCGCGTGCCGCGGGGAGAGAATCTCTCCATGGGCGCCTGCGTGATGGCCGATCTCGACGCCGACGGACGGTACGAGATCGTCGACTGGAGCACATCCGGTCTGCGCATCCTCGACGGTCAAACCGGAGCCACGCTCGCGGACAACGCCGGCGAACTGGTCGACTTGGGGAGCACCTACGACGGCCCCTTCGTCGCCGACATCGACGCCGACGGCAGCGCAGAGATCTTCGTCGGCGGCGCCGTGCCCGCCGGCGCCGACTCCCGCGATGGCACCTACCTCGCCATCTACGGCTCCCCCACCAACAGTTGGGCCGCCACCCGCCCGGTGTGGAACCAGATCGGCTACGACATCACGACGGTGAACGATGACGGCAGCCTCGTGCCCTGGCCCACCCCGGTGTGGGACACCTTCAACGCCTACCGCGCGCAGCCTGCCATGGCTGGCGACTTCGCCGATCTGCAACCCCAGCTGCTCGAAGTGTGCGCCGAGAGCTGCGAAGACGATGGCCTTGTACGCCTGAGCGTGCGCGCGCAGAACACCGGCAGCCGCACCGCCGAGGACGGCATCGAGATCGCGCTCCTCACCAACGCCTCCGGCACGCTCATGGAGGTGGCGCGCGTGCCGGTTCCCGGCGCCATCGACGGGATGATGACCAGCGCCTCAGTCGAGCTGGTCGTGCCGGCAGGCCAGCTTGGAACCCGGCAGTTCCTCACCGTCTACGGCCCCGACAAGACCAACGAGTGCAACTTCATGAACGACCGCGTGGAGGTGACCATCGACGTGTGCGTCGACGAGGTGCCGTAGGGCCCAAGTCCGCTTCGTCACGCCGCGCAAGGTGTTCTGGGAGGGCCCTCCGGTCCCGTTGCAGCGCTGGCTTCTCCGCCCGCGGCCTGTAACAGGGCGACGGCGGATCAACGGCATTGAGGAACGGAGGACGCCCCCAGAACGGCGGCACTGCGCCGCTCGCTGGACGTGACGGTGAGCGTGAGCGGTTCGGCGTTCGGCTCCTTGGCCCCCGACTCGGGCGAAAGCGCTCGCAGAGCACATTCTTCCTCATTTCCTACGTTGTTCGGGGATCGTCGCAGTTACTGAATAAGAAACTCTCCCAGGCGCCCACACCCAGCACGCCAACCAAACCCCCGAGCCAAGCGACTCGCCGCCACCCCCCGCTCGGGCGTTCCACCGGCAAGCTCGACGGATACCCGGCCAGCAGCGGGGCGGACGGCTCGGCACGGGAAGGGAGCTCCACCGAGAGCGCGAAAGAAGGCAGGTCCACCATCGGCAACCGCGCGGCGGCCGCCACCGCCAGCGGGGCCCATTCGGTGAGGGTGGGCCCTTCGAACCGGGGCCCCAGCGCCGCGAGCCGGTGCGACACAGCCGCGGCGGTGGGCCGCGCTTCGCGCCGGTAGTCCAGCATCCCTGCCACGACCTCGGCCAGCCCGCCCGGAAGGCGAGCCGCGACCTCCTCTACGCGCGCGGCGTGCCGACCCGGCTCGACGGACGACGGGCCGAGCCGCTCCCCCAGCAGGCACTCGGCCAGAACGACACCGAGGGCGTAGACATCCGCGGCGGGCGTATCGATCCCGTCGTGGCGTTCCGGCGCGAGATACCCCGGGCTTCCGAACGCGATCGATCGGGTGTCCCCCTCGCGCGTGGCGAAGGTGGCAAGGGCAACTCCGAAGTCGAGCAGCTTCACCTCCCCGCGGGGCGTGATCCGCAGGTTGGAGGGCTTCACATCGCGGTGGACGAGCAAAAGGGGCTCGCCCGTGTTGGCGTGCGTGGCGGCGTGCGCGGCATCGAGCCCCGCGGCGGCCTCGGCGCCCAGCTCGCACACGACACGGGGAGGGATGGGACCGAGCCCGGCGATCCGGGCCAGATCCTGGCCTTCGACGAGCTCCAT
Organism: uncultured Pseudomonadota bacterium; assembly: GCA_903885375.1. Classification (GTDB taxonomy): domain Bacteria; phylum Myxococcota_A; class UBA796; order UBA796; family SXON01; genus SXON01. The sequence continues at coordinate 5,459 of CAISIK010000215.1, forward strand.
CACCACGGCCCAGCGCCCGTCGAGCTCCACGAGGTCGTCGACGCGCACGATCGCGCGGTGGCTCAGGTGGGCGAGGAGCCGGGCCTCGTCGCGCAGGCGGGGCAACATGTCCGCGGCGTGCTCATCCAGGAACTTGATGGCGACGGCCTTCTCGAAGCCGGCCGCCCCCACGGCCACGCCCCGGTGCACCGACCCGAACCCTCCCCGCCCGATGCGCTCGCCCGCCCGGTACCGCCCTACCACGCGTCGCTCCACACCCGACTGATGATGGCGGCGCGCCCCTGGGTGCCAGCCTTCCGGAAAACGCGCGTGAGGTGGGTCTCGACGGTGGCCTCCGCCATGCCGAGCTCGAGCCCAACGTCCTTGTTCGACGCTCCCTGCATGATCTCGACGAGCACGAGGGTCTCCGTGGGGGTGAGCCGCCACGCCTCACTCGCCTGCGCGGCACGCTCCTGCGCATCCAGCCGCCGCCGGGAGGCCAGGGTGGAGCCGGACGCGGCGTCGGGCTCCGCGTTGGGGTTGGGGGGATTGGAGACCCGCCAGGTGGCGCCCATCGGCGTCACGACCCTCGCCACGACCGTCGCCCGCCCGAGGCCAGCGTGCGCGGGCAGGCTCTCCAGGGTGCTTCGGCTGATGTGGAAGAAGGCCTCGCTCCCCACGCCGCTCGTGAGGCGAGCCTGGATCCGGAGCGCCTCGCCATCGGGGGTGAGCGTTACCTCGAGGTTGCGCCAGGCGCGGGGAGCAAGCGCGCACGCCTGGGCATACAAGCGCCGCGGGGCGAACCTCGAGGACAGCACCCAGTCGAGCACCCCTCCGCCAAGGTGGAGATCCGTGGCGAGGCGCGTCGCCACATCCAGGCCGCCGGCGCGCACCACGAAGCGGTCCACCAACGGAACGTACATGTCCCAGTCCACCCGCCGCCGCTCCGTCAGATCCGCCTCGGTCAGCCCGCCGCCTTCCAGGATGTCCCCGAGCCCGCGGTGCTCAGCCAGCGCGACCAGCGATCGGACGGCACAGACGGCGACTTCGTTCGACACGCCTTCCAACTAGCACGTCCGAACGTCGCCGTCGGGCGTTGTGATAGCCTCACGGCTCGATGTTGCCGTTCCTCCTCGCAGGCTGCGTTTTCGTACTCCCGGAGGAGCGGAGCGCGCACCGTTGCGAGGTAGGGATCGCCGGCCCGGAGTCCGGGGATGCCGACGACGACGGCATCGCCGACTGCCTCGACGTCGAGGAGTGCGACGGGCTCGACAACGACGGCGACGCCGCGGTGGACGAGGGCCTGTACCCGGACGAGGATGGTGACGGGTACGGCGACGAAACCGCGGTCGGCCCATGCTATATCGGTTGGGTCCCGTCACCCGGTGATTGCGACGATACGGACGCGAGGGTCAATGCCGGGGCGACCGTGGAGCTGTGCGATGGGAAGAACAGCCGGTGTGCCGCGGATTGGACCGAGGACATCGACGTCGTCACGCTATACGCCCGCGATCCCGACACTGCCGAGCCGGGCGAGCCGACCGACCTCTCGCTGGAGTTCCTCGACGGCGCGGCGATCACGCTGAACGACGGCGATCTCCTCAACGTCTGCCCCGCGCGCAGCGGCTCCTACGACGTCACGATCGTCACTGCGACCAACGCGAAGTCCGTGTCGATCAACGGAGTATTGACGGACAATCTGTGTGATGCCGCCACGGTCGACCAGCTCCCGACCCTGTCCGGAGCGGGGGGTGAAACCGCCGTCACGTTGGTGGGGTCGGCGCGGGGCACGCGCGTGGACATCGACTGTCTGGGCATCACCGGCGGTGGAGTGCTGGGGTTGGTGGGGGGCGGGCTGCTCGTCGGCCCTGGCGTTACGGCGACCGTCTCCCGCAGCGCCATCTGGGGAAACAGCGGCGCCTGGTTCGGCGGCGTCTGGAACCAGGGAAGCGTCACGCTTGACTCCGTGGTGATCATCGACAATCTCGTCCAGGATGCCGCTGACACCGACGGGGCCGGGGGCATCCGCAGCGAAGGCGGCGGCACCCTCGAGATGCTCGGCGGGACCCTGTCCGGCAACGAGAGCCCCTACAGCGGAGGAGGCGCCAACATCCTCGAAGGGTCGGCCTCGTTCTACGGCACCACCTTCGGCGGGGAGGAAGGCGGCAACCGTGCGGAATACCGGGGGGGTGCGCTCGCGGTCGGCGCCGCCGCCAACGTGACGCTCAACGGCGTCCGCGTGGTTGGAAACGGGGTCGAGTACGAGATGGGGGGGGCGGTCTGGACGGCTGGAACGCTCAACTGCCAGACCGATGACGACGGCGTGGGGGAGATCGTGTCCAACACCGCGACCGATGGAGTGGGGGGGGTCTACTTCGCGGGGGGCGTACTCCGGGTGAACGGGTGTGACCTCTCCGGAAACGACGGGGCGGACCTGTACATGGAGCCGCTCGGCACCGCGTTGGCCCCCCCGGGTGCGTGCTTCGTTTGTGTCGAAGTCGGCTGCGAGGAGGTCCCGTGCTGATCCTCCTCTCGGTGGCCGCCGCGCTCGCGTGCCCAGCCACCACGGCGAGCCTCGACCATGACATCGCCGAAGCCACGGCGCGCTACCTTGCCCTTGACCTCGACGGCTTCGACGCTGCCTCTTCGGCCGTCCTCGCTGAGGCCACCTGTCTCGTGGAGCCCGCGTCGCCCGCCACGGCGGCCGGGCTCCATCGCACCCGTGCCCTGCGCGCGTGGGTGGCGCGGGACACACCCGGCATTTTGGCCGCCCTCGCGGCGATGCGCGCGGCCGCCCCCGAAACGCCGATCGACCCGCGCCTCGTGCCTCCTGGGAGTCGGCTGCACGAGGTGTACGAAGCTGCGCGGCCGGACGCCGGACGGATGGCTGCGCTCCCCGGAGGCGGCTGGGTGGTGGATGGCCGCCCCGACGCGCTGTTGGCGCCGCTGGCCCGCGCCACCCTCGTGCAACACCTGGACCCCGGCGGGGGCGCCCCCGAAACCTGGTATTTTCCCGTCGGGGCCGACCTCGACCAGCTCGCGCCGACGCCCGCGCCTCTTGCGCCGGAGCCGCTCCCCGTCGCCGGGTCACAGGTCGCCGCCCTTCCCACCACGCTCCGACCCGCCCACACCTCGCGGACGCTCGCCATCGGGAGTGGCGCGGCGCTCCTCGTCGGGGCAGCCTCGCTTCTGGCGGCAGCGACCACGCGCGCCGAGTACCTCGCCTCCGGGCCGGAGGACGGCCCTCGCGAGGACCTCTACGCCCTGAACATCGCAACCGGGACGGCCGGCCTTGCCGGGTGCACCGCGGCGGTGGGGCTGTTCGCCGGGGCCGTGTGGGTGGGGCAGTGGTGATCCTCCTCGGGTGCGCCGGCCTCTCCGCCGCCGCATGGGAGGGCGAGGTGTCCGTCCTGCCCGCCGACGGGGCTGAGCACATCTCCGTTCGGCAGGCGGTCACGGTGTCCTTCTCCACCGTCCCGCCCGAAGGTACCCGGGTGTGGCTCGATGGCGGTGCCGTCTACGACGAAGCGTGGCCCTCCCCCACCGAGTGGGTCGGGACCCCGTCGGAGGACCTCGCGCGGGACGCCACGCACCACGTCCTGGTGGATGCGGGCGGCACCCATCTGGTGACGAGCTTCCACACGGCGGGCGCGCCGCTCGACGCCGATATCTCTGGCCATACCTACGAGATGGACCTCGAGGACACCACCAACCTCACCTGGATCCTGCCCGAGGGGGGGTGGGGCCCGCTCCTCTCCCAAAGCCTGGACAGCACCCACAGCATCCTGCTGATGGTGACCGACACCGCCGACAACACGCTCACGCTCCTCGGCGCGGCAGGAATCACCGTGGGGGACGCGGTGTCCCAGAGCCCCGAAATCCCCACCTGGCGGTTCGACGAGGCGAGCTTCGTGAACGACCCGGTGCTGTCCATCAGGGCGGCCGAGGTGCGCCTCGGTGTGGACGGGCAGGACTACGCCCTCTTCGACCTCGCGGCCATCGGGGAGATCGCCCTGGACGGCACGAATATCCTTGATTTCCACGTGACCACCGTGCTCGATGCGCGCCCCATCGAGGCCTCCTCCCCCATCGCCATCTGCGGAAGTGTGCCCTGCACGCAATGTCCCGATCAGGGGCCCGACGACACCGCCGGATGTGTCCCGCTCGAATTCGTCCTCGACGATACGCCCTTTATCGAGGGGCTGGCGCTAGCGGAGAGCGCGCCTACCCAATGAGCCGACGCAGGTCGGCCAGGGACCACGGCTTGCGCAGCACCGACTCGGCGAGGCCCACCGAGACCGCCCGCACGCAGCGATCGTCGGGCTGGCCAGTGACCAGACCTCGCCGGGCCGACGGTTGGACCGCGCGGGCGGTGAGGAGGACGCTAACGCCGTCACCTTCCGGATCCTCCAGGTTGAGATCGCTGATCACAAGGTCGAAGGAGTGCAGATTCAACAGCGTCTTCGCCTCGAAAACTCCGGCTGCGGTCGCGACGGGGTGCTCGATCGCGCTCACGAGGAGCGCTCGCATGAAGGGATCGTCGTCCACGATCAAGATCTGTCGATCGGCCATGATGTTCGAAGCTACTGGAGAACGCGCGGCGGCGCTGTCAGGGTTCACCCGTAGGTGGCACGGGTGGGGCTCACCCCCGCGGGGACAGGCGACACGGAGTCGCCCGAGATGCTTGCCGGCCCGCCCGCCGTCGGCTATCCCCCCTTCACCACCTCACGGTGTAGGGAAGTCGGTGCAATTCCGACGCTGGCCCGCAACCGTGATCGGTCGAGCAACGCCGAATGCCACTGGGGAAACCTGGGAAGGCGGCGAAGCGGATGACCGTGAGCCGGGAAACCTGGCCGTGAGGGAGGCGCTCGGGGCCCCGTGCCCCATCCCCGGAGCCGGGATTCAGCGTCCGCGAGGGTTCGTCTCGGCGATCCGCGCGTTCTGAAGCCGGCTCTTCCTCCCGGAAGCCGCCCAGTGATCGCCGCCCTCTGCACCCTGAGCTTCGCCGCCGACGATGTGCCGTCGGAGGTGGTCGAGGTGTCGGAGAAGGCCCGATCCGGCCCCGACCCGCAGGCCACGAGCGCCTCGGTCACGGTGCTCGTTCCCGACGAGCGGCTCTCCCAGGCTGCCGATGTCGCCTCGCTCGTGGAGAGCGCGGCGGGCACCAACGTGCAGCGGCTCGGCGGGCTCGGCGACTTCGCGGCCGTGAGCATTCGCGGCGCCAGCCTGCGGCAGGTCGAGGTGTTCATCGACGGCGTGCCGCTCAACCCTGACGGCGCCGACGTGGTGAACCTCTCCGAGCTCCCCCTCGGCGCCTTCGAGCGCATCGAAGTGTGGCGCGGCAACACCCCGGTGAGCCTCGGCGCGGCCCCGATCGGGGGGGCTGTGAACCTCGTCACCCGCAGCCAGCCCGGCGCGAACGCCAGCGTGGCCTACGGGAGCTGGGACACCGCCCGCGCCACCGCCTACGCCAGCGGCAAGCTCGGCACCGGCAGCGCCGGACCCCGCGCCCAGGCCTTCGCGGAGGCGTTCCACAGCCGCGGCGACTTCGTGTACTTCGCCGACAACGCCACCCTCTACAACCTGCTCGACGACCACGTCGTCACCCGCACCAACAACGACAAGCTCCAGCTCTCGGGCTTCGCCCGCGTGGCGGTGCCGCTCCCCGCCCTCACCCTCGGCCTCACGCTCGTGCCGCTCTTCCGGGAGGAGGGCCTCGCCGGCCAATCGAACCTGCCCACCGAGAGCGTGCGCCTCGAAACCGGGCGCAACCTCGCCGTGGCCGACGCCGAGGCCACCGGCCCCTCCTGGAGGGCGCGCGCCTTCGCCTGGCACCTCTACCGGGGCGAGGCCCTCCGCGACCCCGACGGCGAGCTCGACGGCACCGCGCGCGACGAGCGCAGCGCCGCCCATACCGCCGGCCTCCGCGCCACCGCCTCCTGGGCGCCCACGAGCTGGCTCCTGCCGACGGCCACGCTCTCGATGCGCCGCGAGTCGATCGACATCGCGGACACCACCCTCGGCGACGACCCCGAGCGCGCCCGCCTCGCCGGCACCCTGGCCCTCGGCGTGGACATCCGCCTCGCCCACGACCGCGTGCTCCTCGCCCCTGCCGTGAACCTCACGGAGCTCGACAACCGCTCGCTGGGCCAGAGCGCCGACAGCCAGTCCACCATCGACCCCGACGACGTCCCCTTCTTCGGCAGCGCCGACCCCCGCCTCGGCGTGCTCTACCGCCCCGTCGGCTGGCTCGCGCTCAAGGGCAACGCCGGCAGCTACCTGCGCGCCCCCGACCTCGTGGAGCTCTTCGGCAACCACGGCTCGCTGGAGGGCAACGCCGAGCTCCAGCCCGAACGCGGCTGGCAATTCGACGTCGGCGCCCGCGCCGAGGCCCCCCGCGCCTGGGCCGTTCAGCTCGCGGTCGATGTGAGCACCTTCTGGCTCCTGAGCGAGGACCGCATCGTCTGGGTGCAAAACAGCCAGAAGTCGATGACCCCGGTGAACTTCGGGCAGACCTGGGTGCAGGGGGTGGAGACCAGCCTGACTGCCTCGGCGTTCGAGCGCCTCGACACCGAAACCTCCCTCACCTGGCAATTGAGTCGAAACCTCACGGAGAGCTCGGCGTTCGCCAACAACGAGCTGCCGCGCACCCCCTCGCTGGCGCTCTGGCAGAGCGTGTCCGTCCACTGGCTCGACCGCATCCGTGCCGGCTACACCTTCAGCTACACCGCCCCCAACTACTGGGACGCGGGCAACCTCTACCTCAGCGCCCCGCGCACATTGCACGGCGCTTTTGTGCGCACCCGCCCCGGAGAGCGCTGGCCCTCCCTCGAGCTGAGCGCCCTCAACCTCGCCGACACCATCACCGAGGTGGTGCCGCGCAACCCAGCCGACACCGACGACGACGCCCGCTCGGTGTCTGCCATCTCCGATTTCGCCGGCTACCCCCTGCCCGGCCGCACCTTCCTCTTCAGCGCCAACTGGGCGCTCTGACCCTCACCAAGGACGCAACCCCGATGCTCACCCTCAGCCTGCTCCTCGCCTGCCCCCCGGTGGTGGACACCGACTCCGCCAACCCCGCCGACACCGCCGAGGACACCGGCAGCGCCGACACCGGCGACCTCCACGAGACGGGCGACACCGGCGACACCGCCCCGCCGAAGCCCGAACACACACGCGCGGCCGTCACCACCGTCTCCGACGACTACGCCAGCGGCGTGCTCGCCGTGATCGACCTCGCCCGCTGGACAGTGGAGGACAACATCACCACGGTGCCCACCGACAACGGATTGGTGAGCCACAACGGCAACCTGTACCTGCTCGGGCGGTTCGGCTACGACTTCGTGCGAGTGTACGGCGCGGGCAACCTCGCCGTCCCGTCCGCGGAGTTCAGCGTGGGAGATGGCGCCAACCCCAACGACGTGCGCGAGTGCGGCGGCAAGGTCTTCATCACCCGCTACGGCCTCGCCGAATTGAGCGTGTACGACCCCACCACCTGGCTGCTGTCCGGCGTCGTGGACCTCTCCGGTTTTGCCGACGCCGACGGCATCCCCGAGATGGCGAACCTCGTGGAGGGCCCGGGGCTCCTCTACGTGTCCATGCACAACCTCGATCAGGACAACGGTTGGGTGCCGGCCGGTGGCACCGTGGCCGCCATCGATTGTGCCACGGGCAGCGTCACCGACAGTTGGGACGTGTCCCCCAACCCCTCGATCCAACAGTGGCCCGGGCGCCCCGACCTGCTCGTCACCACGGGCGTCTACTACAACGCCGACTACAGCGTGGCGCTCGATGGCGCCCTCTCCACCCTCAACGTGAACACGGGCGACGTCACCCCCATCCTCACCGAGGCCGAGCTGGGCGAGAACATCGTGGGCATCCGCATGGTGGACAGCCTGCACGGCCTCATGCTCACCTCCAACGAGGCAAGTGAGTACAGCGCCTGGTGCATCAACCCCGACAACGGCGAGAAGTCCCGGATCTTCACCACGCAGAGCTACATCAACGACATGGCCACCGGCGATGGCGACAAAGTGTGGCTCGCCGCGCGCCAGAGCTGGGCCGACCCCGAGAGCCAGGGCGGCATCATCACGGTGGATGCGGTGGCGTGCGTGGCGGACTCGCAGGTCTGGCACCAGGAGCTGACCTTCGCCCCCTACTCGATCGCCTTCCAGTAATCGCCGTGTCGCTCCTCCTCTCGCTCCTCGCTGCCTGCGCCGAACCCGACGCATGCACCCCCATGTGCGAGGCGGCCGCCAGCCTGTACGGCGGCTGCCTCCGCGACTGGGGCGCGGACTGGGAGGCCGCCGCCTACGCCGACGAGGAGGACTTCCTCGACGCCTGCGGCACCTGGGCCTGGGAGATGCGTCAGCTCGAAGCCGACGTCGACCACCCCGGCGCCACCGACCAGACCTGCGAGGAGCGCGCCGCCGCGTTCACCGCCGAAGACGCCACCTGCGAGGCCTTCACCGGGCTCGACTGGCACACCCCCCCCTGGGAGTTGGAATGAAGGGCGCCATCCACCGCCGAGCCCATCCGAGGCCTCGGCAGGCGAAACGTTTTCCCCGCGCTCCGATCGTGGCCATCGGGCTCCTCGCCTGTGCGCCCACGCCGGCGCCACCGCCGGCGGAGGTGCATTTCGTGCGCGGCGGGCTCCTCCAACGCGGCGGCGAAGGCTCGCCGATCGGCGAGTACCGCTTCCAGACCATCGACTGGAATCCGGGCGAGTCGCACGCCGGGCAAGTGGCGCCGCGGCTCGCGGAGTGCGTGCGCATCGCGTCCGTGGAGCTGGGCGACGCCTCGCGCGTGGCGGCGGCCGGCGGCCCCGCCCCCGACACCGACCTCGCTTTTTCGCCCGACGGCACCCGCCTCGCCATCGGCTCCTTCCGCGGCGAGGTGCTGCTCGTGGATGTCGCCACCGGGGCGGTGCACGCGCGCCGCACCCTCGCCGAGTCGATGGTGCGCCGGGTGGCGTGGTCGCCCGACGGGCGCACGCTCTACGCCGGCGAGCAGTCGCCCGACGCCACCCTCCACGCGCTCGACCCCGACACCCTCGCCGACCTATGGACGCTGCGCCTCGCCGACCGGGTTGGCACCTCCGTGCTCCCGTCGGGCGACGATCTGTACGGCATCTACTCGCTCCCCGCCGCCTACAGCATCGAGGTGCTGTCCACGGGCGAGCTGCTCGTGAGCGCCGCCCACGGGTGGACGGCGGAGGATGGCAACCGACACAACCTCTCCCAGCTCCTCCGCATCGCGCCCGACGGGAAGGTAGTGGCGGCCTGGCCCGCGGAGCCGGCCGACGCCACGCTCCTGCACCCGGCCGTGGATGAAGGCGGCTCGCGGGTGGCGATGCCGGTGAACCGTACGGCTGCGGGTGACCCACCGGCCGACCTCCCGGTCGGCGGCCTCGAGGTGCTCGACCTCGCCACCCTCACGCCGCTGGCCGCCATCCAGGTGCCGCCGCTCGCGCCCTGGTACACCTCCACGTACCTGTGGCAGGCGGTGGATGTATCAGCCGCCAGCGACACCGTGCTGCTGGGCCTCGGCGATGGGCGCGTCGTCCTCGCTGACACATCCGGAAAACAAAGGATTACCCTTGCTGGTGGCTCACCGATACTTGCAGGCGATGTGCCCATCGCCGCGAGCGTGGGTCACGCGTTTTTGCATCATGACACAGCGGTGTATCTCACCTCCGGCACCAACATCCCCTGGGGCGCGGCGGCGCCAGACCTCCGGCCTCCCGCGCTCCACCCCGCCTCGAACACCGTCACGGTGGTCGGGCTCGATGGCTCGCCGCGGTGGAGCTTCCGCGGCGAATGGGATGTGCAGGGGATGACGCTCGCGCCCGACGAGCGCACCCTCGTGGTCGGCGCTGGCGAGCGGCAGAGCGACTCCCGCCGCGATCTCTTCGGGGCGATGGTCTTCGACCTCGGGGGCGAGCCCCGCCCCGGGGAATCTCGGCTCCTCGCCACCTGCGCCACCGAGAGCCCCGTTTTCTTCCTGCAGGCGGTCTCCTCCGCCGGGGTGATCGCGTTGAGCGAAGTTCCCTGGAAGACGAGCGACGGCGGCGTGGCCGGGCGCTACGCGGTGAGCCTCTTCCGCTGACCATGTTCGCCCTCCTGCTGCTCCTCCCCGGCTGCGCCGAACCCGGCCCCCTTCGTGTCGAAGCCGTGGCCGAGGGCAGCGCGCTCACCGTCACGCTCGACGCGGAGGGCGCACAGGTGACCGTGCTCGACGGGGCGGGGGTGCCGGTGGTGCGGGGATCGGCGGTGGAGGGCAGCCGCTCGGTCACGCTGGGGCTCCCCCCGGGGGTGTCGGGCGAACTCACCGTGCGCGCGCTGGCCGCGAGCCGGGCGGGCGAAACGCGGGTGGAGCTAGGCGATCGCGATGCGCTCGCGATCTCGCTCTCCGCACCGCTCGGCGCAGAGAGCCGACCGCTCGCGGAGGGCACACGGCTCCCCCTCACGCTCCTGCCCGGTGCCGCGGCGCCGGCAGCGGTGCGCGTACGCGCACCGCTGCCGGCGCCGCGGCACCGGGCAGGAGCGTGAGGGGGAGCCGTGTGCCCTCCGCGAGCGGTCGGCTCTCTGCGCCGAGCGGTGCGGAGAGCGAGATCGCGAGCGCATCGCGATCGCCTAGCTCCACCCGCGTTTCGCCCGCCCGGCTCGCGGCCAGCGCGCGCACGGTGAGTTCGCCCGACACCCCCGGGGGGAGCCCCAGCGTGACCGAGCGGCTGCCCTCCACCGCCGATCCCCGCACCACCGGCACCCCCGCCCCGTCGAGCACGGTCACCTGTGCGCCCTCCGCGTCGAGCGTGACGGTGAGCGCGCTGCCCTCGGCCACGGCTTCGACACGAAGGGGGCCGGGTTCGGCGCAGCCGGGGAGGAGCAGCAGGAGGGCGAACATGGTCAGCGGAAGAGGCTCACCGCGTAGCGCCCGGCCACGCCGCCGTCGCTCGTCTTCCAGGGAACTTCGCTCAACGCGATCACCCCGGCGGAGGAGACCGCCTGCAGGAAGAAAACGGGGCTCTCGGTGGCGCAGGTGGCGAGGAGCCGAGATTCCCCGGGGCGGGGCTCGCCCCCGAGGTCGAAGACCATCGCCCCGAAGAGATCGCGGCGGGAGTCGCTCTGCCGCTCGCCAGCGCCGACCACGAGGGTGCGCTCGTCGGGCGCGAGCGTCATCCCCTGCACATCCCATTCGCCGCGGAAGCTCCACCGCGGCGAGCCATCGAGCCCGACCACCGTGACGGTGTTCGAGGCGGGGTGGAGCGCGGGAGGCCGGAGGTCTGGCGCCGCCGCGCCCCAGGGGATGTTGGTGCCGGAGGTGAGATACACCGCTGTGTCATGATGCAAAAACGCGTGACCCACGCTCGCGGCGATGGGCACATCGCCTGCAAGTATCGGTGAGCCACCAGCAAGGGTAATCCTTTGTTTTCCGGATGTGTCAGCGAGGACGACGCGCCCATCGCCGAGGCCCAGCAGCACGGTGTCGCTGGCGGCTGATACATCCACCGCCTGCCACAGGTACGTGGAGGTGTACCAGGGCGCGAGCGGCGGCACCTGGATGGCGGCCAGCGGCGTGAGGGTGGCGAGGTCGAGCACCTCGAGGCCGCCGACCGGGAGGTCGGCCGGTGGGTCACCCGCAGCCGTACGGTTCACCGGCATCGCCACCCGCGAGCCGCCTTCATCCACGGCCGGGTGCAGGAGCGTGGCGTCGGCCGGCTCCGCGGGCCAGGCCGCCACTACCTTCCCGTCGGGCGCGATGCGGAGGAGCTGGGAGAGGTTGTGTCGGTTGCCATCCTCCGCCGTCCACCCGTGGGCGGCGCTCACGAGCAGCTCGCCCGTGGACAGCACCTCGATGCTGTAGGCGGCGGGGAGCGAGTAGATGCCGTACAGATCGTCGCCCGACGGGAGCACGGAGGTGCCAACCCGGTCGGCGAGGCGCAGCGTCCATAGGTCGGCGAGGGTGTCGGGGTCGAGCGCGTGGAGGGTGGCGTCGGGCGACTGCTCGCCGGCGTAGAGCGTGCGCCCGTCGGGCGACCACGCCACCCGGCGCACCATCGACTCGGCGAGGGTGCGGCGCGCGTGCACCGCCCCGGTGGCGACATCCACGAGCAGCACCTCGCCGCGGAAGGAGCCGATGGCGAGGCGGGTGCCGTCGGGCGAAAAAGCGAGGTCGGTGTCGGGGGCGGGGCCGCCGGCCGCCGCCACGCGCGAGGCGTCGCCCAGCTCCACGGACGCGATGCGCACGCACTCCGCGAGCCGCGGCGCCACTTGCCCGGCGTGCGACTCGCCCGGATTCCAGTCGATGGTCTGGAAGCGGTACTCGCCGATCGGCGAGCCTTCGCCGCCGCGTTGGAGGAGCCCGCCGCGCACGAAATGCACCTCCGCCGGCGGTGGCGCCGGCGTGGGCGCACAGGCGAGGAGCCCGATGGCCACGATCGGAGCGCGGGGAAAACGTTTCGCCTGCCGAGGCCTCGGATGGGCTCGGCGGTGGATGGCGCCCTTCATTCCAACTCCCAGGGGGGGGTGTGCCAGTCGAGCCCGGTGAAGGCCTCGCAGGTGGCGTCTTCGGCGGTGAACGCGGCGGCGCGCTCCTCGCAGGTCTGGTCGGTGGCGCCGGGGTGGTCGACGTCGGCTTCGAGCTGACGCATCTCCCAGGCCCAGGTGCCGCAGGCGTCGAGGAAGTCCTCCTCGTCGGCGTAGGCGGCGGCCTCCCAGTCCGCGCCCCAGTCGCGGAGGCAGCCGCCGTACAGGCTGGCGGCCGCCTCGCACATGGGGGTGCATGCGTCGGGTTCGGCGCAGGCAGCGAGGAGCGAGAGGAGGAGCGACACGGCGATTACTGGAAGGCGATCGAGTAGGGGGCGAAGGTCAGCTCCTGGTGCCAGACCTGCGAGTCCGCCACGCACGCCACCGCATCCACCGTGATGATGCCGCCCTGGCTCTCGGGGTCGGCCCAGCTCTGGCGCGCGGCGAGCCACACTTTGTCGCCATCGCCGGTGGCCATGTCGTTGATGTAGCTCTGCGTGGTGAAGATCCGGGACTTCTCGCCGTTGTCGGGGTTGATGCACCAGGCGCTGTACTCACTTGCCTCGTTGGAGGTGAGCATGAGGCCGTGCAGGCTGTCCACCATGCGGATGCCCACGATGTTCTCGCCCAGCTCGGCCTCGGTGAGGATGGGGGTGACGTCGCCCGTGTTCACGTTGAGGGTGGAGAGGGCGCCATCGAGCGCCACGCTGTAGTCGGCGTTGTAGTAGACGCCCGTGGTGACGAGCAGGTCGGGGCGCCCGGGCCACTGTTGGATCGAGGGGTTGGGGGACACGTCCCAACTGTCGGTGACGCTGCCCGTGGCACAATCGATGGCGGCCACGGTGCCACCGGCCGGCACCCAACCGTTGTCCTGATCGAGGTTGTGCATGGACACGTAGAGGAGCCCCGGGCCCTCCACGAGGTTCGCCATCTCGGGGATGCCGTCGGCGTCGGCAAAACCGGAGAGGTCCACGACGCCGGACAGCAGCCAGGTGGTGGGGTCGTACACGCTCAATTCGGCGAGGCCGTAGCGGGTGATGAAGACCTTGCCGCCGCACTCGCGCACGTCGTTGGGGTTGGCGCCATCTCCCACGCTGAACTCCGCGGACGGGACGGCGAGGTTGCCCGCGCCGTACACTCGCACGAAGTCGTAGCCGAACCGCCCGAGCAGGTACAGGTTGCCGTTGTGGCTCACCAATCCGTTGTCGGTGGGCACCGTGGTGATGTTGTCCTCCACTGTCCAGCGGGCGAGGTCGATCACGGCGAGCACGCCGCTGGCGTAGTCGTCGGAGACGGTGGTGACGGCCGCGCGTGTGTGTTCGGGCTTCGGCGGGGCGGTGTCGCCGGTGTCGCCCGTCTCGTGGAGGTCGCCGGTGTCGGCGCTGCCGGTGTCCTCGGCGGTGTCGGCGGGGTTGGCGGAGTCGGTGTCCACCACCGGGGGGCAGGCGAGGAGCAGGCTGAGGGTGAGCATCGGGGTTGCGTCCTTGGTGAGGGTCAGAGCGCCCAGTTGGCGCTGAAGAGGAAGGTGCGGCCGGGCAGGGGGTAGCCGGCGAAATCGGAGATGGCAGACACCGAGCGGGCGTCGTCGTCGGTGTCGGCTGGGTTGCGCGGCACCACCTCGGTGATGGTGTCGGCGAGGTTGAGGGCGCTCAGCTCGAGGGAGGGCCAGCGCTCTCCGGGGCGGGTGCGCACAAAAGCGCCGTGCAATGTGCGCGGGGCGCTGAGGTAGAGGTTGCCCGCGTCCCAGTAGTTGGGGGCGGTGTAGCTGAAGGTGTAGCCGGCACGGATGCGGTCGAGCCAGTGGACGGACACGCTCTGCCAGAGCGCCAGCGAGGGGGTGCGCGGCAGCTCGTTGTTGGCGAACGCCGAGCTCTCCGTGAGGTTTCGACTCAATTGCCAGGTGAGGGAGGTTTCGGTGTCGAGGCGCTCGAACGCCGAGGCAGTCAGGCTGGTCTCCACCCCCTGCACCCAGGTCTGCCCGAAGTTCACCGGGGTCATCGACTTCTGGCTGTTTTGCACCCAGACGATGCGGTCCTCGCTCAGGAGCCAGAAGGTGCTCACATCGACCGCGAGCTGAACGGCCCAGGCGCGGGGGGCCTCGGCGCGGGCGCCGACGTCGAATTGCCAGCCGCGTTCGGGCTGGAGCTCGGCGTTGCCCTCCAGCGAGCCGTGGTTGCCGAAGAGCTCCACGAGGTCGGGGGCGCGCAGGTAGCTGCCGGCGTTGCCCTTGAGCGCGAGCCAGCCGACGGGGCGGTAGAGCACGCCGAGGCGGGGGTCGGCGCTGCCGAAGAAGGGGACGTCGTCGGGGTCGATGGTGGACTGGCTGTCGGCGCTCTGGCCCAGCGAGCGGTTGTCGAGCTCCGTGAGGTTCACGGCAGGGGCGAGGAGCACGCGGTCGTGGGCGAGGCGGATGTCCACGCCGAGGGCCAGGGTGCCGGCGAGGCGGGCGCGCTCGGGGTCGTCGCCGAGGGTGGTGTCCGCGATGTCGATCGACTCGCGGCGCATCGAGAGCGTGGCCGTCGGCAGGAGCCAGCTCGTGGGCGCCCAGGAGGCGGTGGCGCGGAGGCCGGCGGTATGGGCGGCGCTGCGCTCGTCGCGCGCGGTGCCGTCGAGCTCGCCGTCGGGGTCGCGGAGGGCCTCGCCCCGGTAGAGGTGCCAGGCGAAGGCGCGCGCCCTCCAGGAGGGGCCGGTGGCCTCGGCGTCGGCCACGGCGAGGTTGCGCCCGGTTTCGAGGCGCACGCTCTCGGTGGGCAGGTTCGATTGGCCGGCGAGGCCCTCCTCCCGGAAGAGCGGCACGAGCGTGAGGCCGAGGGTGAGGGCGGGGAGCGGCACCGCCACGCGGGCGAAGCCCGAGAGCTGGAGCTTGTCGTTGTTGGTGCGGGTGACGACGTGGTCGTCGAGCAGGTTGTAGAGGGTGGCGTTGTCGGCGAAGTACACGAAGTCGCCGCGGCTGTGGAACGCCTCCGCGAAGGCCTGGGCGCGGGGTCCGGCGCTGCCGGTGCCGAGCTTGCCGCTGGCGTAGGCGGTGGCGCGGGCGGTGTCCCAGCTCCCGTAGGCCACGCTGGCGTTCGCGCCGGGCTGGCTGCGGGTGACGAGGTTCACAGCCCCCCCGATCGGGGCCGCGCCGAGGCTCACCGGGGTGTTGCCGCGCCACACTTCGATGCGCTCGAAGGCGCCGAGGGGGAGCTCGGAGAGGTTCACCACGTCGGCGCCGTCAGGGTTGAGCGGCACGCCGTCGATGAACACCTCGACCTGCCGCAGGCTGGCGCCGCGAATGCTCACGGCCGCGAAGTCGCCGAGCCCGCCGAGCCGCTGCACGTTGGTGCCCGCCGCGCTCTCCACGAGCGAGGCGACATCGGCAGCCTGGGAGAGCCGCTCGTCGGGAACGAGCACCGTGACCGAGGCGCTCGTGGCCTGCGGGTCGGGGCCGGATCGGGCCTTCTCCGACACCTCGACCACCTCCGACGGCACATCGTCGGCGGCGAAGCTCAGGGTGCAGAGGGCGGCGATCACTGGGCGGCTTCCGGGAGGAAGAGCCGGCTTCAGAACGCGCGGATCGCCGAGACGAACCCTCGCGGACGCTGAATCCCGGCTCCGGGGATGGGGCACGGGGCCCCGAGCGCCTCCCTCACGGCCAGGTTTCCCGGCTCACGGTCATCCGCTTCGCCGCCTTCCCAGGTTTCCCCAGTGGCATTCGGCGTTGCTCGACCGATCACGGTTGCGGGCCAGCGTCGGAATTGCACCGACTTCCCTACACCGTGAGGTGGTGAAGGGGGGATAGCCGACGGCGGGCGGGCCGGCAAGCATCTCGGGCGACTCCGTGTCGCCTGTCCCCGCGGGGGTGAGCCCCACCCGTGCCACCTACGGGTGAACCCTGACAGCGCCGCCGCGCGTTCTCCAGTAGCTTCGAACATCATGGCCGATCGACAGATCTTGATCGTGGACGACGATCCCTTCATGCGAGCGCTCCTCGTGAGCGCGATCGAGCACCCCGTCGCGACCGCAGCCGGAGTTTTCGAGGCGAAGACGCTGTTGAATCTGCACTCCTTCGACCTTGTGATCAGCGATCTCAACCTGGAGGATCCGGAAGGTGACGGCGTTAGCGTCCTCCTCACCGCCCGCGCGGTCCAACCGTCGGCCCGGCGAGGTCTGGTCACTGGCCAGCCCGACGATCGCTGCGTGCGGGCGGTCTCGGTGGGCCTCGCCGAGTCGGTGCTGCGCAAGCCGTGGTCCCTGGCCGACCTGCGTCGGCTCATTGGGTAGGCGCGCTCTCCGCTAGCGCCAGCCCCTCGATAAAGGGCGTATCGTCGAGGACGAATTCGAGCGGGACACATCCGGCGGTGTCGTCGGGCCCCTGATCGGGACATTGCGTGCAGGGCACACTTCCGCAGATGGCGATGGGGGAGGAGGCCTCGATGGGGCGCGCATCGAGCACGGTGGTCACGTGGAAATCAAGGATATTCGTGCCGTCCAGGGCGATCTCCCCGATGGCCGCGAGGTCGAAGAGGGCGTAGTCCTGCCCGTCCACACCGAGGCGCACCTCGGCCGCCCTGATGGACAGCACCGGGTCGTTCACGAAGCTCGCCTCGTCGAACCGCCAGGTGGGGATTTCGGGGCTCTGGGACACCGCGTCCCCCACGGTGATTCCTGCCGCGCCGAGGAGCGTGAGCGTGTTGTCGGCGGTGTCGGTCACCATCAGCAGGATGCTGTGGGTGCTGTCCAGGCTTTGGGAGAGGAGCGGGCCCCACCCCCCCTCGGGCAGGATCCAGGTGAGGTTGGTGGTGTCCTCGAGGTCCATCTCGTAGGTATGGCCAGAGATATCGGCGTCGAGCGGCGCGCCCGCCGTGTGGAAGCTCGTCACCAGATGGGTGCCGCCCGCATCCACCAGGACGTGGTGCGTGGCGTCCCGCGCGAGGTCCTCCGACGGGGTCCCGACCCACTCGGTGGGGGAGGGCCACGCTTCGTCGTAGACGGCACCGCCATCGAGCCACACCCGGGTACCTTCGGGCGGGACGGTGGAGAAGGACACCGTGACCGCCTGCCGAACGGAGATGTGCTCAGCCCCGTCGGCGGGCAGGACGGACACCTCGCCCTCCCATGCGGCGGCGGAGAGGCCGGCGCACCCGAGGAGGATCACCACTGCCCCACCCACACGGCCCCGGCGAACAGCCCCACCGCCGCGGTGCACCCGGCAAGGCCGGCCGTCCCGGTTGCGATGTTCAGGGCGTAGAGGTCCTCGCGAGGGCCGTCCTCCGGCCCGGAGGCGAGGTACTCGGCGCGCGTGGTCGCTGCCGCCAGAAGCGAGGCTGCCCCGACGAGGAGCGCCGCGCCACTCCCGATGGCGAGCGTCCGCGAGGTGTGGGCGGGTCGGAGCGTGGTGGGAAGGGCGGCGACCTGTGACCCGGCGACGGGGAGCGGCTCCGGCGCAAGAGGCGCGGGCGTCGGCGCGAGCTGGTCGAGGTCGGCCCCGACGGGAAAATACCAGGTTTCGGGGGCGCCCCCGCCGGGGTCCAGGTGTTGCACGAGGGTGGCGCGGGCCAGCGGCGCCAACAGCGCGTCGGGGCGGCCATCCACCACCCAGCCGCCTCCGGGGAGCGCAGCCATCCGTCCGGCGTCCGGCCGCGCAGCTTCGTACACCTCGTGCAGCCGACTCCCAGGAGGCACGAGGCGCGGGTCGATCGGCGTTTCGGGGGCGGCCGCGCGCATCGCCGCGAGGGCGGCCAAAATGCCGGGTGTGTCCCGCGCCACCCACGCGCGCAGGGCACGGGTGCGATGGAGCCCGGCCGCCGTGGCGGGCGACGCGGGCTCCACGAGACAGGTGGCCTCAGCGAGGACGGCCGAAGAGGCAGCGTCGAAGCCGTCGAGGTCAAGGGCAAGGTAGCGCGCCGTGGCTTCGGCGATGTCATGGTCGAGGCTCGCCGTGGTGGCTGGGCACGCGAGCGCGGCGGCCACCGAGAGGAGGATCAGCACGGGACCTCCTCGCAGCCGACTTCGACACAAACGAAGCACGCACCCGGGGGGGCCAACGCGGTGCCGAGCGGCTCCATGTACAGGTCCGCCCCGTCGTTTCCGGAGAGGTCACACCCGTTCACCCGGAGTACGCCCCCCGCGAAGTAGACCCCCCCCACTCCATCGGTCGCGGTGTTGGACACGATCTCCCCCACGCCGTCGTCATCGGTCTGGCAGTTGAGCGTTCCAGCCGTCCAGACCGCCCCCCCCATCTCGTACTCGACCCCGTTTCCAACCACGCGGACGCCGTTGAGCGTCACGTTGGCGGCGGCGCCGACCGCGAGCGCACCCCCCCGGTATTCCGCACGGTTGCCGCCTTCCTCCCCGCCGAAGGTGGTGCCGTAGAACGAGGCCGACCCTTCGAGGATGTTGGCGCCTCCTCCGCTGTAGGGGCTCTCGTTGCCGGACAGGGTCCCGCCGAGCATCTCGAGGGTGCCGCCGCCTTCGCTGCGGATGCCCCCGGCCCCGTCGGTGTCAGCGGCATCCTGGACGAGATTGTCGATGATCACCACGGAGTCAAGCGTGACGCTTCCCTGGTTCCAGACGCCGCCGAACCAGGCGCCGCTGTTTCCCCAGATGGCGCTGCGGGAGACGGTCGCCGTAACGCCAGGGCCGACGAGCAGCCCGCCCCCCACCAACCCCAGCACTCCACCGCCGGTGATGCCCAGACAGTCGATGTCCACGCGCGTGCCCCGCGCCGACCCCACCAACGTGACGGCGGTTTCACCCCCCGCTCCGGACAGGGTCGGGAGCTGGTCGACCGTGGCGGCATCACACAGATTGTCCGTCAATACTCCGTTGATCGACACGGACTTCGCGTTGGTCGCAGTGACGATCGTGACGTCGTAGGAGCCGCTGCGCGCGGGGCAGACGTTGAGGAGATCGCCGTCGTTCAGCGTGATCGCCGCGCCGTCGAGGAACTCCAGCGAGAGGTCGGTCGGCTCGCCCGGCTCGGCAGTGTCGGGATCGCGGGCGTATAGCGTGACGACGTCGATGTCCTCGGTCCAATCCGCGGCACACCGGCTGTTCTTCCCATCGCACAGCTCCACGGTCGCCCCGGCATTGACCCTCGCGTCCGTATCGTCGCAATCACCGGGTGACGGGACCCAACCGATATAGCATGGGCCGACCGCGGTTTCGTCGCCGTACCCGTCACCATCCTCGTCCGGGTACAGGCCCTCGTCCACCGCGGCGTCGCCGTCGTTGTCGAGCCCGTCGCACTCCTCGACGTCGAGGCAGTCGGCGATGCCGTCGTCGTCGGCATCCCCGGACTCCGGGCCGGCGATCCCTACCTCGCAACGGTGCGCGCTCCGCTCCTCCGGGAGTACGAAAACGCAGCCTGCGAGGAGGAACGGCAACATCGAGCCGTGAGGCTATCACAACGCCCGACGGCGACGTTCGGACGTGCTAGTTGGAAGGCGTGTCGAACGAAGTCGCCGTCTGTGCCGTCCGATCGCTGGTCGCGCTGGCTGAGCACCGCGGGCTCGGGGACATCCTGGAAGGCGGCGGGCTGACCGAGGCGGATCTGACGGAGCGGCGGCGGGTGGACTGGGACATGTACGTTCCGTTGGTGGACCGCTTCGTGGTGCGCGCCGGCGGCCTGGATGTGGCGACGCGCCTCGCCACGGATCTCCACCTTGGCGGAGGGGTGCTCGACTGGGTGCTGTCCTCGAGGTTCGCCCCGCGGCGCTTGTATGCCCAGGCGTGCGCGCTTGCTCCCCGCGCCTGGCGCAACCTCGAGGTAACGCTCACCCCCGATGGCGAGGCGCTCCGGATCCAGGCTCGCCTCACGAGCGGCGTGGGGAGCGAGGCCTTCTTCCACATCAGCCGAAGCACCCTGGAGAGCCTGCCCGCGCACGCTGGCCTCGGGCGGGCGACGGTCGTGGCGAGGGTCGTGACGCCGATGGGCGCCACCTGGCGGGTCTCCAATCCCCCCAACCCCAACGCGGAGCCCGACGCCGCGTCCGGCTCCACCCTGGCCTCCCGGCGGCGGCTGGATGCGCAGGAGCGTGCCGCGCAGGCGAGTGAGGCGTGGCGGCTCACCCCCACGGAGACCCTCGTGCTCGTCGAGATCATGCAGGGAGCGTCGAACAAGGACGTTGGGCTCGAGCTCGGCATGGCGGAGGCCACCGTCGAGACCCACCTCACGCGCGTTTTCCGGAAGGCTGGCACCCAGGGGCGCGCCGCCATCATCAGTCGGGTGTGGAGCGACGCGTGGTAGGGCGGTACCGGGCGGGCGAGCGCATCGGGCGGGGAGGGTTCGGGTCGGTGCACCGGGGCGTGGCCGTGGGGGCGGCCGGCTTCGAGAAGGCCGTCGCCATCAAGTTCCTGGATGAGCACGCCGCGGACATGTTGCCCCGCCTGCGCGACGAGGCCCGGCTCCTCGCCCACCTGAGCCACCGCGCGATCGTGCGCGTCGACGACCTCGTGGAGCTCGACGGGCGCTGGGCCGTGGTGATGGAGCTCGTCGAAGGCCAGGATCTGGCCCGGATCGCCGGGCTCGGTCCCATCCCTCCCCGTGTCGTGTGCGAGCTGGGCGCCGAGGCCGCCGCGGGGCTCGATGCCGCGCACGCCGCCACGCACGCCAACACGGGCGAGCCCCTTTTGCTCGTCCACCGCGATGTGAAGCCCTCCAACCTGCGGATCACGCCCCGCGGGGAGGTGAAGCTGCTCGACTTCGGAGTTGCCCTTGCCACCTTCGCCACGCGCGAGGGGGACACCCGATCGATCGCGTTCGGAAGCCCGGGGTATCTCGCGCCGGAACGCCACGACGGGATCGATACGCCCGCCGCGGATGTCTACGCCCTCGGTGTCGTTCTGGCCGAGTGCCTGCTGGGGGAGCGGCTCGGCCCGTCGTCCGTCGAGCCGGGTCGGCACGCCGCGCGCGTAGAGGAGGTCGCGGCTCGCCTTCCGGGCGGGCTGGCCGAGGTCGTGGCAGGGATGCTGGACTACCGGCGCGAAGCGCGGCCCACCGCCGCGGCTGTGTCGCACCGGCTCGCGGCGCTGGGGCCCCGGTTCGAAGGGCCCACCCTCACCGAATGGGCCCCGCTGGCGGTGGCGGCCGCCGCGCGGTTGCCGATGGTGGACCTGCCTTCTTTCGCGCTCTCGGTGGAGCTCCCTTCCCGTGCCGAGCCGTCCGCCCCGCTGCTGGCCGGGTATCCGTCGAGCTTGCCGGTGGAACGCCCGAGCGGGGGGTGGCGGCGAGTCGCTTGGCTCGGGGGTTTGGTTGGCGTGCTGGGTGTGGGCGCCTGGGAGAGTTTCTTATTCAGTAACTGCGACGATCCCCGAACAACGTAGGAAATGAGGAAGAATGTGCTCTGCGAGCGCTTTCGCCCGAGTCGGGGGCCAAGGAGCCGAACGCCGAACCGCTCACGCTCACCGTCACGTCCAGCGAGCGGCGCAGTGCCGCCGTTCTGGGGGCGTCCTCCGTTCCTCAATGCCGTTGATCCGCCGTCGCCCTGTTACAGGCCGCGGGCGGAGAAGCCAGCGCTGCAACGGGACCGGAGGGCCCTCCCAGAACACCTTGCGCGGCGTGACGAAGCGGACTTGGGCCCTACGGCACCTCGTCGACGCACACGTCGATGGTCACCTCCACGCGGTCGTTCATGAAGTTGCACTCGTTGGTCTTGTCGGGGCCGTAGACGGTGAGGAACTGCCGGGTTCCAAGCTGGCCTGCCGGCACGACCAGCTCGACTGAGGCGCTGGTCATCATCCCGTCGATGGCGCCGGGAACCGGCACGCGCGCCACCTCCATGAGCGTGCCGGAGGCGTTGGTGAGGAGCGCGATCTCGATGCCGTCCTCGGCGGTGCGGCTGCCGGTGTTCTGCGCGCGCACGCTCAGGCGTACAAGGCCATCGTCTTCGCAGCTCTCGGCGCACACTTCGAGCAGCTGGGGTTGCAGATCGGCGAAGTCGCCAGCCATGGCAGGCTGCGCGCGGTAGGCGTTGAAGGTGTCCCACACCGGGGTGGGCCAGGGCACGAGGCTGCCGTCATCGTTCACCGTCGTGATGTCGTAGCCGATCTGGTTCCACACCGGGCGGGTGGCGGCCCAACTGTTGGTGGGGGAGCCGTAGATGGCGAGGTAGGTGCCATCGCGGGAGTCGGCGCCGGCGGGCACGGCGCCGCCGACGAAGATCTCTGCGCTGCCGTCGGCGTCGATGTCGGCGACGAAGGGGCCGTCGTAGGTGCTCCCCAAGTCGACCAGTTCGCCGGCGTTGTCCGCGAGCGTGGCTCCGGTTTGACCGTCGAGGATGCGCAGACCGGATGTGCTCCAGTCGACGATCTCGTACCGTCCGTCGGCGTCGAGATCGGCCATCACGCAGGCGCCCATGGAGAGATTCTCTCCCCGCGGCACGCGCCATCGCTCGTCCCCGTTCATGTCGAAGAGGACAAAATCCTCCCCCCACGGGGCGCAGATCTCAGGCACGCCGTCGCCATCCACGTCGCCGAGCGCCGGCGCGACCGAGGGCTTTGCGACCCTCGGATCGTCAAGGCGCACGATCTGCCGACACCACTCCGCTTGCCCGGTGTCGGGGTTCATGGAGCAAAGGGAGCCCCACCCTCCCACGATGACGCGAAGCTCTCCGGCGGCGTCCCGTCCCCCGAGTACGAACACCCTGTCCACGAACTCACGACCCCACGGAAGGCCCTCTGCGGTGTCGAATTCCCAGATACCGGCGGCGTTCGCCAACCTTGCGTCGGAGTCATCGCTGGCGGGCAGGTAGAGTGGAATCAGGGGCGTCTCGCCAGTGAACGTCTCTGGGAAGCGCGTGATCGGAACGCCATCAAGGCGCCAACTCGCCCGCATGTCGTAGAGCGTCGGCACATTATCGGGGCCGTGGGCTACCATTCCGAAATCCACGCCCTCGCCAATCCCGGTTGCACCATCGGCAGGACCAACCAGTGTGGGCGTCTCGGAGAACGACGGGGCGTCACCGCGTGGAACCACGCTCACGCTGTAGGCGTACGGCTCGTGCCCTCCGAGGTAAACGGTCCCAGTGAACGCGGTGAAGTCGCCGACCGATGTCCGGAAACTGACGGTTGACAGATCGTCAGCGAGGGCGGGATCGCTCCACGAATCGAGCCACATTCCCGTGGTCCCGAGGACGTTGTATTGGGGGCAGGCCGTCACCATGAGCTCGGCGGCTTCCCCAGCTGCGGTGGGCAGGGTCAGCGGTGTGCCAGGACGCGAACCGTCCGCCCCGGCGACCATCCGCTCCAACACCATGGTCCACTCCGCGGGTTCGGCCAGCGGCTGGCACGTGGCCAGGATCGGTTCCACCGTCGCCGCCGGTTGCTCGTCCAGCAGGCATTCACGGACATCGCTGTCAACCTGGGCCGGTTGGCTGTCGTGGCCGGGCTCGCGCGTGGGCACCGGCGCCGGCCCGCGCAGGTCGTACTCGACGCATCCGAGGAGGATGAGCATTCCGAATCCCCTGTGGGCGGAGTGGGATGTAGAGCGGGGCCACTCCGGGGGGGCGGCCCGCTCCCAGTGGCTGTCACTCGGTGCTGCGTCGGCCTACCACGCGCAGGCCGTGGACAGAGAAGAGCAGAAGGTGGCGTAGGCCGTGCCGTAGCCGGAGCAAGAATCGGCGTCGGCACCCCCATCCACATACTCGGTATCCGAGCCCGCGTACAGATCATCGATGCCGGCTTCGCCGTACAGAAGGTCACCAGGCCCCGCGTCCCCGCACAGGAGGTCGGCGCCCGTGCCCCCCCAGACTTCGTCGTTGCCATCCCCCGCCTTCACATAGTCGACCTCGGTGCCGCCTTCGATGTAGTCGGCGCCATCCTGGCCGTAGATGGTGTCGATATCGCCGTCACCGTAAAGGTAGTCGCCATCGGCGTTCCCCCTGATGGTGTCGTTGCCGGCGTCGCCGTGGATGGTGTCCACGCCGTCGCCGCCGGTGAGATCGTCGACTCCGCCTCCGCCGTAGATGTAGTCGTCGCCGATCTTGCCGTCGATCGTGTCGTCGCCCAGGTCACCAAAGAGCTCATCGACGGAGGTGGTGGTGTTGGAGCCGTCGATGATGTCGCCGCCGTTGTTCCCATCGACCATGATGTCGAGGTAGGTCGTGGGGTTGCCGCTGTAGTTGAGGTAGATGTTGTCGGTGCGGTCGGGGCCGATCACATCGAGCGTGTTGATGTCGGCGTTCTGCACCTCGACCTCGTAGCAGAACTTCACGTTGACGTCGTCAACACCAAAGGCCCTGAAGTGGCGGGTGCCGGACGTGTAGCTTTCGCTGTAATAGATCGGGTCGACGGTGTTGCCGGCAGCGTCGAGGTTGCAGGTGATCTTGCTGCCACCAATGCTGCACACGCTGTTTCCGGCACCGTTGTACGGCGCCGGGCAGGCGGCGAGCGCAGGAGCTGCGCTCACTACGAGCACCAGGGCGAGCGCCGCGAAACGGACGCACGCCGCGCGCCCTTCACCGAGCGCCTCTAGGAGTCGAAGCAGGACTTGAGGGGTGACGAACTGCATTTTACGCCTCTGAGGTTCATGTTGAGGAACGAACGCCGTGGGATGCCGCGGCGTGGAGGAGATCGTGCGGACGAACGGCAAGGTGGCAGACACACCCCGCGAGGGTACACCCGCTTCGGGCCGCCTTGCAAGGCAGCGAGTGCCAAAAATGCCCCGATTGGAGCGAAAAGCCGAGGCTCGCGAGCAGCTCCGTTCCCGGACCCGCGTACGCCGCCGTGTGGACCCCCCGGTCGTCGCCGTCGCTGGGCGGCCGAAGCGGCCCGGTCGACGGCAGAAAGTCGGGACATTTCAAGCCATCTACGCCGAATACGCGTTCCCATAGTTGCCCCGGGCCCCGCGGACCATCGCAACCGGGCTTCGTCCGGCAGCTGGTCGCGGGCCGCGCTATACCATCCCGCTTGACGAGCCGCAGCGACGCGCGCGCCTCCTGCTTCGCCTCGCCGGACCCAGCCGCTGGTCCTGCCTGCTCGCTGACATGTCCCCTGCCCGGTCCGGTGCCGTTTCCCTGGTCACGAAGAGCGGCGGGTGAATCCCGCTCGGCCGGGACGGGGTGCCGGTTGGTTGTCGAGGTCTCGCTCCGCCACCGCCAGCCCTGCGCGCAGCACGTACTCCCAGGCGCCCGCCGTCGTCCGCAGACCCAGGCGCTCCTTCATCGCCTGCAACCTCCGGTACAGCGCAGGGTCCACGCGCGCACACACGTCTTTCCGGTGCGGGGCCGCCGCGTCGTAGGTCAGCGGGTTCCCGATCGCCTCCGCGAGCCACCCGGGCACCCCGCCAGCGGCTGATGGCACCATCTCCAGCCGCGCCAGGATCGCCGCGAGCAGCGCCGTCGGCACGGCCTCGGTGCCCCGATACGGCTCGGCCCGAGGCGCCTCGGTCCGCCGCAGCGTGGCCACGCGCGGCCGGTGCGGCGTAGCCTCGCCGGGCGCTTCCTCCACCGTCGGCACGACCTCGGGTTGGGCGACCGTGCCCGCGGTCACCCCTTCCCACGCCACTGGCCCCGGCGCCCAAAGCGTCCCCGCGCCGCGGCGCTCCGCGGCATCGGCCTCGGCGCGGGCGCGGGCAGGATCAAGCATCGTCGTCCCAGCCGCGGATATGCACCGCGGACGCCGCGTTAGCGGTCAGGGGCGGTAGCGCGCTGTCCGGACGGATGTGGCCCCACGCCACGCCCGCCAGCGACTCGATTCCCTGGAGAAACTCGCGCGTTGCGCCGCGCCGGGCGAGCGTCCAGACCGACTGGCCACGGTTCAGCGCCTCACGGACGTCGGCGGTGCGCGGCAGCGGGCTCGGGAGGTAGGAGAACCCGCCGGTGTGGTCCGACGCGCCGTGAATGACCGCGGCATCGTGCACCCACTCGTGCTTGGGCACGGCGTCGATGCGGACGAGCACGATCTCGGTGTTGGCGGGGGTCGCCCGGAGCATCCGGATCAGGTT
>CAISIK010000216.1 GCA_903885375.1 uncultured Pseudomonadota bacterium
GAGGCGCGTTTTGAAGAGCTTGGAGTAGCAGGCCGCCTCCATGGATCGCGAGGCCCACGAACGCGCCGCCCTGCTGGAGTACCTGGCCGCGTTGGGGGCGGGTCCGGGCCAGCTCGAACGGGCGGCGCTGGTGCCGCTGCCCGACCTCGCCGAGCTGGTGAGGTGGTGGAGCTCGCTGCTGCCGAGCACCCGCGAGGTGGGCGAACGGGCCGACTGAGGGGGGCGAGTGGTGGGCGATGTCCGCCCACCACCGCACTACGGGCTTGCTACCAGAACCGATACTTTCGGAGGACCTGGCTCAGCTTCTTCTTTGCTTTCTTCGCTGCTTTCTTGCCTGCCTTGGAGGTGGCGGCTCGGTACGCGGCTTCAGCGAGACGAACTTCGATGTCGGGAGGCATCATGTGGGTTCTCGGGTTGGGGGGGCATCGGTCATAAGTGGCCGACAACCAGAACCTATGCACGCGCCCGTGGCGTGAGCCGGTGGCGACGATCTATGACGTGACGCACCGCCGTCGTGATCATCCGTGACGACCCGCGACGTGTTGCCTGCATGAACGGCTGCTTGTCAGGTACCGGGCGGCCGTACACGCCCCGTCCGGCCCGTGTACAGATTCCCCCTTGCGGGTATGACTACGTTCTGCTACAACGTATGTATGAAACGCAAGCCCGCTCCCGAAGCCGCCCGCACCCGCACGATCGCCTACGTCCGGGTGAGCACCGACAAGCAAGCCGAGCACGGCGTAAGCCTCGAAGCGCAACGCTCGAAGGTGGAAGCCTACGCGGCGCTGTATGACCTCGACCTGGTGGCGGTGGAGGTAGACGCCGGGGTGAGCGCGAAGAGTCTGGACCGCCCCGCGCTGGCCCGTGCGCTCGCCGAGCTGGAGGCCGGACGGGCTGACGCGCTGCTGGTGGTGAAGCTGGATCGGCTCACCCGGAGCGTGCGCGACCTGGGCGAGCTGGTGGAGCGTTGCACCCGTGAGGGATGGGCGCTTCTGTCCGTGTCCGATGCAATCGACACCCGGACCGCCGCCGGCCGTCTGGTGCTGAACGTGCTTGCCAGCGTTGCACAATGGGAACGCGAGGCGGTGGGGGAGCGCACGAAGGCCGCGCTTGACCACAAGCGGAGCTGTGGGGAGGTGGCGGGTACGGTGCCCTACGGCTCACGCCTCGCCGCCGACGGCGTACACCTCGAAGCCGACCCGGCCGAAGCCGCGGCGGTGGAGCTGGTGCGTGCGCTGCGCGCTGACGGGGTGAGCATCCGGCGGATCGCTGAGCGACTGAACGCGCAAGGCGCCCCGTGCCGTGGTGGGCGGTGGCACCCTACGACGGTGGCCCGGATCGCCGCGGTGGCCGCGTGAGGCCCCGCCAGCCGAAGCGGCGCCCCGTTCGCCGGGCCGCTGGATCGCCGCCGGTGGAGCTCGCCCGCGAGCGACGGATCCGCGGGAAGCTGGGCGAGCTGGCGGCGCTGCTGGAGGGGGGCGCGCTAAACCCGGATCGCACCCGCGCCTACCTGGCCGGGGAGCTGGAGGCCGCGCCGATGGATTCCGACGAAGTACCGACCTCGATCCGCCTGCCGCGCGCGGTCCTGGCCGTAGCTGACGAGCTCGCCGCCCGCCGGGCTGCGC
>CAISIK010000217.1 GCA_903885375.1 uncultured Pseudomonadota bacterium
GCCAGATTGTCGGCATCGACCCGGACCGATGGCTGCGGGACACGCTCGACGCGTTGTCCACCGACCGCGCCCGCAAACCCTGGGCCGACCTCACCCCAGCGGCCTACGCCCAGCGCGCCACCGCGGCCGCCGCAACGGTGTAGCTCCGCTCCAACGGAAACTCGTGCTGGTGCCGAACCATGGGGTCCGCCGGGGGTTTACGTTCTACGCCTATGCGCTTGCGGCAGTACCGCGAGCGGCGGTACGGTGGCGGGGTGTACCTTCCCGCCTAGCCGTTCATGCGGCCTGTCCCCCCCCCGCGGCTCAGGGCGACCGCCGCGATGAAGAGGTCCGCGTCCGCGACGACCTGCCCCGCGGTCACCAGTCGTGCCTTCACCTCGCCGAAGAGCCGCGCGGTGGCGAGGTCGGGCGCGAGCACCGGAAGGGTGTTGAGGAACCGGACGACAAGGGCCGCGTTCGCGTCGGGTTTCGCCGACTTCGCCGCACCGTAGAACAACTCCGAGGCGGTGACCCACGTGGTGGCGACCTCGTCCACCTCCGCCGCGCGCCGCTCCAGGACCTCCATCCGCCCACGGAGCAGGCCGATGCAGGTGTCCGAATCGAGGAGCTTCACAGGTCGATGTCCCCGCCTGGCGTGCGCGCGGCGTACAGGTCCGCGACTTCTGCATCGATGGCGCGGTCACTCACCCAAGTTCCGGCAAGCGCCCGCCACGCCTCCAGTTGCCGATGTGCCCGCTCCTCCGCGGTCTCGCGGGCGTCGAGGCCGCCCTCGATGAGCACCAGGGCCTCCTGATTGAGGCTCCGGCGCTCCTGCGCCGCGGCGGCGCGCAGCCGGACCAGCAGCTGCTCCGGGACGTCCTTCAGCGTGATCGACGACATGCACACCTCGATGGTTCCATTATGGTGTGGAAACGGAAGTCGTCAATATCAACCTACCGGTCAGACGCCGCTTCGGTGCGCTGCGCTTCCCCCGCTACACAGACCGCCGCCGCCGCAACGAGGTCGTGGCCACCAGCGCGAAGGCGGCGAGCAGCCCGGCACCGCCGCCTGGCGAAGCCGCGCATCCGCACGCGGGCCCGGTCGTGTCGCCGGCAGCGGTGTCCTCGCCGGCGCCCTCGCCGCCGTCCGGGTCCGCGCCGTCGCAGTCCTGGTCCACACCGTCGCCGGTGATCTCGTCGGCCTCGGGATGGATATCCGCGTCCTCGTCGTCACAGTCGCCGCCCACATCGCTGTGCGCGTCGGGCGTGTCGCAGGCGTCCACCGGCGAGTCGGGATCGCCGTAGGTGTCGCCGTCGGTGTCGGCGTACCAGGTCGTGTGGGTGGCGGGGTCGACGTCGGGGTCGGCGTCATCGGCGGTGCCGTCGCAGTCCTCGTCGGTGTCGGCGTCGTCGCAGACCTCGGGGGCGTCGGGGTTCACCCGCGCGTCGGCGTCGTCGCAGTCGTCGTCAAGGGCGGCGTGCCCGTCGGGCAGGTCGCAGGCGGCGGTGGGGCGCGCGGCGTCACCGTGTCCGTCGCCGTCGGCATCGGCGAAGAAGCTGCTGCGTCCGGACGCGTCCGTCCCGGCGTCGTCGTCGTCGGCGAGGCCGTTGCAGTCCTCGTCGGTGTCGGCGTCGTCGCAGACTTCCTGGGCATCGGGGTGCACCCCCGCGCTCGTGTCGTCGCAATCGTCGCCGAGCGCGACGTGGTCCACGGGAGCGTCGCACGCGGCGAACCAGCGGCCGGGATCGCCGTGCCCGTCGGCGTCGCTGTCGAGGTAGAAGCGGGCCTGGGTCTCCGGATCCACGCCAGCGTCCGCGTCGTCTGCGGCCCCGCTGCAGTCCTCGTCCACGTCGACGGCGTCGCATACCTCTGCGGCGTCCGGATGAACGTAGGCATCGGCGTCGTCGCAGTCCGCGGAGTCGGCCACGTGGCCGGGCGGGGCGTCGCAGGCGGAGGTGGGCGCCGCGGCCGACCCGAAGCCGTCGGAGTCGGCGTCCTCGTACCAGTTGGTGAAGCTCGTGGTGTCCACGCCGGCGTCGGCGTCATCGGCGGCACCGTTGCAGTCGTCGTCGGTGTCCAGCGCGTCGCAAATCTCGGTGGCGTCCGGGTGCACGGCCGCGTCGTCGTCGTCGCAGTCGTCTGCGACCGTCGCGTAGCCGGGGGGCAGGTCGCAGGCCGCGAGTGGGGATGCGGGGGCGCCGTGCCCGTCGCCGTCCCGGTCCATGTAGTACGTGCTGTGTCCCGAGGGATCGACGCCCTCGTCCGCGTTGTCGGCGAGGCCGTTGCAGTCCTCGTCGGTGTTTGCCGCATCGCACACTTCGGTCGCGCCGGGGTACACGGCGGCGTTGCTGTCGTCGCAGTCGCTGGCGTCGCTGCCGTAGCCAGTCGGCGCATCGCAGGTGTTGACGCTGGCCGAGGCATTTCCGGTGCCGTCCCCGTCCGAATCCGCGTAGAACGTGGAAAACCCCGCGCTGTCCACGCTTGGGTCCGCGTCGTCGGCCGTCCCGTTGCAATCTTCGTCGACGTTCCCCGCGTCACACACCTCGGTGGCGCCGGGGCGCACGGCCGCGTTGCTGTCGTCGCAATCCCCGGCGGTCGACACCCGGCCGGCGGGGGCTTCGCACGCCGCCGCAACCGAGCTGGGATCGCCGTAGCCATCCCCGTCGTTGTCGGCGTAGTGCGTGATGAGGCTGGCGGAAGACACGCCGCTGTCCGCATCGTCCGCCGCGCCGCTGCAATCCTCGTCCACATCGGACGGATCGCAGACCTCGGTCGCCCCCGGGTTGACCGACGCGTCGGCGTCGTCGCAGTCGTCGGCCGACCCGTACCCGTCGCCGTCGTCGTCGACGTCGCCGTTGTAGAGGTAGGCCTTGCCGGTACCCCCACCCCAGAGCGGAGCGGCGATGAGCATGTCGTCGAGCCCGTCGGCGTCCACATCGCCGGCGCTGGCGACCACGAACCCGAAGTAGTCGCCATCGACGGTGGTGCCCTGCGGGGACGCGACCGCGGTGGTGCCCACGCCCGAGGCTTCGCCCAGAAACACCTGCGCCCGGCCACGCAGCGAGTCGTACTCGTGGTCGCCGGCCGCCACGTCGTCGTACCCGTCGCCGTCGAGATCGCCGACGCCCCCCACGGAGAAGCCGAGAATGCCGCCTCCCGAAAGTGTCGAGGCGGCGGAGGTGCTGACCCCGGTGGCCGAGCCGCGGTAGACGTACGCGGTCCCACGAGCGAACGCACCGACGATCACGTCGTCGTAGCCGTCGGCGTCCACGTCGCCGGCGCCGCCCACGGCGTACCCGTGCCGCGCGCTGCTGGCGGCGCCCGTGAAGGTGGTGGTGGGTGAGGTGGACAGGCCCGAGGCGGACCCGTGGAACACGTAGGCCCGCCCGGTGTTGGAGCTGTAGCCCCACTCGCCGATCACGACGTCGTCGTAGCCGTCGGCGTTGACGTCGCCCGCCTCGTCGAGCGCGAAGCCGAAGTACCCCCCGACGAGCGTGCCGTTGAGCGTGGTGGAGGCCGAGCTCGAGACGCCCGACGCAGATCCGTGAAACACGTACACCCGGCCGGTGGTGCCGATGTTCCCCATCGCGCCGACCAGGACGTCGTCGTAGCCGTCGCCGTTGACGTCCCCGGCGCCGGACACCGCGTAGCCGTAGTTGGTGTCCGACCCGGAGAAGGTGGTGGCGGCGGTGCTCGAGATGCCGGCGGCGGAGCCGAGGTGCAGGTAGGCCCGGGAGATCCCGTACGCCCCGATGACCACGTCGTCGTAGCCGTCGCCGTTGACGTCCCCCACGCCGTCCACGTGGCGGCCCAGGTACGCGTAGGTGGACGCGCCGGTGATGCTGGTCGTGGCGGTGCTGGAGAGCCCACCGGACGACCCGTGGTACACCCACGCCCCGCCGCGGTGGGTCGAGTGGGAGTAGGAGCTGATGATCACGTCGTCGTAGCCGTCGCCGTCCACGTCCCCGGCGCTGTCGAGCGAGGTGGCGAACCAGGTGCTACTGCCGGCGATCTCGGTGGTGGCGGTGGTGTAGAGCGGGTCGACCTCCACCGGGTAGATGGCGTCGGTGTCGTCGACCACGACGGCGAAGCCGTCCGGCGTGGGAAGGACCTCCACAGGCAGGTCGCGGCCGGTGGAATCCCAGGCGGCAAAACGCTCGGCCAACCAGGTTTCGCCCTCCGGCGTGGTGAGCACCACCCGGTGGGCGCCGACCTCGGCGGAGGCCTCCTCCACCGCCACCTCGATGTGGAGCGCGCCTTCGCCGTCCGGCGACGCCGCCACCGTCCAGCCCTGCTCGACCCCGCTCTCGTTGGCAATCCACCACTCGCGGAGCGCCTCGCCGCCTCGCTCCACGCGGTCCACGCCCAGGGCGGACGCGGCCTCAAAGATCGGCGCCTCCGTCGCCCCCGGCCGCCCCCACCCGGCGGTCGTCAGGCGCAGGCCGGAGCGCTCCGAACGCAAGAGCGCCCCGTCCGGCCGCAGCTCGACCTCGACGCGGGCGTCGGTGGAAGGCAGGAGCGGCGGCGGTGACTCGTCCGACGGCGGCGGAGCGCAGGCGGCCAGGAGCAGGAGCGAGGGGGGAACGAGGCGGGCGCGGGACATCAGGACCTCCGGCGGCGACGGGCGGCCGCCAGCGCAAGTGCCACGAGGGCGGTGGGGAGCCAGGCGCTGCCGCCCGAGGCGGCGGCACAGCTGCAGAGCACGAAGTCACCACCGTCGCCGGTGTCCTCGGGCGTGCAGGATTCGAGCGATTCGTCGACATCGCCGTCGCAGTTGTCATCGACCGCGTTGCAGGTCTCGGGCGCGCCCGGGAAAATCGCGGCGTCCGCGTCGTCGCAGTCGGCGTCGGACACCGACTCGCCGGCGTCCTCGCAGGAGATGTTGAGGCTCACGACGCTGGCGCCGGAGCCGAAACGGTCGCCGTCTTCGTCCGCGAAGCAGAGCTCGCCGCCGTCGCAGTCCTCGTCGATGCCGTCGGCCACCACCTCGGTGGCGCCGGGGTAGGCGAGGGCCATGTTGTCGTCGCAGTCGTCGTCGAGGGCGACCGCGTCGGCGGGCGGCTCGCAGGAGCGGCTGGAGATGCTGGCGTCGCCGTGCCCGTCGCCGTCGTTGTCGGCGTACCAGGTGGTGTAGGTGGCGGGATCGACGTCGGGGTCGGCGTCGTCCACGAGGCCGTCGCAGTCCTCGTCGGTGTCGGTGATCTCGCACACCTCGGTGCCGTCGGGGTTCACGTCGGCGCGGCTGTCGTCGCAGTCGCCGCGGACGTGCGCCGCTCCGGCAGAGTTGCAGCTCAGGTCGGTGCTCGCCACCACGACGACGAGGTGGGCCCAGCCGTCGCCGTCGGCGTCCGCGGGGCAGTTCTCGGTGCCGTCGCAGTCGCCGTCCACGCCGTCGTCCTCCGACTCGGTGGCGCCGGTGAAGACGGTGGCGTCGGTGTCGTCACAATCGGTGGCGACGGGCGACTCGGGGGCGGTGTCGCACAAGAGATCGAAGCTGACCATCACCTCCGCACCACCCTGCCCGTCGCCGTCGCGGTCCCGCGGGCAGAGCTCCACCCCGTTGCAGTCGCCGTCCACCCCGTCGGCGGCCACTTCGCTGGCGCCGGGTGACACCGACGCATCGCTCGGGTCGCAGTCGCCGCCCACGGGGGCCTCGCCCGCACCGGTGCAGTCGAGGTCGGCGCTGGCCACCTCGCTGCCGTCGCCGTAACCGTCGCCGTCGGCATCGGCGTGGCAGGACTCGAACCCGTCACAGTCGTTGTCCACGCCGTCGCCGGCCACTTCGGTTGCGCTGGGGGACACCGCTCTCGCCGCATCGTCACAGTCATCGGCGAGCCGGGACTCGCCCCGGTCCGCGCAGTCGACGTCGGTTCCCAGCACCGTCGTGGCGGTGCCGTGGCCGTCGCCGTCGCTGTCCTCGTAGCAGAGCTCGAGCGTGTCGCAGTCCTGGTCGATCTCGTCCCCGGCCACCTCGGCGGCCGCCGGCGAAACCGCGGCGTCCCCGTCGTCACAGTCCCTGCCGACGCCCGCCTCACCGGCGTCGGCACAGTCGAGATCGGCGCTGGCCAGCGCGGCGTCCCCGTAGCCATCGCCGTCGAGGTCTTCCTTGCAGGCGTCGCCCCCGTCGCAGTCCTGGTCCACCCCGTCGTTCACCACCTCGGTGGCGCCGCCATGGATCGTGGCCGAGCTGTCGTCGCAGTCGGTGGCGGTGCGCGCTTCGCCGCGATCGGAGCAGTCGGAGTCGCTGCTGGTCACGGTCGTGCCGGCCTCGTAGCCGTCGCCATCGCGGTCCGCGTCGACGTAGCAGATTTCCTCGCCGTCGCAGTCGTTGTCCACCCCGTCGCCCACGGTCTCGGGCAGGAGGCTCGAGCGGCTGGGGTTGCCCTCGTCACAATCCCCGCCGGTTGCCGACTCGTTGGCGTCGGTGCAGTCCATGTCGGCGCTGTCCCACCAGTACCAGGCCTCGCCGTCCCCGTCGCCGTCGGTGTCGTAGTAGCACGTCTCCCGACCGTCGCAGTTCTGGTCCACCCCGTCGCCGATGGCCCAGTCCAGGACGCCGTCGCCGTCGTAGTCCCAGGGCTCCTCGCTCTGGTCGGGGCTGACCCAGGGGTCGGTGTCGTCGCAGTCGGAGTCGTCGACCAGGGCGGTGGCCGAGGCGTCGCACGCGCCCACGGTCGAGGCGGCGTCGCCGTAGGTGTCGCCGTCGGCGTCGGGGTGGAAGCTCAGCCAGGTGCTGGTGTCCAGCGAGCTGTCGGCGTCATCCGACGCGCCGTCGCAGTCCTCGTCCACGTCGGCACCGTCGCACACCTCGGTGGCTGCGGGGCTCACGGTGGCGTCGCTGTCGTCGCAGTCGCTTCCGTCGGCCACGTAGGGGGCGCCGGGCGAGGAGCAGTCCGAGACGTCGTTCCCCGGGTCGCCGTAGCCGTCGCCGTCGAGATCGGCGTACCAGTCCGGAG
Organism: uncultured Pseudomonadota bacterium; assembly: GCA_903885375.1. GTDB lineage: Bacteria > Myxococcota_A > UBA796 > UBA796 > SXON01 > SXON01. The sequence goes on from CAISIK010000217.1 coordinate 6,936, forward strand.
GCCCGCCGATGGAGGGATCGGTGGCGTCGCAGTCGATGGCGTCGGACACGCCGTCGCTGTCGTCGTCCACCATGTAGCCGAAGAAGACGTGGAGGCCGCCGTACCGGGTGCTCGTGCCGGTGCTGGTGTCGTACACGCTCATGGTGTCTTCGCCGATCACCACGTCGTTCATCCCGTCGCCGTTCACGTCGCCCGCACCGTCCCCGGTCCTCCCATAGCTGTATTCCGAGGTCAAGAAGGTCGTGGCCGCGGTGGTGGACACCCCGGAGGCGCTGCCCGAGTAGATGCGGCCGCCGTAGGTGTTGGTACCCACGTAGATGTCGTCGTAGGTGTCGCCGTCGATGTCGCCGAGTTGCCCGACGTCCTGCTGACCGGCGACCTGGGCGGCGATCGTGGTGCTGGCGCCGGAGGCCGAGCCCTCGAAGACGAAGGCGTAGGTGTAGCCGTTGGTCGAGGCGACGAGGTCCTCGTAGCCGTCGCCGTTGAGGTCGCCGGCGTTGGAAACGCCGAGTCCCACGTTGGTTGCCCCCGCGACCCCGGCGAGCGTGGCCGACGCGCTGCTGGAGAGGCCGGAGGCCGACCCGTGGTAGACGTACACACGCCCGGCGCTGGAGGACACGTTGGGGGCGCCCACCGCGAGGTCGTCGAAGCCGTCACCGTTGACGTCGACGGGGTCGGCCGCGAAGCAGAAGCTGCTCGATGCGCTGCCGGCCAGGGTGGTGCGCACGGTGGACGAGACCCCCGAGGCAGAGCCGTGGTACACGTAGCCCCGGCCGGTGGCGGAGCTGTAGCCGTAGGCGCAGACGGTGAGGTCGTCGTAGCCGTCCCCGTTGTAGTCCCCGACGGCCACGGCGTTGCCGTACCACTGCTTCGTCGAGGAGCTCCACTCGGTGGCCGAACCCAGTCCGGCGGCCGAACCGTAGGAAATCCACACCACGCCGTAGCCGCCGCCGGTCCAGGCGCCGCCGAGCACGAGATCGGCGTAGCCGTCGCCGTTGAGGTCGCCGGCGTCGGTGGCCCAGCCGAGCCAGGAGTTCGTGGCGCCGATGAAGGTGGCGTCGGCGGTGCTGTCCGGACCGGAGGCGCCGCCGTGGTAGACGTAGACCCAGCCCGCACCGTCGGGGGAGTAGTACCCGGCGGCGGCGATGTCGTCGTAGCCGTCGCCGTTGACGTCGCCGATACCGCGGACGACGCTACCCAGGCTGAGACTGGTGACCGAGCCGGAGATGGTCACGTCCGGCGAACTGTAGATCGGGTCGACGGTGATCGGGTAGGCCGCACCCTCGTCGTCCACCACCACATCGAGCGTGCTCCCATCGGCCTCGGTCCAGATGGGGAGTTCGGTGCCGTCTGCGTCCCACGCGGCCAGGCCCGAGACGGTCCACGCGCGTCCCACGCCGTCGGTGAAGCCGGCGGAAATCCCGTCGGTGTGGAGACCCTCGACGCCGGCGAGCTCGGTCGAGAAGCGGAGCTCCCCCGCCCCGGAGGGGGCGGTGTCGACCGTCCAGCCCTGCTGGTGCCCGCCCGGCGCGGCCTTCCACCAGGAGCTGAGCCCCTCGTCGTGGCGAAGGCGATGGGGAAAGGCGCAGTCGTCGCTCTCGCTGAGGCTGGAGGTCGTGCAGTCCCGGTCGTCCACCCCCGGGCCGGCAGCGCGCTCGGCGCCCGGCCGTCCCCACTCCGAGAAGCGGGCAGCGAACAGAGGCGTGCCGCTGCGATCGGCAAAGCTCGCGTCGTTGCCCGCGAGCGTCACCCGCGCCTGGGAGAGCCCGGCGGGGAAGGAGGCGCCGTGGTTGGACGGGGCGGTGGGCTCGACGCAGGCGGCGAGCGCCAGGAGCGCTGGGAGGGCGATGGAACGCATGGTCGGGCATCATACACTTGGTCGTGCGCACGGAGCCGCGGCCGCCGCTACCGAAGGGGCCAAAACGTCGCATGAGAGGTCGGCGCTCCGCGAGGCTGACGGGGAGGGGCGGGGGATTCAGCGCCCGGGCTCGGGTGGGAGCCGCTCCAGGGACCCACGATGGGCGTGGAGCAGGGCGCCGTTCTCGCGCGCCGCTGCGCGCAGTTCGGGATCGATCGCCTCGTCGTCGGCGACGAGGTTCCAGAACGCCTCGGCGGCCGCCCACGCACCCCGCCAGGCGCCGGGGAAGCGAGGGGTTGGCGGCGGAGGGAGCAGCGAGGGTGTGGCGAACTCCCCCGAGCGGATGGCGTAGGCCATCGGGAGCATGTCGTACACGGGCGCCACGGAGCGCACGGTCCCATCCACCAGGAAGAAGGAGAGGTTTCCGGCGTGTCGGTCCGTGTTTCCGATGAGCGTGCCGAAGCGGTCGAGCCAGTGGATTCGCTGGCGGTCGTCTTCGCCGATCCCGCCGGCGTTGACCAACTCGTCGGCGGCGGACGTCCAACTGTGCACGTCGGCACCAACGTGCGACGCCACGGAGAGCAGCGACACCAGGCCGAGGCGACCTCCGCCCTGCCGATCGAAGCGCCGTACCTCGAGAAACACGCGGCCATCCGCTTCCACGACGGCGGTCTCCGCGGCCGGAATTCCGGCGCGACGGACGGCGCCGAGGGCGTGGTGCTCGCAGCGGAGGAGGTCGGCCGTGCGGCGGGTGGACCGATCGACGACCCGGGGCGAGAACTTCACCAGCACGGGCGTTTGCTCGCCATCCCCCGAACGTGTGGCGAGGAACTTCGGCTGTTCGCCGGCGGCGGACGAGCCGGGCACTCCCAGGCTCATCACCGCGTCGGCCAGGGCCGGGTAGCGCTCCGCGCGCGCCTCCACGGCGACGACGGGCGGCGCGGCTTGGTGCAGGCGAGCGAAAGCAGGGTCGCCCACGACGAGGCTGCCCACGGTGTCGACCCCCCATTCATGGAGCCAACGGAGGGCATGATCTCCCGACCACGCCTGGATGTCCGGCGGAAGGCCAAGCTCGGGGTGTTGGCGGGGCACGAGCCGCCCGAGAAAGCCCGCCGGGCGCAGGTCGTGGAGGAACCACGGGAGGTCGGGATGGAAGCCCCGCACGGGCAGGGGACTGTCCACAAAGAAGCCCCGCGGTTCGACGGGGTGAAGGGTGGCGAAGAGGCGCACCTGACCCGGGCCGACTTCGTAGATCGGGATGGAGCCTGGCAGCCCCGGAATCGGCCGGCGGAGCGCGTACACGAGGGAGCTGGTGGCCCCGTCGGACACCACGTGGGGCCGCACGCTGGCGAGCGTTCGGGTGAACGTGGCCGGGCTGAGCCCCAGACGCAGCCGGAGCTCGCGAGACGGCGTGGGCCCGCGAAGCCGAAGCTCCTGGGTGAGCCGGGCGGCGTGGGGCGGGCTGGACGACGCGGGCATACGGAGAGGGTATGAGCGAAGAACATCTACGTCAATGGTCTTTAGAACGTGGAATAGTCGTTCGTTGTGCATGAAGATTGAGCGAAGATTGAGCGAAGATTTACGTCGCCTCCCGCTTCGCCGATGCTCAGCCTCCCGCTCTCGACGCCGCCAAGCACCGCCTCCCAGCGGGCCACGCGCTCCACGGCGCGGGCGCGCTCCACCGGCGGCTCTGCCTCGGAGCTACTCCGAGGCCCGTTCAGGGTATTGCGGGGGGGCGGGGGGTGTCGACTCAGCGGCCTGGGCGCCCTTGCCCGCGGCGAGCAACCCCCGACCGAACCCGTGCACCTCTGGCAGGTCGGCGACGTCAACGCGCCTGAGCCTGTCGCCGCCCGCCCACAGGCGCACGCCGTCCGGTACTCCCTGGTACACGCTGGCGACCACCCCGAAGGTCCGTGCGCGGTCCCGCGGCCAGCGTGTCGACGCCGCGATCTCGTCGAGCTGGGCGGCCTGTTCGTGGCTGCGGTCGCGCCACCGCCGGGCGAAGTCGAGGTCGGCGAGGAAGTGGAGCTTCTCGCGGTTGCAGCGGTCGTGGGCGAGCAGGAGGTTGTCCAGGCTGTCGTCGGGGTAGCGGGACCAGGGGAGGAAGTGGTCCACCTGGCTCGCCCCGCCCGAGAGTGCGTCCCCGCAGTAGAAGCAGCGCCCGTCCTGGAGCGCGCGCAGGGGACGTTGAACCGTGGCGAGCGCGACACGCTCGGCCCCGAAGAGGAAAGCGTCGAGCTCGGCCTCGGGCAGCCCGTTGATGGCGCGCACCATCACCATCCACTGCTGCTGGACGAGCGGGCGCACGACGGAGGCCAGCGCGACGAGGGACTCGGCGGCACCTGGCTGGAACAGGATGCGATTGTCGAACGTGTCGCGTCCCCCCCGCTCTGGGTATTCTCCTCGTTGCTCTGTCGAAAAGAGTTTTCGAGGGCCCTGCCGGGGGCTCACGCCCGACTCACACTCGGCTAACGGTCCGCTGCCGCCCGACAGCGTACCGGGTGGGGGTGCCGAACGACGGTTTCCCAGCCGCGCGCCGTGAACTGCCCGCTCCCGCGGCGCCGCTCGGGGCCGTCCGAGCGCCCCGCGACCCCATCATCGGGCAGTGCCCCGGCCTCCGGCGCGTGCTCGCTGCGGCCGACAAGATCGCGCCCACCACGATGAGCGTGCTCGTCGCGGGCGAGACCGGGACCGGCAAGGAGGGCCTGGCTCGCCGCCTGCACGACGCCAGCAAGCGCACGGGCCCCTTCGTGGTGGTGAACTGCGCGAGCCTGCCGCCCGAGCTGGTGGAGTCCGAGCTGTTCGGCCACGAGCGAGGTGCTTTCACCGGCGCCGTTGCTCCGCGGAAGGGGCTCGTCCTGGAGGCCAGCTGCGGCACGCTGTTCCTCGACGAGGTGGGCGAGCTGCCGATGGACGTGCAGGCGAAGCTCCTGCGGCTGCTCCAGGAGAAGGAGGTCCGTCCGCTCGGCGGCCAGCGCGTCGTGAAGGTGGACGTGCGGGTCGTCGCAGCCACCTGGCGCGACCTGCGAGCGCGCGTCGCCGCGGGCGCCTTCCGCGAGGACCTCTTCTACCGCCTCGCCACCTTCGAGCTCGCGCTCCCGCCGCTCCGGGAGCGGGGCGACGACGTGCTCCTGCTCTCGCGGCACATCGTCGACGGGTTCGCGCGGCAGCCAGGGATCGGGCGCAGGACGCTGGCGCGAACGGCGGGGGCGGCGCTGCGGGCGCACGAATGGCGCGGGAACGTGCGGGAGCTCCAGACCGTGCTCGCGCGCGCGGCGGTGCTCGGGGATGGGCGGGTGATCACCGGGGCGGACATCCGGGCAGCGTTGCCGGCCGCGAAGAGCGAGGAGGCGAGCGTGGAAGAGCGAGTGCTCGCGTTGGTGACGAGCGCCGGCGAGGTCGCCGTCGGGCAGGTGATGGCGGCGCTGCGGGTGCCGCGGACGACGGCATGGCGGGCGCTCGCGGCGTTGGTGGGGGCGGGGAAGATCGAGGCGATGGGGGAGACGAGGGGGAGGAGGTATAGGTGGGCGGCTCGGGCGCCGGTCGCGGAGGCGGCGCCGCTCGACAACCCCCGGACGAGGCAGGTTCTCGGCATCGTCACGCGGGAAGGCGTGGTCACTCGCCGACGTGTGGTCGAGCTCCTGGGGGTGTCGGAGAGCACGGCGGGGAGGATGCTGGCGGTGATGGCTGCGGCTGGCACGCTGGCGCAGAAGGGGAGCGGCCGGGGGCTGGCCTACGTGTTTGCGTGCCGCGCCAGGAGGGCGTTGCCATCGGCCGGGGACGACGGCGTGGCGCAGAACGCCCTCCCTGCGGGGCGGGCGTGATCGCGGAGCGCAGGGGCGCCTTGGAGCCCGCGTAGATCCGATCGGGATTTGCGCGGGAGCGCCACGCTCCAGCCTACCGCGGGCTCCCTGGGCGACGTGTCCCCCGGAGGTCGAAGCCGCGCCGCGAACCCTTGTCGCTCGCCGCAGCGACGTTGTCGCCGTCGAGCAGGCTGCGACGGGATAAACTGTTGTACGGAGCGAAGCAGTGGATCGGAAGAACCCGCCGACCGCAAACCGTGACGCCGGTCCTACGATGAGGCGGCGCCGATGGTGAAGCGTATTGCTTGTCTCGCGACCGCGCGTGAGCTGGCGAGGAGGTGCGTGGCTGGCGACGAGGTGGTCGGGGCGGCCGCGGGTCCGTGGGTCCGACCCGTCAGCGCCCAAGAGCACGAGGATGTCTCGGATCACGAGCGGCAGTGTCAGGCTTGTTCCGATCCGAAGTTGCTGTACGTCATCTACGACGGGGTGGCCCGGATGGATGAGCCCCGATGATCCCACGCCTCCACCAAAAGCTACCGGTTTTGGAGAGGAAGCAGGCGAACGCGAGGAGGGCGTGGGCGAAGGCGTTGCGGGCCGTCAAAGACGGAGAGGAGGCGTTGGCGGCGGTGGCGAAAGCTCACATGCGAGCGCGTGTGGCTATGAAGTCGGCCTTCCTACTGCCCGCGAACTCGGTGCCGGAGGCGGTAGAGATAGCGGAGCGAGCGGCGGTGGCGTGGTCGGAGGTGTTGGCGGCGGCGCGGAACGCGTTGGAGGCGGCAAGGGCGACGTTGGCGGCGGCGAGGGCGGCGTTCTTGGAGGCGTCGCTGGCGGTGGCTGAGGCCGATAGGTGCGCGGAGCAGGTGAGGGCGGAGCTCAAGGAGGAGGAGAAGGAGGTAGCGGCGTTGGTGAAGTCGGAGGCCACGGCGGCGCGCCGAAGGCGCCGTGATGGTGATTGAATGAGCTCGCCGCGCCGGCGCGTTCACTGTTGAGCCGATGGCGGTCTGGAGCCCGTAGCGGGTGCCCCCGTGCCGGACGACGCCTCGGGCTAGGCCCTCGCCGCCGTCCACCCCGGCGGAACCCGCGCGAACCCGCCGGGCTGGGCGATGGTCACGCGCGGTTTCCGGCGGATTCGGGCGGGTGTTGGACGGTGTGTACACGAGGCCGGGCGCGTCCGGGAAGTGGTCGAAGTGGCTCGGGTATATGAGGTGAAAAATAGCCTTATTGCGGTGGTTTCTCCCAATCGGACTCCAACGACATCCACCACGCCGGCCAACGGGTGGGCCGCCTCAGGTCAGGCCAGCATAGGGTGGACTACTCGCTCTTGGATTGTCGGGCAGCGTCACGGGAGGGCCTGTTCGGCGCTGTCCGGATTCGGAAGCCCAGCGCGTACATTAGGCATACCCTTCGGAGGCACGTGCCCATTCTCGCCGCCCCTGCCCAGCCCGCGCGTTGGCTGTCCCCCCAGCCGGTTCCGCCCGACCAGCCGCTCCACGAGGCGAGCGGGGAGTTTGCCGCGTTGCTACTGGCGTGGCTGCGGGAGGGGGGAGATCGCACGAGGGTGGAGTGGGTCGTCGATGCCGAAGCCGGAGGCGCCGTTCGCACCTGGCTGCGCTGCGATGGGGCCGCCGAGCACGACATCTCGCTGCTCGCGGCGGCTGCGGGGGAGGACCTGGCGGTCAGCGACCCTCCCCCTCCGCAACAGGGCGCGGAGGGGCCGGTGGGGGTGTACCTCGGCGGGCCGGTCGCTTGGCGGCTGGGTCGGATTCGAGGGGCCGATGGCCCAGTGAGCCGGGCACGTTGGCTGGCCCAACGGGGCTCCGGTCTGCGTCTCACCCTGCGGATGTGGCCGCTCTCGCCACTCAGGACTTCGCGGGAAAAGGTGGAGCGGCAGTTCGCGTCGCTGGCGGCGGGCGGGCGTGAGTTTCATCACGGCGTCGATGCCGTCGAGCATGCAGAGCGGGTTCTGCGGGGGGTGCTGGTTGAGCTCTCCGTGGCCTGCTCCCGGGCCCTGGGGCCTGCGGAGCGAGCGGTGCTCACGCGAGCCTTCCAGCAGACCTTCACCCCAGTTGCGCGGCTCACGGGGGGGAACGCCCCGGCGCTCGCCGAAGAGCGGCTCGCGGAGGCCCTCCTCCGCGAGTTCGGCTCCACCCGAGCAGAAACGCAGGAAGAGCGAGAGTCGGCCGCCGATACGGCACGGCTCCTCAGCACGCTCGAGCAGTAGCTTTGCGCTCAGCGTTGGCGGGGCGGCGTCGTGGCCACCTTCGACACATTGTTCACCACGAGCTTTAGCACGACCGCCGGCGGCTTGGCCGGCACCACGGCTGGATTCGGCTGGACCGCGCTTGGCTTCTCGCGGCGCGGCGTCGAGTCGTCCGTGGGCATCCGGCCGGTCTCCCCTATCTGCCGGGCATGGTCGAGGGTGACGCAGAAGGATTCCCAGTGCTCCGGTGGGATGGCGTTCTCCACCTCCTCCTTGGCGCCGCGGATGCCGAAGTGGGCGTCCCCTTCATCCCAGCACTCGAACCAGTCGAACCACTGCTCGCGCCGGCACGCGGCCAGGGACTTCTTCCTCGTGGTGCCGTGTGCGGCGTAGAGCTCGATGACGCCGCAAGCGACCTCCCATGCCCAGGTCAGCTCGGGGTGAGCCACCGTGCTCACCCACATGTCGATGTACCCCATCGCCTTACGGTCGTCGAAAGGCCGATTCCGTTCCTCAGAAGCCATACTCCCTCCTGCTGTTTCGGGTTACGTGAGTAGTACGCGAGGGGCCGGCGAATCCGGACAGCGAGGACGACCGGATTCGGGTCTTCGGCTGGCGGGTAGAGCGACTCGGACCGTTCCCAGACGGCCCATGTAAACGCCTGAAATCACTCACAAAAAAGATTTTCGTTCGCGCGAATAATCGGCCCGGCTCCTCGTTTTGAGGTCACCCACGGAGGATCATGTCCCAACCACCGATCGCCCCCGATGATGTCCGCTCGCTCTTCCGATCTCACTGGGAGGGAGCCCCTCCCGCGATGGCGGTGCTGACCGCGCCGCCGGTTCTCGCGGCCTTCCGCAGGGAGGTTCGCTGGGGCCCCCACGCTGAGCGGCTGCGCCGGGCGGATCCGGATCTCGATGAGCATCTCCACGCCGGGGTCGTTGCCACTCTGGAGTACGCCGTTCGCGGGCAGGGACTCGCGGTTCCACCCACCTTCTGGTCTCGCCGCGATGCTGGCCCTTTTGTGGCCCTGGTGTTCCGACACCGACTGGTTGACCGGTACCGCCGGGACTCGCGGCTTCCCGTGAGCCACAACCACAAGAAGTTGGAGTGGTACGCAGCGCCGCCCCCCCCGGCCTCGGCAGTAGGGCCCACGCCCCGCTCCCGGCTTCTGGAGTACCGCCGCCGGCTCGACGACGGATCCCTCCGCATCGGACACGCGCTGGCCTTCGGAGCCGCCCACGACCTCGGCCTGGTGCAGGAAGTCTTGGACCGGCTTGAGGCCGGTACCGGGCCGGACCCCGCTCTACTCCGCCCGGCCCGCGAGACCGCCCAGTTGCTCCAGGAGTGGCTGGAACGAGTTCCGACGGTGCCGGCGCCCTGCCGCTCCCGCCGGATGCTGGCCTGGATCATGAGGGCCGCCGACCGGGAGGGTCCAAGCGCGTGGCAGGCTCGAGACCCTGCCGGGACAACGAAGGCGATGGACCTGCTGCTCAAGTGGCAACATCGCGCCGAAGCCACCCTACCGGCCCGCCTCCTTCGGGAGCTCGGGCCGGCGGTCGTTTTGGGGGTGGGGGTTTGGGGAGCTCCGATTCGACGGTCCGGCAGCACCCGCAGCACGAGGGTGCCCGGGTGCCATCACGAACTGACGTGGCGATTGCGGCCACAGCCGGGGGCGGTTCACCCGGGTGCCGCCATTGCTGTGGCTTCATCCTCTCGTCAGCGAACCGCTCATTATGTAGCTCGGCGGCATCGAACGGTTGCGACCGATACGCGTCGGGTCTTGCGTCCGAGGTGCATATAGGGCGAGGCGGCTTCGCCGACCTCGATTAGGGAGTGCGGCGGATCGAGCGGAGCCGACGTCGGCCGCCACGGCGCGGGTGTGATGCAGGGGCAGCGCCGAGCTACGCGTGATCGAGGAGGCCCGATGCCGGAATCGCCCACCCGCCCGACGATCCCTCGCCGTACCGTGTCTGTGGTTGTTCTTGAGCAGGAAGCCGACAACTTCGTGAGCGCTTGGATCGACCGAATGTCCGTCGAGCGCCGTGGATGGGGGGACTTCTCAGTGGTCACGCGGAAGCAGATTTTCGGGCGCGGCCCGCCGAGGGTCACGCGTCGGGAGCGGAGCATCCGAGGGCCCGACGCGCTGATCGCGACGCTCTCGGCCTACGCCGCGGCGCTCGACGCCGAGCTCGATTGGACGACGGTCGTTCGCAGGGTAGCGGCGCTCGACTGGGCCACGGCTGCGGTCATTGCCAAGCGACGAGGCCTCCCTGTCCCACGGCTCCCCGCCCCGAAGGTACTGCTGGCACAGCGCTCCCGGCGATGGCTCGGCTTCGTCCGACTTGGGGCGGAATGGTATTACGAAGTCCACGATCTGTGCGTCCCGTTCTTGAGCTGGGTGCGTATCCTTCGCGGGGAGCGCCTGGAATTCCGGAACCACTACTGGGCTGACGGGGAGAGGTTCGGGGCAACATGGAGCTTCAACGACCGACCTGACGGACGGGGCTCGCTCGAAGTCGGCAATAGTGCAGGCGGCGTGTGTTGGAATGCCCCGTTCCGGGCCAACACGGAGACCGAGGGCCGCGAGCTTGACGGCGTGGACCTCGCGCTGGCAGCTGCGGAGGGGTGCCCCCTTCCCAAGTAGGACGGCAGTGCCCGAATCGGTCGGTAGTCGCTCGGACGGTGTCTCGGTGACGCGGCCGACCGATGCTGCCGACTGGACCCGTGAGCGCTGCTCGCCGCCGGCAACCTCTGTCATTGTGCTTCTTGCCGGCGGATAAACCCTCCCCTTCGTGGATGGAGTTCGAATTATCTGCTTGAGGCCGAGCGCGGATACTCGTGTCCGTATGCAGGTTCTTGTGGGAGGGGCCTGAGGAGGATGCTGTGCCGCGATGCCGGGCGCAGGAGGGTGCGACCTTCCCGTTGGCTGAGGCAATCGACTACTGAAAAACCGGTTTCTGTGGCGTCCGCTCCCTGCTCGCGATCACCCCCGTCCCGCGACCTTCCTCCACTCCCGCACCTGCACCCGCTCCTCCATCCTCGCGATCACCCGCAGCTCCTTCTCCGTCACCCCCAGGTCCTGCTCCCCCGCGGCCTCGATGGCGGCGAGGATTTCCGGCGCGAGGTCAAGCAGCCCCAGCAGCTGGCTCACCCGCGTCCCCGAGAGCCCGGCGTGCCGCGCCAGCGCCCGCACCGACGAGAACCGCCCCGACTCCACCAGCGCCTGAAGCTCCCGCGCGTGGGCGAGGTGCTGGGCGAGCCCCCGGTGGCGCGCCTGCTTCCGCACGTCGGCCACCGCACCCTCGCCGGCCTTCGGCTGGTCGAGCCC
>CAISIK010000218.1 GCA_903885375.1 uncultured Pseudomonadota bacterium
GGGCGCGGGTGTGGTCGATGTCGTCGGCCTGTGCTCGGGCGCCTACCTCGCGGTGCAGGCCGCGAATGCCCGCCCGGTGCGGGGCGCGCTCCTCATCAACTGCCTCGCGTTCGTGTGGGATGAGGATGCCCGCTCCAACGGCCTCGCGAGCCAGATCGGCCGGTCGTTGTTCAACGCGCGCCGCTGGCGTCGTCTCCTCGAAGGCCGGATCGACGCCCGGCAGCTCGCCCGCGCCATCGTCGTCCAGGCGCGGCTCCGCGGCCAGGACCTGCTCGCGCGCGCCAAGGGCGCCCCGGCGGCGAGCGCCGTCGACCAGCTCCTGCACTCCGTACTTTTACGTGGAACGCACTTTCAGTTGGTGTCCAGCGAAGCCGATCCGAGCGTGGACTACCTGGAGCGCCACGTGCCTGTAGAACGACGTCCCCCCCTTCTCATCGTGCCCGGGGTGGACCACACTCTACGTCCAGCGTGGTCTCACCGGAGGGTCGTTCAGTGGGTTCTGGAACAGAGTCGGAGTCGTTGATGCAGCTCGAACAGATTCGTGGGTTGGTGCTCCAGCACGCCCGCCTCCCCGTCGCCAGCGACACGGTCACCTTCGACAGCGATCTTTACGCTGCCGGGCTGACGTCGCTCACCACCGTGCACCTGATGCTCGCGCTGGAGGATGCCTTCGGGGTGGAGTTCCCCGACCGCCTCCTGAGCCGCAAGACCTTCGACTCGGTGCAGTCCATCTCCGAAGCCATCGATGAGATGAAGGCGAGCGGATGAGCCCGGAGCTCCTCGCCCAGCTCCACGACATCGGCCGCACCCGGGTTGCGCCCTTCGCCGCCGAGGTCGATGCCGGCGCCCGCTTCCCCCATGAGGCCTTCGCGGCGCTGAAGGAGGCCCGCCTCCTCTCCTGCTACGTGCCCGTCGAGTACGGCGGGATGGGCCTCAACGTGATCGAGGTGGCCCGCATCGGCGAGGTGCTCGGCGGCTACTGCGGGAGCACCGCCATGGTGTTCGCGATGCACCAGATCCAGGTGGCCTGCATCGTTCACCACGCGCTGGGCAGCGAGAACTTCCAGGCCATCGCCCGCGAGATCGTCGAGCGCCAGCTCGTGCTCGCCTCGGCCACCACCGAGCTGGGCATCGGCGGCGATGTGCGCACGAGCTCCTGTGCGCTCGTTGTGGAGGGCGAGCGCTACCGCATCGAGAAGAAGGCGCCGGTCATCTCCTACGCCGAACACGCCGATGCCATCCTCGTGACCGCCCGGCGGGCGCCGGATGCCGGCCCCAACGATCAGGTGCACATCTTCGTGCGGGTGGCGAACGCGCAGCTCACGCCGCTCTCCACGTGGGACACCCTCGGCTTCCGCGGCACCTGCAGCCTCGGGTTCACCCTGCTGGCCGAAGGCCCCGTCGCCGACGTGCTGCCCGCGCCCTACGCCGAGATCCACGCCAAGTCCATGCACGGCTTCTCCCACGGCACCTGGGCGGCGCTCTGGCTCGGCATCGCCGCGGATGCGGTCGCGAAGGCCCGCGCCTTCGTGCGCGCCGAGGCCCGCAAGACGCCCGGCACGCTGCCCCCCTCGGCCATGCGGCTCGCCGAGGTCGATGCCATGCTCTTCACCATGCGCGGCGGCGTGGAGGCCACGCTCGCGGAGTACCAGCGGCGGCTCGACCTCTACCCGAACCAGCCCTTTCCGCAGGACTACGCCTTCACGCTCCGGGTGAACAACCTCAAGGTCACCACCTCGCAGCTCATCGTGGATGTGGTGAGCCGCGCGCTCCTCATCTGCGGCATCCAGGGCTACCGCAACGACTCGAAGCACTCGCTCGGACGCCACCTGCGTGATGCCTACGGCGCCGCGCTGATGGTCAACAACGACCGCATCCTGCTCCAGAGCAGCACGATCCAGATCGTGGCACGGGAGGGCTGAGCCATGTGCGAGTCCCTTCCAGCCGACCCCTACCTCGCGTTCCTCGATGAGCTCGTGACCGCCCGGCTGCTCATCCCCTCCGGGGTGCGCGGCGTGTACGGCCGCGGCGGCGACTTCGAGCACGTGGTGGAGCAGTTCGAGCGGCTCGTCACGCGCGAGGGGCGCCCCGAGAAGGCGGAGGTGATGCGCTTTCCGCCGCTCTTGAACCGCGCCCACTACGCGAAGATCAACCACATCCACAACTTCCCGGACCTCATGGGGTCGGTGGACACCTTCACCGGCAACGAAGCCGATCACCGCGCGATGATCGACACCTTCCAAACCGGCGGCGACTGGACGCGGAGCCTCGTGCCCGCCGAGACGATGCTCGTGCCCGCCGCCTGCTACCCGATGTTCCCGACCGCCACGGGCACGCTCGGCGAGGCCGGCCGCACGGTCGACCTCCGCACCTTCGTGTTCCGCCACGAGCCCTCCGACGATCCCGCGCGCATGCAGATCTTCCGCCAGCGCGAGTACGTGCGCCTCGGCACCGCCGATCAGGCGCTCGACCACCGCGATGCCTGGCTCCGCCGCGGCAAGGCGCTCCTCGAGTCGCTGGGGCTCCCCGTCGAAGCCGTCGTGGCGAACGACCCCTTCTTCGGGCGCGGCGGACGGCTCGCGAAGGCCACCCAGCGCGAACAGACGCTCAAGTACGAGCTGGTGGTGCCCATCTGCTCCACCGAGAAGCCGACCGCGGTCTCCTCCACCAACTACCACCTCGACTACTTCGGCAAGGCCTTCGACATCCTCCTGCCCGACGGCTCGCCGGCGCACAGCGCCTGCATCGGCTTCGGTCTCGAACGCATCGCGCTCGCCCTCTTCAAGCACCACGGCCTGTCGTTGGAGCGCTGGCCGCGGGAGATTCGCGAACGGCTCGAGCTGGACTGAACGATGCCTCGCGTCGCTGCGCTCGACCCCGCCACCTACGTGCGCCATCGCACCCACCTCGGCGACCGGGTGTGGGCCGAGACCAACTGCTACACCGACGTGGTCATCGAGCTGCTGCACGGGCTCGGCCACGAGCCGCTCGCGGCGATGCCGTTCGCGCTCACGATCGGCTGGGACGTGGACCAGTGGACCTTCTTCAAGTTCCCGCAGGCCGACGTCGAGCAGCTCTTCGGCCTCGGCTTCCACGAGCTGGCCCCCTGGCGGCCGCTCGTGGCGCACATCGAGGACAACGTGGCCGCCGGCCGGCCGGTGCTCGTGGAGCTCGACTCCTTCTTCCTGCCCGACACCGCCGGCACGGCCTACCGCCTCGCGCACGTGAAGAGCACCGTCGCCATCAACGAGATCGACGTGGCCGGGCGCCGCCTCGGCTACTTCCACAACCAGGGCTACCACACGCTCGGCGGTGAGGACTTCGACGACGTCTTCCAGACGAAGGGGCTCGTGCACGACCGGATGCTCCCGCCCTACATCGAGTTCGTCCGCGCGGTGCCGGGCGCGGTGGCGCTGGCCGGCCGGGCGCGGCTGGAGGCCTCGCTGGCGCTGTTGCAGACGCATCTCCGCCGGCTCCCGCCTGAAAACCCCTTCCACCCCTTCAAGGTCGCTTTCCAGCGCGACCAGGAGTGGCTCCTCGCGGCGGAGGGCGACACCTTCCACGCCTACGCCTTCGCCACCCTCCGGCAGCTCGGCGCCGGCTACGAGCTCGGTGGCAGCTACCTCGAATGGCTCACCGAGCAGGGCGTGGATGGCCTCACGGAGCCGCGCGCCGCCCTCGCCGGGATCACCACCGGCGCCAAGGCGCTCCAGTTCCAGCTCGCCCGCGCGATGGCCCGAAAGCGTCCGCTCGACCTCGCGCCGCTCGATGGCCTCGCGGCGCGCTGGGATGCCGCCATGGGCGCGCTCGTGCGGGACTTCGGGTGAACGAGGGCGCCCTCCCCGCCGTCTGGTCGCTCCTCGGCACCGCCGCCGGCGCGGTCGGCACGCCCGCCGATCTCCCCGGCGGGGGCTGGGTGGAGGCGGCCGTGCCCGGCACCGTGGCGTCGGCGCTCAACCTCCCGCTCGGCGGCGGCCCCGACCTCGACGCGCAGGACTGGTGGTACCGCTGCGCGGTGGAGGTGCCGGCGGGCGGCCCGTGGCGCCTGCGTTTCGAGGGGCTGGCCACGCTCGTGGAGGGCTGGCTCGATGGCGCGCCGCTCTTCCGCTCGCGCAACAGCTTCCGTGAGGTGGTGGCGGAGCTGCCCGAGGGCGCGACCACCCGCGAGCTGGTGCTGGCCTTCCGGGCGCTGGCGCCGGAGCTCGCCGTGCGCCGCCCGCGCCCCCGGTGGAAGACGGCGCTGGTGGAGCAGCAGAACCTGCGGTGGGTGCGCACGAGCCTGCACGGGCGCATCCCCGGCTGGACGCCGCCGCTCCCGGCCGTGGGCCCGTGGCGCGCGGTGCACCTCGAGCGGGGAGGGGACCTGCGCGTGGCGGTCCTTGCCGGGGCGCTGCCGGGCGGCGTGCCCACGCTCACGTTCCGCGGCACGCTCGCCGGGTTGCCCGCGGGAAGCGTCGCGGCGCTCCACGTGGCCGGGGTGCGCCTGCCGGTCGCGGTGGGCGAGGGCGGCGAGCTGGTGGCGTCGGGCGAGGTGCCCGGGGCGGCGGGGTGGTGGCCGCACACCCACGGCGAGCCGGTGCGGCACGAGGTGCGGTTGGTGATGGGGGACGGTCGGGCGTTCGGGGTGGGCGCGGTCGGCTTCCGGAGCGTCTCGCTTCGGGGCGAAGACGGCAACCCCGCCTTCGTGGTGAACGGCCGCCCCGTCTTCGCGCGCGGCGCGGTGCTCCATGTGGTGGACGTGCGCTCGCTCGACGGCTGCCCCGGCCAGGCCGCGGCGCTGGTGGCGCAGGCCCGCGAGGCGGGCGCGAACCTCTTGCGCGTGGGCGGCACCGGCACCTGGGCGAGCCGCGAGCTCCTGGAGGCGGCGAGCGCCGCCGGCGTGATGCTCTGGCAGGACCTGCCGCTCGCCAACATGGACTACCCCTTCGAGGACCCTGCCTTCGCCGAGGAGCTGGACGCCGAGCTCGACGAGAACTTCCTGCGTCTGGCGCGGCACCCCGCGGTGGCGGTGATCTGCGGGGGGAGCGAGGTGGCGCAGCAGGCCGCCATGATGGGGCTGCCCGTGGAGGCCGCGGCCGGCGGATTCTACGAAGCGCGGCTGCCGGGGCTCGTGTCGGCCACGATGCCCGGGGTGGCGGTCGTTCCGCACACGCCCTTCGGCGGTGCCCTGCCCTTCCACACCGCCACTGGGTTCACGCACTACTACGGGCTGGGCGCCTACCGACGCCCCCTCGCCGACGTGCGCCGCGCCGACGTGAAGTTCACCGCCGAGTGCCTCGGCTTCTCGAACGTGCCCGAGGAGGCGAACGTGTGGCTGGTGAAGCGCGGCAGCAAGGCCGTGCCCCACCACCCCGCCTGGAAGGAGGGCGTCCCGCGCGACAACACGGCGGGCTGGGACTTCGAGGACGTGCGCGACCACTACCTGCCGATCCTCTTCGGCGAGTCGGCGGTGGAGCTGCGGAGCGTCGATCCGGAGCGCTACCTCGCGCTCTCGCGCGTGGTCACCGGCGAGCTCATGCTCCGCGCCTTCGCGGAGTGGCGCCGCGCCGGGAGCGCGTGCGCCGGTGCGCTCGTGTGGATGCTCCGCGATCAGCGTCCCGGTGCCGGGTGGGGGGTCCTCGACAGCACCGACCGCCCCAAGGCGGCGTGGTGGTACCTCCGGCGGGCGTGGGCCGGCCGCGCCGTGCTCCTCACCGACGAGGGCCTCGACGGCCTCGACCTTCACGTGGTGAACGAGGGCGCCGCGCCGCTCCCGGCGCGTCTCGAGCTGGAGCTCTGGGGGCGCGGACCGGCGCCGGTGGAGCATGCGAGCATCGAGGTGGAGGTGGCCGGCGGGAGCGTGGCCCGCTTCGGCGGCGATGCGCTCCTCGGCCACTTCGCCGACCTCGCCTGGGCCTACCGCTTCGGCCCGCCCCGCCACGACTGCGTCGTGGCCCGGCTGCGCACCCCGGAGGGGAGCTGGCTGCACGACGACGTGATCTTCCGCCCCGGGGCGGTGCTCCCTTCGCACGAGGTGTCGGTGCTCTCCGTGGGCGTGGCCGGTGGCGAGGCAGAGCGGGTGCTCACGCTGGCCACCACCGCCATGCTGCAGGCGGTGGCGCTCACGGCGGAGGGCTGGGAGCCCGACGACAACTACCTGCACCTCGCGCCCGGCTGCCCGCGCGAGGTGCGGTTCCGCCCGGTGGGGGCGCCCAGGGCCTTCCGGGTGGAGGTGTCCGCGTTGAACCTACGCGGCACGGTGAACCTGCGGGGGTGAGCCCAGGCCGCGGCGCCGCGGTCGCGCCGCGCTACCCGAGGGGCCCCCCGTTGGGCCGCGGGGCGCGCCCCTCGCGCGGGGGGGCCTCGGCCTCGTCGCGTTGTGCCCACCGCGCGATCAGCTCGGCTCCGCCCGCGCAGACCCACAGCCGCGGCGTTTCCCGCGGCCGGAGCGAGGCGGCGGCGGGGCCGCCCAGCACCACCCTCGCCGACCGGGGTGCGCTGCCCAGCACGGTGCGCGCGAGGTCGAGCACGAGCTCCGAATCGAGCGTGATGGCCGACAGGCACACGACCTCGGGCCCGTGCCGGGCAACGTACGCGCAGAGGTCGGGGAGCGGCGTGTCTGCCCCGAGCCACACCACCCGCCAGCCCGCGAGGGCGAGCTGCACGGCCACCGCCATGAGCGGCAGGTCGTGCCGCTCGCCGGGCAGGCAGGCGCACACCGCGAGGGGCCCGAGCCCGCCGCCGTAGCCGATGCTCCGCAACATCGAGCCGTACGCCTCGCGGGCCACGCCGGCGGCGAAGTGTTCCTGGGCCACGGAGATCTCGCCCGTCTCCCAGCGCCGGCCGATCTCCACCAGCGCGGGCTCCCAGACCTCGTGCAGGGCGTCGAGGAAGGGGAGCTGCTCGGCCCGCCGCAGCAGGGGGGCGGCAGCCTCGCGGTCGAAGGCCACCAGCGCATCCACGAGGGCAGGCACGAGCACGTGCGGCGCCCGCGGCTCGGCGGGCGACAGCCCCCTCGTCGGCGATGAAACCCGGGTGATCGCCTCCGAGATGGCGACCCCTTGATCGACGAGCCGCTTGAGCGCGCGGAGGTAGGCCACGTCCTCATCGGTGTAGATCCGGTACCCCGCCTCGGAGCGTTGGGGGTCGAGCAGCGCGTGCCGGCGTTCCCACGCCACGAGGGTGGGGCGGGGGATGCCGGTCATCTGGGCGACGGTCTTCACACGATAGGACATTCGCGGCTCAATTCGGGCGCACCGACCAGCGGGAGGTGGAGCGTCGTATCGCGCGGGCGCAATGGCCCCCACACGCGCGGGTGCGCGAGCGAGAAAATGCCGTTGGCGAAGCTGGTGAGCAGGCCCCATCGCCCCAGGGAGGTTCGGCGCTCCAACGCGGCCGTGCCCCGTCGAACCACCTTGAGGCCGATGGCCCGGTAGAGCGCCGCGGCTACGCCCACCGCGAACCGCCCGCGGAGTGGCAGGTCGCGGAGGCCATCGAGGGCCGAGGCGTAGTAGGGCTCGGCAAGCGCCACGAGGTCCGCCGCCACGCGCGCCACGGCCTCCGGATCGGCCTGGCCTGCCACGAGCGTGTCGGGCTCCACACCGACGGCTCGGAGGCGCGTGGCGGGGAGGTACACGCGATCCCGCGCGGCGTCCTCCGTCACGTCCCGCGCGATGTTGGTGAGCTGCATGCCGATACCCAGATCGATGGCGCTCGCCCGCGCGCGCGCCGTACGCGCCCCGAGCAGGCCGGCCATCATCAGGCCCACGGTGCCCGCTACGCCGTAGGCGTACCGGACGAGCGCAGTGTCGTCGGCCACGCGCACGGGATCGGCGTCCTCGGCGATGGTGTCGACCAGCCTCCACATCGCACTCACCGGGAGCTGGCGCCGAAGCGCCATCCGGTAGAACGCCACGACGAGGGGACGGGGCGGCTGCCTCCCGCGCAGCTCGTTGCGCAAGGTGTTGATCCCGGCGCGGGCCGCCGCCGCGGAGGGTGCTTCGTCCACGAGGTCGTCCGCCTCGCGGCACAGCGCGTAGCAGAGCGCCGCGTCGTCCGCTTCCTGGGGGCGCAGGAGCCGCGCCGCGATGCGGAAGGAGCGAGCGTGGGTCTGCAGGCTCTCCCTCGCGGCCGGAAGCACGTCGGGGGTCGGGTCGATCACGCTCATGCCACGCTCCGGAGCTGCGCCCCGGGCACGGGGAGGGCCACGTCGGGGGCCGCCACCACCCGCTCGAGCACCTTTGCGCTGTTGAGCACACCCGGTACGCCGGCGCCGGGGTGGGTGCCGGCGCCCACGAAGAACAGGCCGGCCACATCCTCGCTCTCGTTGTGGTAGCGGAACCAGGCGGATTGTTCGAGCCGAGGTTCGGGTCCGAAGGCGGCGCCGTCGCGGGTGCGCAGGCGTCCTTCGAAGTAGCGGGGGTCCACGGTGAAACGAGTGGTGATCCGCTCGCGCAGGCCGGGCAGGAGCCGCGACTCGAGGTTGGCGAGGATCTTGTCCTCGTAGCGGGCCTGCTCGCTTTCCCAGTTCACGCCGCTGAGCTGGTTGGGCACGGGGGAGAGCACGTAGAAGCACTCCTTGCCCTCCGGCGCCAGCGACTTGTCCGTGCGTGTGGGGGCGTGGATGTAGAGCGACATGTCATCCACCAGCTTCCGCTTGTGGAAGATGTCGTCGAGCAGGCCCTCGTAGCGGGGGCCCATCACGATGGTGTGGTGGGCGAGCTCCGGCCAGGTGCCTTCCGTGCCGAAGTAGGTGACCACGAGGCTCATCGACTGGCGAACGCGGGCCACCTTCCGGTCGGTCCAGGTGCGGCGGTGCTCCGGGTCGATGAGGTTGGTGTAGGTGAAAGACGGGTCCCCGTTGCACACCACGCCGGCGGCTTCGATCACGGTCCCGTCGGCCAACTCCACGCCCGCGGCGCGCCCGCCTTCCACACGAATCCGGGTGACCGGGCTGTTCGTGCGGACCTCCACTCCGACCTCTTCGAGCAGCTTGACCAGCGCGTTGACCACCGCGCCCGTCCCGCCGCGGGGGAACCAGACCCCCCATTTGCGCTCGAGCCAGTGGATCAGCAGGTAAATGGAGGGCGCGGTGAAGGGGTTGCCGCCGATGAGGAGGGGCTCGAAGGTGAGCACCTGGCGCAGCCGCTCGTCGTGGATGTGTTTGGCCACCATGCCGTAGATCGAGCGCCAGCTTCCGAGCTTCACCATGTCCGGCACCACGCGGAGCATGTCGGACACCCGGGAGAAGGGCTGATCGGCGAGGCGGGTGTAGCCCACGTCGAAGGTGTCCTGGGCCTGCTTCAGGAGCGCCCGGTAGCCGTCCACGTCGCGGGGGGAGATCGCCGCGATCTGGCTGAGCAGTCGCTCGTCGTCCCCGACGTAGTCGAAGTGGCCGCCGTCGTGGAAGAGCACCCGGTAGAAGGGGTCCACCGCATCGAGGGTGAAGTAGTCGCGAGGGTCGCGGCCGAGGGCGGTGAAGAGCTCGTCGAGCAGGTACGGCGCGGTGATGACCGTCGGTCCCGCGTCGAACGTGAAGCCGTCCTGACGGAAGACGCTGGCGCGGCCGCCGGCCTGTTCGTTCGCTTCGAGCACCACCACCGGGTGCCCCATGGCGCGCAGCCGCACGGCCGCGGCGAGCCCCCCGAATCCTGCTCCGATCACAATGTACGGTTTCATGCTGCGTGGTCCTCCGAGGTGAAACGAATGGTCCGGGCCGCGGCCTGGACCTGGTGGATGAGTTCGTCGGCGAGCGCGGCGAGTCCGGGCACGGCCCGAAGACGCGGCTCCTCGCGGAACTCGGCGGCGGACGCCTCCAGTTGGGCGTGGACGAAGGCCACCGCGCCGCCGGTGAACAGCCGATCGATGAGCGCGCTCACCGCCCCCGGCCGGCCGCGCAGCTCGGGGGTGCGCAGCAGGCGCAACGTTTCTCCTGCCTCCCGCGGGTGCAGCCGCAGGTGGGCCGCGACCAGCGCGTTGACCTTTCCTTCTTCCAGATCGGCCGCGCGACGGCCCTTGCCCTTCGCGAGGCTCAGGTCGAGCAGGTCGTCCTGCAGCTGGTAGAGCACGCCGGCGCGACGGAAGGCGCGCGCGAGCGCCCGCGCGGTTCGGTCGCTGCGCCCGGCGAGGATCGCCGCGCCTTCGACCGGTAGCGCCAGAAGCGCCCCCGACTTCCCTTCGGCGGCCCACACCCAGTCCTCCCAGGTGACCGCGTCCCGCGTGGGCAGGTCCATCTCCAAGGCCTGCCCGCGCGCGGTGTGGCAGGCCGCTTCGGCCACGGCGCCGTAGAGGCGCGCGCGGGCGCCCGGCGAGGCTTCCACCGTGCCTACCGCCACGAGGGGCAGCATCAGCATCAGGTCGCCGGCGTTGATCGCCTGACCCACGCCATGCTTCGCCCAGGCCGTCGCCCTGCCGCGCCGCTCGCGGTCGCCATCCTGGATGTCGTCGTGCACGAGCGTGGCCTGGTGCAGGAGCTCGCAGGCCGCGGCCCACGGAACGACACGTTCACGCTCCAACCCGAGCGCTTCTCCCGCGGCGAGGGCGAGACGGGCACGAAGCCGCTTTCCGCCGCTCTCGAGGGCCTCCGCGGCGATCGCGCCCGCCACGTCCGGCCTGTCCCCCAGTGCGAGCCGGTGCATCGCCGCCTCCACCTCGGCGAGCCCGGTCGACGACGCCAGGCCGCGACGGGAGGATTCTCGGGGAAAGGCTGACGGGTCCATGCGCGCTCCGGGGGTTGACGGGTTCTGTTGCAAAGTGTATACATGATGCATCGAGAGTGCAACCCTCCGTGCTTCATTCCTGTCCCCCCCGACCTCGACACGAGCCCCCGTCCGGCCCCGGCGCGTTCGCCTGGCGCTACGTCGACATGGTCGACGAGTCCGGCGCCGGCGCGGTGCTGATCTGGGGGTGGGCGCTGCCGTTCCTGGGCCCACCTCCCACGGCCGCCGCCGCGGACCTCCCCATGCTGAACCTCGTCGTCTACGAAGGCGGCGTTCCGACGTTCTACCACCTCGAACAGTTCGATCCCGCGCTGGTCGCCCCGGTTCCCGGCGGGTGGAGGTTCGGGGCGAACGTGTTGCAAAGCGAGTGCGTCGGGGGCGACTGGCGCGTTCGCGCCTACCTCGACCTGTGCGTGGCGGGGAGCACCGGGCGTGCCGTCTGCGAGCTCCGGCTGGATGGCCCCGCGGCGTTCGGGCATCCGAAGGGGAGGGGGCCCCACCAGTGGTCGATCCTCTCCGCGCCCGCCACGGCCTCCCTTCGCCTGAACGCCCCCGGTCTGGGGGAGGTGGGCCTGCGCGGGCGGGGGTACCACGACGAGAACTGCAGCGACCGGCCGCTGGGCGCGCTGGGCATCTCCGAGTGGGCGTGGGGAAGGATCGCCGAGCCGGAGTGCGATCGTATTCACTACACCGTTCAGGGCCGGACGGCGCCGGTCCAACTGGACGTGCTCGCCGAGCCCTCCGGCCGGCTGATCCTCCGTCCGCTGGAACGGCTCGAGGGGGAAGGCCGCATTGGCGGTCGGTGGGGCTTCTCGGCCCCCCGGTACCTCCTCACCGACGCCGGCCGGCTCGAATCGGGTCCGGTGGTGGATGAAAGCAGCTTCTATCTAAGGTTTGCACTAAACAGCGGCGCCGGTCGCGGCTGGGGGGAGCGTGTGCGGCCGGCCGCCATCGACTCGGCCTGGATGCAGTCCCTCGTGAAGATGTGCGTGACCCGACCCGACGGAGGCTCGCCGATGCTGCCCTGGTTCAGCGGCGCCCGCGCCGACCGGGCCGAGCGCCTCTGGTCCTGGTGGACCCGATGAGCGCCTTGCTGTGGGCCCCCGCCCTGCTCCCCTTGGGGATGACCGTGGTCAACGTGCTGGCATGGCGCCGACCCCGACTGGGCAAACGTCTGCCCGGGCGGGTCAGCGCGCTGGTACCCGCGCGCGACGAGGCGACCACCATCGATGGGTGCGTGGCCGCGCTGTTGCAGACCGATGTGGACGAGCTCATCGTGCTCGATGATGCCTCGACGGACGACACCGCGGCCCGCGTGGCGGCGTGGGCGAGCCGCGATGCGCGCGTGCGCCTCCTTCGGGGGAGCGGTCCCCCGGCGGGCTGGCTCGGCAAGGCGGCCGCCTGCGAGGGGCTCCGCCACGCCGCCACGGGCGATTGGCTGCTCTTTGTGGATGCGGACGTTCGCGTGGTGCCCGACGTGCTTCGGCGCCTCGGCCCGGTTGCCGCAGATGTGGTGACCGCCGTTCCCCGTCAGGAGGCGGTCGGTCCGGTGGAGCGGCTCGTCATGCCGCTCCTGCACCTGACCTACACGAGCTGGCTGCTCCTGCCGGCCGTGCGCGGGAGCCGCAACCCCGCCGTGCTGGCGGCGAACGGACAGCTCGTGCTGGCCCGCGCGGACGCGCTCGAGCGCCTCGGCGGGTTCGGCGCGGTGCGGGCCGACGTGGTGGACGACATGGCGCTCGTCCGCGTCGCCCGCCGAAGCGGCCTGCGGGTGGACTTCCTCGACGGCACCGACCTCGCCTCCTGCCGCATGTACACCTCCGGTCGCGCCGTGATCGATGGCTTTTCCAAGAACCTCTACCCGGGCATCGGCGCCACACCGCTGGCGCTCGCCGTGGTGCTCGCGCTGTACACCACCACCCTGCTCCTGCCCTGGCTGGCGGCCCCGTGGTTGCCGATGGCGTGGGTCGGAGTTGGTGCGAACCTGTTGCAGCGATTGGTGCTCGCGGCGCGCTTCCGCCACTCTGCCCTCGACTCGGTCGCCCACCCCGTGGGGGTGGTGCTCTTCCTCCTCATCGCGCTGCGATCGGCGTGGTGGACCTGGACGGGCTCGGCCTCCTGGCGCGGCCGGCCGGTGGCCGCGTGAACCCGCTCCTCGCACGCATCGGCCGGCGCTACGCCGCGTGGCGTGTCGGGCGCGACCTCGACGGGCTGCACGTCGCCGGGCACCTCGGCCTCCAACAGGCGCTCGAGTCCGGCCCAGTGCTGATCGTGGCCAACCACGTGGCGTGGTGGGATGGCGTCGTGGCCCTCGCGCTGGGGCAGGCCCTCGGCGCCGAGGTGGGGCTCGTGGCACGCGGGGAAACCCTCTCGACGTACCCGTGGATGCGTAGCTTCGGCGTCTTCCCGCTGCACAGCGGGCTGCGCTTGCGGGCGTCGCTCCGGCAGGCGGGAGCCTTCCTCGACCGTCCCGGTCGAATGCTCTGGTACTTTCCCCAGGGCCGGCAACGCCCCGATGCGGTGCGTCCGCTGGGCTTCCAGCCCGGCATCACGGCCTTCGCGCGTGGGCTCGGCGCGGCGGTCGTTCCGACCTCGCTCGCCTACCCCTTCCGCGAGGTGGAGGTCCCCGCCGCGGCCCTCGTCTTCGGCGGCCCCGTCGCCGCGGACGCCGTGGGCGCCGTGGAGGGGGAGGTGATCGAGGGGCTGGGCGCCATCCAACGGTGGGCCGATGGGGCGCCCAACGGTCGCGATCCCACGCTCCACCCGCTTCTTCCATCCAAACGTCAACCCGCCCAGCTCGGTGCGGGGGCACGTCTGCTCGCCGGGGTTTTTCCATGAAGGTCATCGTGATTGGCACCGGCATCGGGGGCCTGTGCGCCGCCATCGGCCTCGCAGCGCGGGGCTGCAACGTGGAGGCCTGGGAGGCCGCTCCCGCTGCCGGCGGCAAGGCGGGCACCACCCTCATCGATGGCCTCGCGGTGGACACCGGGCCATCCCTGCTCACCCTGCCCGAGGCGTTCGACGCCGCGCTGGCCCGAGCTGGCGTGAAGCTGACCGACCTCGTTCGGCTGGTCCGGCCCGACCCGGCCTTCCTGTACCGCTGGCCCGACGGCGTCGCGCTTCCCGTCTACTCCGAAGCGCACCGCACGCTGGAGAGTGTGGAGCGGGTGCTCGGTTCGAACGCGCGCGCCGAGCTGGCGCGGTTCCTCGCGCATGTGGCCCAGACCTGGAGTCTGGCCGCGCCCAACTTCATCTACGCGCCCGGGGTGGCCCTGACCGACCTGTTCTCGCCCCGGATCGTGGCGTCCCTCGCCGCGCTCGAGCCCTTCCGAACGATGGACGCGGCGATCTGCCGGCGCGTGAAGGAACCCCACCTTCGGGATCTGCTGCGCCGGTACGCCACCTACAACGGCTCGCATCCCGGCCGCGCGCCCGCCACGCTCAACTGCATCGCGCACGTGGAGCTCACGCTCGGCGGCTTCGGGGTGGAAGGGGGCATCCACCGGCTCGTCGAGGCCCTTTTGGGGCTGGCGCGCGAGCGCGGCGTGCACTTCGAGTTCGGGAGGCCGGCCACCCGCGTGCTCGTGCAGCGGGGGAGGGTGATCGGTGTGGAGGCGTCGGGATTGACGGTGGCCGCCGACGCGGTCGTGTGCAACGCCGACGTGGCCCATCTCACCGGCACGTTGCTCCCCGAAGCGCGCGCGCAGCTCCCCGACCCGGGGCAGCCCTCGCTCTCTGGATGGACGGGCATCTTCCGCGCCACCGGCAAGGTCGAGGCCGCCCACACCGTCCTCTTCCCGCGCGACTACTCCGAGGAGTTCGTCGATCTCTTCGACGGGCGTACCCCTCCGCACGATCCCGCGGTCTACGCATCCGCTCCCGCTCTGGCGCACGCCGCGCCGCGCTGGGAGGATGCGCAGCCCCTCTTTACGATGGTGAACGCTCCTGCTGGCTGGACCGGCGATGCAGCGCCCCTCGCGGCGCTCGTACGGGCGCGCCTCGGCGCAGCCGGGCTGCTCGGCGCGGACGATCCCCTGCGCTGGAGCCGCACCCCCGCGGAGCTCGCGCGCTCCTTCCCGGGCAGCCAGGGCGCGATCTACGGCGGGTCCAGCAACGACATGATGGCCGCCTTCCAGCGCCCGCCCAACCGGGTGCCGGGCATCCGTGGGCTCTACCTGGCGGGCGGGAGCGCCCACCCGGGCGGCGGGATGCCGCTCTGTGCGTTGTCGGGGCGATCGGCGGTCGCTGCCTGCCTCGCCGACGCGGGGGCCGCATGAGCGGCGAGCCCGTGGAGATCGCCGAGTTCGCCGGTGAGTGGGTGCTGGACCTCCTGCTGGTCACGCGCGCCTCCGTGCCGATCCTCGGCGAGTTCGTGACCCGGACGCGCTCGGAGGTGGCGGTGGAGTTGGCCGTCCGCGACGCCGGCGTGTGGCAGACGCAGCGGGTGTGCACGACCGCGGTCAACGACGGTCGTGGGCTGGTCCGGACCCGGATTCCGCCCGCGTTCGTGGCGGCGCTGCCGGTGATCAGCTTCCCGGTCGACCTCACCCCCACGCCCTCGGGCTGGGACTACGCAGCCGACTTCGGCCGGCAGCTGATCGGGTGGGACGGCGCTGGAGCGCTGCCCCGCGCCGACGAGCTGGCCCGCATCCGGGACGACGATGGCGACGGACACCCCGGCCTCACCGTCCTCGTGGAGGCGCCCGTGGTGGGCTCCGGCGAGGTCTACGTGGTGCAGGCCGGCCGCACCCGCGTGTCCGGCGCCTGGGACGGCGAGGCATTGGTGGGATCGGTGGCCATCCCCGAGCTTCGACAGACGGTCGTCGGCGCATCCAACCGCCTGTTCCTCCACGCGCCATCGCTCGTCCCCGACGACGCCCGGAGCCGGTTCCGGCTCACGCGGGGTCGGGCCTCCTGCGCCCCGGCTACCCTACCGTGACCACGATCTTGCCCACCGCGCGCCCGGACTTCGACCGGTCCCAGGCCTTCGGCAGCTCGGAGAGCGGGTAGGTGGAGTCGACGAGCACCCGCAGCCGTCCGGCCTCATGGAGGGCGTCCAGCGTGCGGAGGTCGGGGCCGTTGGACTTGAGCATCACGGCGGTGACCTTCACCCGACGGAAGGGCGCGGAGGCGAGGGCCAGGAAGGTGGCGGGTGCCGGCACGCAGGTGAGGTAGTGGCCGCGCGGAGCGAGGTGGCGGTACCAGGGGCCGGCATCGCCACCGACACAGTCGTACACGATGTCCCACGGGCCCTTGCCGGCCCAGGCCTCGGGGTTGGTGTAGTCGATCACATCGTCGGCACCGAGGCCGCGCACGGTGGCCTCGTTGCGGCCGCTGCACACGCCGGTCACCTGCGCGCCGGCCGCCCGGGCGATCTGCAGCGCGAGGTGGCCCACGCCACCGGAGGCGCCCACGATCAGCACCCTCGCGGTGGCCCCCGACGGGGGGAGGCCGCCCGCCCGGAGGCCCTGGAGCGCCGTCATGCCAGCGAGCGGAAGCGCGGCGGCGTCGGCGTCGGACATTTCGTGGTGGATGGCCACCGCCTGTACGGCCTCCACGAGCGCGAATTCGGCGCTCGCGCCGCCCGGCGACGCGGCGATGCGCGCGTGTACACGCTGGCCGAGGGTGAGGCCCCCCACGCCGGGGCCGAGCGCCGCCACCCTGCCGCACACGTCGAAGCCGGGCACGGCCGGAAACTCGACCGGCAGGAACAGCCGCAGCTTGCCGCTGGCCATCTTCCAGTCGATGGGGTTCACGCTGGTGGCGGACACCTTGACGAGGAGCTGCCCCGGGCCGGGCGTGGGCGTGGGCACATCCACGAGGGAGAGCGCCTCGGCGCCGCCAAAGGAGCCGTAGGACATCGCGCGCATGAACGACCGGGGGTGATCGGGGGGCCTACCCCGATCCGGACCCGGGCGTGACCTCGGCGACGACCGCCATCAGCTCGCGGAGCATCCGATCGTGGCTGAATTGCGCGCGGGCGCGCGCGGCGCCTGCCGCGCCGAGCGCCGCGCGCCGCGCCGGGTCGTCGGCGAGCGAGGAGAGGGCCTCGGCGAGGGCCTCCACGTTGCCCACGGGGGCGAGGAGGCCGTTCTCGGCGTCGACGAGGTGGGCCATGCCTTCGGTGGCCGTGGCCACGATCGGCAGCGCGGAGCCCATGGCTTCGATGGCGGTGAGCGACATGCCCTCCCAGTCCGAGCAGCTCAGGTAGATCTCGGCGCTGCCGAGGAGATCGGCCACGTCGCTCCGCAAGCCGGTCAGGCGAACGAGGTGGCCCACGCCGGCCTCCGCCACGAGCGCGGCCAGCTCGGCATCGCGCTGCCCTTCCCCCGCGATGGCGTAGCGGAGGCGGGGGTGGCGCTCGGCGAGCGTGCGGGCGAGCGTGATGACGTGGTGGTGGGCCTTCTGCGCGGAGGTGCGCCCCACGCAGAGCACGAGCACATCCCCCGGCTCGGCGCCCACGGAGCGGCGGGCCGCCTCGCGGGCCTCGCCCGTTCGCGGTGCGAGGTCGGTGAGATCGACCCCGTTGAACACCACTCGCGAGCGGTCGAGCGGAAGGCCCGCGGCCACGAGGCGATCGTTCACCTCCGGCGAGACCGCGACCACGCGGGCCGCGGCGCGCAAGAGCGGGCCGACCATCGGGTAGCTCTGCTCGGGCCAACCGTGGGCCACGTTCACGATGGGCACGCGCCCGAGGGGGTCGGCCGCCCGCGCCACCCACGTGACCGCGAGCGAGTTGGCGATCACCACGTCGGGACGCACCTCCGCGAGGATCTCGCGGACCTGGGCCGCCGCGGCCGGCAGCGTGCCCCGCACCCGCTCCAGCGGCACCCGGAAGCGCTCCACGGCCGGCAAGAGCAGCGGCTCCAGCTCGCCTCCGGAGGAGGCGACCGCCACCCGCACGCCGCGCTCACTGAGCCAGTTGGCGGCCGTGACCACGTACCGCTCGGCGCCGCCCGTCCCGAGGGTGTTGATCAAGAGCAGCACCGAGCTCGGCAGGCGCGGCTCGGGAGGGGGCACGGGAGTGCGAGCGGGGGGCGACTCGGAGGCCCGCGCATCGAGCCGGGCCTGCAGCTCCGCGCACAACGCCAGCAGCTCGGGGCTGGCCGGCGGGGCCCCCTTGCGACCCACCGAGTCCGGCCGGACCCGCGCGATGTACGCGGGGTTGAAGGGGGAGCCGATGTGCGCGAAGAGTGGGGGGAAGTACCCCGCGGGGTCGAGCACAAGGTTCTCGTACTTCACGAGCATCATGCGCGGATGGTCTTGAAGTCCAAGGGAAAAGTAGAAGGCGTTCCGCACGTACCAGAAGAGGAGCGCGCCCTCGGCCGTGGTGAAGTCGGGGCGGTACACGCTGCGCACGGCCGCGATCGTCGACTCGGGGAGGCGCGCCGTGCGCCACCCCCACCGATCGAGGTCGCCGTTCGCGATGGCGTTCACCACCTCGCGCTGGTGGAAGCCCCACTTCTCGGTGGCGGAGTTCGCCACGTCGGCGTGGTGGCGGTACACCCAGACGCCGTTGGCCTCGGGGAAGTTCGTGAGGAGCTCGTCGGCGCGCTGGCTGTCGCAGATGGGCTTGAAGATCTGGGCCGGCGCCGGGTTCAGGGCCACGAGCGCGCGAACCACCGCATCAGACCGGAGCACGAAGTCCGAGAAGGCGCTGGCGTGATTCTCGTGGAAAATCCGCACCATCGGACTGTTGTCGAGAATCCGCATCACCATCTTGGTGCCCGACCGTTGGCACCCGAAGACAAAACTCACCTGCGTGGGGTGGTCCCATCCGTAGCGGGCTTGCCCCGCAATCTTCCGTTGGCGCTCCAGGAAGCCGGGAAACGCGCGACGATACTCTTCCCAGCGGCCGGTGAGGGTCATGTGCCGACGGGGTATCGGATCGTGACTCGTGCCACAACAGGGCCAGACGTGCCGGGTGGCGCAACGCACGGGAGCGATTAGCGGCGGGCCGGAGGTTCCCATGCGTCTACTCGTCGTGTTCGTCCCGCTCGTTCTCACCGGTTGTCCGGCTTCCGTCACGGCGGAAGGCATGGAGGATGGGTTCGGTCTCGGCTTCGGCGCCGCCTGGGTGCACGTCGACGATGGCGATTCGGAGTCGGACAGCGTGGTGATCGCCAACTACGGTGATGTCTGCACGAAGACCCAGGCCTTCTACGAGGCGTTCGCGGAGTTCAGCGACGCCGCCACCGATGTGATGTCGAAGAACTACTGCGAGAACGTGGAGGAGCCCTTCCTCGCCTACGTCGAGGCCGCCTCGGCGTTGCAGTTCGAGGGCGCGCACGTCGTCAGCCTGGGCTTCTCGGGCGATCTCAACGACAAGGAGTACGAGTTCGACGACGACGCGTCGGGCTTCGTGTTTGAGATCACCGAGTCGCCGTGGGAGGGCGTGGCCGAAGACTTCGATGCCGACGGGAGCATCACCGATGGCTGCGGTGTGGGCACGCTCGATGATGACTTCAGCGACAGCTGGACGCTCACCGACGGCACGGTGGAGATCACCGCCCTGACCGACGAGGCCTCCGCCTCCGGGGTGGTGGATGCGCGCATGAAGGAAAGCGGCAGCGGCGGCGACAAGTCGGACTTCGCGGCTTCGTTCTCGGCGGCCTGGTGCGAGATCGATCTCTAGTCCGGCCCGGTTTGTGCCCCAACGCCTCGCGGTTGGCGGTACACTCGGGCCCGCTCGGACCTGATGTCGATTCTGCTGGTGATCACCCGTAGCGAGCCCGGTGGGGCGCAGGTTCACGTGCGTGAGCTGCTCCGGGGTTTCGTCGATCGGGAACGGCTCGTGCTCGCCGTCGGCGATGAAGGCTTCCTTGCCGAAGCCGCGCGGGCGCTGGGGGTGGAGGTGCGGGTGGTCGGCTCGCTGCAGCGGGAGGTGGCCGGCGCGGGCGACCTGCGCGCCCTCTCCGACCTGCGCGCGCTCATCCGCGAGGTGCGCCCACGCCTCGTGCACACGCACAGCAGCAAGGCTGGCATCCTCGGCCGACTGGCGGCCCGCGCCGAGGGTGTGCCGTGCGTGCACACCGCCCACGCCTGGTCGTTCTCCGATGGACTCCCGCTGCGGCGCAAGCTGCTCTCGGTACCGGTGGAGGCCGCGGTCGGCCGCATCACCGATCGTTTCATCGTGGTGTCGGAGGCCGACGGCGAGGTGGGCACGCGCTGGAAGGTGGCGCGCCCGGAGCAGATTCGGCTCGTCCACAACGGCGTGGCCGACCATCCACTCCGCGCCTCGCCGGGTGCCGCCGGTCCGCCCACGTTCACCATGGTGGCGCGGCTCGCCGCTCCCAAGGACCACGCCCTCTTGATCGCTGCGTTCGCGCCGCTCGCCGGGCGGGCGCGCCTGCGCTTCGTGGGCGATGGTCCCGACCGCGCGGCGCTGGAGGCGCAGGTGGCCGCCCTCGGCATCGCCGGCTCCGTGGAGTTCCTCGGTTCCCGCTCCGACGTGGCCGAGCTCCTCGCCGGCTCGCACGTGGCGGTGCTCGCCTCGAAGCAGGAGGGGTTCCCGCTCGTTGTGCTCGAGGCCATGCGGCACGCGCTCCCCGTCCTCGCCAGCGATGTGGGCGGCATCCGGGAGGCCGTGACGCCCGAAGGCAACGGGCTCCTGGTGCCCCGCGGCGACGCCCCGGCGTGGACCCGGGCGCTCGAGCGCATGATCGTGGAGCCCGAAACCCGGCAACGCTGGGGTGCCGCCGGTCGGGCGGACTTCGAGGCGCGGTTCACGGCCGCGGCGATGCTCGACCGTACGTGGGCGGTCTACGTGGAAACCGGGATGAATTCGGGCCCGCGCTCCCAAGTCAAAACGCACGACGCCGATCCGGACGGCACCTTCGAGAGCGTGCCGCGGTGAAGATCTTCGGGATTCCCTACCAGTCCCGGCAGCTCTACTTCTTCCTGGGCGATCTCCTGGTCGGGCTGGTCGCGATCCTCCTCGCGCACCTGCTCCGCATCGGGATCGACCCGGCCGACGACGAGCTGGCTCGGCTCCCGGCATCCGCCCTGTTCTTCCTCAGCTCGAACCTGCTCCTCCTGTACCTCGCCGACGGGTACAACACCGCGCTGGACTACCGACGGGCGAGCGAGGTGGTCCGCCTCGGGCTGACCTGCCTCGTGCAACTCGGCCTGCAGATGATGATGCACTTCGTGCTCACCGACATGTGGTGGGGGCGCGGAATCGCCGGGTTGACCGTGGTCATCTTCGGCGTGCTCCTCGTGGGCTGGCGCGCGGCGATGAGCTGGTGGCGGCCCCGCCCGATGTCGCGGCTGCGGACCCTGCTCGTGGGCGATGGCGATGCCGAGCAGGTCTTCGCCTCCGCCGTGGCCGACCACCCCGAATACCACGACGCTTACGAGGTGGTGGGCTGCCTGGCCTACCCGCGCTTTGGCGCGCGCCGAGGCGGGGAAACCCAGAAGCTCGAGGAAGTGTGTGCCTTCGGGCCCGTCCCGGTCCTCGGTCCGGTCTCCGCGCTCAAGCAGGTGCTGGGCAACCAGCGGGTGGACCTCGTGGTGGTGGCCGTGCGCGGCAGCCTCAGCAGCGACCTCACCCGCGACCTGCTCGAAGCGAAGGCGCGCGGCATCCAGATCGAGGAGATGCCGACGATCTACAAGCGGCTCACGGGCAAGGTTCCGATCGCCAACCTCTCCGACTCCTGGTTGATCTTCGGCCCGGTGTTCTCGGGCTCCAATCGCCTGGCCAACGCCATCCAGCGCAGCCTCGACGTGTTCCTCGCCCTCATCGGGCTCGTGATCTCGGCGCCGGTCATCGCGGTGGCGGCCATCGCGGTGAAGCTCGAAACGACCGGGCCCGCCTTCTTCCTGCAGGAGCGCCTCGGCTGGAACGAGCGGCCCTTCTGGATCATCAAGCTGCGCACGATGGGCGTGGATGCCGAAGCGCGCAGCGGTGCGGTCTGGTCGGCCGGGGCGGCCGACCCGCGGGTCACGCGGGTGGGGCGCTTCCTGCGTCGCTCCCGGATCGACGAGCTCCCCCAGTTCTGGAACGTGCTCCGGGGGGACATGTCGATCGTCGGCCCGCGCCCGGAGCGCGAGCACTTCGTCAAGCAGCTGAAGGTGTCGATCCCCTTCTACGGGCTCCGCTTCGCGGTGAAGCCCGGGGTGACCGGCTGGGCGCAGGTGAACTACCGGTACGGCGCCACGGAGGCCGAGGCCGCGGAGAAGCTCTGCTACGAGCTGTACGCCATCCAGGAGCTCAACCCGGTGCTCTACGCCCTCATCGTACTCAAGACGGTGCAGACGATGCTGCTTCGGCCGGGGTCATGATGGGTGACGTGGCGAGGAGGCGCTCCGCAGCGTCTCCCATGGAGAGGACCTCGATCCGCCCGGCATCGCGGAGTCGTGCCGCGTGATCCAGGACCGATCCGAAGGCGGCGAGCATCTCCCCGGGGTGGCTCGCGAGGTTGATGGGGTGGCTGTAGAGGTGGAAGCACTTCCCCTCGGCGGCCGCGCGGTCGAGCCCGCGGCGGCAGCGCTCCACCCGCTGCCGCATGGGAATGAGCCGGCGCACCCCCTCCAGCGGCAGGATGCTGGCCGAGGCGGGGTACTCCACCAGGCCGTGGGCGCCGATCACCGGCACGACCACTTCGGGGCAGGTCGCTCGGGCCACATCGATGAGGTGCGCCGCCCGTACCACGCTGCCCGGCACGCCCGCACGCCGGTAGGGCGCGGGCTCAAGCGGGCGCCAGCAGGTGAACCCCGCTTCGCGAAGGAGTCCGAGGTGTCCATGCACGTTGCGGGGAAACACGAACGAGCGGAGGGTGACGCCCAGCTCGGCCGCCGCGGCCACGCTGGCGGCGAGGTCGGAGCGGGCCGCCGCTTCGGAGCAGCCGGCGTCGCCGTAGATGGGGTGGGAGAAGCCATGGCTGCCCACCTCCTGGTGGCTCGCGAGGAGGCGCTTCACGAGGCTCCGCGCGTAGAACTCCGGGGCGGTGGACTCATCGCCCTCGGGGATGCCCTCGAACCAGTCGGGCTTCCACCGGTGTTGGGGCGGCACCACGTTCGGGTGCAGGCGGCCGGCTTCGCGCCGGGCCGAGGCGAGGAACAGGTGGCCGACGGTGGCCCACGTGGCCCGCATCCCGCGCCCTTCGAGCGCGGCCAGCAGCGGCTCGAAGACCTCGGCCCGTGTTACCCTCGCGAGGCGAAGAAGTGGCTCGATATTGTCGGTCAGATCGCGCGAACCCCACGCCAGTTCGAAGTCCAGGCTGAGCGTAAAAACCCCGCGCCCGGGAGTGCCGACCATGCGCGTCTCTAACGTGGCGACCCCATGAGGGAGACCCGAAGCTCCGAGTCCGAGCGCACGCTGGACGTCGAAGGGCTGCTCAACGCGCTCCGTGAGCAGTGGCGCACGGCCGCGATCTTCTTCGTTTCCGTGCTCGTGGCCGCCGCGATCGGTACGGCGCTCACCGAACGACGCTACCGGGCCACCGCCATCGTCCAGCTCCTGCCGCGCGCCGGCAGCGAAATGCAGACGACTGCCGTCGTGAACCAGGACGATGCCGGCTACGCCGAGTCCCGCGACCGGGCCCGCACGCGCATCCAGATCATGCTGAGCCGCAGCGTGCGCGAGGAGGTCATCCGGCGCTACCGCTCCCGGGGCGGCACCGACATGCCCGAGGGGGATGAGGGCGCCGACCAGCTCCTGTCGTCGATGGAGGTGGCCCCGAGGGAGGACACCGAGCTCGTCGAGGTTGCGGTGCTGCACACCAACCCGGAGAGCGCGGCGAAGCTCGCCAACCTCGTGACCGAGGTGTACGCCGAGGCGAACCTCGATTCGCGAACCGACGCCGCCCGCGAGACACGGGTGTGGCTCGAAGGGAAGACCGGCGGCTACCGGGAGGCGCTCGCGGCGGCCAACGCCCGGGTGATCGAGTTCAAGGAGAGCCACGGCGTCGGCGACATCGACGAGGCCGTGGGCGGGGTGAGCGCTCGCCTCTCGGCCCTGCAGACGGCGGCCGGCACCTCGCAGACCGAGCGGGTGCTGCTCGAGTCCCGCTACGGCGAACACAAACGGCTCCTCGCCAACGGCGAGTACGCCGTGCTGGCCGGCATGTTCGCCGATGCTTCGCTCGACACGATGGCGCGGCAGCGCGCCTCCGTGGTCACCGAGTCGGCCGATGTGCTCAGCCGCTACGGCGCCGCCCATCCCGACCACCAGCGCGCCGTGGAGCGCATCAAGCTCATCGACAAGCTGATCGAGGAGGAGGTGCGCCGCAACGTGGAGGGCGAGGCCTCCCGCCTCGAAGCCCTGCGTCGCGAGGAAAAGCAGCTCGCCGCCGAGCTGGAGAAGGTGAAGTTGGAGCTGCTCTCCACCGAGAAGCTCCAGGGCGAGTACTCGCTGCTCAAGCGGGAGGAGGAGCGCGCCCGCGAGCTGGTGGATTCGCTCGGCGCCCGCGGCGCCGAGGTGGAGCTCCAGGCGAGCACCCGCCTCAACGACATGCGCGTGGTGGATGCCGCCACCCCCCCGGAGTCCCCGGCCGAGCCGAACGTGCTCCTCAACCTGGCGCTGGCCATCGTGGTCGGGTCCGCGGGGGGCGTCGTCCTCGCCTTGCTCCGCCAGCGCACCGCGGGCACCGTCCTCTCCTCGCGGGACCTCGAGCGCTCGGTGGATGCCACCCTGCTCGGCACGCTGCCGAGCCTCCCGAAGGACTGCCCGCCCAAGGAACGCGACCTCTACGCCTTCGACCACCCGCGGTCCTTCCCGGCCGAGGCCTTCCGGGTGGTGCGTGCGGTGCTCCAGACCTACCCGGCTTCCGGTTCGTGCCGTCGGCTCCTCGTCACGAGCTGCCTCGAAGGCGAGGGCAAGTCGCTCACGGCGATCGGCCTCGCCGGGGCCTTCGCGCAGCTCGGGCAGCGGGTGCTGCTCGTGGATGGCGACCTCCGCCTGCCGCGTCTGCACACGGTCTTCGGCGTGGAGCGCTCGCCCGGCCTCACCGATGCGTTGGTGAACCTCGACAACCTCGCCAGCTACGCAGTGGGCACGCAGATTCCCCGGCTCGACCTCCTGCCCTGCGGCACCCAGGTGGACTATCCCAACGAGTTCGTGAGCTCGTCCGAGGTGGCCGGCATCATTCAGGAGCTGTCCACACACTACGACGTGATCCTCTTCGACACGCCGCCCGTCGGGCTGGTGAGCGATGCGCTCTCCCTCGCTGCCTGCGCGGACGGCCTGATCCTCGTGGTGCGCCGCGCCCGGGCCTCCCGCCGCGTGGTCCAGGGCGTGCTCACCCAGCTTCGCCAGTCCGGTGTGCGCGTGCTCGGCGCGCTGCTCAACGACGTGCCGCGGCGGGCGGGCGATGCGGGCTACGGGTCGCGCTACTACAACGACCAGGCGAGGGTCGTCCGCAAGCCGAAACAATGATCGCGGAGCGGGCGGGTCGCGTTGCGGAGGTGGCGGCGTGGCCGCTCTTCGCCGGGCTCCTGGTGGGCGCCGCCGTGGCCTTCGATGCGCGGCTCCTCGTGGTGGGCCTCGGGGGGCTCGCGGTCCTGTCGGCTGGGGTGCGGTGGCCCGCGTCCATCGTGGGGTCGATCTTCCTCGCGATGTTCTTCGACCAGGCCGGCGTGACCGGCGTGAAGGTGGCGGCCTTCCCGATCACGGCGGCGAAGCTGAGCGTGCTCGGCGGCCTCGGGATGTGGGGCATCCACGTGGCGCTCTCGGGCGCGCCGCCGGTGCGCTTCCATCGCGTGCAGCTCGGCCTCGGCGCCTTCATCCTCACCACCCTGGGGAGCGTGGTGCACGCCAACGCGATGGAGGCCGGGAAGTTTTCGCTGTTCGGGCTCGTGATGATGCTCGTGCTCGTGTCGCTCGTGCATGCCGCGCTCGCCGAGGCAAAGCTCCGTTCGCTGTACCTCTTCTTCTCGGCGGTGCTCGTGGTGGCGATCCTCGCTTCGCTCAGCGGGGCGGGCGTCGTGAGCGAAGCCGGGCGCGCCTCGGGCACCCTCGGCGATGCCAACGAGTGGGCCACCATCCTTCTCCTCGTCGGCTTCTTCGTGCTGGGCCACCTCGCGAACGACGAGACCAGGGTCGGCGTGGGGCTGCGCTGGGCGGTCCTGGTGCTCGTGCCCCTCGGCCTCCTGAGGAGCGAGTCCCGCGCCTCCCTGCTGGTGCTCACGATCTGCTCGCCAGGCTTGTGGCTGCTCCTGCGGCGGCACCGTCGGCAGCTGCTCTGGATGGCGCTCCTCGGCGCGCTGGCGGCGCCGCTGTTGCTCGATGTGGGCAAGGCCTGGGCGCGGCTGCAGAACCTGCTGCTCCGCCTCCAGGGCGTGTCCGGCGGCTCCTCGGACAGCTCGCTCGACGAGCGCACCGAGCTGCTGAAGCAGGGGATCCAGCTCTTCAAGGACAACTGGTTCCTCGGCGCCGGCGCCGGCCGGTTCGCCGAGGCGACGGGCTTCATCTCCCCCACCGGCGAGCTCCGCCCGGCGCACAACACCTACCTCGAGGTGGCCAGCGAGCAGGGCATCGTCGGCCTCCTCGGGGCGGCGGCGTTCATCGGCTCGGTGGGGATGACGCTCTGGCGCGCGTGGCGCCACGCGGACGACCCGGCGAAGAAGGACCGGGTGCTCGGCGCTGCGCTGGCCATGACGGCGATCGCGCTCATGGCGTTCACCCTCGGGCTCCTCACCTTCTCGATCGCCTGGCTGCTCCTCGGCGTGTCCCTCGCCGTGATGACGCAAGCCGCCCCCTCCGGTCGCCGGCATGCCTGAGGCCCGTCGGGGAGGGAACGTCGGCTCGTTGATGGCGATCCAGGGCTTCCGGATCGCCTCGGGGTTCGCGGTGAACGTGCTGCTGATGCGCGGCCTCGGGGTGGATGGCTTCGGCATCTACGGGTGGGTCACCATCCTCGTGAACCTCGCCGGCTTCGCCGCCACCCTCGGGATGGACCGGCTCTTGAAGCGGGAGCTGGCGCGCGACCCGGAGGCCGCCGACCGTTGGGTTTACACCGGCCTCGCCGCTTCTGGCCTGCTGTCCGTCGGCGCCTCCGTGCTCATCGTCGTGCTGGCCGGACTGCTCGACGGCCGCGGGGTCGTCGTGATCTCCTCCGCGCTGGCCGCGCTCTCGCTCGGCCTCGGCGCGCTGGCGCAGATGCCGCTGTCCTGGTTCCACGGCGTGAGCCGCATGGGGGTGAGCGTTCGCCCGAACCTGCTGGGGCGACTCGCCCTGGTGGGGTTCACCTCGCTCTTCGTGTGGCTGCGCTTCAGCGTGGCCTGGGTCTTTCTCGCCCAGGTGATCGATGGCGCCTTGGTGTTCGGGCTGCTCATGCTGGCCTACCGTGGCATCCGGGGCCCCTCGCAGCAC
>CAISIK010000219.1 GCA_903885375.1 uncultured Pseudomonadota bacterium
CGCCGCCTCCTTCGCCGGCGCCGGTGGCCGCCGAGGTCGCGGTGGAGGCGCCGCCGGAGCCCGCGCCGGAGCCCACGCCGGAAGCGCCGCAGGCGGCGCCGGTGCCAAGCGCCCCGGAGCCGGAGGCCGTGGCGGCCGAAGCCACGGAGGCCGCCGAGGCCGAGGTCGCCGAGGCGTCCGCCGAGGTGGCCGATGCGGAGGCGGCGGTGGAGCCCGCTGCCGAGGAGAACCCCCACCGCCAGGGCAAGAACTTCACGCCGAGCGGGCGCCGCCCGGCTGGCAAGGGCAAGCGCCGCTCGTGCCCCACGGTGGCAGACGATGGCGTGGAGCGGCTCTCCCCGACCGAGTGGAACGTGCGCCGCGACGTGGTGGAGCACTACGCCGGCAACCTCAAGGAGCTCATGAAGCTGGGCTCGGTGCGCCCCCACCGCGCCGAGGATGGCAAGCTCCGCGGCTTCCGCGTGGCGGTGGCGCGCTGCAGCATCCTCCGCGACACGGGCCTCCGCAGCGGCGACATCGTGCAGAGCATCAATGGCATCGAGGTACACGACCTCTTCGGCGCCCTCGGCGCCTACTTCAAGCTGCGGAAGGAAACGCACATCGACGTGCGGATCACCCGCCGCGGGCGTCCGCTCACCTTCAGCTACGACCTGATCTGAGCGGGGGCGCGAGGGGGCGGCTGCACTGTCGGCCCGCCATGCGGCCGGCCCCCCGACAGCGCGCAAACCGCACCTGCCCACGCCCGACCCGCGTACGGTCGCGGCGGTTTGCCCAGACCCCTACCCGTTGACGAACAGCATCTCGCGGTACTTCGGCAGGCTCCAGCGGTGGTCGGCCACGATGCGCTCGGCGGCATCGCAGGCGTTGCGGAGCGTCTGGAGCGCGGGCACCACGGAGGCGCAGTAGTAGCTGGCCACCGCCATGAGCCCCTCGCCGGATGCGCCGGCCACCGCCGCATCCACGGCGTTGCGCGCCGCGAGGAGGTCCGCACCCGCCGCCGCCACCGCGCCCGAACGGCTCGCCGCGAGGGTGCCCGAAGCACCCACGAGCGCCTGCTCCTCGGCGATGAGCGAGGGGATCACGTAGGTGTCCACGAGCTCCTTGAGCACGTCGGACTCGATCTCCACCTTCTTGTTGTAGAGCTCGAGCCGCACGTCGTAGCGGCTGTGCAGCTCGTCCTTGCTCAGCACGCCGGTGCGCTCGAACAGGGTGCGGGCGGCCTCGGTGTTGAGCAGGCCGAGCGCGGAGGGCGTGTTGCGTGCGTGCGGGAGGCCGCGGCGCTCTGCCTCGACCACCCACTCGGCGCTGTAGCCGTTGCCATCGAAGCGCACGGGGGTGCTCTCCGTGAGCGCGCGGCGCACGGCGGTCATCACATCGTCGCCGCCTTCGATCCAGCGGATGAGCTGCTCCACGCCGTCGGTCACGGCGGCGTTGAGGCAGGCGGTGGGGAAGCTGATGCTGGCCGAGGAGCCGACCGCGCGGAACTCGAACTTGTTGCCGGTGAACGCGAAGGGCGAGGTGCGGTTGCGGTCGGTGTTGTCCTGCGCGATGGCCGGGAGCCGGCTCACGCCGAGCTCGATCATCGCCTGGCCGGGCGCGAGGTTGGCCACCTGGCCGCTCACGATGCCGTCGGCGATCTTCGTGAGGAAATCACCGAGGAAGACCGAGATGATCGCCGGGGGGGCTTCGTTGGCGCCGAGGCGGAAGTCGTTGCCGTGGCTGGCGATCGAGGCGCGGAGCACGCCCGAGTGGCGGTACACGCCGAGGAGGGTGGCCGCGAGGAAGGCGAGGAAGCGGAGGTTTTCGGCGGGGTTGTGGCCGGGGTCCAGCAGGTTCTCGCCGGAGCTGGTCTGCATCGACCAGTTCACGTGCTTGCCGGAGCCGTTCACGCCGGCGAAGGGCTTCTCGTGGAGCAGCATGGCGAAGCCGTGCCGGTCGGCCACGCTGCGGAGCGTGCGCATCACGAGCTGGTTGTGGTCGGCGGCCACGTTGGCCTCGGTGAACACGGGCGCGAGCTCGAACTGGCCGGGCGCCACTTCGTTGTGGCGCGTCTTCGCCCACACGCCGAGCGCGTAGAGCTCGAACTCCACCTCCTCCATGAGCGCGAGCACGCGGGTGGGGATGGAGCCGAAGTAGTGATCTTCGAGGCTCTGGCCCTTCGGCGCCGAGGCGCCGAGCACGGTGCGGCCGGCCACGGTGAGGTCGGGGCGGAGCGCGGCCCACGCCTTGTCCACCACGAAGTACTCCTGCTCGGGGCCGACGGTGGCGGTGATGCGGGCGGCGGGCTTGCCGAGGAGGGTGCAGAGCTTGGACGACGCTTTGCTCAGGCACTCCATCGAGCGGAGGAGCGGCGCCTTCTCGTCGAGCGATTCGCCGTGGTAGCCGAGGAAGGCGCTGGGGATGACCAGCGTGCGCCCGGAGGGGCCTTCCATGAGGAACATGGGGGAGGTCGGGTCCCAGGCGGTGTAGCCGCGGGCCTCGAAGGTGGAGCGCATTCCGCCGGAGGGGAAGCTCGACGCGTCGGGCTCGCTCTGAAGGAGCATGCCGCCGGTGAACTTCTCGATGGGGCGGCCGTTGTTGTCGAACCACAGGAAGCTGTCGTGCTTCTCGGCGGTGCTCCCGGTCATCGGGTGGAACCAGTGGCAGAAGTGGCTGGCGCCCTGCTCGAGCGCCCATTCCTTCACGGCGTGGGCGATGGCATCGGCCACGGGGCGGTCGAGGCGGTGGCCGGCTTCGACCGTCTCCGACCAGCGGGCGAAGATTTCGGGGGGCAGGCGCTGCTTCATGCGCTCGCCGTGGAACACCCGGGAAGCGAAGGTCTGCGACACGCGCGCGGGGCGCCCTTCGGCATCGACCTGGCGGGGCAGGCTGCGTACGGTGCGGGAGGTGGCGGTCTGGATGGCTACACGACGAGCACTGGCCTCGGACATGGTCGACTCCCTGGGGGTGGCGCGGCGGGAGCTAACGAGGCCACGATCCCGCTGCACCCCCAAAAAAGCCAAGCCGGTGCCCCACCCGATCGAGCAAGCTACGGGTCCTGCGATGCTGCCGCTTCTGCTCCTCGCCGCCTGCGCTCCCGCCGACGATTCGGCCGCCGCTGGCGCGGCGCCGCCTCCGCCCTGGGCCGAGCTCGAGACCGAGCTCGATCCCTTCCGCGCCATGCTCACCGTGGACGTGGGGGCCGAAGCGCGGCACCTCGCTGCAGTGGCGGGCGCGCCGTCGCTCGCGGTCTGGCCAGGCCCGCGGGGCGGGGCAGCGCTTCTCGATGGCCGCTACCGGCTCGACAGCCAGGCACGTTGTCTCGACCCCTCGCCCTTCCCGCGCGTGGAGGATGGGACCGACCGGCAGGGCGCCTGCCCCGAGGGGGAGGTGGAGCTCGACCGCACTGCGCTGGGCCCGGGCCGGGAGGTGCTCGGCGTGGCCGACGATCCCGTCCTCCACGAGGTGTCCGTGCTGTTCGAGGGCGGCGGGGTGGCGGTAGCGAGCACCGAGCTCCTCGAGGGCAACCCGCTCGACTGGCTGCGCCTCCGCCCGGCCGTCACACTGGAGTTGGCGTCGGGCGCGGCCCCGCAGGTGTTCGCGGCGCTGCCGGGCGGCGGCTGGGTTGCGGCGTCGGGCCGCGAGGTGGCCAGCTTCGGTCGCGATGGCGTTCGGCTCGACAGCGCCGATGTGGTGGACGATGTGTCCGCCCTCGTGGTGTCGGGCAGCGAGGTGTGGGCGGCCACCTCCGGCGGGGCCGCTTCGCTCGGCGGGGCGGGCCTCGCGTGCGGGGGCGGGGCCGGGCTGGCGGCGGATGGGGCGGGCGGCGTGTGGGTGTCCTGCGCGGCGGCGGGCCGCGTGAGCCACGTCAACGCGAGCGGGACGGTGCAGGAGGAGGTGGCCGTGGACGGGCTCGTCGGTGCGGTCGCGCTCAACGGGGAGACGGGCGTGGTCTACGTGGCGGTGGAGGAGGGCGTGGCGGAGCTTCGCGGCGGCGCGGAGGTGGCCCGGCACGCGGTCGGAAGGCCCGAGGC
Source organism: uncultured Pseudomonadota bacterium (assembly GCA_903885375.1). Classification (GTDB taxonomy): domain Bacteria; phylum Myxococcota_A; class UBA796; order UBA796; family SXON01; genus SXON01. The sequence continues at coordinate 4,014 of CAISIK010000219.1, forward strand.
GCTCGTGATCAACGCCGTCGGCGAGCTCGGCGTGCTCCGCGAGGGCACCGTGGAGGTGTACGTGGACGAGACTGCGCTCGTGGGGCGCCCGCCGCTCTCGATGTGGATTGCGGCCTTCGTGGAGAACCCCCGCGCCGAGGCCAGCCGCGTGGCCTGTTCCGGCGCGGCGGACGGCATGGAGGAGCGGGCCGCCCGCGCGATCGGCAACCGAGCCCTCCTCGACGACCTCCCCCCCTTCGTGGCCCTCGCCGTCTCCCCCCCGGTGGCCGCCCACGCCCGGCGCTGCAAGGTGGCCGACGAGCTGGCGGAGGCGATCCGCGGCCCGCGCATCGAGGACGGCGCGCTCTTCCACGATCCCCCCGACTGCGCCGATCAGGATTGCCTCGATGCGGCCGTGGCCCAGGAGGTGGCCGCGCTCGCCGACCTCGACGTGTCCCCGCGGTTCGCCGCCGGTGCGGCCGGCTGGGAAGCCGGGGGCGACTGGGTGCTGGCCGTGGAGCGCGCCGGCCTCGACCGGCACGCCTTCGTTGGCCTCTCCGCGCTGCCCGGGGTGGGCATCGACGACCCGCGCGGCAAGGAGGCCGCCCCCTGGTCCGGCGAGGTGGCCTCCCGCCCCTGGCGCACGGCGTCGGCCGACATCACGCTCGACGACGACCCGGCGGGTGGCTTCCTCCTCATCCCGGGCTCCACGTTGGCGATCTTCAACGCCGCCGACTGCCCGGGCGCGCTTCAGGCCGAGTGCCGGATGATGGACGTGGGCGGCGGCAGCGTGATCGACGCCGACGACGTGGCGGTGGCCGACCTCCTCCTGCACCGCGCCGCCGGCCGTCGCGAAAGCTCGGGCGCGTCCACCTGGTACTTCCACCTCCCGGCGATCGAGGAGTTCAGCTACGTGGAGGGGTGCACCCGCAGCGAGGCCGGGAGCTGGTCGGGGAGCGGCTGCCAGGCCGAGCCGCTCCAGGGCTGGCTCTACGATGTGCACGCCCGGCTGGTGAACGCGGGTGTGGTGCGCTGGGGGTGTCCGAGTGACACGGAGGTGGGGGCGTGAAGGGGGCGGCGGTTGCGGCGGCGGCCAGTCCGGTCAGGTGAGCGTGTACGGGACGAAGACGCCAGCCGTTGCAGGTGGAAAATCGCGCGTGTTCCGCGTGGCGAGCTGCCGGCCGTGGACGCGGGCCGTCGCCAGAATGATCGCGTCCGGGAGCTTCACGCCGAGCTCACGGCGCACGCGGACAGCGGCTTCGGCGACCGCTTCGTCAATCGCGAGGACTGCGTAGGCGGAAAGGAATGCCCGAATCGCCTGCTCCTCGCGAGCGTCCCGCGCGCCGACGAGCAGTTCCGTCCAGGTCATCGTGCTGATCGCCGCCGCGGGTAGCGTGGCCAGAAATCGTGTGTAAGGCTCGACGTTCCGCAGGTGGTCGACCAGGACGCAGGTGTCGAGGACGAAGCTCACTGCCCCTCCCACTCCCCGCGCATCCGCTTCTGGTACGCCAGCCCGTCTTCTTCGCGGTCGGCCCAGAGGCCCCGGGCCGCGAGGATCGCTGCGCGTCGTACCGGCTCGTCGTCGAGGAGTCGAGCGACGGCGCGGCGAACGGCCTCGGCGCGACTGACCCCGTTGGCGGCGCGCCAGGCTTCGAGCGCGGCGAGCTGATCGTTCGGGAGATCGATGATGGTGCGCATGGCGTCATTATTTCGCGTCATCACTGGAGCCGGGGGCGATTCGACCGCGCCGCAACGCGCCCGCGACGCCCTTGCGACGAGTCGCCGGGCAGACGCGCGTTGCCCAAACCTCCTCCCTCCTATTTCCCCTTCCCCGCGAAGTGTACCCGCATCCTCGCCGACGCCCCCCAGTTGGTCTCGCCCGCGTACGCCGCGGTGACGTCGAGGTTGCCGAGGTCCGCGATCGGAATGGTCGGCGAGACGAACACCCCATCGGCCGACATCCCCGCGCGCACCCGGAACGGCTCCCACCGGTTTCCCAGCCGCGGGAAGGCGATGCCCGCGGCCACCTCCAGGATCGGACCGGGCATCGGCGCCGGCGAGACGTCGAAGAGGTTTCCGTCGATGAAGAAGCTGTCCCGCGGCCCGAGGCGCAGCGTAGCGGTCGGCAGGATCGGGACGTTGGTGCCGCTCGCCTCGCGCCGCAGCGCCCCGGCCATCAGGCCGACAGAGCCGCCTACCCAGTGGTGGTCGAGCCCCACGGAGCCGCGGACGCCGCCGCTCGGGTGGAGCTTCGAGTTGCCCAGCAAGCCGACGACCGCACCGTAGGCGCCGCCGGTGACCGTCAGGTTCGTCTCGCGGCTGATCGGTTTGGAGTAGCGGTAGAGCGCGCCGGCGTCCGCGTAGTGGTTCACACCGGCACAGCTCGGAAACTGTCCACCGCCAACGCCGAACTCAATCGTGTGCCGCTCCGGGATGGCGGCGTGGGGGAGCCGCGAAGTCGCGTTGGGCAGCGGCAGCGGTTCGCCGTTGTGGGCAGGCGGGGGCGCTTCGCCGGGATCGGGCTGGGAAGTCTCGCCCGCGTCGGCCGCCATGAGCGGCACGCCGAGGAGGATCAGCCAGCCGCGGTGCAGCGGGCCAGGCCGCCGACGCACGAGCCAGGTGGCGAAGGGCACGAGCAGCAGAATGACGACGACGCCGATCATCGCGGCCACGCCTCCATCGCATCGACATCCGGCGCCAACGCCGGAAGAGGCGGCATCCGCGTGGACGGGCGTCGGGGTGTGTAGCCAGCGGGTTGGTTGCCGTGCAGCAGACGCGCCTCGCGCCCCACCACGGTACCCCCGCTGACCGAGCCACCGCAAGCCCATCGGCGTTGAACGGTCCTCGAACTCCAAGCCGCACACCCCGCCGGTTGCGGCCTCGCCCCCGCCTTCCGGCCGCGCCGGAGGGAAACGAGCGCGGCGGACCGAACGGCGTGGCGTGATAGCGCGCGAAGGGAGGTTGACCTTGACTCCTCGCTTCCCCCTGCTCCTGTGCGTCGTCGTGGCCTGCTCCGACCCCGGCGCCGGCGGCACTGTCCTCAAGGCGAGCGACACCGCCGCACCCGGCGAGGACACCGACACCGACACCGACACCGCCTCGCCGATCGACAGCGGCAACACGGACAGCGCCGGCGATTCCGGGGCCGACAGCGGCGGGGGCGACACCGGCGAGGAGCCCGAGCCCACCGTGCGGTTCGTGGCCCTCGGCGACGCCGGGGAGGGCAACACCGAGCAGTTCGCCGTGGCCGACGCCATCGGTGCGGTGTGCCTCCGGGATGGGTGCGACTTCGCCCTCTACCTCGGCGACAACTTCTACGACTCCGGGGTGGACGACACCGGCGACTCCCAGTGGGACGCCAAGTTCGAGCTGCCCTATGCGGAGCTGGACTTCCCGTTCTACCCCGTGCTCGGCAACCACGACTACGGCGGGGAGGGCATTGGCTGGGAGCTCTGGAAGGGCTCGATCTACGTGGACTACACGGCCCAATCCGACAAGTGGACCATGCCGGACCTCTACTACACGCACGTCCATGGCGATGCGACCTTCTTCGGGCTCGACACCACGCAGGTCTTCTGGGGGTTCGGCGCGGACCAGGCCGACTGGCGGGCCGACGAGCTGGCGCGGGTCTCCACCACTTGGACGGTGGCGTACGGTCACCACCCCTACCTGAGCAACGGCCCGCACGGCAACGCGGGCAGCTACGAGGGGCTCGACTGGGTGCCGATCGTCAACGGGGCGGCCATCCAGGACTTCGTGGAGGACGGCCTCTGCGGGCGGGTGGACCTCTACATCGATGGGCACGACCACTCCCTGCAGTGGCCGCAGTCCACCTGCGCCGGCACGGAGTTCATGGTGTCGGGCGCCGGCGCCAAGACGACCGAGCTCGATGGCGGCAACGGCACATGGTTCGAGGCCGAGATCGAGGGCTTCGTATGGGTGGAGTTGAAGGGCCGCACCCTCACGGGTGTGTTCTACGATCTCAATGGAGTCGAGCTTTTCCGCAGGACCGTCGTAAAGTAGGCGGATGCTCGCGCTCCTCCTCGCCCCGGCGCTCGCTGCCGATCCCTCCGTGCTCTTCGCGGGGGAGGTGCGCGGGGGGCTCGCGGTGGATGGCTCGGGCGTGGCCACGCCGCACAACGGCTCCTCCACGTACTACGGCGGCCCCGACTTCCACCTCGCCATGCCGCCCGGGGCCGTGGTGGAGGAGGCGTGGCTGGTGCTCGTGTCGAAGAACGGAGGTTTTCCCTCCCAGCCGGAAACGCGCGTGCTCGTCAACGGCGTCTCGCTGGCGCTCGCCGACCTCGTGGCTTCCGGCGAACGTTACCTCGCCTACGCGCTGCCCCAGGCCGACTTCGGGATCGCCGCGGCCGGCGACTACGCCTACGAGGAGGCCGGGTCGGCGGAGGAGGAGGTGCGCGACGGCGCGGGCATCGGCGGCGCCACGCTCGCGGTGCGGTTCTCGGAGCCCGATGGGCGGGCGCGGCGGCGGTTGGCGTTCCTCGCGGGGTACGTGAGCGCCGTGGGCGGCTCGTTGCGGGCCGACGACTTCAGCACGGCCAGCGTGCCGGCGGGCGAGGACCTGCTGGTCTCCGTCGGGGTGGCGTGGGAGTGCGCCGAGGAGCAGGACGGCGTGGTGGAGGTGTCGGGCGATCCGACGGGGCAGGACGTGGGCGGGCGGGACGACGGCGGCGGGGCCGCCACGAGCTGCGCGGGCGATTGGAACTCCCTCTGGACGCAGGGCTCCTTCGGGGCCGACGAGGCGGGCCTCCTCGTGGGGGTGGACGGCGACGACCCCGACAGCGAGCCCACCGAAGGGGTGCCGAGCAACTCGCGCCTCTCCGATGAGCTCTGGCGCGTTCCCTACGGGGGAGAGTCCGAACCGGAGGTGGAGTACCGCTCGGGGACGTCGGACTCCTGGATGTCGATCGTGGCCCTCTCCCTGGACCTGGACCACGATGGGGATGGCCTCCTCGATGAAGCCGACGGCTGCACCGACCTCGATGGGGATGGCTTCGGCAACGCCGACTACAACCCCGACTGCACGGTGGACTGCAACGATGCCGACACGCGCGTGGGCGCGCCCAAGGGCTACGCCGACCGCGATGGGGATGGGTACGGCAACCGTCGCGACTACGTGTGCGTGGAGACCGCCGGCTTCATCGACGACGACACCGATTGCGACGACACCCGCGCCGACGTGAACCCCGCCGGCGAGGAAGTGTGCGACGCAGACGACGTGGACGAGGACTGCGACTCGCTCGCCGATAACGCCGACCCCGACGCGCGCGGCACCACCAACTGGTTCGTGGATGCCGACGCCGACGGCTACGGCGATCCCAACGCGCTCGTGGCCGCGTGCGATGCCGAGCCCGGCTCCTGGTCCGGCGATGACTCGGATTGCGACGACACCCGCGCCGACGTCAACCCGGCCGCGCTGGAGGTCTGCGACGACGCCGACACCGACGAGGACTGCGACACCCTCCGCGATGATGCCGACCCCGAAACCACCGCCGAGCACTTCTGGTACCGCGACGAGGATGGCGATGGGTACGGCGACCCCGATCGTGTCCGCACCGCCTGCGACCTCGCCGAAGGCGAGGTGGCCGACCGCACCGATTGCGACGACGCCGACGCCGACATCTTCCCCGGCGCCCCCGACGCCTTCTTCGATGGTGTCGACTCCGACTGCAACGGGGATGACGCCCCCGCCCCCGAGGACCCCTCGGACTGCGGCTGCACCACGGGGACGCCCGGCGCTCCCCTCTGGGGGGTATTCCTCGGATTGTTGTGGGCATCTCGGCGTGGTTCCCGGCCGGGATTGCGGTAGACTGGGGCGTGGTGGTGATTCCGCTGCTCCTCCTCGCCTGTGCGGGCCAGCCTTCGGGTGAGCGCCGTGAGGACTCCGATCTGCCCGGGGACACTGCCCTCGAAGGCGACTCCGAGGTCGCTGAAACCGCGGAAGTGCCCGTTTCCACCGGCCCCACCTGCCGCCTGCACATCACGCCGAGCGCGGCAGCGGCGCCGGCGGATGGCCGTCCGGCCATCACCGTGCGGGTGCGGGCCACCGACCTCGATGGCGCCGCGCTTCCCGACGGCACGGTCGTTCGGCTGCATGCCAGCTCGGGGGCGCTGGAGCCGCTCCCGCCGCTGCAGGGGGGCGAAGCGAGCACGCGCCTCCACAGCGCCACGCGCCCCGGCCGGGTGTGGGTGGGCTCGCCCGACTGTGCGCTCGCGCAGCAGGTGGAGCTGGTGTTCACCCCGCTCGCCGCCTGGTCCGCCCAGCTTCACATCCACGGCAGCCTGTCCGAGGGCACCGGCACCATGCGCGGCTTCTCGCGCGCCGCCGATGAGGATGGGCTCGACCTCCTCTGGTGGACCGACCACGACCTGCTCTACCACAACAACCCCGACCTCAGCCTGTCCACGCTCGACTGGGAGGAGGGTGGGCTCTCCGGCACGATCGCGGGAACGGCGGCGCTGGGTCCGTCGGAGTGGACGGTCAGCGATCTCGGCGGGCTCGAGCGGGCGGAGCTCGTGGTGAACCCGTTCGCCGCGGCCCGCGGCGGGTACGGCCTCCGCGCGAGCGTCACGGGGGAGGACTTGCGCTCGCCCGATACGCGCCGGTGGCGCATCCACGCGAAGAACCTCAGCAGCGCGCGCGGCACCCTCGGCGGCGTCCAGATCTCGTTCAAGGTCCGTCGTCAGATGGCCCTGGGCGCGCAGCTCCGTGTGGTGGTGCCGCTGAGCTCCAACGGCGGGCGCGCCGGGGCGGAGCGGCGCATCGTGTTCCATGACGGGGACACCCGGGAGCGGGACACCGCGGACACCCTGTGGGTGGCGATCGGGGGCGGGTCCGGCGAGTGGACGGAGGTGGTGGCGGACATCAGCGCGCTGGCCGATGCCAACTGGCCCGACGACGAGCGCGATCTCTCCGCCGGCCTCGTGGACGTGGAGCTCGCGGCCAACCCCGGGGGCCGCGGCGCCTGGGACCTCGACGACTTCCGTTTCAGCCAGCGGGTGGTCGGCGATGACCTACGCGACGCCCAGCGCGATCTGCTCGATGAGTACGCCGCCGCCAACGGCATCGACACCCGCTCCTGGGTGGGCGCCGAGCTCAGCGGGTTCGGCGAGCCGCACCTCAACGCCTTCGGCTCCGATACCCTCCTGTTCGACTACGATCGTCCCGCCGGCTGGGGCCCCGCCGACGCCGTGGCCGAGGTGCACGCCTCGGGCGGACTCGTGTCCTACAACCACATGTTCGGCGTGGAGATGGAGGCCTTCACCGACGCCGAGCGCGCCGAGCTGGTGCACGACCAGGTCGAGCTCCTCGCCGCCAACAACCGGTTCGGCGTGGACCTCCTCGAGGTGGGCTATCGGCATCGGGGCGGGCTGATCGGCGACTTCCTCGAGGTCTGGGATGCCCTCTCCATCCGGGGGCTCTACACCACGGGCATCGGCACCTCCGATGTGCACAACGACACGTCGTGGGCCACGACCGCCAACAACTTCGTCACCTGGGTGGCCGCGGCCGAGCTCGACGAGGCCGAACTCCTCTGGAACCTGCGCCGGGGCGCGGCCTGGTTCGGCGACCCGCGGAAGTTCCGCGAAGGCGAGGTGTCCGTGTCGGTGCTGGTTCCCGCGGCGGGCGCCAGCCAGGGGCAGGTCGTGGTGGGGATGCAGGGCCCGGCGCAGGTGACGTTCGCGGCGAGCGAGCTCGAGCTCGGCTGGACGGTGCGGGCAATCGTGGACGGGGAGGAGCTCGAACGGACGCCGGTGCTCGCGAGCGGGCCGTTCGTGGGCGACGTGACCATCGACCCGCGCGGCGGCAAGGTGGTACGCTTCGAGGTGCTCGACGGTCAGGAGGACGGCATCCTCTACTCGAACCCGGTCTACTTCTCGGATACCGACGAAGGTGTGCCCGCCGAGCGGCTCCCCCGCCCATGAACTGTCGCATGCTCCCCCTGCTGCTGGGTGCGGGACTCGCCGCCGGGTGCGGGCGTCCGGGCTCCGACGAGGAGGTCGGCGTGGGCCGCCGGGTGGGCAGCGTGGCGGGGCCGGACACGGCGCCGGAGGAGGACATCGCGCCTGCACCCCCGCTCGTCGGCGGCTGCCATGTGACCGTGCGCGCGGCCCGGTCGGGCATCCCCGCGGATGGGCACACCGCCGTGCCGCTCTCGCTCGTGGGCACCGACGATGCCGGTCGCCCGCTGCCCGATGGCACGGTGATCGGGGTGGTGGCCTCCAGCGGGCAGGTGTCGGGGGAGACCGCCCTGCGCGGGGGGCTCGCGGTGGCCGAGCTGCGCGCGTCTTCCTGGCCGGGCGACATCCAGCTCACCGCGCCACGCTGCCAGGTCGGCATGGCCGCGCCCCTCCGCTTCGAGCCGCTGCAGGCGGTGTCCGCGCAGTTGCACCTGCACGGCTCGCTCTCGGAGGGCACGGGCACCATGCGGGAGTTCAACGCCGACGCCGCTGCGGCCGGCCTCGATCTCCTCTGGTGGACCGATCACGACTTCATCTTCCGTGAGCACCCGGAGCTCGACCTCGAGACCATCGACTGGGAGAACGGCACCGCGGAAGGTGAACTCCCCGGAACGATGGCCACGGGTAGCATCCCCTGGTCGATGGTGGACCGCGGTGGCACGCTGGGCGGGGCCTCGCTGTCCGTGCTGGCCGAGGCGGCGGCGGAGGGCTCCTACGGGGCGCGGGTGGAGGTGGGCGAGGTTCCCGCGGGCGGCGAGCACCACCGGTCGTGGGGGCTGTCCGTGCGGCAGATCTGGCAGCAGCGGCCCACGCTCGCGGGGCTTCAACTGTCCTTCCGGGTGCGCCGCAACGCGATGGCGGGCACCGCCACCTTCGCCGTGGTCGCCAACCTGAGCGGGGCCGGCGAGGGCGGGCGCGCCATCCACTTCTACGATGGGCTCGCCGACTCCTCGGCCGGCAGCGATGAGCTCTGGGTGCCGATGGGGGCCCGGACCGGCGAGTGGGTGGAGGTGGTGGTCGACGTTTCCGCGCTCGCGGACGCCACGTGGCCCGAGCAGGAGCGCGACCTGAGCACCTCGATGTTCACGCTCGCACTCTCGGCCGAGGAGGGCGCCGAAGGCAGCTGGGACATCGACAGCGTCGAGTTCCGGCAGGCGCTCCGGGGGCAGGCGCTCCTCGACGCCCAGCGGGGCTTTCTCGCCGAGCTCGAGGGCGCGGGAGGGCCCGCCAACCTCGTGGGTCAGGAGATCACCGGCCTCGCCGAAGGGCACCTCAACGCCTTCGGGAGCAACGTGCCCCTGCCCGACTACCCCGGGCTCACAGGCGGCCTCGACGAGCTCGTGGCCGTGGCGCACGCCCATGGCGGCATCGTGGCCTTCAACCACCTGTTCGGCGTGGGGTGCACCCTCGCCGACGAGGCCAGCCGCGCGGAGCAGGTGGAGACCACGCTCGCGGAGCTGCTCGCCACCGAGGCCCACGGCTGCGACCTCCTCGAGGTGGGGTACCGGGAGCGGGTCGGCCAGATCAGCGACTTCCTCCAGGTGTGGGATGGCCTCGCGCTCGAAGGCCAGCTCCTCACCGGCATCGGCTCCTCCGACATCCACGGCCGCGGCGAGTGGGGTGAGGCGCCGAACAACTTCATCACCTGGGTGGCCGCCGGCAGCGATGACGAGGCGGACCTCCTTCATGGGCTCCGTAGAGGGGCCGCATGGTTCGGCGATCCGACCCTGTTCCCCGATGGCGAGGTGCAGGTGTCGTTCGAGGCGCCGGAGCTGCACGCGAGCACGGGCCAGGTGCTGGTGGGCGCCGCCGGCCCTGTACACATGCGCTTCGCCGCCGACTGGCTCGATGCCACCTGGACCGTTCGGGTGATCGCCGACGGAGAGCTCCTCGCCGAGGTTCCCGTCGGCGAAACGGGCCCCTTCGCGACCGACTTCACCGTCAACGCCGAAGGGCTCCGCCTCGTGCGCGTGGAGGTGGTGGGCCCCGAGGCCTACCCGGTGCTCTACACCAACCCGATCTACTTCTTCGAGGAGGGTGCGGGCCTGGATCCCGATCGGTTGCCGGTGCCCTGACCCGCGGGCGTTACGCTTCCAGATGGACCTCTCTCCCGCCGCCCTCGCGTTCGGTGTCCTGTTCGGTCCGATCGGCCTCGCGATGGTGCAGATCGGGCGCAACCAGGCGCGGTTCCGCATGATCTTCGCGGGTGTCGCGCTGATGGGTTTCACCTTCTTCGCGGGCGGCGAGTGGTGGAGCTGGGTGGGCGGCGTCCTGCTCGTCGCGATCGGCGTCTGGAAGTAGGCGCCGCCTACACCCGGAAGTAGCGGGCCTGCGGGTGGTGCACCACGATGGCGGCGGTGGACTGCTCCGGGAAGAGCTGCTCGTCGGCATCCATCGAAACGCCGATCCGGTCGGCGCCGAGGAGCCGCAGCAGGTGCTGCTGGTCGGCCATGTCGGGGCAGGCGGGGTAGCCGTAGGCGTAGCGGCAGCCCTGGTACTTCTTCCGGAAGAGGTCGGGCAGGTCGCGGGCGTCGTTGGCCGCGATGCCCAGCTCGGCGCGCATCTGCTTGTGCACGTACTCGGCGAGCGCCTCGGTGGCCTCCACCGCGAGGCCATGCAGGTAGAGGTACTCGGTGTAGCGGTTGGCCTCGAACCACTCCTGGCAGACCTCGGTGGCGCGCTGCCCCACGGTCACGAGCTGGAGGCCCACCACGTCCTCGTCGGGGCGCACGTAGTCGGCGAGGCAGAGGCCGGGCGTGCCATCGGGGCGGCGCTGGCGGGGGAACTGCAAGCGGAGGTCGTGGTCGAGGAAGACGAGCGCGTCGCCCTCGCTGCGCGCCCGGAAGAAGCCGTAGAGGGCCTGCGGGCGGAGGATGCCCTCCCGCGCGGCGCGGTCGGCGAGGTCCACGAGGATGGGGCGCACCACGGTGCGGAGCTGCTCGGCGTGCTCCTCGGTGGTGAGGTTCTTGCGCAGGAAGCCCCACTGGAACTTGAAGAGCACGTCCTCGTTGAGCCACGGGAGGAGCGCCTTCAGGGGCACCTCGGCGAGGCGAGCCCCGAGGGTGGGCATCGGCGGCGCAGGCACGGGCTGGATGGGCTCGGCGTCGCGCGGATCGTAGGGGATGGGGCGCTCGGCGCGGCTCGGCAGGATCGGGCTGCCGTCGGGGGCGGCCTCCGCGGCATCGAGGGTGTCATCCCAGGTCGAGAGCTTCTCCATGAAGTGCAGGCCGGCGAAGGCATCTCGGGCGTAGCTCACCTTTCGCCCGTAGGTCTGGGAGCAGTCGTGCTCCACGTAGCTGCGCGTGAGCGCGGCGCCGCCGAGGACCACGGGCGTCTTCCACCCCTGCCGCCGCATCTCCTCGAGGTTCTCCTTCATGATGACGGTGCTCTTCACGAGCAGGCCGCTCATGCCGATGACATCGGCCTGGTGCTCCGTCGCCGCCTTGAGGATCTGGTCGATGGGCTGCTTGATCCCGATGTTCACCACCTTGTAGCCGTTGTTGCTCAGGATGATGTCCACGAGGTTCTTGCCGATGTCGTGCACATCGCCGCGCACGGTGGCCAGCACCATCGTGCCCTTCGCCGGCCCCTGCACCTTCTCCATGTAGGGCTGCAGCCAGGCCACGGCGGCCTTCATCGTCTCCGCGCTCTGGAGCACGAAGGGGAGCTGCATCTGGCCGGAGCCGAAGAGCTCGCCCACCACGCGCATGCCGTCGAGCAGGAGCTCGTTGATGATCACCAGCGGCGTGTAGGTCTTGAGCGCGTCCCCGAGGTCCACCTCGAGGCCGTTGCGGTCGCCCTCCACGATGCGCTCCTTGAGGCGCTCCTCCACCGTCTCCGCCACCTTCCGCACCGTCTTCTCCACGGTGCGATCGGCGAAGATCGCCAGGAGGCGCTTCAGCGGGTCGTAGCCCTCGCGCCGCCGGTCCCAGATGAGGTCCTCGCACACTTCGCGCACCTCGGGCTCAAGCTTGTAGAGCGGCGTGATCTTCTCGGCGTGCACGATGGCCGCGGTCATGCCGGCCTCCCGCGCGTGGTGCAGGAACACGGAGTTCAGCGCGTGTCGGGCGGCGGGGTTGAGGCCGAAGCTGATGTTCGAGAGGCCGAGCAGGATGCCGCAGCGGGGGAACCGTTCGGCGATGAGGCGGATGCCTTCGAGGGTCCACAGGCCGAGCTTGCGATCGTCTTCGTTGCCGGTGGCGATGGTGAAGGTGAGCGGGTCGAACAGGATGTCGTCGGGCTGCATGCCGTGGCGGTTCACGGCGAGGTCGTACAGCCGCTCGGCCACGGCGAGCTTCTGGGCGGGGAGCTTGGCCATCCCCTCCTCGTCGATCGTGAGCGCGATGACCGCAGCGCCGTGCCGCTTGCAGAGGATGCACACCTGATCGAGGCGGGCCTCCCCATCCTCGAGGTTGATGCTGTTCACGATGGGCTTGCCGCCGATGCGCTTCAGCGCGGCCTCCAACACCGGCACCTCCGTGGAGTCGATCACCAGCGGAGCCTGCACGCTCTGCACCATCCGGCGCACGAGCTCGTCCATGTCCACGACCTCGTTGCGGCCCACGAAGGCGGTGCACACGTCCACCGCGTGGCTGCCACCGCGCACCTGCTCCTTGCCCATGCCCACCATGCCGTCCCAGTCCTGCGCGTCGAGCAGGCGCTTGAATTGGCGGGAGCCGTTGGCGTTGGTGCGCTCGCCGACCGCGAAGATGTCGGCCTGCTGGCGCATCGACACCGGTGAATAGAGGCTCGACGCGCTGGGGATGAACTCGGGCACCCGGTGCTTGGGCTTCATCCGGAGCACCTTCTCGGCCACGGCACGGATGTGGTCGGGCGTGGTGCCGCAGCAGCCGCCCACCGCGTTCACGCCATCCTCCTTCACGAAGCGCACGTGCCAGTCGGCGAGCTCGGCGGGGCCGAGCGGGTAGTGGGTGCGCCCGTCCACGAGCTGGGGGAGCCCGGCGTTGGGGAGCACGCTGATGCGGGTGCGGCTGTGGCGGCCGAGGAAGGCGATGTGGCTCGCCATCTCCTGCGGGCCGGTGGCGCAGTTGAGCCCGATGAGGTCGATGGGGTACTGCTCCAGCACGGTGAGCGCGGCGGCCATGTCGCTGCCGAGGAGCATCGTGCCGGTGGTCTCCATTGTGACCTGCGCCATGATGGGCACGTCGCGGCCCATGGCCTTGAGCTCATCCACGATGGCGGCCACGGCGCACTTGGTCTGCAGGAGGTCCTGGCACGTCTCCACGAGGAGCACATCGACGCCGCCTTCCACGAGGCCGCGCACCTGGCGCCGGTAGCCGGCGAACATCTCGTCCCAGTGGATGTGGCCGAGGGTGGGGAGCCGGGTGCCGGGGCCGATGGAGCCCGCCACGAAGCGCGGGCGTGCCTCGGTGGAGGCGGCCTCCGCGGCTTCGCGCGCCAGCTGCGCGGAGGCGCGGTTGATCTCCTCCGTTTGCCCTTCGAGGCCGAACTCGGCGAGCACCCAGGGGGCGCCGCCGAAGCTGTTGGTCTCCACGATGTCGGCGCCCGCCTCGAAGTAGCGGCGGTGGATGGCCGAGACCACGTCGGGACGGGTGAGGTTCAGGATCTCGGAGCAGTTCTCGAGCCCCTGGTAGTCCGACAACGGCAGGTCGAAGCCCTGAAGCTGCGTGCCCATGCCGCCGTCGAAGATGAGGACCCGATCGGAGAGTGCGTCACGGAAGATGGACATGGATTCGGCATATCACGATATGCCGATAGATGTCGATTGGGCAATGCGCGTGTGCCCGGCAACTTGGGTTCGAAGGGCGTCGGCTGCGCATTGCGCGCCGTCGGAGACAATCTGCGACGGGCCCCGCTCCCCCGCCCCCGCTACGCCTTCGCGTGCACCTCTTCGTTGCCCTCGCCTTCGCCGACACCGCGGAGCCCCCCGACGTGGGGGTGCTGGAGGATCGGGGCCGCGTGGCCTTCGTGGCGCCGCCGGCGTGCGGCCGGTGGCGATGGGAGGTGGAGCAGACCGCCGAGCTGGTGGGTCTCGGCAAGGAGGCGCTCCGGGCGGAGGGCGAGGCCCGGCTGGCCAACGGCGTCTGGACGGAGGCCCGCTGGTCGGTGGTGTCGGACACGGCGCCCCGGTCCTCTGGGGGCCGCACCGTGGATGGCGCCGTCGTGCCCTTCGCGCCGCCCATCCTCGGCAAGCTGGTGGGCGTCGATCCCTCCATGCGCGGTCCGCCGAGCGACCCGGCCGAAGCCGACGAAGCGCCCGACACCGATGGCCGCGCGGCCTTCGAGCGCCTGATCACCGCGCTCTCGCAGGAGGTCGAGATCCTCGACGTGCAGGCCCACCCTGTGGAGGGCGAGCCCGGCTGGCTCGTGCAGCACTGGTTCCGGCTCGACACGCGTCCCGGCCCGCGCGACAACAGCGATGTCATCGGCTTCGGCTTCGATGCCTCGCTGCAACCCCGCACGCTCTCCGTGCGGGTTGGCAAACCCCGCGACGTGGGGCGCTCCACCCGCTCCTGGCGGCTCGTGCACCTCGACATCGACGCCAGCCTCGATGCGGAGGGCGGCCCCGTGCGGGAGGTGCTCTCGCTGGAGGGGGTGTGGGCGCTGTTCCGGTTCCGACTGGATCGCACCCTGCGGTATGCGCGGGTGGCGGGATGCTGAGGCGATCGCCGCCCCGGCCGCGTGCGGGCGTTAGGCTCCCTGCGATGCGTTCCTTGTGGCTCGTCCTGGTCCTCGCGGGGTGCGATCTGATCCCCGACCTCTACAGCGCCGATGGTGACCGGGCGTGCGATCCGCGCTCCCGCTTCTACGAGGACCTCGATGCCGACGGCGCCGGCAACGATCGGTCGGTCTATGTGGGCTGCTCCGCCCCCGTCGACTTCGTGGAGGTCGGCGGCGATTGTGACGACGCCGATCCGGATGTCATCGCCGACTGCGACCCCGACGACAGCGGAGCCTGAGCGCCGATGAGCTCGCTCGTGGCCGCGCCCCACTCCTCGGCGATGCTCCCGGTGTCCGGGCCGCTGTACTGGCTCAGCGGCCTCCCGTGGTTCATGCGCCGACTCCGCATGGAGGATCACAGCGCCGAGCGCGTGCGTCGTGCGGCGGAGCGCGGCCCCGTCGTGTACGCCTTGCACACCCGCTCGCACGTGGACTGGCTCGCGCTCCAGAGCGTGCTCAACGAGCGCCGCCTGCCGCTCCCCGCCTTCACGGCCGGCTTCGATGCCCGGCGCTGGTCGCCCTTCGGCCAGCTCGGTCGCCTCTTCGGCTCGGCCGATCCGAGCGGGCCTGAGCAGCTCGGCCGCTTCGTGGCCAGCGGCAGCGCCACGTGCATCTTCCTCGGCACCCCCTGGGATGTGCGGGAGCTCGTGGGGCTCGCGCCGCCAGAAGCGGATGTGATCCCCCACCTCATCGATGCGCAGTCCGCGTCGTCGCGTCCGGTGCAGGTTCTGCCGGTGGTGGTGATCTGGGACAAGTCGCCCGAGCCCACCCGCACGGAGGTGGGGCGCTTCCTGCTCGGAACCGAGGATTCGCCGGGGCCCGCGGGCAAGCTCCTCGCGCTGGCGCGCTCGCAGGGCGAGGCCATCGTGCAGGTGGGCGAGCCGATCACGCTCACCGAATGGACGGAGCGCTTCGCCGAGGAGACCCCCGCCAAGCGGAGCCGGCGCCTCCGCCTCGTGCTGCGGCGCTTCCTCTACCGCGAGTCGCGGGTGGTGCGCGGCCCGCGCGCCCGCCCGCGCGGGTTCGTGCGGCGGCAGGTGCTGGAGAGCCACGAAATCCGGCAGCTCATCGAGCGGGAGTCTGCGGCTACGGGCCGGCCCCCCGGTGAGGTCCTCGAGAAGGTCGCCCGGAGCTTCGACAAGATCGCGGCGCGCTTCTCCTTCCCCTACGTGCGCTTCGCCGGGTGGGTGTGCTTCCAGATCTGGAACCGCATCTACAGCGGCATCGATGTGCGCGACGAGGACCTCGAGCGCGTGCGCGCCGCCTTGCGCGATGGCACGCCCATCCTCGTCCCCTGCCACCGCAGCCACCTCGACTACCTGCTGATCTCCTCGCTGCTCCTCAGCAAGGACATCGTGATCCCGCACATCGTGGCCGGCGACAACCTCTCGTTCTTTCCGATCGGCGGTTTCTTGCGGCGGTGCGGCGCCTTCTTCATCAAGCGCAGCTTCCAGGGCGATCGCATCTTCCCGGTGGTGTTCGAGCGCTACCTTCGCGAGCTCGTGCGCATGGAAGTGCCCGTCGAGTTCTTCATCGAAGGCGGGCGCTCTCGAACGGGCAAGCTGCTTCCGCCCAAGACCGGCGTGCTGGGCATGATCATGGATGCCGCCGCCAACGCCCGCGAAGGGCGTGCAGTAACCTTCCTGCCGATCTACGTGGGCTACGAGCAGATCGCCGAGGAGCGCGTGTACGCGCGTGAGCTCGCCGGCGCGAAGAAGGAGAAAGAAACGGTGGGGCAGCTCGCCCGCGCCGCCGCGGTCATCCGCGAGCGCTACGGAAAGGTGTACCTGCGCGTGGGCGAGCCCATCCGCGCCGACAGCCTCGGCACCGCCCCCGAGTGGCACGCGCTCCCCCGCGCCAAGCGCGCGGAGGCCCTCCAGGGCCTCGGCGAGCGCATCCTCCACCGCATCAACGGCGAGGCCGTGCTGCTGCCCACCGCGCTCGTGGCGCTCGCGCTGCTCGCGCACCCGCGCCGGGGCGTGCGGGTGGAGGAGCTCCGCGCCCGCGTGGACCGGCTGCGGGCGTTCCTGAAGGTGGCGGGCGTGAACGAGGGGCGGGCCGTATCGCACGTGGACGGCATCCTCGGCGAGGCCATCGCCCGCTTCTTGAAGGGGCGGATGCTCACCGAGGTGAAGGAGGGCGCCGAGACCATCTACATCGTGGAGTCCGACCGCCGGCTCACCCTCGAGTACTACAAGAACGCCGTGCTTCACGCGTTCGCGCCCGCGGCCTACTTTGCCGCGGCGGTTCGCGCGCTCGGCCGCGACGAGATCGACCTCCAGGAGGTCACCCGCCTGCTCACCGTGCAGCAGTTCCTCTTGCGGTACGAGTTCATCCTCGACCCCGATGCGGTGGCGGCGGAGCACGAGCGCCGCGCCGTGGCCGAGCTGGTGGCCTACGGGGCGGTCGAGCTTCGGGGCACGCAGGTCATCGTGTGCGATCGGCCCCGGGTGAGCGAGATCGCCAACCTCACCGCGAACTTCCTCGAGTCCTACCTCCTGCTCCTCCTCACGGCGGCCGACGGTCGCTCCACCTGGAAGTCGTTGCCCGCCGATGCGCTCACCCGTGGGCGGGTGATGCTCGCCGCCGACGAGCTGTCGCGCCCCGAGGCGCTGAACATCGTGAACCTCCAGAACGCCGCGCGGGCCTTCCGCGAGGACAACGTGCTGCTCGTGGGCGCCGATGGCGCCGTCACCGTGGATGCCGAGGGCGCCCGCAGCTACCGCGAGGACCTCCTCGCGCTCCTCTCCCGGAGCAACTAGTTGGCGGTCGACGATCTCTTCGACGGCAAGTCGCCCTCCGACCGGCCCGATCCCATCCCGCGGCTCCGGCTGTGGCTGGGCGTGGCTGGCGTGCTCGTGGCGCTCGGCCCCTTCTGCTGTACGAGCCCCTTCGGGGGCGCCGCGGCCATCCTCGTGTGGATGCGCGCGGGCGACGAGGAGGCGCGCGCGGCCCAGGGCGTGGGCGGGCCGGGGGTGGCGAGCGCGGCCCGGCGCATCCGCAACCTCGCCTTCGGCCTGATGTCCGCGTCGATCACCCTCCTCTGTCTCCAGTCCCTCGCCTGGCCGTGGATCGAGGGCATGGTGATCGATCTCGTGTCCTGGCTGGCCTCCGCGGCGGCCTGACCGGAAGGTTTTTGCCCGCGATGGGCGGGTGTGCGCGGCGCTCGTGGCACCCGGTTGCACCGATCGATCGGAATTCGGATTAGCGGCCTTGCATGGATCCGGTGCCGGTACTCGTTGGGGTGGAAGGGGCCCTGGTTGGCCAGCGGTTCGTGGTCACGACGCAGGGCCTCCGGCTCGGGCGTGAGCCCGGCAACGAGGTGTGCCTGGATGACAACGGCGTGTCGCGTCAGCACGCCCGGGTCATCCTTCACAACGCCGCGGTCTGGGTGCAGGACGCCGGCTCGCGCAACGGGGTCTTCGTCAACGGCGAGCGGGTGGCCGATCACCGCGCGCTCAAGCCCGGCGATCGCGTCTCCGTAGGGAGCCACTTCTTCGAGCTGCACTACGTTTCTCCCGGCGATTCCCAGCCCCCCTCCTCCGCGCTCCGGGCGCCGCCGGCCGAGCCGCGGGTCACGCGGAAGGTCGTTGCGGGAGAGCCGGCTGAGCGGAAGTGGAAGGCCTGGCCCTTCGTGCTCGCGCTCTTCGCGGTAGTGAGCTGTGTGGGCTGCTTCGGCGCCTACGGGCACTTCCGGGGCGGCGGCGAGGGCACCGCGGCGGCCCCCGCGCCCTCGTATTCGCTGAGCACGGTGCTGCCGGCCGATGGCCTGCCCCCCAACCCGGCGGGGGCGCCGGGCGCCCCGGCGCTCAGCGAGGCGCTCGCGGTTGCTGCCGGCCAGGATGCCGCCGCCCAGCGCGCGCAGCTCCCCGAACCTCCCGCCGGCAGCAGCGCCACCGAGCTCGTGGAGCGCGCGCACGCCCAGTACGAAACCGGCCGCCTCAACGACGCCCGCACCACCTACCAGATGGCGCTCAAGCTCGACCCCGCCTGCGAGATCTGCAGCGTGCGCATCGAGCGCCTCAACGGGGAGATCGCCGAGCGCGCGCAAACGCAGCTCGATGCCGGCATGCGCTACTGGGACAGCATGCAGGTCCAGCAGGCCATCGCCGCCTGGGAAACCGTGGTGCTCCTCGTGCCCGATCCGGCCGACCCGCTGCACCAGCGGGCCGCCGAAGCCCTCGCCCGGGCCCGCAAGCCGTGAGTCAGGTGGAGCTCCACATCCTGCAGGCGGGCCGCCCTGAGCGGCGGCTGGTGCTGCACGAGGGCGTGGTGCACATCGGTCGGGCTGAGGACAACGAGGTGGTCCTCGCCGACGTGGGCGTGTCCCGGCGGCACGCGCGCCTGGAGGTGGGCGCGGATGCTGTCGTGGTGGAGGATCTCGGCAGTGGCAACGGCACCTGGTTCCGCGGCCAGTCCGTGCGCCGACAGGTCCTGGGCGATGGCGAAGAGGTCGCGATCGACCCGTTCACGCTCCGCGTCACCGTGCAGGGTGGGCTCGATACCCACGAGGTCACCGCGGGCCGCGACTCCACGGCCTCCGAACCCGAGCCGGCGCCGCTCGCCATGCTCACGGTCACGAGCGCGCACCGCATGCCGGTGCGGCACTTCCCGCTGCCGGCGGAGGGGGTGCTCACCCTCGGCCGCTCCGAGCGCAACGCGATCGTGCTGCCCGAGCCGGCCTCCTCGCGCGTGCATGCCGAGGTGCGCTGCGAGGCCGGGCGCTTCACCCTGCGCGATCACGGATCGAGCAACGGCACGTTCGTGAATGGGCGTCGGGTCAAGGAGCGGCAGCTCGAAGAGGGCGACCGCATCCGCATCGGCACCGTCGAGCTCCGCTTCGCCTACATCAGCGAGGGCGAAGGTACCGAGGCGTTCGCGGAGCCGCTGGTGGCGGCGCCCGAAGTGCGCACGCTCCCGCCGCCTCCGCCGCCCCCGCCCGCCACCGCGGCCTTCGCCGCGCCGCTTCCGCCCGCGCCCAGCGAGGAGGCCCAGCCGGTCGCGGCCGAGGAGCTGCAGGTGAATCCCCAGCGGGCCAGCGGCAAGCGGCTCCGCACCGCCGGGCGCGCCCGCAGCAACGGGTTCCTCTCGCGGCCCATCAACCAGATATCGATGGGCGTGCTCGCGCTCACCTTCGTGATGGTGGGCGGCAAGGTGGCGAGCGAGGTCCTCGTGGGCTTCCTGCGCGCACGCACTGATGCGACCGAGGCCGCGGCGGCGCCGGCCCCGGCGGCCGGGGCCCCGGTGGCGGCGCCCTCGCCTACCGGCGGCGCCCCGGCCGCGCCCACTGCTGCCCCCACGGTGGCGGCTCCGGGCGGCGCCGCCGCGCCGAGCGCGGATACCGCGGCCACCGCGCCGCTCATGGCCGAGGGCATGCGCCACTTCGCCGAGGGGCGCTACTTCGAGGCCGCGGGCTCGTTCTACCGGGTGTTGCAGCTCGACCCCAACCACGTGGATGCCCGCCGCATGGGGTACGTGGCCTGCGAGTTCATCACCCTGGCGGAAGTTCGCTCCACGCTGGTGCTCCGGAGCACCAGCGAGGCGGCGAAGGCCAGCGCCAAGACCGCCGCGCTGGAGGCGGTGGTGAAGGTCTCCGCCCGCGAGCTGAGCCCGGCCGAGGCGGCGCCGCTCGTGGAGAGCGCGCTGGCGCTCGCCCCCGACGATCCCGAGCTGCTCGCCGCGCGGGATGCCGTCTCCGCCGCAACGGCTTCCGTGGCCCGGGCGGTCACGGCGGGCCGTGCCGCCGCGGCCACGCGCGACCTCGAGGGGCGCCTCGGCGAAGCACAGTCCGACCTCGCGCAGGGCCGCTACAGCCGCGCGGTGCGTGGCTTCGAGGCTGTCATGGCCGCCGACCCGGGGCGCGTGTCGCCGCAGTACCACGCCGCCCAGGAGGGGGTCTCCGAGGCGAAGGACAAGATGAAGGCGGCGTCGAAAGCCGCCTGGACCGAAGCCAACGCCGCGCTCAAGGCCGGCAACGACCTCACGGCGCGGAAGCTCCTCCTCGAGGTGGTGAGCACCGACCCGTACAACGAGTCCGCCGTGGCCAAGCTCGCGGAGGCGCGGGCCTCGCTCAAGGAGCAGGCGAGCGAGATCTACAAGGAAGCGCGTACGCTGGAGGGGCTCGGTCAGAACGAGAAGGCCATCGCGCTGTACCACAAGGTGCAGCTCTACGTGGGCGACGACGCCGACCCGCTCTCGCAGAAGGCGAAGACCCGGACGGACGCGCTCCTGCGCTGAGAGGGGGGCCTCCCTCATGGGTGGGCGGAGGCGATCCGATCGGCCCGATGTGGACCGCCCTGCCGCCGCCCCCGTTCGCCGAGCCCCGCGAGGCAATCCGCTGGCCCCTCGGCAAGGCATGCTGTGCGCCGCCGGCTCGATCGTGCTCCTGGCCGGGCTCGGGGCCTGGTTGTGGCACGACGCCACCGCCCGGGTCCGGGACGATGCGGCCACCGCGGCCTACGCCGCCGCCCGCGAGCTGAGCGACGATGCCCCGCTGGTGCGGGCGGTGGGCCTCGCGGCGCTCTTCCCGACCCGGACCGACGTCTGGTCGTGGACGGCGCACGGCGAGTCCCTCTCCCAGACCCACGCCCAGTTCGTGCGCACCGCCGAGCTGCACGGCGAGGACGCGGTTCGGTTGATCGTGCCCGAGACGGAGTCGGGGTACGCCGTGCCCGGCGATCGGCACGCCGAGCGGTTCGTGGCGACGATTTCGAGCCGACCCTCACCCCGCTGGCTGGAGCCGGTGCGGGAGAAGGAGGGCCTCATGGCGGCCTGGGAGACCGGCAAGGGCCACCACCTGCTCGACGACGCCTCCGGGCGGGTGATCACCTGGTCGCCTGTGCTCGACGAACACGGTCATCCCGTGGGCGTGCTGGAGCTGACCCGCACGGTGGCCGACCCGCTCTTCGCCGCGAGGCAGGAAGCGGGCTTCGTGCTGGCCGCGGTCGGGGCGCTGCTCGCCGCCGTCTCGGTGGCGGTGGTGGGCATGGCCCGGGCGCAGGACGCCGAGCTCGCAGGCGGGATGGCGGCCATCCGGCGACTCCGCTCGGGCGAGCGCGGCGTGGCCATCCGGCGGGGCACCGCGCTCGCGGGCGCCGTTGAGCGCCTGCGCCAAACGCTCGTGGAGGAGGCGGCCGAGGCGGCGCGCCGGGCGGCCGAACTCCAGGCCAGGCTCGGTGCGGCGGAGCTGCTGCTGGATGCGGACACCGTCGCGCGTCGGAAGGCGCTCGGTACGCGGGTCGGCGCCCACCGCATCCTCGTGCGGGCGGGCGAGGTGGTGGCCGAGGAGGTGGAGCTGGTCGACCTCACCTACGGCGTGGTGCACGTGCGGGTTGGCGCCATCAGCGCGCTGGACCTCGCGGTGGGGATGCCGCTCCTGGTCGGATGGAGCCGTGAGCGGCCGAGCCTCAACCCCGTCTGGGTGCGGCGCCGGATCGAGACGGACGCCGGCGTGGAGTACGTGCTCGGCGGCGACGAGGACATGGAGCTCACGGGAACGCCGAGCGCGCTGCGGTCCTCGGCCTACCCGCCGCGCGCGCCGAGGATGTCGATGCTCAACTCGGGGGCCACGGCCCGGCTCCTCCGCGTTGGTTCCGAAGGGGAGTCGTGTACGCTCATGGACCTGTCCGCGTATGGCGCCCAGGTGCTCGCTTTGCAAGGCAGCGCCGCCATCCTGGAGATGGGCACCCGCTTCGCGCTGGAGCTCGTGCTCCCCGGCGAGGCCGCGCCGGTGGTCGTGCTGGCGTGCCTGCGCCGCGTGGGCGAGCTCCAGGCCGGAACGACCCTGCACCTGGAGTTCGAACGCACGGGGGCGGGCGCGGCGGGCCAGCGGCAGGTGGCGGCCTGGCTCATCACCCAGAACTCCGCCGCCCTGGCCCCGCTCAGCGCGGCGTAGCCGCCGCCGGCGCGGCGCCGGTGGTGATCGCGGCCAGCGACCCGGAGGGGTCGGACGTCAACAGCGCGGCCACCCAGAGGGCGGGCACGAGCAACGCGAGCGCGCCGCCGAGCCAGCGCAGGGCGGAGGGGGAGGTGCCCGGCGCGAGCACTTCTTCTTCCGTGAGCTCCGCCGCGGGGCGGAGGAGCGCGATGACCGCGGGCACGGCGGCGAGGGCCACGGCGGCCCAGCTGAACGTGGCCAGGTCGCCCATTTCGCCGACGCCGGCCTCTACCAGCGCCAAGCGCGACCCGGGGTCGACGAACGCGAGCGCGCTGAAGAGCTTCGACCATGCGCCGCCCATGACCATGGACTCGCACGCGGCCACCAGCGTGGCGAACGCCACGGCCGCCACGAGGCCCCCCTCGCGGCTGCTGTCGAGCGCGTGGTGGCCCGAGAGGGCGATGGCGGCGGCGAGGCCGGCGATGCCGTAGAGGACGACACGCGCTCCCACGAAGACGGGGTCGGCGTGGGCGGTGAGGGAGGCGCCGACGGCCACCACGGCCAGGAGCACCGTGAAGAACGCGGCGGCCGGCGCACCCCAGGCCCGACGCCCGCGCACACCCGAGAGCAGGCCGGCCAGCACCAGCGTGGCGGCGGTGGGGATGGCGAACGCGGCGAGCTGGGCGTGCCCGAGCACCTCCGCGATCCCGGCGGCGGTGATCGTGGCCCGGTCGGCCGGGTCGGCCCCGGAAACGGCGTTGGTGACCTGCCCGGTGCCCATCATGGTGCCGACGATCACGGCCAGCGCATGGGCGCCCAGCGGCGCCACGGCCACCACGGGCGGTACCTTCCAACGGAGGCCGTACAGCGCACAACAAACCATCGCCCAGAGCAGGCCGCCCACCATGAGCGCGACCTGGACGTAGGCGAGAGGACCGGTTTCGAAGAACAGTTGCATGTTGGATCTGGAGGCGCGCGCGCTATCCGGACGCACCGGAATACGCCAGATACATCTTGACACTTTTTGCGCCGAGGGGCTAAGCGTGGCCATGCGGATGGTCTGGGGGGCGGTCGGGATGTTCGGGCTGGGCGCCGCCCTCGCGTGGCCGCGCGTGCCCGAACCCCTCGCCGTGGATGCGCCGGCCGGTCGGTTCTCGGCCGGGCGCGCGCTCCGCGCCCTCGCGCCGCTGATGGGCGCCCCCCGGGTGAGCGGTTCACCGGCCCAGCGTGCGGCGGTCGAGGGCCTCGTGGACCGCTTGGGCGCGCTCGGCTTTCCGGTTGCGCGCAAGGAGCACGGCACGCTCTGGAACGTGGAGGCCGGCGGGGATCGCGGTGCTGGCGTGTGGCTCGTGGCCCACAGCGACTCGGCGCGGCGCTCGCCGGGCGGCGCCGACGATGGGCTCGGCCTCGCCGTGCTCCTCGAGGCCGCGCGGGTGCTCGCTGTCGAGGGGGTGCCCGATGGGTTGCACCTCCTCGTGACCGACGGGGAGGAGCAGGGCCTCCTCGGCGCGGAGGCGTTCGTGGAGAGCGCCCCGGCCGCACGCCGGCTCGTGATCAACGTCGAGGCCCGCGGCAGCGAGGGGCCGGCGTACATGTTCCAGACCGCGGGAGATGCGGCGGCCCTGCTCGCGGCGTGGCGCTCGGCCGGGTGCACGGCCCAGGCCGGATCGCTCGCCCGGCGGGTGTACGAGCTCCTCCCGAACGACACCGACTTCTCCGTTTTCCGGCGGGCGGGAGCCGAGGGCTACGACTTCGCCCTCATCCACGGCGCCTGGCGCTACCACACCCCCGACGACACCTTCGCGGCGCTCGATCCGGCGGCGGTCCAGCAGGTGGGGGACTGCGTGGTGGGGCTCGCCCGCGCCTGGCTGGCGGGGCGGCCAGTGGGCGACGGTAGCGCGCTGGCCTGGCAGCAGGTCGGCCCGGTCATGGTAGCGCTCCCCGCGTGGCTCGTTCGGCTCGGGGGCGCGGCCGGCCTCGTGCTCCTTGCGGTGGGAGCGCGAGGCCGGCCGCTCCTCGCGGGGGTCCTCGCTTGGATCGGCGGCGTCGTGCTCGCCGGCCTGTCGGGCATGGCGCTCCTGGTGCTGCTCGTGGCCGCCTGGCCGGGCTTCCTCTCCCGGCCGGCGGAGGTGGAGGGCGCCGGCTCGGTGTACGCCTCGGCGTGGGCGCTCGCCGCCGCGGCGGCGGGGGCCGCCCGGGCGGTGGCGGCGCGCTTCGCGACGGGCGGAGGCCAGGGCTTCGGTGGCGGCTGGCTCCTTGCCGGAGCGGGGGTGTCCGGGCTGGTGGCGGTGACCGTCCCCGAGGTGGGCCTCGTCGTGCTCCCGGGCGTGTTCGCGGCGGCGGCCCGCCTTTGGGGCAGGGGTGTGCCGGCGGGGGTGGTGCAGCTGGGGGCGGCCGGTCTCGCGGGGGCGCTGCTGGGCCCTGTCCTCCTCGCTCTCCCCGAAGCGCTCACCTCGCGGGCCCTACCCGTCCTCGCGGTCGTTCCCCTCGTCGTGCTCGGCTGGCTCGCCCCCTTCGGGGTCGGTGCGCGCGAGAAAACCCCGTAGGGCGGCGGCCTCCTCCTCGAGCCAGGCGGCGAGGAAGCGGGCGCGCTCTGCCGGGTCGAGATCGGCGCCCACGAGGGCGCGGCGCCGCTCGGACACCGTTCGCAGCGCGATCGCGGCGCTCACGCTCACGTTCAGCGACTCGGTGAGCCCGTGCATCGGCACCTGGAGCACGCCGTCGGCGAGGGCGCGGGCCCGGTCGCTCACGCCGCGCATCTCGCTGCCGAAGATCAGCGCCACCGGGCTGTCCACGGGGAGGGTCTCCGGCGACCAGGCGCCGGGCGAGAGGTCGGCCACGTACACGCGGAAGCCGCGCGCGCGGAGGTCGAGGATGGAGTCCTCCACGTGATCGAAGCGGCGGCGCAGCACCCAGCGCTCGGCCCCGCGGGCGGCCCCGCGCACGGGCTTGAAGCCCTGCGTGACGAGGTGGACCTCGTGCACGCCGAAGGCCTCGGCGCTCCGGAGGATGGCGCTCACGTTGTGGCGGCGGCGCACCGCCTCGCACACGGCCACCACGCTGCCCAGCCGGCGATCGAGGGCGGCGGAGATCCGGGCGATGCGGTCGGCGCTGGCGGGGAGCACGCCGCGTTCTACCCCGGCGCGCGCGGCGAGGCGCCCAGGATGACGGGCACGGGTTCGAAGCCGTCGATGTGGCGGCGGGCGCCCGGAACGTCGAGCCAGAGGCTCGTGGAGGCGCCGCCATCGAAGGCCATGCCGTCCACACACCCGAGGCCGCCCATCACGGTGGCGAGCTCGGAGAGCGAGAGGCCGCTCGTCCAGGTGTCGGTGGCCATCACGAGGAGATGGCCGCGGGTGTCGGTGCAGGCGGCCGTGCGGCGATCGACCTCCGAGACGGAGAAGCCCCGGCCCCCCGTGCGCAGGTAGCCGAAGGTGCGCCCGGAGCTCATCATCGCGGGGAAGCCCTGGAAGCCCTGGTCGATGTCGGCCACGGTGGCCCGGCGCTCGTTCACGATGCGGGGGCGGCGACCGGGCCCATCCACGAGGAAGTGGGCCGAGCGCCGGGTGCCCTGGCGGTTGCGCACCACGCCATCGCTCACCACGAGGCCGAGGGGGCCATCCTCCGCAAAGTAGGGCCCGTTCACGGCCCACACGAGGCCGGCCTCGTCGGCGAGGGTGGCCACGTCGTCGCGCGACCAGTCATCGCGGCCCCACACCCGCAATCGCCAGAGCGTCGGCTCCACATCGAGGATCACGAGCTTGACGGCGCGCGGGTCGGGGGGACGCAGGAACTGCAGCTCGGCCGTGGCCAGTCCCGCGGCCACCTGCTCCCAGCGCGGGGTGAGGAAGTGGTCGCTCGGGCCCCAGAGCCGGCGCAGCTCCACCGTGAGCGGCACCTTCTCCCAGGGCGAAACGCCATCGCTCCAGTGGAGGACCCCGCCCGAGGCGACACGCCGGCCGAGCGCCACCGCGGTCACGGCGAGGGTCTCGCCGGTGGCCGCGAGCGCGAGGAGGAGCACGAGCAGCACGAGCACGCCGCCTACCCAGAGGTGGCGCGTGGGCGCGGGGTTCGGGGTGGGGTCGGTCACCTGTGCCACCGGAGCGAGCGCGTTATCGAACGCGCAGGCCGCCGCAGCCCGGAAAGCGGAGCTTGGAGGCCGGAGGGAATGACCCGGCAGGGGAAGTGGCGGCGAGCCGCTTTCCCGGTTTCTTGATAGCCCTCGCGGCCGTGTCCCGCCCCGCCAACATCGTGATCATCATCGCCGACTCCCTGCGTTGGGACTCGGTGTACGGAGGCGATGGGGCGCGGCTGCCCTGGGTGCAGAAGAACGCCGTGGAATTCACGGCGGCCCGGAGCGCCGGCTGCTGGACGTTGCCCGCCACCGCCTCGATGTTCACCGGGCTCCTGCCACATCAGCACGGGGCGGACACCCAGAGCCGCCGCGGCCTCGATCCGGCGGTGCCCACGCTCGCGGAGCGGCTCCGGGCGGTGGGCTACGCCACCCATCAGGTCACCGCCAACGTGGCCACCACCGACATCTTCGGGCTCGACCGCGGGTTCGACGAGGTGGTGCGCATCTGGAAGGAAGTACCGCCGCAGCACCGTAAGCTGCATGAGTTGATGGTGCTGGTGGGCAAGCCGCGCCTGCGCCGCAAGGTGCTCTCCACCGACTGGATCCGCGGCAAGCTCTCGGAGGACATCGAGGCGGGCACCGTGTGGCTGCAGGACACCGTGGCCGAGATTCTCGACCGGTGCCGCCAGATCCTCGCGCAGAACGCGCGCCGCGGCCGCCCGAGCTTCGTGTTCCTCAACCTGATGGAGACCCACTTCCCCTACCACGTGTCGCCCATCTTCCAGACGCTGGGCTCGGGGGTGGAGGCCGTTCGCGAGCTCGTGGCGCTCTACCACCTCGTCAACCAGACCTTCATGGCCACGGGCGAGCAGCCCACCTCTGCCGCCACCATGGCGCGCCTCCGCAGCCGGCAGCGGATCGCGTGGGAGCGCATC
The DNA here is from genome assembly GCA_903885375.1 of uncultured Pseudomonadota bacterium. Classification (GTDB taxonomy): domain Bacteria; phylum Myxococcota_A; class UBA796; order UBA796; family SXON01; genus SXON01. The sequence continues at coordinate 31,564 of CAISIK010000219.1, forward strand.
GCAGGCCAGATCGACGAGTTCGTGCGCGAGCTGCACGAGGGCACCGAGAACCTCGTGGTGCTCGGCTCCGACCACGGCGAGTGTTTCGGCGAGATGGGCTGGTCCTATCACTTCGCCAACGTGACCGACGGCGGCACGCGCGTGCCCCTGTTCTGGCTGGAGCCCGGTCGCGCGCCGGCCACGGTCGAAACCCCCGTGAGCGCCCGCGACCTCTTCGGCGCCGTCCTCTCCACGGCCGGAGTGGATGTGCAGCCGGGCCTGGTTCGTGCGCCCGAAGAGAGCCTCGCCGTGATGGAGAGCGCCTGGTACGACGCGCAGGGCCGCACGTTGCGCCGTTTCAAGTACAATCAGCTCTGCTTCGTGGCGGGTCGGATGCGGTGGTTGCGTCGAGATGGTCGCTGGTACAGCGCGCCGCCCTCCACCCTCGCGGGTGAGCCCGAGTTCCAGCCCCTCCCCGGTGGGATCGACCCGGTCGAGGAGCTGGCTCCCGAGGCTGCCGACCGGACCCGCCTCCGCCGGCTCGTGAGCGACTTCGAAGCGTACTCCACCCGAATTTCCTAGGAACTGCCATGTCCCGTTCCCTCCTGCTGCTCTGCCTCCTCGCCTGCGATGGTGCTGCCGACTCCGCGGGGGGCGGTCCCGGCGCCGACGCCGACACCGACACCGATGCCGACACCGACGCCGACACCGACACCGGCGGCATCAGCCCCGACGCGCCGGTGGTCACCATCACGGGCGTGCAGTGCGCGCCGAACTCGGACAGCAACCCGATGTGGGTGATCGACGGGACGGTGACCGACCCCCAGGGCGAGGACAACATCAGCGTGATGGACAACTACGCGGTGATCGTCCAGGAAGGGCAGGAAGGCGAGCGCCACGCCGCCGTGGTGGCCGGCGGCGCGCTCACCGCGTCGTGGACGGGCAGCCCCGAGGGCGAGCCCTGCGAGCTCAAGGGCACCGTGCGCGCCGTGGCGACCGACGACGAGGGCCACGCCTCCGCCGCCGCAGAGTGGGAGATCGAGTAGGCGAGCGGCGGCTCAGGGCGCGGCGTCGCCCCCCACGAAGGGCCGCACCTGCTTGATGATGAGCCGCCCGTCGGCGAGCACCTTCTGCTCGGTGTCCCACACGCGCGCGGCGCCGTCGTCGGGGTGATCCCACGGCATCACGCCGTCCACCTCCCAGAGGAGGCTGCCCACCGCGCCGAGCTGGGCATCGCTGAGGACGGCGAAGCCGGGGTCGACCTCGCTGGAGGCTTCGAGGCGCACGATGTCCACCACCTCGCCCGCCTCCACGGTGAGCAGGGAGCGCTCGGGGGTGATGCCGGCCTCCGCGCTCACCACGTCGAGGTCGCCCACCTGCGCCTCCACCAGCCAGCCGGGGGAGCTCCCGAGCGGGTTGCCGGTGAACGCGACCAGGTTCGCGCGCTCCCCCTCCGCCTGGTCGTTCACCAGCACCGCCATCGCCACGCCGAGCTGGTCGATGCCGTACCACTCGCGCTCCTCCCACGCGCCGGTCGCCCAGAGGCTCGCCCAAACCGTGCGCAGCGCGCTCTCGATGGACTTCTCGCTCGACTTGTCGTCGTCGCAGGCGCTGGGGCCCGCCTCGTCGGCGTCGAGGTCGTCGGCGAGGCAGGCGCTGGCGCTCTCGTAGAGGCCGGCGCCGGAGAACTCGAGGCCATCCTCCGCGTTTGACGAGCTGCGGAAGCGCAGCATGATGGTGTCGGTGCCGAAGGCGGCGCGGATGGCATCGGCAACGGAGGAGAGGTCCTCCGGCGCAACGGGCGCCGCCAGCATCGCCTCGCGGAGCGCGGCCAGGCGCTCGGCCCGCACGCCGCTGTCGGCGAGGAACTCGGGGTCGGCGTGCCAGGCCACGAGCGTGTCGGCGAACGTGAGCGCCGCGGTGCCGCCGGCCACGGGGGCGCTCCACCCGTTTTCCCGCACGAAACGGTCGTAGTAGGAGAAGGGGACGACGAAGCCATCGAGCTGCACCTCGGGCCCGATGCGCTGGTAGAGCGTGGCGAGGTTGGCCCCCTTGGCGCCGAAGCGGGCGAGGGCGGCGGCGCGCTCCTCGGCATCCGCGGTGGGCACCTCGAGGAGGGGGAGCGGCGTGGGCCAGTCGAGGTCGGGGGCCGGCACCGCAACGGGCGCGGGGCGCAGGGCCTCCCACCACGCGGAGGCTTCGGCGGCGGTGGCCGAGCGAACGTCGAGCCGGTCGGCGCCACACTCCAGCCGCACGAGCTGGCCCTCCCAGGCGGCGAGGCGGGTCCATGGCTCGGCAGTAAAGCAGTTCGGCGTGCCGCGGCTCGACATGCGCACGTTGAGGTGGCTCAGCGCGGCCTGACGGCTGCCGGTCACGACGCCGCTCACCACGCGGTCGAGGTCCATCGGCGCCTCGTCGAGCACGAGGAGGTCCTGGTAGCCGAAGGCGCCGGCCGTGCTGTCCTCGGCCAGTGTGGCGAGCGACTGGAAGCGGACGGTGCCGAACCCCGCCGCCACGGTGTAGGCCTCGTAGGTGACGTTGCTCTCGCCGCGGATCGGGAAGGGGGCATCGGTCCACCCGACCACCGCCTCGCGCTGGGCGGAGGAGGAGGGGGAGAAGGCGAGGTCGCCGAGCGCGAAGCGCGGCTGCAGCTCCCGCCAGACGGTGAGGACCTCCTCGTAGGTGGGGGCGCTGCTCGGCACGGCGGGGTCGTCCCACACGATGAACCCGAAGCGGTGGGAGCCGTCGACCTCGATGTACTCCGACACGTCGCCGCCCCAGTAGTCCCGGCGGTCGGGCTCGATGATCATGGCCACGTAGGCCATCCAGCCGAGTTCGCCGTAGTGCTCGGGGAAGACCTCGCGGAGAAAGTCGTAGTGGAGCGCGTAGCGCTGCGAGTTCACGAACATCGCCGGCAGCGGACGATCCGGGGCCACGGGCACGAGGTACTTCACCGCGCGTGCCTGGTCGATCACGTCGGCTTCCACGCTCAATGTGAGCCAGGTGGCCTCGTCGAGGATGGCCTCTTCGCACACGGTGGTGCCGAAGCGGTCGTTGGCGAGGTCGCAGGTGGTGGGGTCGGCGGGCGGCGTGGCGGAGTCGCAAGCCGCGAGGGGCAGCAGCAGCAGGAGCGCCGCTCGCCACCGGCGCAAGCTCACCTTCGGCGCCGGGCAGCGGCGAGGAGGGCCGCCACTGCGGCCGCGGCCCCGCCGGCCCCCGCGCCCGTGCCGTTGCAGGCGCACTCGGTGGCCCCCGGGGTGGAGTTCGTCAGCACCTCGACCGGCTCGCACCGCGCCTCGCTGGCCGCCCAATCGCCATTGAACTCACGCACCGAAACGGCCGCGCACCACTCCGGGGGCTCGGCCTCCGAGGTGCCCGTTTCCCACGCGCGGCTGGTCTCCGTTCCCGCCGCCGCCATGCCGTAGGCCACGAGGGTGAGGTCGGTGCCCGGCCCATCCTGCCAGCGTACGGCGAGGTCCTCGCCGGGGATGCTGCCGAAGCCGGCGATGGCATCCGCCTGCACCACGAAGCTGTCCTGCACGGTGGTGGGCACCAGCTCGAGCAGCTCGGGCGTGATGCCCACCGTACGCGTGGCCTCGGTGCCCGTGGTAAACGCCACGGTCGACTCCTCGCTGCTCCCATCGGTGGCCACCATGGTGAGCGTGTAGAGGGTTTCCGGCTCCAGCGGGGCCGATGGTTCGAGCTCCCCGATGCGCCGGGTGACCTGCACCACGGCCTCCGCAACGACGCCGGCGTCGTTGCTCAGCGTGAGCGACCACTCATCCCCGCCGCAGCCCCCCTCGCTGAAGAACACGGCGGGCACCACATCGAGCGGCACGTTCACCGCGCTCGCGGCCGGATGGCTCCCGACGGGCTCGCTGACGTTGCAGATGTCCATCGCGGGGGCGGCATCGGCGAGGGCGAGCTGGGAGATCAGGAAGAGCTGCATGGGTGGGGCTCGGGGTGGGGACGACGTGCGCTCAGGCGGGGACCACTTCCACGGCCACGTCGACGGAGTAGGCGCCCCCCTTCGCAGGGAAGCGCGCATCGCGCAGGGCGCGCTCGACGTGTTCGAAGAGGAGCTCGTAGCCGGCGTAGGCCTTCTGGGAGGTGGGCACGCCATCGTCGCCGACCACCACCCGCGCCGTCACGATGGACTTTGGCAGTTCGTAGGGAACGGCGATCTCCGGCAGGCCGGTGATGAACAGCGGCTTCATTCCGAGGGTGGCGAACTCCACCAGCGGGGCGGTGCCGTCGGCGGCGGGGACGGGGTCGGCGCGCTTCACGGCCCGCTGCGCCACCACCGAGATCGGCTCGCCGTGCTCGGGCAGGAAGTTGGCCACGCGCTGCACCGCCGCGCGCTGGGCGATGTACTGCACGTTGGCGGCGCCCGCCGCCGAAGCCACGAAGCGCCCGTCGGTGGAGAACCCGGAGAACAGGATCTGGCCGGCCGCCGGGTCGATCCACGCTTCGCCGCCGGCGCGCAGGTCCACCAGGCCGCCGTTGGCGGAGGACTCCACCGCGCCGCCGGGCGCCACCGTGGCCCGACCCGACACGTCGATCAGCGCGAGCCCGAGCCGATCGTCGACATGCGCGTACTTCACCGTGCCGGCGCCGGCCGTACCGGTGCCGGTGGGGAGCTGCACCATGAGCCCCACGTCGGTGCGCTTCCATCCCCGGATCCAGTCCTTGGGATCGGTGGGCGTGGTGACATCGAGCGGCGAGAACATCGCCCGCAGGAAGGAGCGCATCTGGTCGGAGAGCTGGCCCTCGGTGATGTTCCCCTCGGGGAGGCCGTTCACGTCGAAGTCGCGGATGCGGCCATCGGGGGTGACGAGGTAGTCGATCCCGACCGGCCGGGTGAAGTCCATCCAGTCGGCCATCACCGAATCCACCCGCTCCTGCGAGTCGTTCTGCGGGTCGCCCGTGAGGTGGAACCATGCCAGCGTGCACTTGATCTCGGTGTTCTTGCCGAGCGGCTTGGCGATGCACTCCGCCTCGGCGCGCATGCGGATGCCCTGCACGCGGGTGCTGATGTTCTTCCGAGCGGAGGCACGGATGCCCGCCCCCCAGAAGAGCTCGTTGTCCATGTAGTAGCGAATGGTCTCGCCCGCGGTGTAGCGGAACGTGGGTGTTTCCGCGTGAGCAAGCGCGAGCATGAAGAGGGCGGAGCCAAGCATGGGCTCACTGTAGCGCGGGCTTCCGCCCGCCGCCCGGCACGGTTTGTCTACAGGCCGCTGCCGAATCCGATGCGCAACGAGGCCATGGAGGTGGGCGTTCCGGGCGCCGCGAAGTCATCGAACTGGGTGCCGCGGTACAGGTCGATCGTGAGGCGGAGCCAGGTCTGGCCGTCGTTCTTCATGGGGATGCCCACGGAGAGCCGGGCGCCGGGGCCCAGGCTGGCCGGCGCGAACCAGCCGTAGGTGCCGCCGAGCAGGAAGAACACCTTGCCGGGCAGCGGGCGCGGCAGGTACACGCCCACGCCGCCGTTGGGCCGGAAGAAGGCGCTGGTCTGCTGGTTGTCCTCGGGCGTGGTGCCGCCGTCGGTGCCGAAGGCCATCTGCACGGCCGGGGCGAGCGCCATGTCGCCGGAGGCGAAGATCGCGGCGTTGTAGATGCCCAGCTCGAGACCGAGCGAGCCGCCGAACTGGTAGGTGAGCTCCTCGACACCCTTGTTGCCGGAGAAGCCGCTCGATTGGAGCACGCCGCCGCCGAGCTCGCCCACGAAGAGCAGGGTGACCGGCCGCTTCTTCTCCACGATCGCGCCGCCGGAGAACGCCGCGAGCCGGGGGCGCCCCTTGGCATCGAGCGTACCGAGGAAGACGCGGGGCTCGCCACCCGCGCGACCGGCCAGCGAGCGAACCGCCGCCGCCATGTCGGGAGGTACATCCGCGGAGCCCAACGCCACCGCGGCCGATGAACTGGCGAGCACCTCGGGAGAGATGGCCGCGCGGAGATTGACCGTGTCGTTGGGGGCGGAGTCGAACTCCATCCGCTCGGCCACCGTGCCGCTCACGAGCACGTGGGCGTAGTGGTGGCCGGGCGCGAGATCGACGCTCCGCGTTTCGGCAGGGACGGGCACGCCATCCACCACCACCTGGCAGCCGGGGGGCAGCGTGTCGATCGCGAGGTGGCCCGGCGGGAGGAGTGCGAGCTCCGCCTGCAGCGCCGTCACCTTCGCGAGCGACTGCCCATCGGGCAGATCGGACCGCTCGAACACGTGCCGCGGGTCGAGCGCGATGGCATCCACCCAGGGGCGAACTGCGCTGCGCCCGGCCACGCTCACCCGAAAGGGCGCGGTGTCCTGGAGGCTCGGGAAGAGGTTGTCGGGGTAGCCGCGGGTGATGCCCGCTCCCTCCCACAGGAGCGCCGTGCGGAGCTGATCGCGCTGGACGGCATCGGCGAGGAGCGAGATGGGATCGACCGCGCTGGCGAGGGCCCGGGCCACGCCCGCCTCGGATTCGAACTCCTCCCACCGCGCGCGCCCTTCCTTCAGCACCGTGGCGAGCGCGGTGAGGCGCTGCTCGTCGGCGGCGGTGACGGGCTCGGCCGCAAAGGCCACATCGGCCCAGGCGCGGTGTTGCGCCGGGCCGGTTTCGCGCTCGGCCAGCTTGACGACCTCCGCGGACGGCGGGCTGGGCTGCATCCAGACGACGAGGGCGGCGGGCGCCTGGGCAGGCGCCGCGAGCACCGGAGACAGCAGCCAGAGGAAGGGGAGCATCAGGGGGGGGCCTATCAGAGCGTGGTGCCGATGCCAGCCGTGATCGCGACGATCGGGCTCACGGGAACCGGGGATTTGCTGGATCCGCCCCCTGCGGCCCACGCGAGGCTCGAGGCGAAGGGGAATACCGCGCCCACGCGGCCGTCCAAATCCACGTAGGGGCGCACCCGCGGGAGCTCCTTCTTCATGGGGATGGCGAAGTTCCAGCCGAAGTGGGCGGTGGTGTTCAGGGCGTAGGGCATGTTGGACCACCCCACCCGCAACATGATGCGCGGCCCGAGGCCGAGACCGGCATCCCGACCGAGCACCACGCCGCCCGTGAGGTACATCGAGCGGTTCACGAAGTCGGTGTGCACGACCTGCTGCCATTCCGGCGGCTTCTCGCCCTTCTCGGTCTCTTCACCCTCGTAGCTGAAGGTGTCGCCCGCTTCGGGGTTGTTGAACTTGTCGTCCTCGTCGTTGTAGACCACGCCATCGAGGTTGCCATCGAGGAAGTAGCGCTCCACGAAAACGCCCTCGGGCAGAAAACCCGCCTCGGCGCCGATGCCGAGGGCCAAGCGGTTGTAGTGGGCGCGCAGCTCGAGCGTGAGCGGGATCAGGGCCGGCTTGGCCTCCAAGGAGGCGAGGCTGGAAGGGTCGACCTCGAAGCTGCTCGACGCCGCGGCGGAGGCTGCATCCGAGCCGTCGGGGAGGTTGTAGACCGGGGTGGCCGTGGAGTAGGCGAGGCCGCCCGCGATCTGCACGGCGAAGTGCACCGGGAAGGAGTCATCTCCGCCCTGGACCTTCGACAGGCTCGCGGTGGGGCGGTCGTAGCGCCACATCGCGGTCTTGTTCGGGTTTCCTTCCTTGGGCACGGCGATGTAGATCTCGGCCTTCTCGTGGATCTTCGCGTAGATCGCGAGGTAGTTGAGGATGACGCCCTCGAGCTGGGGCGAGCACTCGTTGAGGTGCAGGAAGAGCTGCTCGATGAGGTCGAGGCCCATCTTCTTCCGCGCCACGTCGCGCACGAAGTACCGCTTGCCTTCGAGCTTGGTGACCTCGAGGCGCTCGCTGAGGCCGTGCCCGTTGTCCACCCGCTTGAGGTAGATGTCGGTACGACCGAGGAAGATGTCGATCTCGCCCTGATCGTCGGGGTCGGACTTGATGCCGTTGAGGTAGATCTCGTAGCGGGTGGCGAACTCCGCGGGGTCGAAGTCCACGCCATCCTGCTCGAAGTTGATCTTCAAGGTCGGGAAGCCGCCCTGCTGCATCATGGACAGGTACGCCTGGATGCTGGCGTTGAGGTCCTGATCGGTGAGCTTCGACATGAGCGAGGGGTCCTGGTTCGCCAGCACCGCCGCCATGTAGTAGTAGTAGTTCACGGCTTGGAACCCTACCTGCTCGTAGAACGGCGGGATCATTTCGTTCTGGTTCTCCGCCGCGCGCCCCACCTGGGCGTACAGGAGGAAGAGGGGCTCACGGAGCTCCACGCGGTCGACGAACCACAGGAGCTCCACCATCTCCTGGAGCTCCTTGGCCTTGAGGCCCCACTGCGAGGGGCTCCAGCCGTTGTACGGAACGGCCGACACCTCGGCCACCGCCTCCATCACGCGGGCGATGTTCTGCGAGGGCACCACGGCCGGCTGCATGGCGGGCACGACGGTCTGGTCCTTGACCTTGCGGCCTTCCTGGTAGAGGTCGACATCGGGGTAGAACTCGGCGTCGGGACGCTGGATCCGCGACTTCACGATGCGCTGGACGTCGGGGTCGGAGAAGTCGGTGTCGGTGCCCTGCCACTTCAGCACGATCACGCGGGCGAGCCGCTCCTTGCGCTTCTGCTCGGCGGCCTTCTCCGCATCGGTGATCTGCTTTTCTTTCTCCTCCGCGGACTTCTCCTTGTCCTTGTGCAGGGCCTCCGCGCTCTCGCCCCCCACGGCGCTGATGGGCTCCGCGGCGGCACGCCCCGAAAGGAACAGCGAAAGCGCAAGACAGCACAACCAGCGCATGGGGGGACTCCGATGGGGCCGCTTATGACGTTGTCGGCTGGTCGTCGCGTGCGGAGTCAGAACCGGAACTTGCGGTACGAGGAGATGGCCGTGACCCCGTGATCGCCCGTCTCCACGGAGAGGTACCAGCGGTAGGGCAACGCCAGCTCCACCTGGACGGAGAAGCTGTTTTCGGTGGTGGGGTCGGCGAGCGGATCGTAGGCGGTCGTGAGGAAGAGGTTGCGCCCGAGCGCCACGCTCACGCGTGTGGAGCCGGTGGTGTCGAGCTCGAGGCTCTCGAGCTGGAACAGGGTCTGCCCGGTGGAGGCGAGGTCATCGGCGAGCATCCCGGCCACGAGGCCGAGCAGCGCGTCCTGGCTGGCGGCGTCGGCATCGGCATCGCCGGGGCAACTGCCCAGCACGAGGGCGCGGAGGATGGCGTCCTGGTCGGTGAGCTCGCCCTCGCCGGAGAACGCGAGCTCCGGCGCGCCCGGAACGCCGCTGATGGCCACGCGCACGAGCGAGGCCTCGCCGTCGCAGTTCACGCTGTAGTCGGCGGTGAGGTCGAGGATGGGGCGGGCGAGGTCGGCGCCGGTGAAGGCGATGGTCCCGCCGGTGAGGTCGAATGGTCGCCCGAGGATGTCGGCCGTGCCGCGCGTCGTCTCCAGCTCGCCGGTGAGCCGCAGCACGCCGCCCTTGTGGGTGAGGTCCACCTCGCCATCGAGCTCCGCATCCACCCGGACGGTGCTCAGCGAGCGCGCGAGGTCGCCGTAGGCGCCCTGGAGCGGCAGCGATGCCGAGATCCGCATGTGCCGAGCGAGGTTCACGTGCACCTTCGGGCGCACCGTGAATGCGGGCGCCATCGCGGCCTCCGGCGCCTCCACCGCCTGCTCCGCGCCGCCCCGGAGGATGTGGATGTCGGGGTGGAGCCCGCGTTCGCCGTCGGCGGCGAAGAAGCGGGAGGGGAAGTTGAGGAAACCTTCATCCACCTCCAGCCGCCCGGCCACGTCCAGCGCCCGGTCCTTGCCCGAGACCTCCAGCTCGCCGGAAACCTGCACGGCCCGGTCGGCGCGAGCGATGAGCCAGGCGTGCTCGAGCGTCACCCGGCCCTCGACCGCGGCGGGGACGATCCCGTCGAGGGTCACGGAGCCGCTGCCGTGCAGGCCGCTCGTGGCGCCATCCAGCCGCGGGCGGCCGCTGTTGGTGCGGAGGCTGAACTGATCCACCACGAGGCGCCCTTCCTGGAAGCGCCCGTCGAGGTCCATGTCCTCGAGGCGAACGCCGAGGGGCACCACGGTGGCGGAGCCGTGTTGCAGCGCGATGCCCACGGCCACGGAAGGGTCCTTCAGGGTGCCGCCCACCTGCCCGCCGATCGCGAAGCAGCCGGCGGTCTCCGTCACCGAGGGCACGAAGGCCTCGATGGCGGCGAGGGGGACCCCCGCCCCCGAAAGCTCCAGGGCGAGGCCGGGCCGGTCGAGCGCGAAGCTGTCGTCGAGCGGCAGGAACCCGCTCAGGCGCAGGCTTCCGGCCGGCTCCCCCTCCTTCCGGGCGCACGACTCGCGCCGTTCGGCGCCGGCGAGCTCCGCGAACCCGAAGGCGGTGTCCACCTTGTACCCCAGTGGGAGCGGCGTGAGGTCGAGGGTGGCGGGCGCCACGCTCAGCGTTCCCACGCGCGCCCCAAGCACGTTGATTCCGCCCTGCAGCCGCGGCGACCGGGGGTTGCCGCTCACCACGAAGGCCCCCGCCAGCGCGCCGTCCACGTCGCCCTCGAAGGGCACCACCCTACGGATGGTGGCGATGGGCAGCTGTTTGAGCACGATCGCGCCGCCGAGGCCGCTCAGGAGCGCATCCACCTCGGGGAGGGCCTCGCCGTGCGTGAGCCGGCGAACCACCCGCGGGGTGTCCACCCGCACGCCGAGGTTCGCCTCCATCCGCGACTGGAACGACTGGTTGAGCACGACGCGCGCCTTCGCCACCCCGTCGGTCAGGCCCCCTTCCAGCCACACCCGCGCGGTGGGCCCGTCGGTGGCGAGCGGGAGGTCGGCCGAGGCGGTGAGGCCGAGCACCGGCGCGAGGAGCGAGCCCGAGAGCCGCAGCTCGGCGCTCAGCCGCGCTTCGGGCAGCTTCCGGCCGGCGAGCAGCTCGGCGAGCGGGGCGGTGTCGGTGGGGGCGAGCACCACACGGGCCTCCACCGCGCCGGACTCCTCCCACCGCACGCCCTCCGCGCCGAGCTGGACCGGCAGCGTGGCGGTGATGCTCAGGTGCTCGGCGGTGGCGCCGCCCACCTCGCCGGTGAGCGCGGCCCGCGAGCCGTCGCCCTCGAACGCGAGGTTGGCGCTCAGCCCATCCACCTGCCCGGGGAGCACGAACCCGGCGAGGCGCAGGTCGCCCTCCCAGTGGGGGGCCGTGAGGGTGCCGACGAGGCCGAGGTGCGTGTGCACGATCCCCTGCCACCCCGGGAGCTTGCCGGGGAGCGCGGTGTCCACGTCGTGGAGGTCGAGGCCTTCGATCGCCACCACGAGGGTGTCGTGGGTGCGCTTGTTGATGCCGCCCGTGGCGCCGAGGCGGGCCTCGCCGAGGCGGAGATGCAGGTCGGCGTCGGCGAGGCCATCGTCGAGGATGCGCACCGTCTGCACGCCCTCCGCGACGAGGCCGAGGCCGGGGGCGACCTCCGCGCGGAGGGCATCGAGGCGAAGGAGCCGGTCCTCGAGGCGGAACGCGCCCTCGGCGAAGGCGACCTCCGCGTCGGGGTTGGCGAGGCGGAGCGCGAAGGTGGCGGAGTCGCCCAGCTCCACCGTCCCGTGCGCGGTGGCGGCGCGGCGGTCTCCGTACTGGAGCGAGGTGGCGTCGAAGGTGGCGGCGCCCGATGCGGCGCGGCCGTCCCACCCCACCTTCACGTCGGCGTCGAGGGTGGCCGTCGAAAACCCGCGGTAGTTCAGGTTGGCAGCGGCGAGCTTGCCGGCCACCGCTACGGAGGTGCGCTCCCCCCAGCCCACCTCGACCTCGCCGGCGAACCGGGCTGCGCCCCCCGCCTTGAAGCGCGCGAGCGTGCCATTGGCGCGGTGCACGGTGAGGGTGGCGCGCCGGCCCACGAGGTCCACCTCGCCGGAGAGCGAGGCGTCGGCGCCGTACCCGCCGGCGTCGAGGTGGTCGAGGCGGAGGACGCCGTGGTCGAGGTGGACGGGGCCCCGGGCCGAGAGGGCCTCGCCGCGAAGCGTAAGGGCGGCGTCGAGCGTGCCGTCGAGCGAGAGGTCGTCGGGCCAGGTCCAGCCGTGGCCGGTGGCGTCGAGCTCGCCCGCGAAGCGCAGCGGCTCGAGCGAAGGCATCACCGGGAGCGTGTCGAACCCGGTCGACTGCACCTTGAGCGACCAGGTTCGTTCGGTTGGCACGACGGAGGCGCTCACCACGAGCGGCCCCCCGGCGGACTGGACGTCGAGGGCGACGACCGGCTCGTGCAGCGTGCCGGACACCTTGCCGGTGATGTCCAGCGGGGTGGTGACGGGAACGCTGGCCACGGCCGGCACGAACCCGGTGAGGGCGGGGAAGTCGAGGTGGAGGGCGTCGAGATCGATGGCGAGCCGATCGTCGGCGAGGGCACCGTGTAGCAACACGCGGTTTTCGCCGCCCCCCTCGACCGCGCGCAGCAGCAGCGTGGTGGGCTCCAGCACCGTGCGCTCCGGCGACCACGCGCCGGCACCGACGAGCTCCACAGGCCCGCCGGCCGCGGTGGCGCGCAGCACGAGGCGGGTCCACGACACCTGCTTCTTGCGGGCGGTGACCGATGCGCTCAGCTGCACCGCTTCCAGCGTCTGGCCGCTCACGCTCAGCCGGCCCGACAGCGCGAGCTCCTCCACCAGCACGTCGATCGGCAGGCCGGCCCAGGGCGCGGACGGCACGGTCGGGTCGGAGGGCCACATGCGCCCGAACACGGCCGGGTCGTCGAGCTGCACGTCGAGGCCCTCCACGCGGAGCGACCGCACGGGCGCCACCCGTCCCAAGAGCGACTGGAGCGCCACGTCGGCATCGAGCCGGCCCACCCGGATCAGCGCCACGCCTTCCGGGTCGCGCACCACGAGGTCCTCCACGGCCACCCGATCCCAGACGTCCGTACGGAGCCGGCCCACCTCGATCCGGCCGGCGGTGGGCTGCAAGAGCGGCAGCACCTGGCCGAGCAGCCAGTCGTTGCCGGCCTCCGTGCGGAGCCACAGCCACGCGAGGCCGGTCACCGCCACGGCCGCGAGCGCGGTTCCGGGGATGAGCCACACGAAGAAGCGGGCCACGCCGCGACCGAACCGCCCGAGGCGCCCCATCAGAACGCCTCGCCGATGCCGAAGTGGAAGGCGTAGCCGGGCTCGTCGGCGAAATAGTCGTCGGGCACGGGCACCCAGCCGAAGTCGAGCCGGATCGGGCCGATGGGCGAGCGGTAGCGGAGGCCCACGCCCACGGTCCACTGCAACCCCGCGGGGTTCACGTTGGGCAGCGCGTTCCACACGCGGCCGGTGTCGACGAAGAGGGCGAGCCGGAGGTTGAAGGGCAGGTCCTGGCGCAGCTCCGCGTTCGCGAACGCGGAGAGCACGCCGCCCACGCCTTCGATCGTCACGTCGGAGATGCCGTCGCCGTCGGTGTCGCCGCCGCAGAGCATGGCGCCCGACTCGGGGTCGGTGTTGATCTTGCCGTCGAGGTAGCAGAGGTGCGGACCGAGGCGCCCCTCCGGCCACCCGCGAACCGTGGTGCTGCCCCCGAGGTACAGGGCCTCGTCGATGTCGATGCCCTTGTCGGGATCGTAGGGGAGCGCGATGCCCCCGCCGATGCGCCCGGCGAGCACGGTGTGGGGCTCACCCCGGCCGAAGCGGATGGAGCGATAGGCGCGCACCTCGCTGAGCGCGCGGAAGAAGTCGAGGTCGCCGCCGAGGGGCCCGCCCGCCTCGGTGAGCACGAGGGAGAGGTAGTAGTTCCGGGTGGGTGCGAGCTTGTCGTCGCGGGCATCCCACACCATCGACTGCTCCACGGCGGAGAGGAGGTTCTCGGCGGAGATGGTGGAGGAGAGGCGGGTCTTGCGGATCTGGGCGAGGTCGCTGAAGTCGAAGTAGCGGTGGTACTTGAGGCGGTAGCTGAGCGAAACGCTGATGCGATCGTCGGGAGTCCAGGTGAGGCCCGGTTGCGCTTCGGCCTCGAACTCCCGGTAGCTGGGGAGCCGGTCGAACCGGACGCCCGTGGAGGTGGTGAGCGCGATGTGGTCGCCGAGGATCGCGGGGACCGTGAAGGACTGGTGGACATCACCCACGGGGGTGAGGGTGTCGGTGATCTGCCCGCCCAGGTCGGAGGGCTGCGACACGTCCACCGCGGTCGCCACGCCGCCGGTGGCCTCCACCTCCCAGCGCCAGAGGCGCTTGAGGGCGTCGTCGTCCTGGTAGATCGCGGCGAGCGCGATCTCCTGGGTGTTGGTCTGCACGTCGAGCCGGGGGCCGAGCGCCAGCTGGCGGCTGGGCCGGCGGCTGAGGCGGATCTCGATGGGCACTTCGCGCGACTCGGGGTTGGAGAGGTCGGGCACCACCTCCACGAGCGAGTACACACCGAGGCCGTAGAGGCGCTGACGCGCGGCGAGGAGCTTGCTCGCGCGGAAGCCCTCGCCCTCCACGAGCGCCGCTTCGAGCCGCAGCCGCCTCAGGAACTGTTTCGCCTCGCCCGTGAACCGGATGGCGCCCACGACGCACGGGCGGCCGGGAACCACGGTGTAGCGGATCACGGCCTCGTGCAGCTCGGGGCGCACATCCACGCTGCCCGTCACCTGCGCGTAGGCGTACCCGCGTTCGCGCAGGCGAGCCTGGATGCTCTCCAGCCCGGCGGTGTAGCCCTCGAGGCTGAAGACGTCGCCCTTGCCCATGCCCAACAGCTTGTGCACGCTGTCGCGAAGTGGCCGGGACAGGGATTCGAGACCGGTGATCTCCGCGGGGCCCACCAGGCGGGTGGGCTCGCCACGAACGATGTGCCCCACGAGGTCGACTCCCTTCGCCCCGGCCGGGCCCGGCCGCAAGCGCGGGATGCGCTCCCAGCGTTCGAAACGGGCATCGAACCAGCCGTGGTGGGCGTACCAGGTCTCGATCCGCCGGGCATCCTCGGCGAGCACCGTGTCGTCGACGAGGCCGATGTCGCCGACATAACCGAACGCGTCGATGCGGCCGGGGAGGTCGATCAGCCGGCGGGAGGGGCGGGTGTCGATGGTGTCGGCGAGCACGCTCGTGCCGTCGGAGGCGAAGGGGCCCCAACCGTTGCCTTCGAAGCGGATGTCTTCCACCACCGTCTGCCCGAGCGGAATGGCCGGCTTCGGGCAGCCAGCGAGCAGCAGGAGGATGGCGAACACGGGTTTGACGGTATCGGTACGCGGCGCTCCTTGCCATTCCACTGACGCTCGTTTAGCCAATGCGCCCCATGTTGCAGGTCCGTTCCGCGTCCGTCCTCCTTCTGGCTGTGATGACGTCGGGGTGCGGGCGGGAGGCTGCGGCCCCTCCGGCTGCCTCCGCGGCGGTGGCCGATCTCAAGCGCGTGGCGGTGGCCGAAGCGGCGTGGACGCCCGAGATCACCTTCGATGGCACCCTCGAGCCGGTGGCCAGCGTGCAGCTCGGCTTCGATGTGCCCGGTCGCATCGAGCGGCTCGTGGTGCAGCGGGGCGCGTCGGTGGGTGCCGGCGAGGCGGTGGCCACGCTCGACGATGCGATGGCCCGCGCGCAGTCTGCCCAGGCCGAGGCCGCCGTGCGTGGCGCCGAGGCGCAGCTCGCGGCCGGCGAGGCGGGGTTCCTCCGCGCGCAGAGCCTGAAGGCGGCCGGGGGGCTCTCCGAGCAGCAGTTCAAGGATGCCGAAGCGGCCGTGCTCGCCGGGCGGGCCGGGGTCGAGCAGGCCCGCGCCGCCGCGCTGCTCGCGCGCACGCACCTCCAGAACCACACCCTACGCGCCCCCATCACCGGCACGCTCACCAACGGCCCCGACAACGCCGGCATGATGGTGGGCGCGGGCACGCCGCTCTTCCTGCTGGAGGACCTCTCGGCGCTCCAGATTCGCGGCAGCGTGTCCGAGTCGGACACCTGGATTCGTGAGGGCATGCCCGTCACCGTTTCGGCCGGCTCCCCGGGCAGCGATGCGAAGGTGGAGGCCAAGGTCACCCGGGTGATCCCCGCGCTCGACCCGGCCACCCGCCGCCTCCCGGTAGAGGTTCGCCTCGAAGGGGCTCCTCCCGGCTTCCTCGCCCACGGCTACGCCCGCGCCACCATCCGTGCCTCCGAGCCGGTCACCGTCTTCTCCGTGCCGCGCGCGGCCATCGTGGCCCGCCCCGACTTCTCGGTGGTCGTGGCCCGCGAGGGTGGGCGCTACGAGCGCGTGTCCGTCGAGGTGGTGGAGGAGCGCGGCGAAGAGCGCCTCGTGCGCGGCCACCTCGTGATGGGCGACCAGGTGGTGCTGTACCCCCCCAGCGGGCTGGGCGGCGAGGGATGAGCGCCGAGGGCGGCGGCGGCCTCGGGCTGTCCGATGTGGCGATCAACCGGCCGGTCTTCACGGCGATGCTCTCGCTGGCGATCGTGGTGCTCGGGCTCCTCGGCTATTCCAAGCTCGCGACCGACCTCTACCCGCCGGTGAACTTCCCGTTCCTGCTGGTGCAGACGGTGTACCCGGGCGCCTCGCCCACCGACATCGAGCGCGACGTCACCGACCCGCTCGAGGATGCCGTGGGCGGCATCAGCGGCATCCAGAAGCTGCAGAGCTTCTCCCGCGATTCGGTCTCGCTGCTCATGATCCAGTTCGATCTGGGCACCGACATCGACGAGGCCACCAACACCGTCCGCGACCGCGTGGGGGCCGCCGCGCAGCGCCTCCCCGACGCGGCCGACGCGCCGCTCCTCCGCCAGATCGACATCGGCGCCCTCCCGGTGGTGGTCATCGCCGTCACCAGCGAAGGCACGGTGAACGACACCCGCCAGCTTGCCGAGGATCGCCTCAAGCCGCTGCTCGAGCAGGTGGAAGGCGTGGGGTCGGTGAACATCGTCGGAGGCCAGCGGCGCGAGGTGCAGGTCGACCTCGACCTCGACAAGCTCACCGCCCTCGGCGTGAACCCGCGGCAGGTGGCCGAGCGGATCGGCTACGAAAACCTGTCCGTTCCAGTCGGGCAGTTCCGCAGCAGCGACTACTCCATCGGCGTGCGCGCCACGGGCCAGTTCAAGTCGGTGGCCGACCTCGGCACGGCGGTGGTGCACAACACGAACGACGGCCGCACCGTGCGGCTCAGCGAAGTGGCCGCCGTGGTCGATGGCTTCACCCGCCCCGACCGCTACGTGCGCAACAACCTCCAGGACGCCGTCACCGTCGAGATCGTGAAGAAGTCTGCGGCCAACACGGTGGCGGTGTCGCACAAGGTGCAGGCCGTGCTCGCCGATGCCGTGCCCCGTATCGGCTCCGGGGCCGCCTACGAGATCATCGCCGACCAGGCCACCGAGGTGGAGGCCAACGCCCACGAGGTGTGGATCGCCATCTACTACGGCGGCGCGATGGCGATCCTCGTCATCCTGTTCTTCCTCCTGGACTGGCGCGGCACGCTCATCAGCGCGCTCGCCCTCCCCACCTCCATCATCGGCACCTTCGCGATGATGCAGCTCATGGGCTTCTCGCTCAACACCATGACGCTCATGGGCATGAGCCTCGCCATCGGCCTCCTCATCGACGATGCCGTGGTCGTTCGTGAAGCCATCAACCGCCGGCTGGAGCTCGGGGAGGACCCGAAGACCGCTGCCTCGCGGGGCACCGCCGAAATCTCCCTCGCGGTGCTCGCCACCACGCTCTCGCTCGTGGCGGTGTTCGTGCCCGTGGCCTTCATGAGCGGCATGGTGGGGCAGTTCTTCAAGCAGTTCGGCCTGACCATCTCGGTGGCGGTGCTGCTCTCGCTGTTTGTGGCCTTCACGCTCGACCCGATGCTGAGCGCGCGCTTCTCCGTGGCGCATCACGGCGCCCGCACCGGGCTGGCCGGCCGCATCGAACGTTTCCTCGACGGGGTGGACCGCGCCTACCGCGCCATCCTCAACGGCGTGCTCCGCTACCAGAAGACCACCGCGCTCCTCACCGTGCTGGTGCTGATCGCCACCGCCGGCGTGGCCTACACCCTCCCGGCCGAGTTCGTGCCCAAGCAGGACCGCGGCGAAATCCTCGGCGACGTGCGCCTGCCCGTCGGCACCTCGCTGCAGGTCACCAACGAGATGGCCCGCGGGGTGGAGGCGGAGCTGCTCGCCCTGCCCGGCGTGCGTCGCGTCTACACGATCGTGGGCCACGAGGATCAGCCGCACCGCGCGCGCTTCCGCGTGTCCATCGTGCCCAAGGAGGAGCGCGACCGTTCCTTCGTGGAGTACGGAAACGACGTCCGGACCGTGCTCGGCCACGTTCCCAACGGCGATGCCGCCCTGCAGGAGCCCTCCATGATCGAGGGCCTCGGCGACTGGCCGCCGTTCATGATCATCGTGCAGGGCCCCTCGGTGGAGGGCGTGCACGAGGCCGGCCGCAAGGTGGAGGCCATGCTCGAGGCCATTCCCGGCACGAGCGACGTTCGCCTCACCCAGGAGCCGGGCCGCCCCGAGCTGGTGATCGACGTGGACCGTGGCGTGGCCGCCGATCGCGGAGTGCCCACCGGCCTCGTGGGGATCACCGCCCGCTCGCTGGTGGAGGGCAACATCGTGGGGGCGCTCCGCGATGGGGGCCCCGAGGCGGAAATCCGCGTGCGGGCGGCGCCTCGCTTCTCCGCGAACGTCGAGGCCATCAAGCGGCTGCCGCTGCCCTCGCCGCGCGGAAAGGTCACGCTCGCCGACGTGGCCGAGGTCTCCATGGGCGCCGGAGCCAGCGCGATCATGCACCACCAGCGGATGCGGGCCGCCACCATCTGGTCGCAGGTCGCGCCCGGCCACGCGCTCGGGGATGTGCTCACCCAGACCAAGGCCGCGCTCGCCGCCGACCCGCTCCCCGAGGGCTACACCTGGGAGATCGACGGGCAGGCCCGCGACATGGAGGAGACCGCCGCCGCCATGGGGCTCGCCGTGGGCGTGGCGTTCATCTTCATCTTCATGGTGCTCGCCTCCCAGTTCGAGAGCCTGCTGCACCCCTTCACCCTGATGCTGTCGGTGCCGCTGGCCATGGTGGGCGCCTTCCTCGGCCTCGCCATCGGCGGCCACTCCATCTCGATGGGCAGCCAGATCGGCATCATCCTGCTCATGGGGCTCGTCACCAAGAACGCCATCCTGCTCGTGGACGGCGCCATCGTGAACCTGCGCGAGGGGATGGACGCCGTCTCGGCCATGGCGGCGGCGGGCCCGCGGCGGCTCCGCCCCATCCTCATGACCTCCTCCGCGATGGCGCTGGGCATGCTGCCGGTGGCGCTGGGCACCGGCGTGGGCAGCGAATTCCGCGCCCCGATGGGCGTGGCGGTCATCGGCGGCGTCATCAGCTCCACGGTGCTCACGCTGCTCGTGGTGCCGGTGGGTTTTGTGTGGATGGAGGGCGTCCGCGGCTGGTTCAGTCGCAAGCCGAAGCGCGCGGCGGCCCAGGTGGACGACGTGGAGCTCGACGAGCCCTAGGGCGGAGTCGGGCCGGCGCGCCGCGTCCGACCGCTCGGGTTCACGTGGGCGGGCGCGCGCCGGGGGCCGCCGCGGCGGGGGCGCTCGTGGGGCGGCGACTCGCCGCCGGGGGTGGCGCCATGGGGTGCGGCGGGGCGCGGTTGGGGGTGGCGCTCGGGAGGGCGAGCGGCCCGCCGTTGGGGGTGGCGCTCGGGGGGGCGAGGCGTGGCGGGGCGTGGCGAGGCGTGACGAGCAACCGAACTCGCTGTTCAGCGTGCGGAGGGCGAGTTCGGTTGCGATTTGCAACCGAACTCGCTGCACAGCGGCGTCAACATCGAATTCGGTTGCATTTCGCAACCGAACTCCCGCTTCAGGTTCCTGAACATCGACTTCGGTTGCAAGCGAAAAACCTGCTCCGACCGTGCTTGCCACCCGGCGGTGGGTGCCTTCCCTCCGCGCCCATGAAGATTGTCCACCGCACCTGGGCCACCGAGGGCCGACAGCCGGCGTTCCCAGCGGAAGAAGCGAGAAGGCGGGTGCTGCGCGCGCTGGCGTCCGTCGCCGGCGGCGCCATCGTGTTGTTCGCCGTGGTCGACGACCACGTGCACCTCGTGCTCTCCCTGCCGCCCTCCCCCCTCCACCGGTTGCAGGCCTCGATCACCAAGGTGTTGAACCACCGCTCGGCGGTGCGGTTCTCGCCGCCGTTCCTCCGGCCCGTCGTCACGCGAACCCACCTGGAGTCGCTGGTGGGCTACTGCCTCAACCAGACCCGACATCACGGCCTTGCGGAGGACCCGGCGATGGCCACGGGCTCCTGCTTCGCCGATCTGATCGGCGCGCGGCGCATCCCAGGGCTGGCGCTGCCGCTCCCGGCGGTGTTGCCGCGCTTCCAGATGGCGACGGCCTTCGCAGCGGTTGATCTCCCCGTCGACCTCCAGGCCGCGGATGCTGGCGCGTTGCGGCATCTCGGCGCCGCTCGGCTCGCGGAGGTGGTGGCAGAAACGTTGTGCGTCGGACCGGGCTTCTCCGGCAACGCGGCGAGAGTTGCGGAGGCGCGTCGCGTGGCCGCGCGGCTGGCGATCGACGTGGGGTTTCGCCCGCGCGACATCGCCGAGCCACTGGAGGTCACGCCGATCGCGGTTGCCCGTCTCGCGAATCGGCCGGTCGAGGAGGCGGACCTCCGCTCGGTCCGGGAACGGGTGGCGTTGCTGGCGGCCGTCTCCGGGCGGCGGTTGTCGCCCGAGCTGGTCCGCGAGCGACCGCCCTTGGCCTATCGGGTAGGCGAGTCGGTCGGCGAGTCGGTCGGCCTGGCCTGAGGCGCTGCCGGCCCACGTCGCCGGGATGATTCGCAACCTAACTCGCTGTTGTCCTGGCTGAACATCGAGTTCGGTTGCTTCGGCCGCGCTCCGCCGCTCCGCGGCGCGCGCCGCTCCGCTCCGCGCGCCGCTCCGCTCGCCTCAGCGGCGGCCCGCCCAGCGCGCCATGCCTTCGAGGTTGCCACGCAGCACCCGCGAGGCGGCGGCGTCGGCGCCGGCGGTGAGCGCCTTCCACTTCAGGAGGCCCACGTCCTCCCGGCGCGGGCAGGAGGCGAGCGCGTAGCCGATGTAGCCGGGCATCGCGAGCCAGGCGCCCTGGCTGTAGTCGCTGCGGGCGCCTTCCTTGGCCGAGAGCGCGTCGGTTTCGGGGCGCAGGATGTCCCACGCGGCCACGGCGTAGCCCTTCCGTTCGCCCATGCGGCGGAGCACCAGCTCGTGGTGCACCGAGCCGAGGAGCGGCACGTCGATGCGCTGGTAGAAGCGGGTGGATTCGGGCGGGGAGAACCGGGCGTCCCGCACCGAGCGGCACACCTTCACGTGGTCCACGTTGCCGACGTAGCGGTCCACGTCCATCACCGCGTCGATCACCCTGGCGGGGTCGAGCCCGGGCACCGGCAGCAGGCCGAAGCCCTCCTCGGTGGACCGGCCCCCGTGGCTCCAGTGGAACCAGGTGAACTCGCGGGGCGGCGAGGCGGGGAGGCGGGCGAAGACACGGTCGAGGAAGGCGGCGAGGTCCATCCTTCGGCTCTATCGTCCCGCCGCGGCGGGGGCGTCGTCCGGGGCGATTGTTGCCCGGCGGCGCGGGCGGTGCACCCTTCCCGGGGGAAGCGCCGTTCGGTCGCACCCCGCTCGTCTCCCCGTCCCCGCGCGTCGTCCCGGCGCTGTGTGCTCTTGCGATGCTCACGCACTCCCGCCCGTGGGGCGGCGCCCTCGACCGCCTCGCCGATGCCGCCAGCCGTCCCTGGTAAAGCTCACCCAAGGGCAAGTGCTACCGCGCCGTCGCCGGCTTCGACTCCAGCGCCTGCATGAATCGGGCAGGCGGGCGGTGGAAGCAGCTCGCCGATCGCATCCCGAGCGACCACGGCATGTGGTCCGTGAGCTTCGCCCACTGGCTCCGGGAAACGAGCCACGGGCGCCGGGCTGCCACGGAGCTGGGGTTCACCATCCTCGAGTCCGACGGGAAGACCCGGCTCGGCGACTTCCTCGCCGCGCGGCCCGAGCTGCGCGGCTCCGTCGTGGTGGTGCCCTTCGGGCAGGAGGGCACGGCCTCGCAGGAGTGGAACGCCGCCGCACACTACGGCGAGAAGTGGGGCCGCGGGGCGGCTCCGGCATCCTCGTCCCGTGCCCCTCCTTCTCCTGCTGGCCTGCGTCCCCGCTCCCCGCCCCACGGAGGGAGCCGACACGTCCTCCGGGGTCGACAGCACCGCGGATTTCGTGGCGTTGCCGACCGGCTGCACCGAGGGCGCGGGTGGAACCGACCCCGTCACCCTCACGGGCAGCCTCGCGGTACCGTCCAGCGACCCCGGGCAGGCGTTCATGGAGCTCGTGGACGTGGACATCGTGGGCAACGTGGCCTACGCCGTGGGCCAGGGGGGGCTCCTCGTCGGCGAGATCGGGGCCGACGGCACGCTCACGCAGCTCCACCGCGACATCGGCGTCGAATACCGGGCGCTGAGCAACCGCGGGGGCTTGGAGTCCCGCTTTGGGCGCCGGGGCGATGAGGGGATGGCCCTGGTCGGCGAGCGGCTCTACGTCGCGAACCGCACCGACGGCACCGTGGTGTACGACATCCGCGACCCCGCCCACCCGATCGTAGGGGCCGCGGGGGGCGGGGGCACCGCCACCTGGGAGCTGGTCGCCGTCGAGAGAAGCCTCCTCTACGGCGCCGACAACATCGCCGGACTCGTGGTCATCGACATCCGGGAACCCGACTCCCCGCGGCTCCTCGAGGGCGTGCCGGGTGTGGGCGGCCTGTACGACGTGGCGGTGGACGAGGCCTACGCCTACGGCGCCGCCGGCGGGGACAGGGTCGTGGTGTTCGATCTCGCCAACCCCGCGGCGCCCGTGGCGGTGGCGTGGCTGGTCACCGGCGGCTCGGCGGTGTCGGTCGCGGTGGAGAACGATGTCCTCGGGGTGGCGGACCACGAGGCGGTGAGCGTCTGGGATGTCCGGGACCCCCTGCGCCCCAGCCCCATCGGGTGGGAGGAGGTGCAGCAGTTCGCCCTCGCGCTGGATGCGCACGCGACCGGCGCGGTGGTCGGCGACTGGGGCTACTTCGAGTCGTGGAGCGCGGACACCTCGGCGACCGCGCCCGCGTTCGACACCCCGCTGGACACGCTGCGCGCCGGGAACGGCGTGGTCGAGGCGGTCATCACCAACCGCGGCAACGGCGCCCTCACGCTCACCGACGCGCTCACCGAAGGCGGCGAGGTGTGGGTGTCGCCGTCGGCCACGCTGGCGCCCGGCGAGTCGGCCACGCTCCGTACCCCCGATCGGCGAGGTGGCGCCGGACTTCTCGCTGCCGACCACCACCGGCGAGACGGTCCGACTCTCCGAGCAGCTCGGCTCGCCCGTGATGCTCGCGTACTTCGCCCCCTGGTGACCCGTCTGCCCGTCCGAGGTCTCGGACATCCAACGAAGCATCTGGCAGGGGTACCGCGAGCGGGGCGTGGTGGTGTGGGCGGTGGCCTCCGACGAACACGACAACGGCGAGGCGCTCGCCGCCTTCATCGAGTACTGCGGCGTCGAGATGCCGGTGCTGGTGGACGAGGGCGGCGAGGTGCACCGCCTCTACGAGCAGGAGAATCCTTTTCCGCCCGGCCCTTTCCCGCAGCAGTGGATCGTCGGCGCCGACGGCCGCATCGCCTACCGCCACAACGAGTTCGAGTACGATGCCGTCGTGGCGGTGCTCGAAGCGGAGCTGGCCGAGCAGGTCGGGCCGGCGCGCCGCGACCGGCAGCGGGGTCGGGCGCAAGCAGGCGCGCGCCGGGCGCGATCGGTGCTATCCTTGCCTGGGCGCGAGGAGGAACTGTCATGAGCAGGATGGAAGCCGTCGATCTGCGCAACCGCACCTTGCTGGTGCTCGGGCTCCTGCCCCTCTGGGGCTGCGGCGAACCCGCCACCGAATGCATGGCCGTGCCCGCCAACGGGGAATGCCCCTCCGCCGCCGAGGCCAGCGACACCCTCCTCGGGGATCACTGCGGCTACACGGTGAACGCCGTGACCGGCGAGGGCGAGCTCACCGAGGTGCCCACGTGGGACACCGGCGCCGGCCAGGGCACCCGCGAGGAGTGCTGCTACCCCACCCTCGAGGCCGTGCCCGTGGGCACCAGCTGCGTCGTGGGGCGCCCCTACATCGATGCCACTGGCGAGAAGGTGGCCCCGGCGCGCAGCGGCCGCGGCTGGGCCCGCGGGCGTCGCCCCGACGTGCGGCGCCTCACCGCGGCGGAGCGGGCGGTGCTCGCGGCCGCCTGGACGGAGGATGCGCTGGTGGAGCACGCGAGCGTGGCCGCCTTCGCGCGCACCACGCTGGAGCTGATGGCGCTCGGCGCCCCGGCCGAGCTCCTCGCCGGCGCCCAGGCCGCCGCTGCCGACGAGGTCCGCCACGCCCGCCTGAGCTTCGCCCTCGCCTCGGCTTACGCTGGCCGCGAGGTGGAGCCGGCGGGCTTCCCGGTGGGCGCGCGTGTGGAGGTGAACGCCGACCCGGCCGCGGTGGCGGCGGCCACCTTCCGCGAGGGCTGCGTGGGCGAAACGGTGGTGGCGCTGCTCTCCGCGCGCGCCGCGGAGGCAGCCTCCGACCCCGCTGCGCGCGGCCTGCTGGCGCTGATCGCCCGCGACGAGGCGCGGCACGCCGAGCTCGCGTGGCGCACGCTCGGCTGGCTCGTGCGTACGCATGGCGCCCCCGTGCGAGCGGCCTTGGCGGCCGAGGTCGCGGCGCTACGCGAGCGCGGGGTGCGGCTCACGCAGGTCACGTCCGGCGCCCCCGATGCGGTGCTCGCCGCCCACGGGCGGATTCGTCCCCACGCGGCCGAGGAGGTTCGTCGCGCGGCGGTCGAGGAGGTGATCCTGCCCTGCGTAGAGCTTCTCCTCCTGCAGGCGGCGGAGGGCGGCGCGGAGGACGCTTCGGCGGGCGCCACGGCCTGACGGGGGGCGCCTACTCCGCGGTGAGCGGGCCTTCCCAGAGGGCGCCGCCGCCTTCATCGTCCACGAGCAGCAGGAAGCCGTCGGCGCTGCCGGCGGTGTCGGGGGCGATCCAGTCGAGGCGGGCCTCGAGGCGGGCGTTGGGCCGATCGGAGGGGCGCTCGAACCCGCCGGCCGTGGCGTAGCCCCACACGCGGGCCTCGCTGCCGAGCTCGCCGGTGATGGCCACCTCCACCTCCACGCTCCCGCCCGGCTTCACGCTGGGCGCCTCGGGCGAAACCGTGATCGTCGGGTTCACGTGCCGGGTGTCGGCCGAACGGGTGCTCACCTGCACGGAGGAGAGCGCCAGGCTCGTTCCTTCGATGGGCAGCTCGCTCATCCAGTCGGTGGGGTTTGCCCACACGTCGGCGTCGATCGTGTCGCCGCGCTCGACCTCGTCGAGGAGCGGGCAGGCGTCGTCCGCGCAGGCGAGCGCCCAGACGCTCACCAGCGGGAGCGGCGAGTCGGAGGCCACCGCCGCGAGCGCCATCGAGGCCGTGATCGGGACCGCGGCACGTCCGGCCTCGACCGTGGCCAGGGCGGCGGTGCGCCCCTCCTCGTCTTCGAGGCAGTCCTCGCCGAGGCGCGTGCACGTCCACACGAGGGCCCGGTAGCCGACGGCGTCGGGGTCCACGATGCGGACGTCGATCGTGGTGGTCTCGCCGGGCGCGATCTCGGGGGCCTGCGGGAGCATGGACAGCACCCGGAGCTCGTCGAGGAGCGTCTCGTCGTTGGCGCCGCCACAGGCGGTGAGCAGCAGGACTACCACTTCGCCTCCAGTCCGAATGTGGGGAAGATGGGCAACCCGGTGACCGGGTCGGCGGTGCGGTAGTCGTACGACCACGACTGCACCTCCACGTTCTGCGCGTTCGTGGCGTTCTGCACATCGAGGTAGAGTGAGAACTCGCCCCAGGACCGCACCCAACGCTTGTCCACCCGCACATCCAGGCTGAAGAAGTCGGGGAGCCGGTCGGAGGCGCTGTCGGCGTACAAGGGGAGGAAGGAGCGCGAGCCCATGTCGTACACGCGGTTGGTGACGGGCGTGTATGGGTTGCCCGAGCCGAAGCGTACCCGCGCGCCGATCCGCCAGTCGCGGGGCAGCTTCTGGCTGCCCAGCACGCTGAGGACCACGGGCTGGTCGTAGGGGAAGAGCACCTCGTCGCCGCCGGGGCGCTTGACGCGCGTGGACTTTGAGACGGTGAGGCTCGCCAGCGCGAGGGTGGTGGGCGCGTCGAGGCGCACCAGCAGCTCGCCGCCGTACACGCGGCCCGTGCCGTCGTTGGCGTAGGGGTCGATGTCCTGGGGACCGCCGAGGGGGGGGCCCGTGAAGAACGCGATGCGGTCCTCGCGGCCCACCACCAGATCGCTCAGGTCGTTGTAGAAGCCGGTGGCTTCGATCCGAAGCAGGCCGAGCAGCTCCTGATCGACGCCCACGCTGGTCTGCAGCGCGCTCGCGGCGTGAAGATCGGGGTTGCCGTCGCCGTCGGGCAGCAGCTGGCGAATCGTGGGGAACTGGCTGTACCGACCGACACCCACGCGAACGGTGGTGGATTCGGTGGCCGCCCATCGCCCACTGAAGCGCGGATCAACAGCCACGTTCGCGTAGTCGCTGTCGAGCAGGAGGCCATCCACCCGGAGGCCCGGGATGAGCCGCACGGGGCCCAGCTGGATGGTGGACTCCGCGTACGCCGCTGGCGCAAAGCGGAACGCCTCGCCCTCCTCCTTCGCGCCGAACGCCGGTACGTCGTAGAGGAAGGCCTGCGGGCCGGAGTCGAGGTCGAGGCCGATCCGCCAGCCCACGCGGCGGCCATCGGCCACGGGCAGGGCGAGCTCCTCGCGCAGCGAGAAGGCGGTGTTCGTCTCCCGGGCCGTGCCGGTCGTGTCGAAGCGGAACTCCTGCGCGTCGTAGCCGGTGCTGAAGCGCAGCTCGTTCGTCCACCCCCCGGTCAGCTCCGTGAGCGCGCTCAAGCGGCCCCGCCAGAAGTTGGTGGAGAGGCCGATCTGCACGGCGCCGTCCTCCTCGCCGATGAGGGCGAAGGTGTCGTCGCTCAGCGTGAGCATCGTCTCGAGCCGTGTGGCGCCGGCGCGGGCCTGCCCACGCGCCTGGATGTCGAAGAAGCGCGGCGCCTGGATGTCGAAGTCGGGGATGGCCGCGAAGACCGGTACCAGCACGGCGTCGGCGTAGGAGCGGCGCAGCGAGAGGGTGAGGCCAGCGTCGGGGGCGATGGCGCTCTCGGCGAAGAGGGTGGCCTGGTACAGGTCGATCTGCACGGTGCCGTGCTGGCCTTCGGGCGCCTCGTCGCGCGTGCCGAGCTCCACCATGCCGCCGAGGAAACGTCCGTACCGCGCGGAGGCGTTGCCGGGAACGAAGCTCACCTCGTCGAGCAGCCCGCCGTTGATCACCGTGGTGAGCCCGCCGAAGTGGAAGACGACGGGGATGCGGCTGCCATCGAGGAACGCGGCGCTGTCTTCCGGCGCGGTGCCGCGAATGATGAGGTTGCCGGTGCCCAGCGGCGGGCGCGCCACGCCGGGAAGGTTCTGCACGGCCTTCACCACATCGCCGTTGGTGCCCGGCAGGAACGCGATCTCGTCGGCGCTCAGCGTACGCTCGGAGACCTCGCTGGAGATGGCGCGGCCCTCGATCACCACCACCTCGCCGGGCACGCCCCCGCGCTCGGGCGTTTCGATCCGGGTGCGCAGCTCGGCGAGCGTGACGGTGCCCGCCGTGACGGTGAGCGGGGTGGTGACGGTGGCGAGCGGGGGCGACTCTAGGACGAGCGTCCAGGCGCCGTCGGCGAGGTCGGCGAACCGGAACTCGCCGGTTTCGCTGGTGGTGGCGAAGCGGGCCTCCCCCGCGGCCCCCACGATCTTCAGGGACACGCCGGCCACCGCCGAGTCGTCGGCGAGCACCACGCGCCCTTGCACGGACACCTTGGCCACGCGGGCGAGGGTGTAGCGGTAGCGGTACAGGATGACGGTGGCGACCGGTTCGCCAGCCGTGTCGGTGCCGGGCGTGAAGCGGGCGGCGCGGAGGGCGGCGAGGGCGCCGGCATCGAACTCGGGGCCGGCGGACTCGACCACGGCCGCGCCGGACACCTCGCCGGTGGAGGTTACGGCCACCTCGAGCAGTACGCTCGCTTCCTGGCCGGCCGCGAGCGCCGCCTCCGGGTAGGGCGCGCCTGGCACGCTGATCGGCGAGGGCAGCGAGGCCCGCGTGGCCGCCGGTGCTTCCGGAGCCGCCGGCGCGGGCGCTGCCGGAGCCGCCGGCGCAGACGCTGCGGGGGGATCAGCGGCGAGGGCGGCGGCGAGACAGAGGAGCATCTGGATGGGGGCTAACCGCAGGCGCCCGGGTGGTGACGCGAATCATCCGATGTCGTCGCGATCGTAGGCGGTCGGCGCGCGCAGGGTTCAGACGTTGAACCTGAAATGCATCACATCCCCATCCTGCACCACATATTCCTTCCCTTCCACCCGCATCTTGCCTACCGCCTTGAGGCTGGCCTCGCTGCCGGCGGCGATGAGGTCGGGCACCGTGTACACCTCGGCGCGGATGAAGCCGCGCTCGAAGTCGGTGTGGATGACGCCGGCGGCCTGGGGGGCGCGAGCGCCGACCGGGATCGTCCAGGCGCGGATCTCCTTCACGCCGGCGGTGAAGTAGGTCTGGAGGCCGAGCAGGGCGTAGACCCCGCGAGCGAGCTTGGCGAGGCCGGGCTCGGGGAGGCCCATGTCCGCGAGGAACACCGCGCGGTCTTCGAGTGGGAGCTCCTGGATTTCGGCTTCGATCTTCGCGCAGAGCACCACCACCTGGGCGCCCTCCTGCGCCGCGTGGGCGCGCACGAGCTTCACGTAGGCGTTGTCGCCGCCGAGCCCGCTCTCATCGACGTTGCAGACGTAGAGCACCGGCTTGGCGGTGATGAGCTGGGCGTCGCGGACGCTGACCCACTCCTCTTCCGTCCACCCGCCGTTGCGGGCGGCCTTGCCGGTGTTGAGCATCTTCTCGAGGCGTTCGCTCACGCCAAGGTGGAAGGTGGCCTCCTTGTCGCCGGTCTTGGCGGCCTTGCGGAAGCGGTCGGTGCGGCGATTGAGGCTGTCGAGGTCGGCGAGGGCGAGCTCGGTGTCGATGGTCTCGATGTCGCGGATGGGGTCGGGGTCGCCATCCACGTGCACCACGTCGGCATCATCGAAGCAGCGCACCACGTGGAGCACCGCATCCACGCTGCGGATGTGGCCGAGAAACTTGTTGCCGAGACCGGCGCCCTGCGAGGCGCCTCGCACCAGACCGGCGATGTCGAGCACCTCCACCGAAGCCGGGATGATCACGTTGGTCTTGATGATGGCGTGCAGCTGCTCGAGCCGGGGATCAGGGACGGGAACCACGCCCACGTTCGGATCGATCGTGCAGAAGGGGAAGTTCGCCGCCGTGGCGCCCGCTGCCGTGAGCGCGTTGAAGAGCGTGCTCTTTCCCACGTTGGGGAGACCGACGATGCCTGCCTGGAGCGCCATGAATACCTCGAAGGCGCGCGGGCTATCAAGAAACAGGGGAACGTGTCGGCCGCTACGGGAGGTAGCCGCGCCCGACGATCAACGCCCGGATGGGGTGGCTCGCGTGGAAGCCCACCAGCCGGCGGAGGAGGTCATCGAGCCCGTCGATGCGGGCGCGCCCGAGGTCCAGGTTGTACGTCACGCCGAAGCCATCGCGCTTCACCTCGGGGTCGCTCACGTAGTGGAAGCGCTGCGCGTCGCGCGTGCCGAACGCGCCGTCCCAGCCGGCGCGGTACCAGTCGCCGATGAGGCCGTCGACCGCCTCGACGCTGTCGCGCCGCTCGAAGCGCATCGAGAGGGGGAGCTGGTCCCACGGCGACTGGCTGGAGATGTGGAGGGTGAACGGAAGGCCCCCCACGGGGAAGAGCGCCGGCGCGCGGGCGAGGGTTTGGAACTCGGCGAGGGCCACGACCATGGGCTGATCGCCCACCTGGCCCACCTGCGAGGTCTGCGGGTTCACGAGGTCCACCCGCACGGCGGCGTAGGGACGCGCGCCTTCGGGGATCATGGGCACGACCCGGCCATCCGGCGCGCGCATCATGCGGGCGGCCTCCGCGATCCACCCCTCGGAGGCCTGCTCGGCCTCGTAGTGGTCGAACATCTCCACGTAGGACTCACGGTGGGCGACGAGGAACTCGCGCGGCTGGATGTTGCGCTGGATGAACGCCTCCACCTCATCGGCGTAGGCCGCGGCCCCCTCGATGAACGCGTCCTCGTCGAGGTTTTCGCGCACGTAGGTGCGCAGCTCCTCGAGGCCGGCCGCGAGCTCGCCGCGGGCCAGCAGGAGGTGGGCGAGGCCCTGTCGGGCCCGGGGCTGGCCGGGGCTGTCGCCGAGCACGCGGCGGTACTCGCGCGCGGCGCCGTCGGGATTGTCGAGGTCCTCGAGCGCGGCGGCGAGCGAGAGGCGGAAGCCATCGCGCATCGCGGTGAGGTGATCGCGCTCGGCGGGGCGCTGGAGCACGAGCGCATCCACCCGGGAGACGGCCTCCTCGATGAGCCGGATCGCCAGCTCGGGCTCGCCGAGCTGCAGGTGCACCACGCCGAGGGCGTTGAGGAGGTCCACCCGGTCGGGGGCGGCCTCGACGGCGCGGAGCAGAAGCTCGCGGGCGCCGCGTGGATCTTCGTCCCTCAGCTTGGCGAGGGCGGCGTCGGCGAGCTCTTCGGGGGTCAGGTCGGGCATGGCCGCGAGCTTATCGGCCGTGGCGCAGCGTACCAGTCGACGGACACGCCTTGTTCCGGCGTGGCGCGCCCGGCTACGCTCGCGCCGTGCGACTCAACCCGCGGCTCGACACCCTGCCCAGCTACCCCACCGTCGTGCTCGATGAGAAGCGCGCGGCGCTCCTCGCTTCGGGCAAGCGGGTCTTCGACTTCGGCACGGGCGACCCCACCGAACCCACGCCCGAGTTCATCCGGGCCCAGGTGGCCCCGGCCATCCCGGACAACTGCCGCTACCCGACCGTGCTCGGCGGCGCCGCGGTCCGCGAGGCGTTCTGCGGCTGGGCGCACCGTCGCTTCGGCGTTTCGCTGAACCCGGCCACGCAGGTCCTCCCCAGCTCGGGTTCGAAGGAGGCGGTGTTCCACCTTCCGCTCCTCGTGGTCGACCCCGACGCACCCGACCGCACCGTCGTTTTCCCCGACCCGGGGTACAGCGTCTACCACCGGGGCGCCGTGCTCGCGGGTGGCGTGCCGCACCCCCAGCGCCTCGCGGGCGACTTCAAGCAGCGCGTGTGGGAGCTTCCGCCGGAGGTGCTTCGGCAGACGCGCCTCGTGTGGATCAACTCGCCGCACAACCCCACGGGCGCCGTGCTCACCCGTGCGGACCTGCGCCGAACCTGGGAGGTGTGTCGGGAGTACGACATCCTCCTCGCCTCCGACGAGTGCTACGCCGACACCTGGTTCGGCGAGCCCCCGCCCTCGATCCTCGAGGTCGCGCAGGAAGGCGTGATCGCCATCTTCTCGTTGAGCAAGCGGAGCGGAATGACCGGCTACCGCACCGGGATGATCGCGGGCGACCCGGCCTGGATGCGGAAGCTCCGCGAGCTGCGGGTGAACCCGGGCCTCGCGCCGCAGGACTTCGTGAACGCCGCCGCCGCCGCCGCCTGGAACGACGACGCGCACGCCGATGAACGCCGGGCCATCTTCAAGGCCAAGCGCGACGTGATGGTGGCATTCCTGGAGCGCGCCGGGCTCGAGATCGTAGCCAGCGAGGCGAGCTTCTACCTGTGGGTGCGCGCGCCCGAGGGCCACACCGGCCAGACCTACGCCGAGCGCCTCCTCGAAGCCGGGATCATGACGAACCCCGGCAGCGCCTTCGCCGTGACCGACTCCGCCGACCCCTACGTGCGGCTCGCGCTCGTGCCCGACGTGGAGACCTGTCGGGAGGCCTGCGCGGCCTGGGAAGCCGTGCTCTGACGGCGCGCGGCGCGCGGCCGAGCGCGCCCGCCCCGAGGTGGGGCAAACGCGCGCCGCCCCGATTTCCCGGAACCTGGCCCGGGGACGGATGTCGATGGGGGAAGAGGTCCGATCATGCTTCTTCTCCTCGCCACCGCTTTCGCCCAGGGCACCGAAACCCTCACCGACGAGGCGCAGCCCCGGGTGCGCTTCCAGGCCATCACCACGCTGGAGTTCGACCGCGTCACGGTCGGCGCATCGGTGGAACGCCCCGGCATCGAGATCACCATCGAGCCGCCGCGCCCCGTGCACATTCCGCTGTTCCAGATCCGCGTCAGCTTCGATGACGAGATGGCGGAGTCGGCCCGCGAAATCCGCTGACGTCAGTGAGCGTCGTGCGCGTCGGGCTCGGCCGTGCCGACCGAGGAGCGGAGGATCATCCGCACGAGGAAGGCGGCGAGCGCGGCGAGCAGGAGCCCGGGCACGAGCACCGTGGGGTGGGTGCGGTTGTAGGTGAGGCGGTGCATGAGCATCACCGCGAAGCTGCGATCCGCCTCGGCCTCGGGCGCCACGGTGAAGCCCGTGAGGACGGCGCGCACGGCAGTGCCGAGCTCCGCATCCCGGGAGGCAACGCCGCTGGCCCAGACCACCTGCATGCCGGTCGCCACGGGGAAGCCACCCACCCAGAGCCCGTCGTTGGCGTGGAGCAGGACCGCCGACTCCTCGCCACGCGCCACCGCCTCCGGCGGCCGCAACTTCGCGGCCGCGGCGCCGAACAGGCGCTGCGCGAAGAGGGTGGACTCGTCCGCGAAGCTGTACTCGTCGATCACGGGGGGGAGGGAGGCCTCGGGGCAGGCGAGCAGGAGGTCGGCCTCGCCGCCCACGCGGGCGAAGATGGCGGGCACGCAGGCCTTGGCATCGGCGGCGCCGGTGCGGCCGAAGAGCGCGCTCACCTCGGCGCCTTCGCCGGTCAGGGGCGCGCGCCACCCGGCGGGCAGCTCCACCTTGCCGTTCGGCGTGGTGAGCGTGCTGGTGCCCCCGATCGGGGCGGGCGGTCGGGTGATCTCCACGCCGGCCAGAAGGCGATCGAGCTGCGCGGCCCCGCGGTCGGCCATGGTCGCCGCGGTGATGGTGTAAAGCTGGGCCGTGAGCCCCTCGGTGGAGAAGGCCGCCGCGTGGCACACGCCCTTGATGCCGCTGCCGCTCGTGAAGCTGAGCGTGGCGCGCGCGCGCGGATGCCCGGACACGTTCTCCACCCGGACCTCGCCGACGGTCACCTCGGTGGCCCCTTCCGACTCCTCCAGGCCCCGCTTCCACTCGCTGGAGAGGGCGCGGGCCACGGTCTCGTCGATCGTGAGCTGGAAGCTGGAGCTCCAGGCCGTCGCGAAGACGGAGCCATCGGCGCTGCGGCCCTTGAAGTCCCAGTCGGACCAGCGGCTCATGTGCCAGCCCGGCGCGGCGAGCGTGAACCCCGAGCCGGGGAGGGCGTATCGGCCGTCGGCAGGAACGTCGTCCCCGGCGGCCGCGGGGCCTGCGAGGAGGGCGGTCAGGGCGAGGAGCAGCATCGGACGTTCCAGAAGGGCGGCAGGTTAGGACACTCGGGCGCGGAAGGGCAGGCGGTTGACGTCGTTCTTGCAAACCCGCCCGCGTCGTCCGGGCACGACATCGCACGTGCCGCGCGGTAAGGCGGCGGGGTGAGAACCCTCGACCCCCGCGTGATGACCCTGTGGCGACTGGAGGGGCTCGTAGGGGCGTTCACCTCGGCGGTGCCGCTCTACCTCGCGGTGGGGTGGGGCGTTTCCAGTGCGTTCGGGTACACAGCGGCCATCGCAGCGGTGGGCGCCACGTGGCTCCTCCTCGTGCTCCGCGCGGTGATCTGGCCGTCGTTCCAGCACCGGTTCTTCCGCTACGAGATCACGAGCCACAGCCTCGTGGTGGAGGAGGGCGTGCTGTGGCGGCGCACGATCAGCGTGCCACGCTCCCGCATCCAGCACGTGGACACGCGACAGGGGCTCTGGGAGCGGCTGCTCCACCTCTCGCGCGTGATCGTGTACACCGGCGCGGGCCTCTCGAACGATGCGTCGCTGCCGGGGCTCGACACTGACGAGGCCGTGCGCGTGCGGGACGAGCTCGCGCGGGCCAGCCGAGGGCAGGATGACGGCGTCTGAGCCCTCCCGGTGGCGCCGCCTCCACCCGGCCTCCTTCTTCGTGAACCTGCTGCCGACGGCCTGGCGCACGCTGTGGAACCTGTGGCCGCTCGTGGTGGGCATGCTCTGGGGCCGCCAGCAGGGCGCTGCCACCCTCGACGTGCTGATGATCCTGTTCTTCGCCTTCACGGCGGTCGTGCGCACGCTCCTGCACTTCCTCACCCTGCGCTACCGCCTCTTCGATGGGCGCCTCGAAATCCAGTCAGGTCTGTTCTCGCGCGTGGAGCAGGCGTTCGATCCCTCCCGCATCCAGAACGTCTCGATCCGCCAGAACCTCTTCCATCGCATGGCCGGGCTCGTGGAGCTGCGGGTCGAGATGGCCGGCGCCTCGGGGCTGCTCGCGAGTGATGGGCTCCTCTCGGCCCTGTCGTTGGCCGACGCCGAGGAGCTGCGCGCGGGGATCGGTCGCCCGGGCAGCGCGGTCACCACCGAGGGACAGGCGCTCGACGCGCCGGGCCTGCTCGAGGTGGTGGCGTTCGGGGCGAGCTCGAGTCGGGCAGGCATGGCGGGCGTGAGCGTGGCCCTGGTCGTGGAGGTGTCGCAGCGGGTGGCGCCCGGCACGCTGCCCTCGGCGCCCACGGGAACGGCGGGATGGATCGGGCTCGCGCTGGTGGCCGTGGCGGCGGGGTACGTGCTGAGCGTGGGGGCGGCGGTGCTCCGCTGGTACCGGTCCCGGTGGTGGGTGGATGGTGAGACGCTCCACTTCGAGAGCGGGCTGCTCACCCGGCGGCGCGTGGATATCCCCGTGAAGAAGCTCCAGATGGTGCAGGTGAGCGAGCCGATCGTGCGTCGGGCGATGGGTTTTGCCACCCTGCTCTTCGACACCGCGGCGTCGGGCGCACCTCCCGAGGCGGGTGACCCCACCACGGAAGGCGTGGTGCCGATGGTGCCGCAGGAGGACGTCGATCAGCGCGTGCGTGCGGCCTTTCCCGGGCTGGATGCCGAGCTGGGCGGGGCGCTCGAGCCGGCCGCGCCCGGTGCACTCCTGGCCGCCATGCTGGGCTCCGTGCTCGCCTGGGCGATCCCCGTCGCGGTGCTCGTGCGAGTCACCGGGCAGACCGGCTTCCTCCTCATGCTCCCCGCCGCGCTCCTCGTGGCGTGGCTCGACGTGCGCTGGCAGGGCTGGGCCGTGACCCCTGCGTTCATGGTCATGCGGCGGGGCTTCCTTTCGCGCGACACCTGGGTGCTCCCGCGCGAGAAGTTGCAGTCGGTCCGGTGGGAGCAAGGCCCGGTGGAACGGGCCCTGGGCATCGGCTCGGTGGTGATCTGGTTCCCCGGTGGCCGGATGCCGATGCCGCTGGTCGACGAAGCGCGCGGGCGCCGGGTTTTCGCAGCGCTCGACGCAGCAAGGTAGGGGGGCAGCATGGCTACCGACCCCTACGGCTTCTCGGATGACACCGCCTCCGGCCTCCCGCTCAACACCGCGCTCTGGTATGCAGTGGGGTCCTGCATCTGTGCCGCGGTGGGCATGTGCGCCTGCTACGTGCCCTTCTTCGTCGGCGCGCCCCTCGGGCTCTACGGGGCCTGGCAGGCCAACAAGGTGCTCGGCGTGGCGAAGGATGAGCGGGATCGCTCCGTGGCTACCGCCGCGGTCGCAGCGGGCCTCACCGGCGGGCTCGTGAGCAGCATGTTCGCAGGGTTCATCCTGCTCTACGTCTTCTTCATCGTGCTCTACATGCTGGTCTTGACGCTCGCCCTCGGCGCCGGCGCGGCGAGCCAGAACTTCTAGGCGAAGGGGCTCAGGGCCCGCCGATCAGGAAGCGCACGGCCATGACCGAGGCGAGGAAGCCGGCCACGTCGGAGAGCACGCCGACGGGCACGGCGTGGCGGAAACGATTCACGCCCACGCTGCCGAAGTAGACCGCAAGCACGTAGAACGTGGTCTCCGTGCTGCCCTGCATCGTGCCCACGAGGTTTCCGAGGTAGGAATCGGGCCCGAAGGTGCGCGTCATCTCGCTGAAGAGGGCGAAGGCGCCGGTGCCGGACATGGGCCGCAGGAAGGCGAGGGGGAGCACCTCGGGCGGAATGGCCACCCACCCGGCGGGCACGGCGAGCGCGCCCACCACGACCTCCATCGCCCCGCTGGCGCGGAACATGCCCACGGCCACGAGGATGGCCACCACGTACGGGATGATCCGGGTGGCCGAGGCGAAGCCCTCGCGCGCGCCCTCCACCAGCGTTTCGTACACCTTGACGCGCTTCACCACGCCGAAGGTCACCATGCCGGCGATCAGCCCGGGCAGGATGAAGAAGGTGGCCCGGTCATCGAGCGAGACCCACGTGCAGAGGGCGGCGATCATGGCCACGAAGACCGCGAGCGGGAAGAACTCCCGGGCGGCGACGGGCTCGCGCGCGCAGGGCTCCGTCTCGCCCCCACTCCAGAACCGAGCGAGGCCCTTGCCCACGAGGATGGCCACGATCATGCCGGCGAAAGAGGCGAGGATCGTGGTGGGCAGGATGCTCGCCGGGTTCTTGCTGCCGAGCGCGGCCCGAACGGCCATCACCCCGGTGGGGAGGATGGTCACGCCGCTCGTGTTCAGTGCGAGGAAGAGCACCATCGCGTTGGTGGCCGTGCCCTTGTCGCGGTTGAGGGTGTCCAGCTCCTGCATCGCCTTGATGCCGAAGGGGGTGGCGGCGTTGCCCAGCCCGAGCATGTTGGCGGAGAGGTTCATCACCATGGCGCCCATCGCGGGGTGCCCGGCCGGTACGTCGGGGAAGAGGAAGACGAGCAACGGACGCAGGGTGCGCGCGATGAGGTCGAGCCCGCCGGCGGCCTCGACGACCTTCATGAGCCCGAGAAAGAGCGTCATCGCCCCCACGAGCCCGATGGCGAGCTCCACGGCCTTCTTCGCCTGCTCGAGCCCCGCATCGGACACGAGCTTCATCCGGTGTTCGGCGTCGAACCGGACATCCACGTCGCCCACGGGCGCCGCGGTCTGCAGCCGGGCGCGGGGCGGGCCGCCCGGCACAGCGGGGGGCGTGATGGCCAGGACGGTGCCGGGGTACTCCACCCCGCCGGCCTCCACCCGCGCGGCGCTGCCCTCCTTCACGAGGCTGGCCACATCGAGCTGAACGGTCACCTCGGCGCCTTGCACCACCCCGGGATGGGCCGGCGAGCCCGTGTAGGCGGCGACCAGCACACTGAGCGCGACGAGCAGGGTGAACAGCAGGTTCATGCGTGGAAGCTAAGGTGTGGACGCGTCAAGAGCGAGGCGGGAGGGCGGAAATTGGACCGGGGGGTAGCGTTCTCGGAACGAGTGCATAGCTTCTGCGGGTGAAGCGACTTCTGCAGGACTGGGCCCTCGCGCTGGGTGTGGCGCTCGCGCTCATCGCGGCGATGTCGATCGTGGGCGGTGGGTCCGACGTAGGCGGTGCGGCTCCCCCGCTGGCGCTCGTGAACGTGGCGGGCGGCGAGGTCGATCTGGATGCCCTGAAGGGCCAGGTGGTGGTCGTGAACTTCTGGGGCACCTGGTGCCCACCCTGCCGCGCGGAAATCCCCGAGATCAGCGCCTGGGCGGTCGACCATCCCGATGTTCGCGTGCTCGGCGTGGCCGTGAACAGCGGCTCCGGCGCGCAGCTCGCGGAGCAGTCGGCGCGTCTCGGCGTCACCTACGATGTGCTGGAAGCCACCTCGGCGGTGGTTCGCGACTGGAAGGTGAGCTCCTTCCCCACCACCTTCGTGATCGGGCGGGATGGCCAGATCAAGGCGGCGCGCACCGGCCGACTGTCGGGCGAAGAGCTGGCCGACCTCGTGGCGAAGGCGGGCTAGCAGCCCGCCACCCTCAGCGGCCCTTGCTCCAGCGGCGCCAGGCCTCGGTCTGTTCGGCGTCGGTGCGCCCCTCCCGGTAGGAGAAGCCGGCCACCTTCTCCAGCCCGGCGATCGCGGCGCCAACCACGTCGGGGTCGGCATCGTCGAGCGCGGGGGCGAGGTAGCGGATCGCCTCGGTGGTGCCGATGCGGCCCATGGCCTCCACGTAGTGCCGGCGGACCCACATCGAGGTGCCGCGGTAGGTGTTGCTCGCGTCGGCGAGCGCGCGGCCGAGGTCGGGGAGCGTGCGGGTGTCGCCGAGCAGGCCGAGCGCATCGGCGGCCGCCTGGCGCACGAGCAGGGCCTTGTCCTCGAGCCGCGCGGCCACACGGCCAGACACGCTCCGATCCTTGCGCTCGCCGAGCGCCGCGAGCGCGGCGATGCGCGTGGGCGCGTTCTCGGAGCCAAGGAAGTCCAGCAACGCCGAGAGGGCCGTGGGCGCCGTGTTGAGGCCGAGCGCGCGCACGGCCACCCACCGGCGCGCCGGCAGGGTGTCCTTGTCCTTCGCGATCGACACCAGCTTCTCCACGGCCGCCTCGTCGTGCAGCCGGCCGAACGCCGACTGCCGAAGCTCGATCGGCTTGTTGGCATCCGCCGCGAACTCCACGTCCTCGACGATTCCGGCCAGGCCCACACCGGCGCACAGGAGGGTGAGGATCAACTAGAACTCGTACGCGACGCGGGTTTGCAGCGTGAAGTAGTTACCGTAGGTCGCGCCGTTCTCGTCGGTCTCGTACTGGAGCCCGTTGTTCTTGAGGGGGATCCGATCGGTGACGTGGGCGTAGCCGCCCTCCACCGTCACGTTCACGTGGTCGGCCCAGCGATGCTTGATCGCGAAGTCGGCCTCCCAGGCGAGGTAGTCGCTGGTGGCCGAGTACACGGGGCACTCCACCTCGTCGCCCTCGGCACAAAGGATGCGTGCGCCATCCGGCTTGTCGGGCCACGCCATCATCCACGCGCCCGAGAGCTCCCAGTTCGGGAGCGGCCGGAAGCGGACGTTGGGGAAGATGTAGCGGCTGTTGTACACGCCGCCGTTGCTCCAGAGGCCCTTGGCGCCGTCGCCCCAGGTCTCCGCCGTGATGCGCGACATGATCTCCTCGTAGAAGAGGAGCCCCACGTTGTGGTCGGGGTGCAGCGGCCGACCGGTGAAGTTCTCGTCGGTGGGCGTTTCGTCGCCCGACGCGTAGCCGTGCTCCATGAGCAGGCTCCAGCGCTGGTCCTGGTAGCCGCCGCGAAGGACGTAGCCCCAGATGGCGGCCTCCTTGCCGAGGGGATCCTCGGCGTTGCCGCTCGCGAGGGTGATCGCGCGGGTGCCGCCCTGGATCGTGAGCACCTCGGCCTCGAAGTAGGTGTTGGCGATCTCCTCCTTCACGTAGGCATCGAGGATCACGACGTCGCTGTCGGTCTCTGCCTGCACGCGGTTCACGATGTAGACGCCCGCGGTGAGGTCACCGACGAGGGACTTGCCGAACTTGAGGTCCTCGCCTCGGTAGATGAGCACGTACACCATCTCGTACACGTCATCCTGCGTGTCCACCCACCAGGTGTCGGGGCGGTACTGCGGGTCGCGGTCGGAGGTGTAGCTGTGGTCGTCGCCCGCGGCGCAGCGCGCGTCGTCGTCGGTCTCACCGGAGTCGCAGGTGTAGCCGTAGTACTGGATGAGGGGGTCCTCAACCAGGCGGTCCACGCCGAACGCGGTGATGAGCGGGATGTCGCGCACCTTCGTGGCGGGGTTGACCATGTTGGCCACCGTGGTGGCCACGGTGATCGGCCGCGTGGCGAAGATGATGCGGTCGTAGGTGCTGCCGAACTTGTTCTCGCCGAAGCTGTCGTCGAAGCCATCGCCGTTGTTGGCGAGCAGCCCCATGCCCCACTGGCTCGACTGCCGGCCCACGCGGAAGAGCCCGACGGGAACCTTGAACTCCATCCAGGCGCGAGGCACGCTGATGACATCGCCTTCCACGCCATCGATGCCCGTCTCGGAGGGGCTGCCGGCGAACAGGGCGGTCGAGGCCTGCGACATGTTGTCGCCGAACACCGCACCGTCGAGCGCATCGACCTGCATGAAGAACTTGGCGCGGTCCTCGAAGTTGAGCTGCGGCTGGAGCCGCACGCGGTGGGTCATGTAGGTGCCGGCGTCAGCCTGGCCTTCGTACAGGTCCCAGAACGCGTGGCCGCGAACCCGGTAGTAGCCATCGAGGCTGAACTTCCAGTTGTCGGGCGCATCCGCGTGAGCGGATGCCGCGGACAGCGCGAGCCACAAGGCGCCCAGCATCACATCGCGCCCATGAGGCAGGAGTCGGGGTACGCGATGCCATCATCGTGGCCCGTGTAGATGTTGGAGATGTTGACCGAGCCGCTGAGGATGTTCAGCACCGTGCTGCCGAGGAGCACGTGCTCCGTGCCGCTCCAGCCCCACATCTCCACCTGCCAGGTGCCCACCGGCACGTTCACCGCCACCCAGAGGCCGTTCTCGGGGTTCGTGGCGGTGAGCTTGTCGTGGCTGGTCGGGAGGTTGTTGTCGTCGAAGAAGAAGATCTCGCCGGTGGCGGGCGGGGTGCCGTTGCCGTCGTGGATGAAGATCTGGGCGTTGCCGATCTCGGTCTCGGTGCAGTCGAAGGCTGTGCCCGCGATGATGCCGGTCGTGTTGTCCCACTCGATGCCGATCACGCTGGGGATGATCTTCGAGGTGGACTGGCTCACGCTGTTCACCCATTCGCCGTCGATCGAGCCGGTCTCCACGTAGCCGTACACCTGGTGCACCTCGTAGGTGTCGACCGTCTCCTCCCACTCGGGGGGCGTGAACGTGCCGTAGGCGATGGGCGTGCAGGTGGGCACGGTGGTGCTGAACTTGCCGTCGGCGTCGGCCGTGTGCTCGGCATCGGCGGCGCCGCTGATGTCATCGGCGAGCCAGAACTGGACCGTGGCTTCGGACACCTCGTTCTCGGTCTGGAAGTCGTGGACCTCGCCGTTGAACGTGACGCTGACCTGTTTCGCAGGGTCGACGGTGCCCATGTCGGAGCCGATACAGGTCGAGTCGCCCGTATAGACCTCGTTGGTGAACACGAAGTAGTCGAACGTGCGGGCGGCTTCGCCGCCGCCACCCGTGTCGGTGTCCTTGGTGCCGCCCCCATCACAGGCGACCAGAAGAAGGAACGGGAGGGACATGCGCTGGATCATCGGGGCCTCGAAGTGGCGCGGTTATACAGGTGGGAGGCCCCGCAGTCAAGGATGTTGGACGCGACCGGCTTCGTTGTGGTAGCCTGCGCCTTCGGGTGAACACGCCCGGAGGACCCTGCATGCACCGTCTCCTGATCGGCCTGTCCCTGCTGTTCGTGGCCTGTCCGTCCACCCCGCCCGACTTCGGCTCCGACAAGGGCGGCAGCTCCGACACCGGGCAGGACGACACGGCGGACACCGACACCGCTGTCGACACCGACACCGGGGGCGACACCCACACCGGTGAGGACACCGACACCGGCGAGACCACCGAGTACAACTTTGACGAGCCGGGCGACGTTGTGCCGTTCGTGGCAGAGGATGGCTCGGCCGACCTTCTGCTCGCCGATGAGTCGGGTGATTCGAACATCGGGCAGCAGTTCTACCTGATCATGCTCAACGCCGAATCGAGCGACCAGTCCTACAACCTGCGGTACATCCTCGGGTCCGACGTTTCGGCCCGGCGCCGCGATGAGCCGGCCCGGCGCCGTGTGCGCAACGTGAGCTCGTACGAACCCGCCCTCGCCAGCAACGTCCACCCGATCGTTCCCCGCCGCGACACCCTCGAGGACGCCGACGTCGGCTCGCTCGTCGACATCTTCCGCGTACGCACCGAGATGGACACCGAGGGCTGGGAGCCCAAGGATGCGACGCTCTGGGCCCTCGGCGATCACATCGCCATCTGGGTCGACAACGAGGTTCCGATCGACTGGGACTACGAGTGCGATGGCCTGGTCGACGAGGCCGACCAGTACCAGGCGTTCGGCTTCGACAACTGCGATCTGAATACCGTCGCCGACATCTTCGACCTCAACATCTTTCCGAACACCACGGCCCTGTTCGGCGATCCGTCCGACATCAACGAGGATGGTCGGATCGATCTCTTCATCAGCCCGCGGCTCAACGCGCTTCCGTCCACCTCGACCGACGAGGACCTCCAGGCCACGGTGCTCCCCTCGTTCGCCGAACCCTCGGTCGACCTCGCCGACTACGACATCAAGACCAACGATGGGAGCGATGAGCGCGAGGTCATCTACGCCTACGCCCCGGACCCCCAGGGGTACTTCCAGTCGGCCGCGCCGGTCTCCGTGGGTGAGTACACCAACTACGCCCTCGCCGCCGAGCTCGCGCGCTCCCTCGTGGCGCTGATCAGCTACAACCAGCACATCCTCGCGCCCGACCCGGCCGGCACCACGGTGGAGGAGGACTGGGTCCTCGACGTCTTCGGAACGCTCGCGGCCGACCGCTGCGGCTTCGGCGCCAGCTTCCACTCCGACGCGTGGGACTACCTCGACGTCCCCTACAACTATCCGCTGCTCGCGGAGGGCACGAAGGGCAGCCTGGAGCCCGGGTCGAAGGGCGCCCAGTACCTGTTCGGCCTCTGGCTCTACGAGTGGGCGAAGACCGGCACCACCGATCAGAACGCCTTCCTCGCGGCGGCCGTGGGGAGCACCGAAACGGGCACCGACGCCATCGACGATGCGCTCTCCCTTTACGCCACCGACACCGACACCGGCTTCGATGATCTGGTCATGATGTGGCAGCTGTCGATGCTGGCGACCGGCGTCACCGACGGCTCCGGCAACAACCTGGTCACGTCCACGGCATTCGTGCCGTACGGTGCGCCGGAAACCCTGAGCTCGCCCCCGGCAGCGCGGGACAGCCTCTACGGCGCCAACGGCTACCAGCGCGGGCTGAGCCTCCGCGGCGCGAACTACGCCTGGGCTGGCGGGCACACCGACACGCCCACGTTGGAAGACGGCTCGGACGTGCTCCTGCAGGGCCCCGACTTCTACCACTACGACCCTGCGTTCAGCTTCGATGGCTGGATCGGCAGCGACTACAGCGCGCAGGTCGTCCGGCTCGACGGTATCCCTTACGACTCCGCCGGACTTCAGGTGCAGTTCGAGGGGGCCGGGTTCCTCGCCGAGGTGGTCCGCTGGGAGGACCCGGCCGAACCCGACTACGCCGTCGAGAACATCTTTGGCCCCACCGACGTCAACGCCGTCGTGCTCCCGAGCCTCCCGGCCGATGGGAGCACCATCTTCGGCATCGGCGAGCTGACCGGTTCGGCCGAGGTCTCGATGATCGACGCGTCGGGCGATGCCACGACCGCCGACGTGGTCGACACGGATCGGTGGGTGCTCGACCTTACCGACCGTTCGGTGCTCGACACGCTCACGCTCCACCTCTGGCTCGACCGCCGCTTCGATGACTCGGGCGACAGCATGCCCGAGGACCCGTGGATTGCCGTCGCGCCGCTGGACTACATCCCCCAGCCCACGGTCGCCGGCACCCACAGCAGTCCGCTGTGCACCGACGCACCGGCGTTCGCCTTCCCGACCTC
Source organism: uncultured Pseudomonadota bacterium (assembly GCA_903885375.1). GTDB lineage: Bacteria > Myxococcota_A > UBA796 > UBA796 > SXON01 > SXON01. Next base: position 74,814 of record CAISIK010000219.1, read on the forward strand.
GGTGCTGGACTACCTGTACTATCAGGTGTTCCTGGCCGGGGAGATGGGGACCGAAGCGACTATCGACGACCCCTGCGGCGTGACCGAGTCCACCCCCCCGACCTGCGATGTGGACTTCGACGCCGACGACGTGCTCGACGAGAACGAGCCCCTGCCCGAAACCTTCATCGACCAGGTGCTGGTGCAGCAGTGCACCTCGCTGGGCGGTGTGCTGGACGGCACGGTGGCGCCGTACGACTCTTCCTGGCTCGACAGCGACGAGCGCGATGAGGACGAGATCCCCACGTACTCCCGGCTCTACAACACCGGTGGCTACGGCGGCGTCGATGGCGAGGAGGGATTCATCGAGATCTCTCTGGTCGGCGGTACCGAGTACATGATCGTGGTCGGCGCGGGCGGCGATGAGGGAATCTACGAGCTGTCGGTTCGGCAGGTGCGTTAGCCCTCGGCGCGATGCTTGCGCTGATTCTCCTGTTCACCCACCTCGCGTGGGGAGCTGACGGCTGGTGGTTGGAAAGCGCCGGCTCGCCCGACCGCGCCGTGGCGGCCGCGGTGGAGTCGGCGGCGATCAAGGACGGGTACACCGCCCGGGTGGTCAAGCGGTTCCGTCTCGGGGAAGGCTGGCTGCACGTGGCGCTCGTGGAGGGCTTCGCGGATGAGGCAGGCGCTTCGGCGGCAGGAGCGCGGCTCCGGAAAGAGACGGGCGCCACGCTGAACGTGGTCGCCGCGCCTGCGAAGGGCAAGGCCGTGAAGGGGGAGCCCGTGGCGGCGCCCGCCGCGAAGCCCGCTCCGCCGTCGGCGGCCAGCACGTTGGCGCGCTGTCTCGAGGCGCACGGCGGCGCGGCCGGCGGCGCAGCGGCCCTGGCGCGTTCGCCCGCGGTGCACTTCAAGTTCGTTCGCGAGTTCGAGGTGGATGGCAAGAAGGTGCGCGTCGCCCACGAGTACTGGCGCAACGCCACCTCGCGGCGTCTCGAGGTTCGGGGAGGCGGCTTCGGTACCGACAGCGTGCTGGTCGCCACGGCCGATGGGGCCTGGATGTCAGCGGCGGGCGAAGTGGAAGCGCGCGACATCGGCGTGCTCATCTCGCAGGCCGATGCGTTCTCGCCGGAGGTGGTGCTCGGCCCGGCGCTCGACGTACCGACCCTGTTCGGCGGTCCGGAGCCGGGCACGCTCATGCTGCTCGAGGGCGCTGAATCCGGCGTGCGGGTGGGCCGCGGAGAAGACCCGGTGGGCACTGGCTTCGCTTTCGCCGACGTTGATGCGGCGAACGGGCTCCTTCAGCGGGTGCGCTACGTCACTGACGCCGGCCCGGTGAGCTACTCCTACGGGCAGTGGCGTGCCGCGCGGGAGGGGCTGGTCGTGCCCGGATCTGTTCGCGTGGAGCGCGCGGATCAACGCAGCGAAGCGATCGCGGTTGAAGCTCTGGAGCTCCTGAGCGCGGCCCCGGCCGGCACCTTCGCCCAGCCGTAGATCAACACAGACCGCCCTTGACAGCGTGGCCAGCGCGAATAATACCCGCGGCGGCCGGAACGCCTCGTCGCTGGCGTGGCTCAATCGGCAGAGCAGCTGCTTTGTAAGCAGCAGGTTGCGGGTTCGAGTCCCGCCGCCAGCTTTCACCTTGATCTTTTCATTTCTGGGCAGATGCCCGAGTGGCTAAAGGGGGCGGGCTGTAAACCCGCTGACTTCACGTCTACAGTGGTTCGAATCCACTTCTGCCCACCATCACCCCGAGCGGGAGTAGCTCAGTTGGTAGAGCATCAGCCTTCCAAGCTGAGGGCCGCGGGTTCGAGCCCCGTCTCCCGCTCCACGTCCACATCACCGCCCATGTAGCTCAGTGGCAGAGCACTTCCTTGGTAAGGAAGAGGTCACCAGTTCAATCCTGGTCATGGGCTCCACCTCAACCTGACTTCACCGAAAGAGGCAGCACTATGGCCAAGGCAAAGTTCGAGCGCAACAAGCCGCACGTGAACATCGGCACGATTGGTCACGTCGACCACGGGAAGACGTCGCTGACGGCGGCGATCACGAAGATCCTGGCCGAGACCGGTGGCGCCACGTTCACGGCGTACGACCAG
>CAISIK010000220.1 GCA_903885375.1 uncultured Pseudomonadota bacterium
CCACCTCCGCCTCCGCGCGTGCTCGCGCCGTCGAGAAGGGGCAGGCCGCGGTCCCGGCCGCCCCCCAGGATGACCCCGTCTACACCACCGAGCTCGAGGATGGCGTGGTGGAGCTGGAGGCCGTGCTCTTCGTCCTGCACGGCCTCTGCCGGGATGTGGCCGAGTACCTCGAGCGGGCGGGCGCCGCGGCGGCCCGTGTGCAGGTGCGGATGCGGCTGGAGGAGGGCGAGCTCGTGCTGCCCGTACGCACGGGCCAGCTCGTTCGGGGGGCCGACCGCCTCTTTCGCCAGCTCAAGGCGCGGCTCGAGCGGGTGCAGCTCACCGCGCCCGTCACGGCCGTGAGCCTGTCGCTCCTGCAGGTGGCGCCGTGGCGGGCGGCGCAGTCGGGCCTGTTCGACAAGGTGGGGGCGGCCGAGCCGCTGCCCGAGCTCCTGGCACGGCTGCAGGACACGCTGGGGGTCGAGGCCGTGTTCCGCCCCACGCTGGCCGATGAGTGGCGGCCGGAGGCAGGGTGGGTGCCGGTGCCCCCCGGCGAGGAGCTGCCGGTGCCGCTCTCGCCGAAGAAGGCCGACCCGGCTCTGGTTCATGAGCCCGATGCCGCGGCCTGGTCGGGGCACTATCCCGAAGGCCGCCTCCCGCGCGAGGCGCCCACGCCCGCGCACCGGGCGCGTCCGGCGCTGCTCCTGCCCTCGCCCCGGCCGGTCCGGGTGGCCGTGGGGCCCTCCGGGCGGCCGCGTGCGCTGCTGCTCGACCACGACACCGTCCCCATCCGCGATCTGTCCGGGCCCGAGCGCCTCGCGGGCGAGTGGTGGAAGCCGCGTACGGGCTACGCGCGTGACTACTGGTGCGCCACCCTCGCCGATGGCCGCCGCGCCTGGCTCTACAGCGAGCAGCTCGCGCCGGCGGAAGGCGCGAGCACCGGCTTCCAGCGGTGGTTCCTGCACGGGTGGCTCGATGCCGGCGGGGCGCTCGCCCCGGAAGAGGCCGAGCCCGCCGTAGAGAGCGGGCGGGCGCTGCGTTTCGGGTCCCGTCCGGGGGAGGAGGAGGCGGCCACGGGCGGGGTGGTGCTGGCCTTTCCGCGAGGGGGGCGGCCGGAGGCGCCGGCGCCGAAGGTGGAGGCCCCGCCGGAAACCCCGCGAGCCGGGCGCGCCCGGACCGGCCCCCCCCGATACGCAGAGCTCTGCGCGCGCTCGGCGTTCTCCTTCTCCGAGGGGGCGTCCATGCCGGAGGACCTCTACGACCGCGCCGAGGCGCTGGGGCTCGGGGCGCTGGCGCTCACCGACCGGGATGGCGTGTACGGCGCGGTGCGCGCGCATCGGCACGCCAAGGGGAAGTCGATGCCGCTCCTGCACGGGGCGCTCCTCACGGTGCGCAACGGCCGGGGCGTGGCGGGGGCGAGCGTGGTGGCACTGGTGCAGTCGCTCGCGGGGTGGGGCACGCTCTGCCGGCTCCTGAGCGCCGAGCGGATTCCCGGCGGGGCGGCGAGCACCGAGGGGGTTGACCTCGACCAGTTCTCCATCGGCATCCCGCAGGACCCCCGCTCGGCCGACCCCCTAGCGCACGACCCCGCCGCGCTCGCCGCCGGGCGTCACCTCGGCAAGGGCTGGCCCGCGCTGCCGCTCGAGGCGCTCCTCGCCGAGAACGAGGGGCTCATCCTCGTGGCCCGGGAGGGCTGGTCGCCGGACTCGTTGGCGGCGCTCCACGATGCGGCGGGGGATCGGCTGTACCGCGGCGTCTCCCGCCGGCTGGCGCTGGGCGAGGAGGCTCGGATCGATGCCCTCGTGGCCAGCGGGCTGCCCTGCGTGGCGCTGGGCGATGCGCTCATGCACGACCCCTCGCGCAAGCCGCTGCAGGATGTGCTCACCTGCATCCGGCTCGGCCTCACGCTCGACCAGGCCGGGCGGCGGCTCCAGCCCAACGCCGAGCGGGTGATCCACGGCCCGGAAACCATGGCGAAACGGTTCGCGCGCTGGCCCGCCCTGCTCGACCGCACCATGGAGATCGCGGGCCGCTGCCAATTCTCGCTCAAGGAGCTCACCTACACCTACCCGAAGGAGGTCGTGCCCGAGGGCTACGGCGCGCAGGCCTGGCTGCGGGAGCTCGTGCGCCGCGGGCTGATGAACCGCTACGGCGGCTCCCCGCCGGAGAAGGTGGCGCGTCAGGTGGAGTACGAGCTCGGCGTGATCGGGCGGCTCAACTTTCCCGCCTACTTCCTCACGGTGCACGACCTCGTGCGCTTCGCCCGTCGCCGGGGCATCCTCTGCCAGGGTCGGGGCAGCGCCGCAAACTCGGCGGTGTGCTTCGCCCTCGGCATCACCAACGTCGACCCGGCGGACTCCGCCCTCCTCTTCGAACGGTTCATCTCCGAGGAGCGCGGCGAGCCGCCCGACATCGACGTGGACTTCGAACACGAACGGCGCGAGGAGGTGCTCCAGTACTGCTACGAGAAGTACGGACGGGCCCGCGCCGCGATGGTGAACGAGGTGATCAGCTACCGCGGGCGGAGCGCGGTGCGGGATGTGGGCAAGGCCGTGGGGCTGGGCCTCGACCAGGTCGACCGCCTGTGCGGCCTGCTCGACTCGTGGGGCAGCCTCAAGGAGGGGAACGAGGTGCTCACCGAAGCGGGGCTCGACCCCACCGATGCCCGCGTGGGGCTCGCCATGCAGCTCGGGCGCGACATCCAGGGCTTTCCGCGCCACACGTCGATCCACGTCGGCGGCTTCGTGATCAGCGAGGATCCGCTGGTGAACCGCGCGCCGATCGAGCCGGCCACGATGCCCGGCCGCACCGTCATCCAGTGGGACAAGGACGACATCGACGAGCTGGGTTTCGTGAAGGTCGATTGCCTCGCGCTCGGCATGCTCAGCGCCATCCGCAAGGCCTTCGATCTCGTCCGGTCGTTCCACGGCGTCCACCACGACCTCTCCACCGTCCCGCGGGAAGATCCCGCGGTGTACGAGATGCTCGGGGAGGCCGACAGCATCGGCGTTTTCCAGGTGGAGAGCCGGGCGCAGCAGGGCATGCTCCCCCGCCTGAAGCCGCGCTGCTTCTACGATCTGGTGATCGAGGTGTCGGTGGTGCGGCCCGGGCCCATCCAGGGCGGCATGGTGCATCCCTACCTGCGGCGGCGGCAGGGGCTGGAGGAGGTGGAGTACGCCGATCCGCGGCTGGTGCCGATCCTCGAGCGTACGCTCGGCGTGCCCATCTTCCAGGAGCAGGTCATGGCCATGGCCGTGGCCGTGGGGGGCTTTACGCCCGGCGAGGCCGATGGCCTGCGGCGCGCGATGGGGGCGTGGCGCAAGCGCGGGGGGCTCGCGGAGCTCACCAACAAGCTGATGAACGGGCTCCTGCAGAACGGCCTGCAGCCGGAGTACGCCGAGCGCGTCTGCAAACAGATCCAGGGCTTCGCCGAGTACGGCTTCCCCGAGTCGCACGCGGCGAGCTTCGCCCACCTCGTGTACGTGTCGTCGTGGCTGCGCTGCTTCTACCCGGCGGCCTTCACCGCCGCGCTCATCAACAGCCAGCCGATGGGGTTCTACTCGCCGCGCACGCTGGTGGCGGACATCGAGCGGCACGGCGTGGAGGTGCGCCCGGTGTGCGCCCAGCGCTCCGATTGGGACTGCACGCTCGAGGAGGGGGCCGACGGCCCGGCGCTGCGGCTGGGGCTGCGGCTGGTGAAGGGGGTCGGGGAGGAGGAGGGCCGTCGGATCGAGCGGGCGCGCCGGGACCGTCCGTTCGCCTCCCTGCCCGACCTCGCCGCCCGCTCCCAGGCCGATCGGGGCGTGCTGCGCGCGCTCGCCCGCGCCAACGCGCTGGCCGAGGTGGTGGAGGCGCCGTCCGCAGGGGAGGGCGCGGCGGCGGCGAGCAC
>CAISIK010000221.1 GCA_903885375.1 uncultured Pseudomonadota bacterium
GGTTCCCACCCTCCTCTGCGCCACCTGCCTGTCGAGCTGCAACGTCGCCGGTGAATGGACCGGCAGTTGCGACGAGCTCCCGGTGGAGACGGAGTTGGAGGAGTCAGACGAGACCCCTGGTTGGGCGGGGACCGCATGGGTCGACGGCGAGGAGTTCCCGGCGTGGGCAGACAGGGTCTCCGATCGGAGTCACGTGGTGCTCGAGGAGGGCACCCCGGACCACGACCGGGCGCTCATGCTGCGTGGAGTGATCGACCCTGGCGGTTTCCACGGAGCCTGCGGCTCGCTCCCCTACAGCCTCGAACGGACCACCACGGGGGGCGACGTGGCTCTCTGCGTCCTCAGTCTGGGCTTCCTCTGCGGCTCGTCCAAGGAGTCGGAGGCACAGGCGGCCAGCCGCATGATCAACGCCGCGGACGCCGAGCGCCTCGACGGCGAGCTCCTGATGCTGCGGCCAAGCCCGTTCTGACAGGACCTCCGGTCAGCCACTTGCCCGCGCCCCCACCGCGCCGGGATGCGCGGCGAGGCTGGAAGCCCAGCAGCCCATCGCGGCGCATCGGCCGTTCACACCGCCCGGGCGTTCAACCCCGCTGTACGCGCCGCCGCCGCGATGCCCTCCAGCTCCTCCGGCGAGAGGGCGCCCGCCGCGCTGTCGGCGGGCCGGCGCGCCACGGTGTACACCTGCACCTCGGCGATCGTGCCCTGCCGCGCGATGTGCCGGAGCCGCCCGGTCCAGGCCTCGATCTCCTCCACCCCCGGCCGGTCCTCGCCGAGCGAGCAGAACATCGCCTGGATCACGATCGCCCGTTCGGCGGCGAGCTCGCGCAGGTTGCGGATGATCCGGTTGAAGGGGAAGCGGGTGCCGTCCACCCGGTGGAACCACGCGTCGGTGCCGGCGTCGAGCTTGCACCAGAGGTCGTCGAACTCCGCGAGGGCGGCGCGAACGCTGCCGCGGTGTACGAGGGTGGCATTGGTGAGGAGCCGGAGCGGCACGCCGGGGGCGAGCTCGTCGCGGACGGCGCGCACGAGGGCGGCGGCCTGCGGAAACTCCGGCGGCGAGGTGGGCTCGCCATCGCCGGCGAAGGCGATGTCCACCACGCGGCGGTGCTCGGGCGCGGCGGTGTCGAAGGGGGCGGTCTCCCAGAGCTGGCCGCTCGCGACGAGGCCGAGGAGGTGGCGCAGCTCGGCGTCGAGCTCGGCCAGATCGATGCGCGCGGGGCCGCCGGGGATCGTGCGGTCTACCTGGCAATAGGGGCAGGCGAAGTTGCAGACCTTGTCCGGGTTGAGGTTCACCCCGATGCTGAGGCCGCCCGCGCGGCGGGACACCACCGCGTAGATGTACCGGTTCGCCCCAAGTTCTCGGCGGTGATCGCTGAAGTCGAGCTTGCGGGGCGTCACGCCTGGTCCACGCGGAGCCGCACGGGACGCCCGGCGAGGTCGATGGGCTCGCCCTCCATCCCGGCCTCCTGCACCACCCGATCGGCCTGCACATCCCCCGCCACCGCGCTGCCCCACGTGGCGAAGAGCTCGACCACATCGGCGTGATCGCTCTGCCAGGCCAGGACCACGCGGTCGCTGATCTCGAGGCCCTGCTCCTTCCGCATGGTCATCAGGCGGCGGAGGAGGTCGCGCATGAGGCCCTCGATCTCCAGCTCACGCGTGATCGTGGTGCTCACCGCGCACCAGCCGCCCCGGTCCTCGGCTGCCGAGCGGCCGTCGGGCTGCACCACCTGCACGAGGAAGTCCGAGCGGCGGAACGCTTCGTCGAACCCGGGGAGCGAGGCCGTGTCGCCCTTGCGGAGCTCCGTCACGAGCGCGGCCTGGTGCACACCCACGGCCTTCACCACCTCGCCCATCCGGTCGCCCACCTTGGCGCCGAGCGCCTTGAAGTCGGGCTTCACCGTCCACCCGAGCGGGCTCGGCGAGCCGAGGGGCCGAACGTCGAGCGCCTTCACGTTGAGCTCCTCCTGCAGCATCGGTGAGAAGCGCAGGACCGCCGTGCGCTCCGCCTCGCTGCTGGTGCCGATCTCCAGCGTTTGCAGCGGCTGCCGCAGCGCGAAGCCCGCGGCCTTGCGGGCCGCCAACGCGAGGCTCGTGTACCGGACAACCGCGCGCATCGCATCGGCCAGCTCGGGATCACGCGCCGACGCCTCGGCCACCGGGAAGCGGGTGAGGTGCACCGACACGGGCGCATCCACGTTCACGCCGCGCTCGAGGTTCTGGTAGAGCTTCTCGGCGGTGAACGGAAGCATCGGCGCGATGAGCCGCACCACGTCGCCCAGACAGCGGCCGAGCGTTTCGAAGGCGGAGCGGGCGGCCTCCCCATCGGCGCGGAAGCGCTTGCGGTTGTGGCGCAGGTACCAGTTGCTGAGCGACTCCACGAAGGCTTCGATCTCGCGCGCGGCGAGGTGGTGCTCGAAGCGCTCGATGGCCGCGCGCACGGTGGTGACCGTGTCGTGCAGCTCGGTGAGGATCCACCGGTCGAAGTCGGGGCGCTCCGCGAAGGGCAGGGGCTCCGCATCGGGAGAATACCCGGCGATACGCGCGTAGTTCACGAAGAAAGCCTGCGTGTTCCACAGCTGGTTGAGGAAGCCGCCGCGCACCTCGCGCAGCGGCCCGGCGCCGAAGTTGAGGTTCATGACCGGGTCCTGCTTGGCGTAGAGCCAGCGCATGGAGTCGGCGCCGTACTGCTCGGCGGCGTCGTCGAACCAGATGGCGTTGCCCTTCGACTTGTGCATCTCCTCGCCCTTCTCGTCGCGCACGAGGCCGTGGCCAAGCAGCGTCTTGAACGGGGGTTTGCCCTCCATCATCGCGCTCATGGCGAGGAGCGCGTAGAACCAGTTGCGGAACTGGCCGGGGAAACACTCGAGCACCACCTCGGCGGGGAACCACTGCTCCCAGTGGGCGCGGTCGCTGCCGTAGCCGAGGGTGCTGTAGGGCACGATGCCCGCATCGAGCCAGGGATTGCCTACGTCGGGAACGCGGTCCATCGTGCCGCCGCAGTGGGCGCACCCGATCTTCACGGCGTCGATGAAGGGGCGGTGCGGCGCGTGGCCGGCGAAGGACTCCCAGCCCGCAGTGGCCCGGGCCTTCAGCTCCGCTTCGCTGCCGATCACGTCGAAGGCCTTGCAGCCGCCGCACACCCAGATGGGCAGGGCGAGGCCCCAGAACCGCTTCTTCGAGATCATCCAGTCGCCCATGTTGCGCAACCAGTCCATCTCGCGGGCGGCCCCTTCCCCGGGAATCCAGCTGATTTGCGGCACCAGCGCCTGGATCCGCTCGCGCCAGCCCATGTCGATGAACCACTCGTCGACCAGTCGGAAGACCAGCTCCTGCTTGCACCGCCAACAGTGGGGGTACACGTGCGGGTAGCGCTCGCGCACCACGAGCACGCCGCGGGCCTTCAGGTCGTTGACCACCTCCTCGCCCACGGTGAGCACCTGCTTGCCGCTGAGCTCGCCGAAGCCCTCCACGTACTCGCCGATCTCGGTGAGCGGCGCGATCGCCACCACGTTCTCCACCTTGGCGAGCGCGGCATCCTCCGCACCACACCCCGGCGCGATGTGCACGATGCCGGTACCCTCGCCATCGCTCACCATGTCCCAGGCGAGCACCCGGTGGCAGTCGATGGCGCTGCGCAGCTCCCCGTCTACCGGCGACTTCCGAAGCATCGACGCCGCAGGGAGGTGGTCGTACGGCCCTTCGTAGGCGAGCCCCACGAGCTCCGCGCCCTTCACGGAGCCCAGCACCTCGAGCTCGCCGACGCCCTTCAGCAGCTTCTCCACGCTGGGCAGCTTGAAGCTCTTCTTTTCTGAGCCGGCTTCGAGGTTGCGCTCGCGCGACTTCTCGAAGGCGCCCTTGCTCACGTAGAGGGTCCAGCCCTGGTGGCGTACCTTCAGGTAGTCGAGCTCGGGGTTCACGGCGGCGGCCACGTTGCTCGAGAGCGTCCACGGGGTGGTCGTCCACACCAGGAGCGCCTCCTTGTCGCGCCCCTTGAGCGGGAAGCGCACGTAGGTGCTCACGTGCTCCACGATCTTGCGGCCTTCCGCCACCTCCATCTGCGAGAGGCCGGTGCCGCAGCGGCAGCACCAGGGCATCACGTCGTGGCCGCGGCGCAAATGCCCCTCGCGGTGGCACTTCGCGAGGAAACTCCAGATCGTGTAGTTGTTCTCGGTGGAGAAGGTGAAGTAGCTCCCGCCCATCTCCGCGGTGCCGAGCTTGCCGATGAGGGCCTCGGGGCTGCCGGTGAGCTCCTGGCCGTTGGTGGCCGTCACCGTGACCTCGGGGGCCTCCGCGTGCATCGCATCGCGCAGCGCGAGCAGCGTGGCGGGCTCATCCCACTCCATCCAGTAGCCGAGGCGGATGGACTGCTGCGTTTGGCGCGCGGCGTAGGTGAGCACGCGCTCCTTGCAAGCGCGCACGAACTTGTCGAGACCGAACTCCGCGATGTCGCGCTTGCTCTTGAAGCCGAACTCTTTCTCGACCTCGACCTCCACCCAGAGCCCCTGGCAATCGAACCCGTTCTGGTACCGCAGCTTACGGCCGTTCATCGCCCAGTAGCGGTTGTAGAGGTCCTTCAGCGAGCGGCCCCACGCGTGGTGCACGCCCATGGGGTTGTTCGCGGTGATGGGGCCATCGAGGAAACTCCAGGGCTCGCCCGCCGCGTTCTGTTCGCGGAGACGCGTGAAAACAGCCTCGTTCTTCCACAGTTCGAGCATCTCGTGCTCGAGCGCGATCCAGTCGATCCAGGATTCCACGCGGGGGTAGATCTCGGCCACGGCAGCCCTCCGAAGGGGGGGAGGGCTATCAAGCCGGTGGGCGATGTGCCGCGCCCGGCTCCTCGTCGAACGCCATCTCGGCACATCGCGGCGCGGGGTCGTGGCGGGTTAGGCAGGACCGTGCGCCCCACCCGCCGATTCCTGCTCGCCGCCTCCACGGCCGCGAGCGCCACGGCGCTGCTCGGTACGCTCGGGGCCGGGCTCGTGTACCGCAACTGGTGGGATCAGGCGGCCGATGCGGGCAGTCTCCTGCTCTCGGTCGATGAACTGGCCTTCCTTGATGCGCTGGCCGATGCGATGTTCCCCCCCGATACCGGGCTGCCGCTCCGCGGTCGCGAGGCACAGGTGGGCCGCACCGTCGATCTCGTGCTCAGCGGCATGCACCCCAGCCAGAGCAAGCTCCTCCGGCTGAGCCTCCACGCGCTCGACCAGTACTCGATGCCCAGCTACCGCACCGCCTTCCGGAACCTCGATCCGGCCGATGCGCGCGAGGTGCTGCACGCCTGGGTGTCCACCGATCTCGCCGAGGTACGCGGGCTCATGGCGAGCCTCTACATCTTCGTGGCCATGGCGTGGTCGATCCACCCCGCGGTGGCGCCCACCTTCGCGGCGCAGTTCAAGTGCGGCTACGGCGCCTGAACCCGATGCACGCCCCATCCTCCACGGAGTCCTGAGTGCGCTGGCAACCCGGTGATGGCTACTTCTGGCGCCCCGAAACGCCCGCCGAGGGCTGGTCGGTCGAGGATCGCGAGCTCGAAGCCGACGTGGTGATCATCGGCACCGGCCCCGGCGGCGCCGCTGCGGCCCGCACTCTCGCGGATGGCGGCATGCGCGTGGTGATGCTGGAAGAGGGCCCGGCGCGCGAACGGTTCCGCCCCAACCAGAGCGCGGTCATGCGCTACCACATGCAGGAGGGCGGGGCGATGGTGGCCACCGGCTCCACCTACATGCCCATCGCCGCAGGCCGCGGGGTGGGTGGCGGCACCCTCATCAACAGCGCCATCGCCTGGCGCTGCCCCGACGATGTGCTCGACTCCTGGTCCGAGCCGCTCGGCGACAGTCGGTACGCCGCCGCCAACATGCGGAAGGTGTACGACTGGCTCTGGGAGTACCTCGGCATCTGGGAAACCCGCCCGGAGATTTCCGGCGAGAACAACGACCTCATCGTGCGGGGCGTACGTTCGCTGGGTTGGGAGGGGGGCTACCTCTCGCGATACACGCCGCGATGTGTCGGGTGCGGCACCTGCTTCTACGGCTGCCCCAGCGGCGGCAAGGCCAGCACCAACCACAACTTCCTCGTGGAGGCGCAGGAGAACGGCGTCCGCATCCTCGCCGAGACGAAGGTGCACGATGTGCTCGTGGCCAGCGGCCGGGCCGCGGGGATCGTGGGGCAGAGCTTCCACCCGGAAACGGGCGAACCCGGCGGCCGGGTCACGGTTCGGGCCCCGAAGGTGATCGTGGCGGCCGGGGGCATCGGCACTCCGCGCTTCCTCAAGGGTATCAGCACCGACCTCGGCCCGGCCGTGGGGGTGGGGCTGCACACCCACCCCGGCAACGCCGTGTTCGGCGTGTGCAAGCACGAGGTGAACTGGTGGAAGGGCGCCACCCAGGGCGCCTGGTGCCACGTTCCCGGCCTGCCCGGCGTGCTTCCCCACACCAGCTCGCTCCCGCCGGAGGTGGCGATGCTCTCGCTCGCCCCGCTCGGCATCGGCGCCGCCGAGGCGATCAAGCTCATGCCGCACCTCGTGGGGCTCCTGGTGATGATCTCCGACAAGAGCAACGGCACCGTGGGCCGCTGGCCCGATGGCCGCGCCAACCTCGGCTACACCTTCCTCGAGAGCGACGTGGACCGGATCAAGGCCGGCATGGTAGCCGGCGCCCGCGTGCTCCTCGCCGGCGGGGCCGACTGGCTCTTCTGCGCCGTCGCCGGCGTGGGCCGGGTGTCTACCGCCGAGGAGCTGGAGGCGCGCCTCCGGCCCGCCACCATCCGCGACTTCACGCTCTACGCGAGCCACCCGATGTCCACCTGCCGGATGGGTGTGGACCCCGAAACCAGCGTGGTGCGGCCGGATGGTCGCGCGCACCGGGTCGAAGGGCTCTACCTCTCCGACTCGAGCGTCTTCCCCACCTCGCTCGGCGTGAACCCCAGCATCACCACGATGGCGATGTCCACGCTCATCAGCCAGGGCATCCTGCAGGCGGGCTGAGCGCCGGCTCCGACCAGGCGCTCCAGGCGAGCCCCTCGTCGCGGTACTGCACCCGCACGCACAGCTCCGTGCCGGCGGGCAGGTCGGTAAAGGCCTCGTCGGTGAGGTCGTCGCCGAGCTGGAGGTCCACGCCCTTCCACTCGTTGCGGCCCTGCCGGAGCCGGTCGACGAGCGGGGCGCTGAAGTCGGCGCAGGTGGTGGAGGCCTGCCAGCGCGTCATCGCGTGCGGCTGCCCGTCGGCGTCCTGGTAGGCGGAGGCACGCAGCTCCACGGCGTCGCAGCTCGCCGTGGCCGAGAGCACGGCGGGCGTGGCGGGCGGCGAGCCGTACCGCGGGATGGTCACCTCGTCCGTGAGCGTGTTGTCGGCAGGCGCATCGCTGTTGCCGCGGCTCACCCGCTGCAGGTGGAGGCTCGGCGCATCGCCGGCCGTCACGTCGAGGATCACGAACCCCCAGGTGTCCTGCGCCACGGAGAACTCGGGGTAGTCGCGCTGGGCGTCATCGCCCCAGCGGTCGATGGCGCCGCCGCCGGAGGCCACGTTCACGAAGAGGTGCGGCGCGTCCGGGGAGGCGCCGCGGCCGTAGCCGTGGGTGTGGCCGTAGAGGTTCACCACGGGCTTGCCACAGGCGTTGGCGAAGCTGTCCATCCGCGCCACCACCTGCGCCGTCCACGAGGACTCGCCGTGGGGCCAGAGCTCGGAGAGGTAGGGGTGGTGCTGCTGGACGAGGACGAAATCAACCGTGTCGGTGGTGCAAGCGTCATCGAGCACCGTCCCCAGCCAGGCGAGCTGCTCCTCGTCGGCGAAGGGCTCGTTGGAGTCGAGGCCGACCACGCGGAGGTTGGCGCGGTCGAAGGTGTAGCTGCGCTCCGCGTCCCCATTTTCCGGCAGATGGAAATAGCGGAAGTAGTGCGGGCTCTCGCCGTCGTGGTTGCCGAGCGCCGGGTAGATCGGAATCTGCGCGGCCAGCGGGGCCGCCGGGGCGAAGAACTCCGTGCGCCACTCCGCGTCCACCCAACCGTTGTCCACGAGGTCGCCGGGGAGGAGGAGCGCATCCACGGACTCCGCCAGCGTGCCGCCGCGTGTGGCCGCCATGTGGTCGAGCACACCGTCCTGCGCCACCTCGCGCCAGGTGTCCATCCGCGCCGGGTCGTGCTGGGTGTCGGCCACCACCACCAGCGTGGTGGCGGCTTCGGGGTCGGCCGGCGCCGTGCGGAAACGCAGGGTTTCGCCCTCGGTGGCGCCCGTGCGGACACGGTACTCCACGAGCGTGTCGGGCGGGAGGCCGGTGAGCTCCACCTCGTGCACGCGCGTGGGCAGCTCCTCGGGGTCGGCGCCGGGGAGCAGGGGCAGGAGCGCGCCGCAAGCGGTTCGGGAGAGCCCCTCGCCGAAGTCCACCCGGCTGCCGTTGCCGCCCTGCGTCTCCCACAGGACCCACGCGCGGTCGGCGCCCACGGACTGCACGTAGGGGGCCACGACGATCTCGACGGCCTCGCCGTCGTCGCCCTCGCAGGAGGCCGGGGCGGATTCGGTCGGGTTGGGGTCCGCGCAGGCCGTCAGCAAGAGGAGGACGGGGAGGAATGGCATGCGGCCCGATAGCCGGGCGAAGCGGGGGTGCCCAACCAGGCGGGCGGCGGCGGGGTAGGCGGCCCCAAGGGCCGGCGGCCGGGACTGTATCACAAGCTACAGATTCAGCACAATCGCGGCGTCGGCGTCGGCGTCGGCGTCGGCTGGTATCCGACGTGACACAATGGAGTCGTGAATGTCCAGTCAATACGCCCGGCTACTCGAAGCGCGCCCGCTGGGGCCGAGCCAGGTTTGCGCGAACGACAAGGTGCTCGACCTCGGGGCCTACGGCCGACTCGAGATCGACCCAACGGTTCTGGTGACGCGCCAGGGGAACTTGATCGTCGAGACGGCGGCCGTCAACGAGGAGGGCGCGTGGCGGACCATCCTGACGGTCCCGCTCACCGCCACGGCCAGCCTCTCGCAGGTGGTCTCCTTCCTCCGTTTCGTCCGCTGGCGGACGGACAACAACGTCTCCGGCTCACCGGTGGTGATCGTCGACCTCGTGGCCAAGGCCGGATGAGCGGGTGTGGGTGCGGCGGGGCGGGCGCGCCGGCGTCAGCCTGCGGCTGTGCCGTAGGGGATGGCAGCATCCCCGGGCGAGACGACCCAGGCCGCGCCGAGCGGAGGGCGTGGTGCGGCACCGGCGCGAAGGACGACGGCAAGCTGTTCCCTGCCACGCCGGCCTCCGCACCCGTCCTGCCCCCCGGAACCAGCCTTCGGCTGACCCCATTTGGCGCCTACGCCGCGGAGCCCGGCGCTCCGGCGGGCCTCGCCACGTTCGAGGTCGCCGACCGGTACCGCATCGCCCATCGGGCCGGATTCACCGGCCGCCTCGTCCCCAGCGGGCCGAACGTACTCCAACCCGACCCCACCACCGCGTTGGAGCCGAGCGGGAGCGTCTTCCCGCCAACCGCCCACGAGATGGCTGCGTTCGTACCCCGCGAGCAGTGGGCACAGCTACCCACGACCCTGCGCGCGGCCGCTCGGGCGCGCGGATTCCAACCCCAGCGCGAGTTTCACCCCGCGGCGGGCCTCCTGCTCCCCGAGGGCGCGGAGCCGCTCTTGGCACACCTTGCCGA
>CAISIK010000222.1 GCA_903885375.1 uncultured Pseudomonadota bacterium
CGCCACCGACCCCCGGACCGCCTACGAGATGGAGCAGGAGGTCCGCACGTGGATGGGCGAGATGAAGACCGATCCCAACCGGTACCTTGGTGTGAAGGAAGACCACATCAAGATCTTCTGAGCCCGACGCCCCCGGTTCGGATTGACGACGCCCGGGGGCGCCGGTACCCTTGAACGCAGCCCCGGCTGAGGAGTCTGATGGCCTACACCCCTTCGCTCGACCCTGCGCTCTACGCGGTGGCCAATGGTCGCACCGACCAGCAGCTGATGGACCTCATGGCCCAACAGGCGGCGAGTCCGGTCTCCACGAACCGAAAGCTGCCGAGCATCGCGTTGGTGGTGGGCCCATCCCCCTTCACCATGCCGCGGGGGTGGGAGTTCTTCCTCACCTCCCCCTACGAGGGCGTCTCCTACATCGCCACGGTCCTGCACAACGCCGGCTACCCCGTGCGGATCATCGACGTTCGGTATGACCGGAACCCGCTCGAGAGCGCCTATCGGCAGGTGATGGAGGGCTGCGACATCCTCGGGCTCGCCACATACGAGGACTGCTACCCCTTCCTCGAGCAGCTCATCCGCGAGGTGAAGGCCTCGCGTCCGCGGTTGCCGGTCATCCTCGGCGGATCGCTCGTCACGTCGGTGCCGCACGTCTTCATGCGAGAGACGCAGGCAGACGTCGCGGTGATCTCCGAAGGCGAGCTCACCATCCTCGAGGTCATGGAGGCCTTCGCGGGCGGGCTCTGGGGCAGCCGGCTTCCGGAGATCAAAGGCATCTGGTACCGGGATGCGCTGGGCGTCGTGCACCAGACGCCCCCGCGCGGGCAGATGCCCAACCTCGACTCGCTTCCCGCGATGAACCTCGATCTCTGGCCGCAGTCGAAGGACCCACGGGGCCTCCAGCGCCAGATCATCGCGAGCTACAGCCGCGGCTGCAAGATGGACTGCTCCTTCTGCTACCGCACCACCCCGCAGGAGCGCGTGAAGAGCCCGCAGAAGCTCAACGCCGAGCTCGCCGAGTACAAGCGCAAGTACGACATCGACTTCGTGTTCTTCGTCGACCTCACCTTCACCGCCCACAAGCCGCAAACGCTCGAGTACCTCGACGTCATTCGTGCGCACGACATCCGCTGGACCTGCCTCACCCGCAACGCCGATGTCGACGCCGAGGTGGCGCAGGCGATGGGCACCGCCGGCTGCGACATCGCGCTCTACGGCGTGGAGTCGCTCGGCAAGGCCGCGCTCAAGAGCGCCCGCAAGGGGAGCACGGAGAACCTCGTCTACAAGGCGATGAAGAACACGTGGGACGCCGGCGTGCGCTACGGCGGCCTCACCATCGTGGGGCTCCCCGAGGAGTCGGAAGGTTCGCTCGACCACATGTGCGAATGGGCCGAGGAGAACAAGCACATCACGCGGGTGAAGTACCTGTCGGCGATGCCCGGCACCACCGTGTACCGCGACTCGCTCAAGAGCGGCGCCATCCGCAACGAGGTGGAGCACCTCCGTTGGCTCGCGGTGGAACAGGCCCTCGAACGCGACGAGTTCATCAACTACAACAACCTGCCCGAAGACAAGATGCGTCGTAGCTACAAGCGGCTGTACGACAGCTACCAGCCCGGGCCGGTGATGAACTTCCAGCACTTCCCCGAGCACTTCGCCTACTACGACCCCGAGCCCACCACCGAGTGGCGCGCCTCCTTCGCGAGCGCCGGCGGCGTGATCGACCCGGGCGCCCTGCCCTACCGCGGGCTCTACGCCGCGGGTGAAGGTGTGACCCTGACCCGCGTGAACGAACGCGAGTTCAGCTTGACGGTCTGAGCTTCGTGCCCGACTCCCCCCCATCGGCGGCGCCGATCCGCCCGGCACCGCCCCGTCTCGACGACGCCCTCACCCGCGAGCACCTCGAAGCGGCGCTCCGCGATGAGGCCGTTGCCGCCACCGAATGCGCCTGGTTCGCCCGCATCGCGGAGATCGAGGGGCAGACCGAAGCCTCGCGCGCGCTCCGCGAGATGGCCGAGCAGCACCAGCAGAACGCCAACACCACCCTCGACCTGCTGCTGCGCTCCCGCGAGGCGCTCATCGGCGCGCGGGCGGGCACCACGGCGGAGAACCTCGCGGTGGTGGAACGTTTCTACCGGCGCGATGCCGAGGCCCACGCAAGCCGGGCCGCCACGGCCCGCCGCGAGGGTTTCTCCGACATCGGGAGCTGGTTCGAGAGTGTGAGCCGCCTGCGGGTGGCGCATGGGGCGCGCCTCGCGTCCTTGCGTGAGGAGAATCCTGATGGGTGAGAATCGCTACGATGCGGACAGCATCGTGGTTCTGGAGGGTCTCGCCGCGGTGCGGATGCGGCCGGCGATGTACGTCGGCTCCACCGGGCCCGATGGCGTGATGCAGCTCGTGATCGAGGTGCTGCAGAACGCGCTCGACGAGGCGCTCGCCGGCGAGGCCACCGAGGTGCACGTTTCTCTCGATGCCGACGACGTGTGGAGCGTGAGCGACAACGGGCGCGGCATCCCGGTCGACATCCACAAGCCTACCGGCCTGCGCATCCCCGAGGTGCTCGTGACCGAGCTCCACGCGGGTGGCAAGTTCCGCGAGGGGGCCTACCGCCTTCCGGGCGGGCTCCACGGCGTGGGGCTCACCTGCGTAAACGCCCTGTCGGCCACCTTCGAGCTCGAAGTGTGCCGCGAGGGCGGGCGCTGGGCGGGCCGCTGGGCCGCTGGCAAGGCCGTGCAGCCCTTCGTGCGCCTCGGCCACAGCGACCGCACCGGCACGACCGTGCGCTTCCGGGCCGATCCCGGGGTCTTCGGCGGCGCCCGCGCGGAGCTGGCCGCGGTGGAGCGGTGGCTCCGCTGCCAGAGCTGGCTCACGTCGGGCCTCTCGTGCCGGCTCCGTAGCCCCGGGGCCGAGGTGTCGTTCTCCTCCGACGAGGGCATCGCCGGCTTCGCGGGGTGGCTCGCCGAGGGCCACGAGCGCGTGCACGCGCAGCCGGTGGCGGTGTCCGCCACGGTGGGCACGCACGAGGTGGCCGCCGCGCTGTTGTGGACGCGCGCGTTCGCCGAGAACTTCCAGGGCTTCGTGAACCACGTGCACACCCCGCTGGGCGGGGCGCACGCCGATGGCCTGCGCGCGGCCGTGGGGCACGCCCTCACCCGCTACGCCCGCGAGGCCCGCCTCATCGACAGCACCGAGCCCCTCGAAACGAACGACGCCCTCGAGGGCCTCGTGGCGGTCCTCTCGGTGCGCATGCCCGACCCGCATTTCGAGGGCCAGACGAAGACCCGGCTCCTCGATGCTCCCGCCGGGCGGGCCGTGGAGTCGGCCGTGGGCGCCGCGCTCGCGGTCTGGCTGCGCGCGAACCCCTCCGACGCCGCGGCCGTGGTGGGCCGGGCGATCGAGGCGGGCCGGGCCCGGCTGGCCTCACGCAGGGCGAGCGAGCGCGCGCGCTACGAGCGCGTGGAGCACCTCGTCGACAAGGAAATCTACCGCCAGCAGTTCGGCATCCGGTCGAAGACCTGGCACACCTCCGCGGACTGGATCACCAACGCCGGGCTCCTCGGCCTCCACGGCGGCTCCAGCCAGCTCGCGGAGGATGCCGTGCTGCTCGATGTGTGCTGCGGCTCCGGCGTGGTGGGCGCGAGCTTCCGCGGCAAGGTGGGCCGCATCGTGGGGCTCGACCTCACCCCCGAGATGGTGGCGCTCTCCCGCCAGCGCCTCGACGAGGTGGTGCAGGGCGATGTGTACGACATCCCCTTCGCCGAAGCCACGTTCGATGGCGTGTGCAACCGGGAGGTCCTGCACCTGCTCCCCCAGCCCGAGCGCCCGCTGGCGGAGATTTTCCGCGTGCTGAAGCCCGGCGGGCAGTTCGTGGTGGGGCAGTGGGTGCCCTTCGGTGCGATCGATGGCCCGTGGATGTTCCAGGTCGTGAAGAAGAAGCAGCCGCTCTTCGTGAACAACCTCTACGACGAGGACGTGGAGGCGCTCCTGAAGAACGCCGGTTTTGTGAACCTCACCAAGCAGGAGTACCTGCAGTGGGAGGACATCGACAACTGGATTGCAACCTGGGAAACCCCGTTGCTTCATCGTCACCAGATCCGCGACCTGTACCACCACTGTCCCGCCGAGGTGCGCGCCGTGCACCCCTTCGAGATCTCCTCGAGCGGGGCGATCCGCGACTGCTGGCGGTGGGTAGTCTACTCGGCGTTCAAGCCGGCTTGACGGGGCGGTCGAGCCGCCCGTCGGCGTGGCGGGCGAAGCGGCCCTCCGTGCGCGGGTGCACGGGATCGTTGGACTTCCACGGCCACCCGCCGAACTGGGTGCGGCGGTAGTCGGCGAAGGCCTGCTGCACCTCACTCTGGGTGTTCATCACGAAGGGGCCGTGCTGGGCCACCGGCTCGGCGATCGGACGGCCCTGGAGGAGCAGGAGCTCGCAGGCATCGTCAGCCACGAGCTCGACGGCGTCGGTGTGGGTGAGCTGCAGGGCATGGTGGGCCGGCGCGGCCGTTCCTCCCACGCGCAGGCGGCTGCCGGCAAAGAAGTAGAGCACCCGGTTGCTGCCCGGGAGCGCGGCGGGGAGGGTGAAGCGCGAACCCGGCTCGAAGCGCAGGGTGGCGATGGTGACGTCGTTCTCGGGGGCGGCGGCCCAGCTGTCGGGCGGGCAGGGCGGCGGGGTGGCGCCGCCGAGATTGCCGGACACCAGGGTGGCCTCGGCCTTGGCGCCCGCAGTATCGGTGACCACACGGGGAATCTGCTC
>CAISIK010000223.1 GCA_903885375.1 uncultured Pseudomonadota bacterium
CCGTGTGCGGTGCCGCCTGATCGTGGCTCTCCCCGTGGTTGCGGAGATCGGGCATCACGAACCCCCACTCCGGCCGCTCGGCCACGAGCCGCCTTGCCACCAGCCTAAGGTTCTGCGCGGAGCCGAGGATGCCGTGGAGGATGAAGGACCAGCGGGTGGGCGCGGCCCCCGGGGCCGTCACCAGCGTACAGCTCAGCATCGGCCCCCGCTAGCATCACCCCCACGGGCGTGCGATGACTTTTCGGGACCTCCTGTAAGCAACCCCGAGGGGGCTACGTTGTCTGTCCGTGCGCTTGACCCCCCTCCTCCTCAGCCTGCTGCTCCCCTTCGGGTCGGCCCGCGCCGCCTCGCCGTGGACGCCGGAGCCCGCCCCCGTGGGCTGGTCGGCCACCGAGGCGTCGTTCCGCCTCGTGATCCGCGAGGGCGAGCCGGTCCGGGTGGAGGGCAGCTACGTCTTCCAGACGCCCGATGCACAGAGCGCCGTGCTGCAGCTGGTGGGCCCCGAGGTGGTGATCACCAGCCTCAGCGGCCCCGTGGTGGCCAACGAATCCGGCGTCGAGGTCGCGCTCGGCCCCGACTCGCGGCGCGTGGTGCAGTCCTTCACGGGCCTCTACACCCCCTCCTCCTGGGGTGCGTTGGCGCTCCACGTGCTGCCCGCCGCACGCACGCACGTGGAGGTCGATGCCCCCGGCCTCGATGTGGAAGTGGCCAACGCGGTCGATGGTTGGATCCCCGCCTCGGATGCCCTCAACGTCACGTGGCGCCCGCACGTGGAGGCGGGGGAGGTGCGCGAGAACCTCGTGATGCAGGGCCAGGCCGCCCACACGTTCCGGGGCGCGGAGGCCGGCTTGCGCGTGGAGAGCGTGCTGCGCTGGCGGGTGGTTCGTGGCACGGCGCCCCGCCTGACCTTTGAAACGAACGGGCTCGAGGAGCTGGAGGTCACTGGCGAGGGCGTGAAGTCCTGGCGCCGGGAGGGCGGGCGCGTCCTGATCGAGCCGAAGGGTCCCGTCAGCGGGCTCTTCACGGTGCGGGTGGCCGGTCGCACCACGCTTGGCAAGGATGAACGTTCCGTGCCTATGCCCGAGCCGATCGGCGTGCTGCGCACCGATCGATACGTCACCATGTATCGCTCCGACCTCGGCGAGCTGATCCCCACCCAGATGCCCGCCAGCGTGCCCCTGGAAGCCCTGCCGGCGTGGGCCACCAACCTCTCGGAAGGGGTCCCCCTCGTGGCCTGGCACGGGCCCCAGCCGGTTCGGGTGCTGGAGGTGAGCCTCACCGGCATCCCGGGCCCTGATACAGTCGTGACACAGGCGCGATACATTCTCTCGACGGCGGCCGAGGGTCGAGCGGGGCTGCGGATGGTGCTCCGGGTACGGAACGAGCGCCGGCAGTACCTGCGCGTGCTGCCGCCGGCGGGCTGGCGTCCCGTGGTGGTCCGGGTGGGAAACCAGCCGGTGAGCTGGCTCAGCGATGGGGCGGGCGGCATCTACATCCCGCTCGAGAAGTCCATCGAGACGGTGCGGGGGCTCCTGAGCTTCCCGGTCGACGTGGAGTGGGTGGCCCGGGACCTGCCCGAGTGGGGTCGCAAGGGCGAGATGGCGCTGAACCTGCCCGCGCTCGATGCACCCGTGCAGCAGGCCGAGTGGGAGGTCCACCTGCCCCGCGGCTACCAGGCGCTGCGTCCGCCGCCGGTGGGCGGCAGCCGGGTGCTGATGGCCACCGACCTCCGCGGCGATGTCGTTCTGGAAGACCCCGAAGCCCAGGCCGAGCGCCGCGCCCGCATCGACACCGTCTCCTCCGCGTTGGACAACGCTTCTTCCGCCTACAAGACCAACGACTTCGCCACCGCCCAGCAGTGGCTCGACCACGCCCGCTCCGTCGATGACCAGAACGAGGAGGTGGCGCTCCTGCAGGAGAACCTCGACGTGCTCACGGGCACGTCCACCAAGAACGACATGGCCAGCCGCAGGGTCAAGGAGCTCGCCAAGGCCAAGACTGGCGGCAAGGCATCCCAGCAGCAGATCGTGGAGAAGGAGGCCGAGCTCGCCTACCGCTCGGGCGACTACGACAAGGCCGAAGCCAAGCTGGAGGAGGCCATCGCGATCGCCACGGAGCTCCAGCAGACGGAGCAGCGGGAGAGCGTGGCCCAGACGAGCCGGATCAGCTCGGCCTCCCAGAAGCTCACCGAGCTGCGCTCGCAGCGGGCCAACAACGGCGACACCACGGCGGGCAGCATCGAGGAGGAACTTGGGGGTCTCGAGGGCGGCCTCATGGGCGGAGTCGCCTTCGGCGCGGAGTCCACCGGCAGCTTCGGATTCGGGATCAGCGGCACCGGCATGGGCGGAGGCGGCGCTGGCGAGGGGCGCCTGGGCGGCGAGGTCACGGACGGTGCAGCCTACGGTACCGACGCGTCCGGCGAGGTCGTGCAGCTGAACGAGCGGTACGTGGTCACGGGCGATGGCGACTTCGACCAGCGCGACCTCGAGGAGGACATCCCGATGGCCGAGCCGGAAGAGCCCGCGCCCACCCCCACCGTCGCCGACGCCGAGCGCGTCGTCACCGGCACCACGCTGAGCAAGGACATGCTGGCCCGCGTGCCGGCCTCGCGGAGCTACCAGAGCGTCGTGGGGGGGGCGCGGGCCGCCCGGGAGCAGAAGCCCGCGGACCGAAACGACGACGAAGGCGTCCCCGAGTCCAAGAAAAAGGCGTCCAAGGCAGAGGGTACCAAGAGCCGGCCGCTCCCGGTGCTCGCGATGGGCAAGCCGCCCCCCGAGCCCGCCGCCGAGGCCCCGCCCCCGCCGCCGCCCCCGCCCGCCCCTCGGCCAGCGGCTTCGAGCCCGGCCTTCGCCGCCCCGGCGCAACCACCCGCGACCATCGCCCTCGGCACCCTCGGCTACCTCGCAGCCGAGAAGTCGGTCGCCGATGCGGGCGTAGAATGGGAGGAGCCGCCCGCCGCGGCCGAGGCGGACGAGGCGCCACCTCCCGACGTCGCCGGCCCGACCAGCGGCAGCGCGCGCCCCCTCCCCGAGCGCCGCGCCGCGCTGCAAGCCTCCCCCTCCCCGATGGCCCTCGCGCTCCCGCTCGACGGCCCGACCCTGACCACCACCCAGGCGCTCCTCCCCGCAGGGGAGAAGCCCGAGTTCCGCTTCCGCTACCGCTCCACGCTCAAGGAATCACCATGAACCTCCTCCTCCTCGCGTCTCTCGCCCTGGCGGGCACGTTCAACTCCTCTGAAGGCAAGGTCGAACTACCGTGGAACGACTTCAACGCGCTCTACACCAAGTACGTGCTCGATCAGCAGAAGCCGCCGGCCTCCCCCCGCGACTGGACCCTCGATCGGGCGGTCTTCACCGGCACCGTGATCGGCGAGGGCGATGACGCCTACGCCATCGTCAAGCTGAACCTCCGCGGCGCGGTGCACAAGAAGGAAGGGTGGTCCACGGTTCCCCTCCTCGGCGCCTCCACGGCGCTCCGCTCCGCCACCATCGGGGGCAAGGACGCCGCCCTCTTCGTGCAGAGCGGGTACTACACCTTCATCACCGACAAGCCGGGTCCCTTCGAGGCCAACCTCGAGTTCGCGGTCAAGCTCTTCGAAGCCGACGGCGAGAAGGGCTTCACCCTCCCCTTGCCCTCCGCCGGCGCCACGGTGGTCGGGCTCGCCGTGAAGAGCGCGGACGACCTGGAGTTCGCCGTCCCCGGCGCCCAGGGCCTCAACGTGACCACCGTCGGCACCGAGCGCCGCCTCGAGGCCTACGTGCCCTCCATGGCGAGCCTCACCGTGAGCTGGTCGCGCAAGGTCAAGGAGCAGACGGCCGACGAGAAGAAGCGGGAGACCCGCGTGTACGCCGAAGCGCGCACCCTCATCGGCGTGAGCGAGGGCGTGCTCTCCGGCCGCGCCGACATCGACTACACCGTGCTCCACAACCCCGTGGAGCGCTTCAAGGTGAGCCTCCCCGCCGACGCCACCGTCCTCGAAGTGCGCGGCAACGGCATCCGCACGTGGTCGCAGGCCAAGGACGGCACCATCGACGTGGAGCTGAACTACGGGGCCGAGGGCCTCTACCGCCTCGGCATCGACTACGAGCGCACCCTCCAGGCCGGCGCCAACCTGCCGCTCGTGGCGCTGATCGGTGTCACGCGGGAGACCGACTACGTCGGCGTCGATGCCCGCAGCGCCGTGGAGCTCGTGGCGAAAGCGGCCACCGGGGCCGTCCCCATCGACGTTCGGGAGCTTCCGGCCGCCCTCACCGGCCAGACCGACTACCCCGTGCTGCTCGCCTACCGGGCGCGCGGCGGCGACGTGAAGATTCCCCTCGACGTGCGCCAGCACCCCGACATGGACATGCTGGTCACCCTCGTGGACACCGCGGCCGCCGAGACGCTGGTCACCGAGGATGGTCGCCGCATGACGCGGGTGCGCTACGGCGTGCGGAACAACCGCAAGCAGTTCCTGAACCTCAAGCTGCCCGACGGCGCCGAGGTCTGGAGCGCGTCGGTGGCCGGCCGGGGCGTGAAGGTGTCCCGCGGCGAAAAGGGCGACGTGCTGGTGCCGCTGGTGCGCAGCGATGCTTCCGGGGGCGCGCTCACCGCCTTCCTCGTGGAGCTGGTGTACGTGGAGGCGGGCGCCGAGCTCGCCAACGGTCGCGGCGCGCTCGAGGTGCACCTCCCCACCGTGGACGCGCCCTCCAGCATCCTCCAGTGGACGGTCTACATCCCCGCCACCGCCACCATCGTCCCGCGCACCTCGAAGGGCAGCGTCCGCCGCGTGGACTGGTTCTCCGCGGCGCCGGTGCTGCCGGCCGAGGCCGTCGTCACCTCCAACGCGCAGCAGGCCGTGCGCGCCGAGGTCCAGAACCAGGGTGAAACGGGCGCGCTCGGGCAGGGCGTGGAGCCGGTCGAGGTCCAGCTCCCCCTCTCCGGGAACGCCTACACCTTCGAGAAGACGCTCGTCCTCGACGAGGGCCTCTGGGTCGGGTTCGACTACAAGCACAAGGTCAAGGTTCGTTAGTCCAGGCAGCGGAGCGGCGGCGCCCGGCCCCGGTCGGCGCCGCCCCGCTCCCCGGGCCGGAGTGATGGGGCGCCGCCTTGGCGGCAACCGCCCGGGGGCGCTAAGCGCCGCGCCATGGCCACCGGTCTACTCGCGCTCCTCGACGACATCTCCAGCATCGCCGATGGCGTGGCCTCGCTCACCGCGGCCGCCGCCAAGAAGACCAGCGGCATCGTCACCGACGACATGGCCGTCACGGCGGAGCAGGCCGTCGGCATCCGCCGCGAACGCGAAATCCCCGTGGTGCTCGCGGTCGCGAAGGGCTCGATGAAGAACAAGGCGCTCTACCTCGCGCCGGCCGCCCTCGGGCTCAACGCGGTGGCGCCCTGGGCCATCACCCCGCTCCTGATGGTCGGCGGCACCTACCTCGCCTACGAAGGGGTGGAGAAGGTGCTCCACTGGGGGAAGACCGGCGATGGCGACGACACCGACCTCGCCATCACCGACCCCGAGGAGTTCGAGCGGTCGCGCATCGCCGGCGCCACCCGCACCGACTTCATCCTCAGCGCCGAGATCATCGCCATCTCGCTCGGCGAGGTGGCCGAGGCGCCCTTTCTCTCGCAGGTCGTGGCGCTGTACGCCATCTCGGTGGTGATGACCGTCGGGGTGTACGGCATGGTGGCCGGCCTGGTCAAGATCGACGATCTGGGTGAATACCTCGCGCTCAAGGGAGGGCCGCGCGCCCGCATCGGCATGCTGCTGGTGCAGGGCACACCCTGGCTCATGAAGGGAATCTCCATCGTCGGCACGTTGGCGATGTTGATGGTCGGCGGCCACATCCTCATCGAGGGCGTTCCGCCGTTGCACCACCTCGAGGTCGAGCTGATCCACGGGCTCCCGTTCGAGTGGCTGCTCTCCTCGCTCGCCGGGGCCGCCGTGGGCGGCGTGGCTGGCCTGCTCACGATCGGCGCGCTCGCCCTCTGGTCCCGGCTCAAGCGGAAGTAGGCGGATAGGGAGCCCGATGCGCGATGTACTCGAGGAGCTCCTCCACCAGCTGCGCCTGGAGCGTATCGAGGAGCGCATCTTCCGCGGGCAGAGCCAGGACCTCGGTTGGGGCGCCGTTTTCGGGGGTCAGGTGCTCGGCCAGGCCCTCTCCGCGGCCGCCCAGACCGTGCCCCCCGAGCGCGGCGTGCACTCCATGCACGCCTACTTCCTCCGCCAGGGCGATGCGCGGGCGCCGATCGTCTACGAGGTGGAGCCCGCCCGCGACGGGGGCACCTTCACCACCCGCCGGGTGGTGGCGGTGCAGCACGGCCAGCCGATCTTCATCCTCAGCGCGAGCTTCCAGGTCGAGGAGGGCGGCTACGACCACGCCGAGCCGGCACCGCTCGATGTGGCGGGCCCCGACGGGCTCCTGAGCGAGCAGGAGTTGGCCCAGCGGGTGGCCGACGAGATTCCCGAGCCGCTCCGGGCCATGGCGCTTGCCGACCGCCCCATCGAAATCCGGCCGGTCACGCGGTGGAACCTGCTGCGCCCCGCCAAGCTCCCGCCCCGTCGCCAGCTCTGGTACCGCGCGTCGAGCCGCCTCCCCGACGATCCGGCCGTGCACCGCTACCTGCTCGCCTACGCGAGCGACTTCAACTTCCTCCCCACCGCGATGATGCCGCACGGGGTGAGCTGGGTCACCCCGGGGATGCAGGTGGCGAGCCTCGACCACGCCATGTGGTTCCACCGCCCCTTCCGCTTCGATGAGTGGCTGCTCTACGACGTCCAGAGCCCCTCCGCGAGCGGCGGCCGCGGCCTCGTGCTCGGGCGCTTCTACACCCGCGATGGCCTGCTCGTGGCCTCCGTGGCGCAGGAAGGGCTCATGCGGAACCGCAGCGTGAGCTGGGCCGGCTGACCGTTCGCGGCGCGGGCGCGGGGGGCGCCTCCCTTCACGGGCTCCCGTCGCAGGCGTCACCCACGCCGTCGCCATCGCCGTCGGCCTGATCGGGGCGCCAGTCGCCGTCGGGGTCGAGGGAGGGCACCAGCGTGGTGGCGGGCGCGCCGGCATCGAGCAGCCGAACGGCCTGGCCCCAGCCTCCGCCCCAGTCGCGCACCTTCACCAGGAGCGTGTTCCGACCGACCTCGGCCACGACCTCGGCCTGGAACTGGTCGGCGTTCACGCCCTGGCAGCTCCCCACGTCCATCACCTGCACGCCGTTCCACCACGCGAACACGCCGTCGTCGGCGCCGAGGGACACGGTGAGGGGCCGGCTGTCCGCGCTGTCGAGGTACACGAGGGTGTAGGACTCGCGGGAGGGGCTGGCCGAGCCGTAGGGGATGAGAAGGTCGTAATACCCTGTTTCTACGAGCGCGATCGTCCAGACTGTATCACCCGCTGCATCACCCGCCGCGGGGGCCAACGGGCCATCCTCGCCCACGAAGGCGAACTCGCTCGGCCGGCATTCGGCCGTGGTTTCTCCGCCCGTGAAGGGGCCGGCGCTGAGCCAGGTTGTGATGTACCCGTCGGCCGTGAGGGAAGGCGCGGGGGTGAGCGGGCCGTTGCTCAGGTCCGGGCAGTTGTCCGCTTCGTTGTCGAGCCCATCACCATCCCGGTCGGTGTCGCAGGAGTCGGGGATGGTGTCGGCGTCGCCATCGGCGCCGGAGGCCGGCGCCCCGATGGTGAGCGGGTCGGGCGAGGTGAGGGCCACACTGTAGTCGGGCACGAGCGTGCCGTTCACGGCGCTCGCACACACGGCCCAGGTGCCCCCCTCCACCCAGCGGGCACCGGGGGCGCTCAACGGGTCGAGGTGGGCGCAGCCGCTCGCGTCGGGCGCGCCGGAGGCGAGCATCGTGCCGTCGGGCGCGTGCAAGGAAAACGTCAGCGAGGTGCTGCAGGGGGCCAGCTCCACGAGCTCCACGGCGCCACAGGCCGGCACCTCGATCGACCAGCAGTCGGTGTCCCCCTCCAGGAGGCTGCCGTTGCCCTCCCCCTGCAGGGCGGAGGCCTCGGCCCACGTGTTGTTGGGTTCGACCTCGGGGGTACCCGTCTCCGCCGCGCAGCGGCCGTTGCAGCCATCGCCCCCGAAACCGGCTCCGTCGTCACACGTTTCTCCGCTGTCCACCACGAGATCGCCGCACCGGGGCAACCGGCAGTCCGACCGGCATGTATCAGCGGATGTATCGCTGTTGGCCCCGCCGTCATCACATTCCTCGTCGGCATCCAGCACCGAATCCCCACATCCGGGAGGCACGAAGACCTCGTCCTCCACGGGGGGAGCCGTGTCGGCGGGGTTGTTGCAGGCCGCCACGAGCCAGAGCAGTCGGAGCATGGCGCGCAGTGTACCCATTCCCACCGGCGTGCGGGAGTGTGCGCTACACTCCGCGTCCATGTTCCTCCTCGTCGCCTTCGGCCTCGCCGACGACCGCGTGCTCCTCGGCGAAGGCCCGGAGGCCACCTCCCTCGCCGAGCTCGTGCGGAGCGGCATGGTCAAGGGCCGAAGCGGTGCCCTCGTGGGGCAGCTCCGGCCCGGTCACGCGATGCCCGCGGTGGCCGGCGTGAACGGCGTGGATGCGCTCCCGGACGGTGTGGTTCGCCTGCGGCTGGCGGCCGGCACGGATGACCTCGCGCTCGCCCGCCGGCTCCACACGCATCCGGCCTTCGCCTGGATCCACCCCGACCTGGTCCTGAACCTCGTCCCCTCGCGGGTGCCCGACGACCCCTACTACGTGGACGAGTGGCACCTCGACAACACCGGTCAGGGGGGCCGCACCGGCAGCGTGGACATCAACGCACCGACCGCGTGGGACATGGCCACGGGCGCCGGCGTCACCATCGCCGTGCTCGACTCGGGCGTGCAGCTCGACCACCCGGACCTCGTGGTGCAGAGCGGCCACGACTACATCGACGACGACGACGATGCCTCGCCCGGCGCGGACTCCTCCGGCCCGCACGGCACCGGCGTGGCCGGCATCGCCGGAGCCCGCGGCAACAACGCCTACGGCGTGGCCGGCGTGGCGTGGGAGGCCGACCTCTACGCCATCCGCCTCATCGGCGGCAACACCACCACGAGCGACCTCTACAGCGCCTTCTCCGAGGCCGTGGATGCCGGCGCCGGCGTGCTGAACAACTCCTGGGGCTTCGGCGGGTGCGGGCAGGTGTCCGACTCGGCCATCTTCACGCAGATGTTCAAGTACGCCGAGCGCAAGGGCCGCGGCGGCCTCGGCTCGGTGGTGGTCTTCGCGGCGGGCAACGACGGCTGCGACAACTCCGACGACCCCATGCTCAGCAACGACGCCGCGGTGGTGGTGGCCGCGCTCGAATGGTGGGACCAGCGCGCCTCCTACAGCAACTGGGGCGACGACATCCGCATCGCCGCCCCCACGAGCATCCTCACCACCGACATCACCTCGGGCGGCTACGGCAGCTACGGCGGCGACGATGCGCTGGCCGACGGCTTCTCCGGCACGAGCGGCGCCTCGCCGGTGGTGGCCGGCGTGGTGGCCCTCATGCTGGAGGCGAACCCCAGGGCGACCTCCGAACAGGTGCGCGATGTCCTCTGCCAGACGGCCCGGCGCAACGATCTGGGCGGCGCCGACTGGGACGAGACGGGGTGGAGCCCCTACTACGGCTGCGGTAGCATCGATGCCGGGGCGGCCGTGGCCACGATCGCCAACGCGGCGCCGGCGGCCCCCGTGCCGCGCCTCGTGCGCGACGTGGTCTTCCCCGAGCACATCCTCCTCGGCTGGGAGCCCGCGGTCGATGCCGATGGCGATGTGAGCGCCTACACCGTGGAGTACTGGCTCGATGGTGACGAAGAGACCGTCGTCACCACCACCGTGACCAGCGACGTGCTCGACCTCTCCGACCAGCTCGCGGCGGGGATCGAGGTCACCTGGCGGGTGGCCGCGCTCGACCCCTGGGGAGCCGGCGAGTGGAGCGTGGAGACCCGCTTCTCGATCGAGGACCCGCCCACAAGCAACGGCGAGGACCCGGCGGGCGAAGTCGAGGATCCCCCGGGCACCTGCGCCACCGGTAGGTCACCCCCCTCCGCCCTGGCCGCGCTCCTCGTCGCCGGTGCGGTCCGCCGCCGACGCAAGCGCTGAACCGGGTCCGCGCTACATTGCCGCCCCATGCAAAAGCCCGTTGAGCTGGTTCCCGTTCCGCCTCCTCCGCCCGAGCAGCGCGTGTCCCGCGCGGCAGGGTTCGCGGAGGGTGGCGCCCGCCGGGACCGTTATACGCTGCCGGAGGAGCTGCATTCTGGCAATCCGGTCGGCTACCGCACCCGCCCCTCGCTCACGACGGCCGAAGCCGCAGCCGCGAGCTGGCTCCTCTCGTTGGAGCCGCCGAGCGCCTTCGTACCCGGCGCTGCGCCCACCGAATCCGAGCTGTTTCACGAGGCCGCCCTCGGGGTGCTGAGCGCCCGGCAGTCCACCAACTACCTCGGCCACCGGCAGGCCACCCTTGGAGAGGCCGACTCCGCCCGCCTTGCCGCCCTGCTCGGTGAGCTCCGCGGCCACGAACGCCCGGTGCTGCCCGGGGCGCAGTACACCCATGTCGCGTTCACCCGGCCCTACCGCACGGCCTTCACCTTCCTGCTCACCTTCATCGGCCACGCTGCCTTCAGTTCGCTCTTCACGGTGCCGCGGCGCGCCTGGCAGAAGCGGTTCCACCACGCCGACGACATCCCCACCATCGGGTACCTGCAGCACCTGCACGTGGGCATCTGGGCCGATGCCAGCGAGCGGGCGGCCGTGCTCGCCTCCTCCGGGCGGCGCCGGGCGAACGTGCTCATGCGGGCGTTCTCGGGAGCCGCGGCCCAGGAAGCCGGCGGCCCGGTGCTCCGGCGCATCGAGGAGCTCGCCGGGCTCACGGCCGAGGAACGTGCGGCCGGCTGGCGCATCGCGTTCGTGGCGCAAGTGGGGGCCACCGCCGAGCCCGCCCCCCTCGACGAGCCCACGTGCCGCAAGCTGGGCGCCACCCTCCTCTCCTTGCGGTCGGAGCGCATCCAGCCGGGCGTGAACGCCGAGGAGAAGGCACCGGCGCCCTACCGCACCCGCCAGGACATGGATGTTCCCGAGCGCCTCCCCGAGATGGCCGGGCGCGCCGCCTACAACGCCTTCTGCCACTGGACGGGCGTGGAACGCGACACCGCCAAGCGCCTCCTGCTCCTCGAGCGGATCGACGTGCTCACCGACGGCGGCAAGGAGCGGCTGCGCGGCGTGCGGAAGGACCTCGAGGACATCACCGATCGGGTGGTGGAAGGCATTCCCTTGTGGGCCGACCTCCCCACGCTCAACGCGCTCAGCAAGAACGCGATGCGCGGGAAGAAGGCTTTTGCCCTCGCGGGCCAGCGCATCTACGTCGGCGGGCTCTCCCGGCCGGAGGTCACCGCGGCCGGGCTCGACTTCACCCATGCGGTGCGGGCGTTCGGCGCTGCCTCGGCCCGCTCGGCGCTCGTCTGCGAGCTGTCCGGCTGCCTCGACATCCCGGAAGGGTGCGATCTGCTCGCCGGTATCTGCCTCATGGCCGGTCCGGTGAACCAGAACGACATCGGCAAGCAGTTCTACGGCTACAAGGACCTGCTGGCCGAGGCCTTCGCCGGCCGCGATCCCACCTCGCTGCTGGTCTGGACGTTGAAGGCGAAGACGGTGGCCGACCCCATCGGCAACGAGGAGCAGCTCCTCAACGCCCGGCGCAAGGGGGCGCTGGTGGACCTTCGCCCCGCCCCGCACGAGGTGGTCTGGATGCAGATCGAAGGGCGTCGGTCGCCCATGCGCCGGCGCGACAGCCGCACCAACGGCGAGCGGGCGTTCGCCGACCAGGACAACTTCGTCCGCGATCAAGGCGGATTGGAGATTCCGGGAAACCGGGGTTCGGCCTGGCCCGCGGCCTGGTCCGGGGAGAACCCATGGTCCCGGTGATGCAGTTCGATACGCCACCCGATGTCTCACTGCTGCGGGTGGCCGTGAAACGTGCGGCGCCGCTGCCGGCCGACGGGAAGATTCCCCACATCGAAGCCCGTGCCAGCCGCCTCGAGCGGCCGGTCGCCGAGTATGCCCGGGTGTGTGGCTTCAGCACCGACACCCCCCTCCCCCTCACCTTCCCCGACCTGCTCGCGCGCGGCCTCCACCTCGCCGTGCTCACCCATCCCGCCTTTCCGCTCCGGCTCTTCGGCATCATCCACACCGAGCAGCGGATCGAGGCGCTGCGGCCGATCGCGCTCGGCGAAGCGCTGTCCGGCCGCGCCTGGGTGTCCGGTCCCCGGCCCGCCCGCCGCGGCGGCGAATTCGACCTCCACACCGAGGTCTTCGCGGGCGACACCTGCGTGTGGCGCGCCACCACCACCATCCTCTCGCGCGCCCTTCCGGGCGATGGCGAACGTCGCGTGCGGCCGCAACCAGCGCCGTTCGTCGCCGACCGCTCCACGGTGTGGGACCTCTCCGCCGACCTCGGGCGCCGGTACGCCGCGGTGAGCGGCGACCACAACCCCGTGCACCTCTGGCCGCTCACCGCCCGGCTGTTCGGGTTCAAACGCCCGATCGTACACGGCTGGTGGGCGCTGGCCCGGGCGCTGGCGGAGCTGGATAACGACGTGTCGGCCCCCTGCGTCCTCACCGCGAGCTTCCACTCGCCCCTGCCGCTCCCGGGCCGGGTCACGTTCAGCTCGGGGCGCACCAGCGCCGGCCACCATCGTTTCGAAGTCCGCCGCAAGGAAACCTGTCTCATCGGTGCCATCGAGCCCGCATGAAGGAGCGCTCGATGCACAGCCCCACCGCCGCCACCGCCCGCCGGGTGAAGGCCATCCCGCCCACGACCGCCGATGTCGTGGTCATCGGCGCCGGCCTCGGGGGATTGATGACCGCCGCGCGCCTCGCGCAGGAGGGCCGCAAGGTGGTGGTGCTCGACCAGCACTACGTGGCCGGCGGGTGCGCCACCATGTTCTCCCGCGGAAGCGGCGAGCAACGCATCCAGTTCGACATCGGCCTGCACTACGTTGGGGAATGCGGCCCCGGCGGCAAGGTCACCCGCCTCCTCGAGGAGGTGGGCGTACACGTGGACTGGTGCCGCCTCGACGACGAGGGCTTCGACGAGCTGGTCTTTCCCGACTTCCGTTTCCCCATCCCCGCGAACCTCGACCAGTACCGCGACCAGCTCGTGGCGCGTTTCCCGTCGGAGCGGGCGGGTATCGATCGATACATCCGCTTGTGTCGCGAGGTGCGTCACCTCGGACGGGATGGCGCGCCGCGCGGCTGGGGCCAGGCCCTCGATGCGCTGCTCCATGGGCGCCTCGCCGCCTGGAACAAGGGCGTCACGCTCGCCGAGTTCCTCGACACCTGCACCCGGGATCCGCAGCTCCGCGCCGTCATCGCCGGCCAGAACGGCGACTACGGCCTCCCGCCCAGCAAGGTGAGCCTGCTCCTGCATTGTGGGCTCGCGATGCACTACTTCGGTGGGGCCTGGTATCCGCGCGGCGGCGGCCAGGTGATCGCCGACCGGCTCGCGGAGCGCATCGAGGCCCTCGGGTCGACCGTACACCTCCGGCACGCCGTGAGCGACGTGCTGGTAGAGGGCGGGCGCGCGGTGGGCGTACGTTTCACGCGGCCACACGGCGAAACGGCGGAGTTGCGGGCCCCCGTGGTGGTGAGCAACGCCGACCCCCGCCTCACCTTTCTCAAGCTCACGGCGGGTGTGCCGGAGCTGGCGCCGATGGCGCGGGCCGCGGAGGGCTGGGAGATGGGCGGGGCGATCTTCCTGACCTGCCTCGCCGTGCGGTGCGACCTCGGCGCGCTCGGCATGCGCGCGCGGAACTACTGGTGTTTCGACGGCTACGACTTCGAGGAGATGTACCGGTCGGTGGGTGAAGACTCCGTCCCCGACTCCCGCGGCTGCTACATCACCAGCGCTACCCGCAAGGACCCGGAAACCCCCGGCCACGCACCGCCCGGGGTGGAGACCGTGGAGATCATGGCGCTCGTCCCCGGGAAGAGTCGCGCGTGGGGGGTGGCGGAACCCACCGCGTACGGGCCCGGCTACCGGAGCGGAGCCGACTACGCCACCGCCAAGTCCAGGCTCGAATCGCAGATGATCGGCCGACTGGAACGGCTCTTTCCGGGGAGCACGGCCAACATCGTGCACCAAGAGAGCGCCTCTCCGGTCACCCAGACCCGCTTCACCTGGGCAAGCGACGGTACGGGCTACGGGCTCGCCGCCACACCGGGCCAGTTCATGACCAACCGGCCCGGCGCGAGAACCGCCTTGTCCGGGTTCTACCTTTGCGGGGCCTCCACCCGCTCGGGCCACGGCATCATCGGCGCGCTCGCCTCGGGCGTACAGGCGTCGCGCGCCGTGGTAAAGAATCGAGAGGTGTCATGACCCTGCTCTTCCTGATGGGGTGCGACCCCGCTGATGAGTCCGGCGAGGCGGGTCTGGACCTCCAGCTCGGCGTCAACGCGGCGGTGGGCAGCGTGGTGGAGCTCGCGGTGCAGAGCGAGGAGGCCAGCACCCTCCAGATCACCTACGGGGTGGGCGAGGAGCGCAACCACAGCGTCACCGTCCCCGTTGCGGCCGCCGCACACGCCGTGCACCTCTACGGTCTCCCCTACGGCTACGAGGTGGGCGTCACGGTGGAGGCCACCACCGAGGCCGGGGCCACCTCGACGGGGACAGCCTCGATCAGTACCGACGGCCTCCCCAGCGATTTTCCCGGCTACACCTCCGGCGGCGAGATCACGGCCTGGACCGACAGCTACGCGGTGCTGAACACGGCGGGCTCCGCCAACTACGCCTTCATCCTCGATGGTGCGGGCCGCGTGGTGTGGTCTTGGAAGATCGAGCTGCAACCCGACGAGGCGCTGATGCGCGCCCTGCTCGGCACCGACGGCGAAACGATGTACCTCGTGGTGGCCGGTCGCTCGGAAGAAACCGCGCCCCTGAGCCGGGTCGTGAAGGTGCCGCTCCACGGCGCCGACCTGGAAACCTGGGAATGGCCCCACCTCGACCACGACATCGTCGACCTGGGCGGGGGCTCGCTCGCGGGCATCGAGCGCGTCGTCCAGGATGGCCTCCAGGGCGATGCCGTGGTGGAACGCGACGCCGCCGGGCAATTCACGACGTTGTACTCCACGTGGGAGGACCCGCAGCTCGGCGAGCCGAAGTCCAACTCCGCCGAAAATACGTGGACGCACATGGAGTCCCTCGACTGGGACGAGTCCACCGGGCTCCTGTCCTTCCAGACCTACCTCACGGACCAGTTCGTGCGCTTCAACCGCGCCGACGGTGTGCCGGTGCTCCACCTGTACGGCGAGGGCAGCGACTACGCGCCGGCCGAGGGCGAAACGGCGCTTCACGTCGCGCACCAGTTCGAAGTGCTCGGTCCCGACCACTTCCTGCACTTCGAGAACGGCGGCCGCGAGCGCAACGCCAGCCGCGCCGTGGAGTACCAGCTCGACGAGGCCTCGATGACCTACCGCGAGGTCTGGTCGCACATGAGCGACCCGCCCTTGTACGTGTACATCAAGGGCGACGTGAAACGTTTCGA
Source organism: uncultured Pseudomonadota bacterium (assembly GCA_903885375.1). GTDB lineage: Bacteria > Myxococcota_A > UBA796 > UBA796 > SXON01 > SXON01. The sequence continues at coordinate 15,514 of CAISIK010000223.1, forward strand.
CGATGGCACCACGCAGATCCTGTGGGCCACGGCCGGCCGGCTGGAAGACGTGAACGCCAGCGGCGCGGTGGACTGGTGGCTCCAGCTCGACCTCGGCGCGGTGTTCACCTACGTGCAGCACGTGAGCGCGCTCGGCGCGAACTGAGCGCTCGCCGCGCGGCCGCCCGCATCAGCCCCCGACGGGACGCATCTCCACGTTCCGCACCCGAACCGTGCCGGTGCCGGCACGATTGTCCACGCAGAGCCGCACGGAGGCCACGCCGGGCTGCGGGTCGGCCCGGCCCTCGAAGGCCGTCCAGGACAGGGAGCGGCGGCCCTGCGCCACGAAGAGCTGCGAGCCTCCCGGGAGGCTTCCGGGGGGCATCAGCCGCCCCTCCGCCCCGAGCAGGCGCAAGGCAACCCGGGCGCCCTTGGTCTTCGCCGTGCCCACCGATTCGAGCGACCACTCCCCCTTCACGACCACCGGCCCCGCGAGGGAGGCCTCCTCGCTGAGGCACGCCATCGGCGTGACCGAAGTGCGGCTCCCCTTCACCTCCAGCACCCCGCCGCTGAAGCGCACGCTCTTGCCGCTCAACGATGGGGGCACGGCATACCAGCCGCCGCCGATGGTGGAGCGTGGCGCCGCCCGCTCCGTGGGCCCCTCCTCAGGGGTGGGCGCCTCGGCGTCGGCTTCCGGCACCTCGGCGCTCGCGACCGCGGCTTCCGGCTCCGGGGCGTCAGGCGCCGCCCCAACGCCGAAGCCCCACGCGAGCAGCGCCACCACCACCACCACCGTGGCCAGCGTGGGGTAGAGCCACTCCGACACGGGCGTGCCGCCCCCGCCCGCGGCGCTCGCCGGGGCACCGGCCTCCGACCAGGCGAGCAGCGCCGCCGGAAGGGTGCCCTCCCCCATCGCCACCAGCGAGCCATCGCGTCCCACCTGCGCCCAACCCGGGAAGGCGGCGCGGGTAGCGACATTGAACCGGCCGAGCCGCGCCAGGAGCTGCCCCTCCGCATCACTGCTGAGCGGAATCGTCAGCCTCCGCTCCTGACGGAACGACGCCAGCGCCGCCGGGGAGTCGACCGAGACGAGCCGGCACGCCGCTCCCCCCGCGAAGACCCGCTCCAGCTGCGCGGCCACCGCGTGCCCCTCGGGGGTGAGCACGTGCTCCACGAACGCCAGAAGCTCGCCCACCACCGGCACCATGGCCCCGGTGTGGTCGGCCAGCCTGACATCGCGGAGGTCGATCACGCGCGCCTGCGCGCGCGGGGAACGCCGGCTCCAACCGCTCCGGCCCGGATCGAACGGTCTGGCGCCCGCATCGTTCGAGGCCGCTAACTTTCGCCCGAAGAGCCGGGATGCCGACGCACGAGCACCCGCGCCGGCGGCACGTTCAGCGGCACCGTGCGCCGCTCCACCACGAGCGGCTGCAACGACTGCTCGATCTCGAGGATCTTGCCGATGCGCTCGCGCGACTGGCCGGTGGTGAACGTGTTCATCAGCTCGCGCCCCATGACGTGCTCGAACATCACGAAGGTGCCCTGCGGCTCGAGCAGCTCGAAGATGCGGGCGTAGATCTTCTCCACCATCTCGGCTGGGAAGTTCGCGAGCGGGAGCCCGCTGACCACGTGGTGGTACCGAATGCCGGGGTTGAAGTCGAGGATGCTCACTTCGTGCACCGAAGGCGGCACCTGGGCCCCGCCGAACCGCTCACGAAGAACGACGCAGAACTCGGGATTCAGCTCCACCACGTCGAGGCGATCACCCGGGAGCATCCGCGAAACGAGCTCCTCCGTGACCGGACCCACGCCCGCCCCGATCTCGAGCACGCGCAAGGGGCCATCCCGGTGCACCGAGCTGAAGACCGGCGCCACCATCGCCCGGGACAGGGCCCGACTCGACGGCCAGACCGCCCCGACGGTGGCGGTCTGCTGGAGGGACTGCTGGAAGAAACGAAGCGGTGAAGGAGGCGCCATGACCCTTCCTTGCAGGTCGTTTAGTGCGATTGGAGGCCCGCGCCAAGCCCCAAATGGTCACGTTCTCTCCACGCCGGCGAGCAGTTCTGCCGCGGCAGCCCGAGCGGCCGCCCCCACACGCGCGCCCCCGAGCATGCGCGCGAGCTCCTCCACCCGCTCCTCCGGCCCCAGGAGCACCACCGAAGAGCGGGTCCGCTCCCCCACAACCTGCTTGCGAACATGGAAGTGTTGCTGTCCAAACGCGGCGATCTGCGGAAGGTGCGTCACGCATACGACGGGGTGATACTTTGATACATCTCGCAGCTTCTGCCCGATGGCCTCGGCCACCGCGCCTCCCACACCGGTGTCCACCTCGTCGAAAACGTACATGCCCGCCGGCCCGAGCGCCGCCAGCACGCGCTTCACCGCGAGCAACGCGCGGGAGAGTTCGCCTCCACTCGCCACCTTCCGCAACGGCCGGGGCTCCTCGCCGCGGTTGGTGGCGATGAGGAACTCCACGTGGTCCGCCCCCCGAGGACCCTGCCCGGCTTCCGCCACCTCCACCGCCACCCGCGCCTCGCCCATCCCCAGCGAGGCGAGCTCCTCCGTGATGGCGCCCGCGAGCTGCGAGGCCGAAGCCCTCCGCCGCGCGGAAAGGGCTGTGGAACGCCGCGCTACCCCTTCCTGCAGCCGCCCCACCTCCGCCTCCGCGTCGAGGATGCTGTTGCCGATGTCGGCGAGCGCCGCCAGCTCCTTCGCCCGTTCGGCGTGCGCGGCCGTGAGGTCCTCCCCATGCTTCCGGCGCAGGCGACGCAGCTCGTGCGCGGCATCCTCCAGCCGGGCGAGGCGCGCCGGGTCGGCCCGAAGCCCGCGCACGTAACGCCCCAGCTCGTGTGCAACGTCCGCGAGCTCGGTCTCCACCGTGGCAAGCCGCTCCGCCAGCACGCCGAGCGTGGGGTCGAGCCTCGCGGCCGCCGCGAGGTCGGCCGATACGCGCGCCACCCGCTCGGTGGCCGACGCCTCGCCCGAGTGCAGCCGGCCCTCGGCGGCGCCGACCAGCCCGGACAGCTCGTGCACGTTGCGGAGGCGCTGCACCTCGGCGTCATCCACATCCAGCTCGAGCACCCGCTCCAGCTCGGCGAGCTGGAAGCGCAGCCAGTCCGAGCGGTCCTCCCGCAGCGCCGCCATGAGCGCCTCCACCCGACTGCGCGCGGCGATCAGCTCCTCCCAGGCGCTCCGGAACTCGGCGGCGTCGGTGGCCAGGCCGGCGTAGGCGTCGAGGTAGGAGAGGTGGGAGCCGGCATCCACGAGGGAGTGGTGCTCGTGCTGGGAGCTGATGTCGCAGAGGCCCGCGCCGATGCGCGCGAGCTCCGACACGGTGGAGAGCCGACCGTCCACATAGGCGCGCGTCCGGCCGCTCGCCTCCACCGTGCGCCGGAGCAGGAGCTCCCCGTCGGGTGCGAGCTCCTCCCCCAGCCGGGCCCGGGCCGTGGGGTTCTGGCGCAGGTCGAAGATGGCCTCGATGTCGGCGCGCTCGGCGCCCGTCCGCACCATCTCCGGACGCGCGCGCGCCCCGAGCACCAACTGGAGCGCGTCCACGAGGATCGACTTTCCCGCGCCGGTCTCCCCGGTCACGACGTTCAGCCCCGGGCCGAAGGCCACCTCCAGCTCCTCCACGATCGCAAACTGTCGGATTCGCAGCAGGGAGAGCATCGAGTCAGTTCCTCGGGCGCGGGCGGCGGAAGAAGCGGGACAACCCCCAGCCGAGGCCGGCGGATAGCACGAGCTCGGCGGCCAGCATGGCGGGCATGCGGGAGCCACTCGGGGCGGGGACAGGCGGGTTGGCGAGGTAGCGAGCCCGGCGCGCCTCCACCTCGGCGCGGGCGGCCAGCGCGTTGCCCACGAGCGACTCCATCGTGGAGGCGCGCAGCCGCGCCGCCGCCTCCGGATCGCTCCGCGCTACCGCGAGCTGGTCGGCCTCGCGGCGCCAGAGGGCGCGCACGCTCGTGCCCGCGCGCGACAGGGCATCCCGCTGCTCGAGGAAGAAGGCCTCACGCTCCGCGGGCGTGGCATCCTCCCGGATGGCCGAGGCGGGGTCGCCCTTCGCCTCGGTGTAGCTCGCGCCCGGCTCGCGGAAGCGCGGGTCCACCAGCGCGCGGGTGCGCGCGTAGGTGTCGGCCGCGTGCGGCGCCGAGATGCCGATGAGCGCCACCACCGAGTCGCGCACGGCCGTAGGCGAGTCCGGCACGGCGGTCACCGGGGCCATGTCGGGCGCGTCGGACCGCGCGGCGTCGAGGAGGCCCTCCTCCCCGAGCAGGAGCGCCTGCTCGGTGATCAGCTCGCCGAGCAGGTGGTGGTTGGTGATGCTGTTCATGCCCACGCTGGCGAGGGTGGGCAGCTCCCCGAAGTACCCGCCGCCGGTACGCGCGCCGAGGCCGAGCCGCGTGAACCACGCATCCTTGAAGAAGTCGTACAGGCCGACCTGCACGGTATGGATGGGAGTGCCCACATCCTCCGCGTAGTGCAGGGCGGCGCCGAACCAGCAGGCGCCGAGGCCGTCGTGCCCCGCGAGGAAGGCGAGCGTGGCGAGGTCGGCGTGCGCCTGGGCCATCTCGGGTGCCAGGGTAATGATCGGCCCCTCGGGCCACCCGGCGGCCACCGCGAAGCGCTCCGGCTGGGTGCGGAGCACCTCGGGATCATCCGAGAACTCCCCGCGTTGGAGGGCGTAGTGCGCGTGTGCCTGGCTGGACACGGAGCCGAGCCGGCCCATGTTGAGGAGGATGGGGTCGTCGGGAACGCCGGGCAGCGCGGCACGGTCGGGGCCGTGGGCGCGGCGCTCGCGGTTGCGCCCGTCGTCGTCGGGTCGCCGCGAGCCTTGCGCGAGGGCGGCGAGGAGGGTGTCGGCGGTGTCGAAGCGGTCGAGCCCCACCACCGAGGCCTCGGGGTTGAGTGACAGGAGCTCCTTGAACGCCCAGGCATCGAACGCGGCGGACTCGGGGTAGCGCGCCGTCCACGCCGCGGCATGCCGCGAGCCGCGCGCCCACCCGTCGATCTCCGCGAGCAGCGCCGCCGCCTCCTCGGGCCTCGCCGGCGCGACCTGGGCCGCCCCCACCGTCGAACGCAACGCCGCCTCGGTGAGGGCCTCGTGCACGCGTTCGCCGAACGCCGCCGCGGTGGACACCATGGCCAGCGAGAGGATCACGGCCCTCGGTACACGAACCGCGAGCTGCCCACCCGCACCTCGTCCCCATCCTTCAGGCGCACGTTCACGACGCTCTTGCCGTTGACGTACATGGGAATGAGGAACGAGCCGCGCCGCGCCGCCGCGCCGCCAGACTGGGGCGCGATGGACCCCGGACTCACGAAGGGCAGCACACCCGCGACGGGCAGATCGGCGCCGAACGTGAGCCCATCGCCCACGGGATGCGCCGTGCCGTCGACCGATTCGAGGGTGGGGGCGGCGGCCGTGACCACCGGGTCGGGCGCGGGCGGCAGGCCACCGCCGGGGTTGGTGCGGGAGTCGGCGGCGTTCTCCGCCTCGGTGTCGGCGTACTCGGGCTGGTCGCCCGCATCGTCCATGCGGAAGGTGAGGGTGAACTTGCCGAGGATGAGCACGTCACCATCGGCGAGCCGGTGCTGCTCCACGGTGGCGCCGTTCACCATCGTCCCGTTCGCGCTGCCGTTGTCGGAGAGGAGCCAGCCGCCGTCGGCGCGCTCCACGAGCGCGTGCTTCCGGCTCACATCCTGATCGGGGAGCACGAGGTCGGCGGTGTCGATGCGACCGATGATGATCGCGTCGGTGAGCAGACGGTACGCCCGCGTGGGGCGCCCCTCCTCCTCGATCAGAAAGCGGGCCATGGGTTCTCCGGAGGCACCTGTACTATCAAGAAAGAGGGCGACAGGTCGCGCCCGCATCGCCTCGGCCCCCCCGCTCGCGACGCTCCGGGGCTAGCCGCGAAGCCGCTCGATCTCGCGACGGTCCCGCTTCGTAGGCCGACCGGCGCCGGCATCCCGAGCCGCGGCCGGCGGCTCATCGACCTCGGGGGGCGTGCGGTCCTCGTAGAGGAGCCGCGCCACCTCGGCGCCGCCACGCACCGCGGAGAGGCCCCGCACGAGGAGCACCTTGCGGCCGCCGGGCGTGCGCGCGATGAGCTCGTCGCCGACCCGGACGGCGGTGGCGGGGTCGCACCGGTTCCCGTCGCGGGTCACCTTGCCCTCCTTGAGCGCGAGGGCCGCCTGCGAGCGGGTCTTCCAGAACCGCGCCGCCCACAGCCACTTGTCCGCGCGGACCTCGGTCACGCGGGCTTGCCTCCCCCGTGGGTGAAGAGCACGGCGCGAGCGGTAGCATCGTGGGGGGCGCGCAGCTCCTTGCCCACGCTCCGGCCGCGGGCCACGGCGGGCCGGGCCGCCACCTCCGCGAACCAGCGCTGCACGTTCGGGAAGTCACCGAGCTGCTGGCCCTGCTTCTCCCAGGGCGCAATCCACGGGAAGATGGCCATGTCGGCGATGGAGTACTCCCCCGCCACGAACGGCCGATCGGCGAGCCGCCGGTCGAGCACGCCGTACAGGCGCCCGACCTCCGCCGTGTACCGCTGGATTCCGTACTCCACGCGCTCCGGGGCGTACTCCCGGAAGTGATGCGCCTGACCGGCCATGGGGCCGAGCCCGCCCACCTGCCAGAAGAGCCACTGCAGCACCTCCACGCGCCCGGCCGGGTCGGCGGGCAGGAAGCGACCTTCCCGCTCGGCGAGGTACACGAGGATGGCGCCGCTCTCGAACACGGAAATCTGCCGCTCCTCGTCGAAGATCGCGGGGATGCGGTTGTTGGGGCTCAGCTCGAGGAAGGCCGGCTGGAACTGCTCCCCGCGCCCGATGTTCACCGGGTTGAACTGGTAGGGGAGCCCCAGCTCCTCGAGCGCGATGCTGATCTTGATGCCGTTGGGCGTGGGCCAGGAGTAGAGCTGGATCATCGGACCGCCGCCGCGTCGTGCCGGAAGTAACGCTCCACGCTGCGGTCCGGATCGGTGAGCACGCGCGTGGGGCCGGGGCGAAAGCCCGCGGACTGGTAGAGCTGGTGTGCCGAGCGGAACCGCACATCACTCCACAGCTCCGACCAGGCGAACCCGCCCCAGGAGAGGCACAGCGAGAGGAGCCCCCGGGCGAGGCCGGCGCGACGCCCCCGCGGCGCCACGTACATGCGCTTGATCACCCGCGCGGCCCCGTTGGGCGCCACCGCCCCCGTGGCCACGATGCCCTCCGCATCCTCCACCACCCAGAAGGCGCCCGAGGCGTAGCTCTCCATCACGTCGACGAGGTCATCCTCGAACTCGAGGTCGAAGTCGAGGCCGAATTCCTCGTAGATCGTGCGGATGTGACCGGCCACGTCGTCGTTCGGCGTGGCCTCGCGCACACGATAGCCCTCCGGCACCCGCCAAACCGACTCCACCGCTGGATACAAGGGGGCCATGCTGCTCCTCTGGCTGGCGACTTCGAGCGCCGATGCGCCCGGCTTGCCGCTGTGGGTAACCCGCGGGGATTCGGCAGCGGCTGCCGTGTCGCTGGCGGCCGGCACGCTCTCGACCACCGCCGCCGAGGTGGCGGCGAGCGGGAGGGCGAGCCGCTTCCCCGAACTTCACGCGCAGTCCGCCGAGCTCGTGGACCGGGCGGTCGGCCTCCGCGAGGCCGTGAACCAGGACCCGTAGGCGCGGGCTAGAGCTCTTCGCCCTCTTCCACGCCGAAGCGGGCTTCGGGCAGGGAGGGGTCGCAGAAGACGATGTACCACTTCTTGGCGGCGAACTTGGACTCCTCGGCGAGCCACTCCGACCAGCGGGGCAGCTCGGGGTTCTTCTCCTTGTCATCCACCCGCACGAGGCGGGGCTGCGCCTGCTTGCTGCCCACGCACTGCTTGAAGCGTGCGGCGCGCTTGCTGTCGAGGGCGGTCTGCACCTCGCCGCGGCAGGTCTCCATGCGCTTGCGGTTGCCCTTCTCGCACACGTTGAGCACCACGGTGGTGCGGAAGCTCTCCCAGCGGGCATCCACGGTTTCGCCCTGGGCCACGCGGGTCTCCTCGCGGGCCTCGCGGGTTTCGCCCTGGCTGACGGTCAGCTCGCCTTCGAGGCGGCGCTGCTCGGCATGCGCCTCGTCGAGCTGGACCTGCAGCTCGGTGAGCTCGGCCTGGCGGGCCTCCAGCTCCTTCTTGAGCGCGGCGGACTGGCCCTTGGCCTTCTTCACCTTCAGCTCGAGGAGCTTCACCTCGTCGGCCTTCTTCGCCACATCGCCTTCGAGCGACGTGACCTTGGCGGTGGCGCTCTCCAGCTCGGAGCGCTGCGCCTCATCGGCCTTGGCGGTTTCGGAGAGGAGCGCGGCGTACTTGGCCTCGGCGGCATCGAGCTGACGGATCAGCTCCGCGCGCGAGAGGCTGCCTTCCGCGCGGGCGAGGGTTTCGGGGTCGTTCGCGTACTCGATCGCCTGCGCGCCCAGCACGCCGAGGACCGCCCCCAGTGCGAGGGCCACGCCGTGCGTGACCACCTGCATGAGGCAGCCCGTAGCCCGACTTCCGCCGCCCGCTTCTTCGTCGATCTCCGACATCCCCACTCCATGACTGGCAGCTGCTATCACGAGAAACGCCCAGACGGCCCGGTTGCACGACCACTCCGCCATCGCTGTCGCGATCCCCGAGCATGGCTCCCGCCAACAAGGCAGCAATTCCAGACATATAGGCCAGTTGGCACGCTTTCTGCACTACTGCCTGTCACACCCGGAACGGTCATGCGTCTCTCCCTCTTCTCCGCCTCTTCCCTGCTCTTCCTGCTCGGCTGCCCCACCACCGTCATCGTCGATCCGCCGGAAGCGCCGGAGGTCGTGCGACTCGAGTCCGGCAGCTACGGTGTGCTCGTTACCGACGTGCTGGAGGTCGACTGCGACGGCGCGAACGGCGAGGACCTCTTCGGCATGGAGCTGCCGATGGAGCTCAAGATGGGCCGGGGCGGCGGCGCGACCGCCGACCTCTCCGGCCTCCTCCTGTCCGGCGGGATGAGCGGCGGCACGCTCGCGCTCGATGGCGACCTGGTGACCACCCAGGAGCACGAGCAGGAGTACGGCGAGGAGGACGGCGAGGTGGACGGCGAGGTGGACGGCGAGGTGGACGAGGAGGCCGTCGAACCCTGCGCCGTTCCCGACGAGGAGGGCGACGAGGATGTGGAGCCCGTGGACTGCAGCGACGAGGACCGCCCCGACCAGCCCTCGCACGGTGGTGGCCGCGACGGCGTCGTGAGCCTCGAGATCGTGGCGAGCCGCACCGACCACGGCACCGGCTTCCTCGCCCTCTCCGACCGCCAGTGCCGGCTCGAGCTCGCGGTCGAGGTGCAGGCCGTGAGTCGCGGCGACGACCCGCCCCCGGTGCACACCACCGGCGAGGAGGCCGAGTGCGACGACTCCGAGGATGTGGACGGCGACCGCAGCGACTGCGGCTGATCCCACGACCCGAGCGGGCCGGCCGACGACGTGGGGGTCGTCGCCTGCCCGGAGCGGCCACCGTCTCCGCCGCCGCGCCGACCGGGCCTTCCCGGTCGGCGTCTCGCGTGGGGGGGCGCCTCCGAGCCTTCCCGTTTCCGGATAGGCCCCGGCATGCTCCCCGCCTTCGTCTTTGCTGTTTGCCTCCCCTTCGTCGTCCGCATGAACGAGTCGCTCTCGCGTGCGATCGGGTACGTCCCGGCCGCCTGGGCGGTGCACGCGATCGGGGCCGTCTTCGGCCTTGTGTTCATGCTCCCTTTCGCGGGGCGGAGCTGGGTGGCGGCGGCCTCCACGGCCCCCTGGTGGTCGTGGCTGGGCGGCGTGATCGGCTGCGCGATGGTGCTCCTCGCCACGCGCGCGGTGACCACCCTGGGCGTGGCCGGGTTCACCGCCGTCACCGTGGCCGTGCAGCTCGTGGTGAGCGCCGCCATCGACCACTTCGGCCTCGCCGGGAGCCCGATCTACGCGCTCTCCCCGCTTCGTGCGGCCGGCATCGTGCTCCTGGCCATCGGGGCCACCATGGTCGTTCGCGGATGACCCTCGCGGCGGTCCTCCTCGTGGGCGTGGCCTGCACGGAGGCGGCCCCGCCGCCTGCGCTGGGCTTCAAGCTCGTCGGCGTGGCCGAAGTGGAGTCCCCCACCGCCCTCGCCGTCCCGCCCGCCGGGCCGGATGTCCTCTGGGCCGCCGAGCAGGCCGGCCGCCTCGTCCGGCTCACGCCCGCCGGCCCCGTCCCCGCGCTCGACATCCGGGATCGGGTCACGAGCGGCGGAGAGACCGGGCTCCTCGGCCTCGCGTTCGCGCCCGACTGGCCGGCCGACCCCCGCGCCTTCGTCAACTACACCTTCAAGGATGCCGGTCAGCTCTACACCCGCATCGCCAGCTTCCGCACGGCCGACGGCGGGCTCACCCTGCAGCCCGGCTCGGAGGTCACGCTCCTCGTGGTGGAACAGCCCTGGTCCAACCACAACAGCGGGCCGCTGGCTTTCGGGCCCGATGGCATGCTCTACGTCGCGCTCGGCGATGGCGGCTCCGGCGGCGACCCGCACGGCACCGGGCAGGACCGGTCCGACCTCCTCGGGAGCATCCTCCGCCTCGACGTACGCACCGAGCCCTACGCCATCCCGACCGACCAGCCCTTCGCCTCCACCCCGGGTGTCCGCCCGGAGATCTGGGCCTACGGCGTTCGTAATCCGTGGGGCATGCACTTCGACGGCACCACCCTCTGGTTCGGCGACGTGGGGCAGAACCTCTGGGAGGAGGTGAACAAGGGCGTCGCGGGCGGCAACTACGGGTGGAACGTGCGGGAGGGCGCCCACTGCTACGAGGAGAGCCCCTGTTCGGGGAGCTTCGTGGAGCCCGTGGCGGAGTATGCGCACCCCGAGGGCGCCAGCGTGACCGGCGGCATGGTGGTCCGGGGGCCCGCGATCCCCCTGCTCGACGGGAAGTACGTCTTCGCCGACTTCGCTACCGGCCAGTTCTTCGCGGTACCGGCCAGCGGCGGTCCGCTCGAGCGCCTCGGCGCCACCCAGCTCCACCCCAGCACCTTCGGCCGCACCCGCGATGGCCGGCTCCACGTGGCCGACTACGGCGGCACGGTCTACCGGATCGACCCGCCCTAACCGTCGAGGACCTTGGCCATGAAGAGGCGGCGATCGGTGCGGAAGCTGCCGTCGTTGCGGCGCGAAGGCACCTCCATGTACACGCCTGTGTCCTCGAAGCCGAGGCGCAGGTACATCTCGTAGGCGGCGTTCTTCGTGGCGCTGGTGCGCAGGATCACGTGGGTGAAGCGGGCGCGATCGATGAGCTGGAGGCGCAGCTCGATGAGCTGACGCCCGAGGCCTGTCTGCCGCCACTGCTCCATGATGCCCAGCTCGGCGAAGTAGTAGGTGGAGTCGATGGGCAGGAGGCCGCGGATGTCGCGCACCACATCCGGCTTGCTCGCCACCGGGAAGGCCATCGCGAAGCCGGCCACCACGCCGGAATCCCGCACCGCGAGGAGCGTGATCTGGTCGGGGATGCGCAGGGCGCGCTGCAGCACGGCGCTCGCCTCCTCCGAGGAGAACCGCTCGTTGTAGGGCGGCTCACTCCAGATGGCCTGGTAGGCGCCCGCAAAAGCCGCGAGCCACGGGAGCCCATCGGCCACCGACTCCGGGCGCAGGATGTTGAGGCCGTCAGGGCGTTCGGCCAACGTCAGCATGGCTGCCCCTTATCCGACCGGCGCTCAGGCCGCGAAGACCGCGGTGACCACGACGCGCCCCGCGTGCATGCCCACCCGCACCCGGATCGGCGCCCCGCCGAGGGCGGTGTGGGCCGCGAGGACCTCGCCAGACAGGCGAACGGTGGCCACACCCGCCTCCACGCCCACCACCTCGATCTCGCGGGGGTTCAGCGCCATGCCGACGCCGAGGGCCTTGAGCACCGCTTCCTTCACGCTCCAGACCACCGTGATGGCCTCGTCGGTGTGCGCCCAGCCACGCTCCGTCTCGGAGAACCACTCCTCGACGAAGCTCGCGGGCCGGGGCGTGATCGCCTCCATGTCCACGCCGGCGCGGGCCCCCCGAACCGCGAGCGCGAGCGCTTCGCCGTCGGTGTGGGTGATGCTGACCTCGAGGCGGGGCGGCCCGCCCACCACGATCGGACGGCCACCGGGCTCCCGATCCACCGCCAGCGCGGCGCCCGGCTCGAGGGCCTCTACGGCCCGCAATGCCGCGAGCTGCCCGGCCACCCGGTCGGCCCGACGCTTCGCCGTGCCCCGGGCCTCCATCTTCTCCCGGTCGCCCGGCGGAAGCGCCTCCGACTCCGACGACGCCGCGATCGACGCCGAGGGCCAGCCCCCCTCCGGGACCGGGAGACGGTCGCCCGGGGGCAACGGTCCCTTCTCCACCATGCGGAACCCGCGGACGCGCATGATCCGGCCTTCGGGGCCGTCCACGTCGATGTCGTAGCCGCCCCCGCGGACATGCACGACGACCTGCAGCGACTCCCCTTCGACCGCCGAGCGCACGAGCTCCACCGCATCGATGCTCGCCGGCAGGGCCATCACGCCCTCCAGCGCGATGCGGTGCAGGCCGGCCGCCTGGAACGCCGACTCGAGCACCAGCGGCTCGGAGATGAGCCCCTCGGCGATGGAACCGTGCTCCACCACGGCCTCCGCGAGGAGGCCCTGCACGGTGACGGCTTCCGCGGCCCGGAGGACCTGGAACCGCGCCCCATGGAAGAAGCGCCGGTAGATGTCCTTCTGCGACACCCGCTCCTCGGGGAACCAGGCCCCGGGGAGCGCGGGCAGGAGCGGCATCTCCACGAGCTGCACCCGCGCCTCGAAGTGCCGGGTGACCTGCGTGCGACCGTTCTTGAGCGTGCGCGAGCTGGACAGGGTGCAGCGCCAGGCACCCTCCTCGTCGGGCTCGGCCGTGACCTCGATGTCGGCCGCTTGATCGCGGTGCAGCTTCAGCGGCGCAGAGAACGTGACATCCTCGAAGCCGACGAAGCGGCCGCGCGGATCGCTCGCCAGCGCCGCGCCCACCATCATCTCCAGACCCATGACCCCGGGGAGGACGGGCACGTTGTCGATGGCGTGGTCGAGGATCCACGGGTCGGTCTCGACGGACATCCGGCGCCGACCGATCGCCCGATCCCCAACGAGCTCCACGCTGTCGAGCAGGGGATGGATGGACGGCGACTGGAAGTCGCCGAGGCGCCCCGCCACGACGAGCTCCCCGCACACGCCGGAGGCCACGAGATCGCAGAGCAGGCGCGCGCCCGCCTGCGGCGGGAGCAGCTCCACACCGCGCGAGGTGAGCAGGCTCTCCATGCCGCCGCGCACCGCCATGCCCACACCGGCCCACGCCGTCCAGGCCAGGTGCAGCGACCGCGGGCGGGCGAGGCACACCTGCGCCATCGCCTCGTTGGCGGCGCTGTAGTCCACCTGCCCGGCGTTTCCGAAGCGGCCGGCGATGCTCCCCATGCTCACGAAGAACGTGGAGGCATCGAGGCCCTCGGCGAGCGCGAGCCCGCCTTCGGCCTTGCCGTCGAACACCCGGCGGAACGCGGTTTCGTCCTTGTCGGTCAGGAGCCTCGACTCCTCGACCCCGGCCCCGTGCACGACGAGGTCGATGCGCGGGTGCTTCATGCGAAGCTCGGCCACCGCGAGCCGGACGGCATCGGGATTGGCGAGGTCCAGCGCGCGCAACTCCACCAGCGCGCCGAGCGCGATCATGGCCTCCACGTTCTGGCGTGCCTCCTCCGACACCCGGAGAGGCTTCAGCCGGTCCTCGATCATCTTCGGCGTGACGCGCTTGTTCGTGGCCTCGAGGGCCTGCCGGATGAGCGGACGTTCTTTCTCCTCGTCGAGCGGCAGAAGCCCCGGGAGGGTGCGCGCCACGAGGACCAGGGTGCACGGCCCACGCCGCGCGAGCTCGAGCGCCACCTGCGCGGTGATGCCGCGGGTGCCGCCCGTCAGGATCACGACCGGGTGTTCGGGCCAGTGGCCCTCGGTCGGCACGGTTTCGACGGCGAGCGCCGCCACATCGCGCTCGGCCGGACCGATCCAGACCTCGTTCGCGGCATCGCCCTCACCCATCTCGTCCACGATCGCCCGCGCGGCGTCGAGCTCGGGCCAGTTCGCACGAACGGAGACCACGCGAGCGCGACAACCCTCCCACTCGCGACCGAGCGCCTTGCAGAGCCCGGCGCGCGCGCCGTTGTCGCGCGCCGCCTTGAGGTCGGCGGGCGGGGTGAGGATGGACAACCACTGCCTCGGCCGACGGCCATCGAGCCGCTGCGCCTGCGCGAACAGCTCCAGGAGCGGCGCGCCGCAATCCACCACGACGTCGGGGTCCCCTTCGGAACGCCCCCCGGCGTTGCGGATCTCGTCGCGCAGGTGTTCGCCCAGCTCGCCACCGCCGAGCACCCACACCACCTGGCCCCGGAGGGTGCTCACGGGCAGCTTGACGTGGCTCACCCGCACCACGCGCCGCACCCGGAAGTCCGGAGGGAGCTGGTGGGGGAGGAGGGTGGGCACGGCCGCTTCGGGCGCCGGAGCGACCGCTTCGGGCACCGCCGCCGGGGCGGCCACGGAGGCCGCCACCGCCGGAGCGGGCGCCTCGACGGGCTCGGCAGCGCCGGCCTTCGCCGCGATCCGCCCGGCCAGCCAGCCCGCGAGCTTGTCGACCGTGGGGTAGTCGGCGAGGCGGAAGCTGTCGTCGCGCTCGAGCGCGTAGGCGTCGCGCACCTCGCCGAAGATCTCGGCCTGCTTCACGGTGTCGATGCCGAGGTCGGCTTCGAGCTCGTAGTTCGGATCGATCTCCGAGGGCTCGTAGCCCGTGCGCGCGGCCACGACCCCGATGAGTCGGGCGAGCACCTCGGTGTGCCCGGCGTGGGCAGCCTCGGCGGGCGCGCTGGCGGGCAAGCTGGCGGGAGGTGCAACGGCAGACGGAGTCGGGGTCGGCACGGGAGCCGCCACCGGGGCCGGCGCAGGCGCGGGCGCAGCGCCGGCAGCCTTGTCGGCCAGCCACCCCGCGAGCTTCGCCACGGTGGGGTAGTCGGCGAGCTTGAAGCTGTCGTCGCGCTCAAGCCCGTAGGCGTCGCGCACCTCGGCGAAGATCTCCGCCTGCTTCACGGTGTCGATGCCGAGATCGGCCTCCAGCTCGTAGCCGGGATCGATCTCGCCCACGTCGTAGCCGGTCTTCGCCGCCACCACGGTGATGAGCCGCTGGAGCACTTCCGCGCGGTCCACGCCCGGCGACGCTGCTGCGGGCGCCGGGGCCGCGGCTGCCGGGGCTGGCGCGGCCGCATCCACGGCCGTGATCGCTCCGGCAGCACGGGAAGCGAGCCATCCGGCGAGCTTCTCGACGGTGGGGTAGTCGGCCAGCTTGAAGCTGTCGTCGCGTTCCAGCCCGTAGGCATCACGCACTTCGGCAAAGATCTCCGCCTGCTTCACGGTGTCGATGCCGAGATCGGCCTCCAGCTCGTAGCTGGGGTCGATCTCCTCACGCGAGTAGCCGGTCTTCTGCGCCACGACGCCGATCAGGCGCTGCAGCACCTCGGCGCCGCTCACGGAACCCTTCGGCGCTGCCGCCGCGGGCGCGGGAGCCGCCGGAGCGGCCGGAGCCGCCGCCCGCGCCGCGTTCGGATCGGGCACGAACCGGAGCTGACGGTTTTCGAGCGTGGTGCTGCCGGCAGCGCCGCCGACCCGCGCCAGCCACTGCCCGTACACCGCCGCGTCGCTTACGCGCACATCGCCGTTGGCGACCTTCTTCCAGGCCACCAACGCGAGCTGGCTGCCGAAGCCGGCGGCGAGCCGGAGGGCGTAGCGGATGTCGTAGTGCCCGCCGGTGCTCAAGGTGAGCTCGCCGAGGTCCGGGTCGCGCTCCTTCAGATTGGGGATCGGCGGCACCAGCTGGTACTGCAACGACTTGATCGCGACGGTGTCCTCGACGCCGGCGCCCATCGGGTGACCGGTGAACCCCTTGGTGTTGGCGATCACGACCTTGGAGGCCGCGGCGCCGAAGGCGTTCGGGAGGCTCGCCATCTCCGCCGCCGCCGAGCCGCCCCGCGCGGGGGTGTAGGTCTCGTGGCTGAGGAAGACGCAGCTCTCCGCGAAGGTCTGGTGACTGACCCCCGACGCAGCGACCGCACGGTCCACGAGGGCCTTGACCTCGCGCGCGATGTGCGAGGCGTCGAGGCGGGTGCCGTGGAAGGCCGAGTTCGCGAGGTGCGTCGCGAGCAGCTCAGCGATCGGCACCATGCCGCGCGCGCGCACATCCGGCCCCCGCTCCAGCACCAGGCCGACCGCGCCCATGCCGAGGATCATCCCGTGACGGCGACGGTCGAACGGCAGCGCCGCGTTCTCGACCTCGGCCGTGGTGGTGGCCGCGCCGGCCGCCATGAAGCCCGCGCCGATCCACTGGAGCAGGTTCTCGCTCGTGACATCGTCGGCGCCAACCACGATCACGCGCTCGCACCGCCCGAGCCGGAGCCAATCCTCGGCCACGGCGATGGCCTGCGTGGTGCTCGCGCAAGCGGCGTTGACCGCCGTGTTCGGGCCGCGCGCGCCGAGGAACTGCGCGAGCTGGCTGTGCCCCATCGAGAGCACCTGGAACAGGAACCGACGGTCGAAGTGGCCTTCGCCATCCCCGCCGTTTTCGCCCAGCTTGCCGACGAGCTGGTCGTAGCCGGGGAAGGCGCTCGCGAAAACGATGCCCGTGCCGTCGCGGAACGCCTCCGGCAGGGCCCAGCCCGTGGCCACGTCCTTGCCCGTGGTGGTGTGCCGGTAGGTGCGCACCAGCGGGATGCCGGCGTCGCGCAAGGCCTCTATCGCCGCGGCGAACGCGAGCTGCGTGGTGATGTCGAGGCTCCGGGCGAGGCCCGGGTCTACGCCGTAGTCGGCGATGAGGTCGAAGTGCGACTTGCGGCCGGCGAGGCGGATCACCTGATCGCGGCTCTCCACGGGCAGGAAGCTGCCCTCGCCCGTTTGCGGGTCCTTCGTGAGCCGCATGAGCTTCTTGTCGAGGAAGCGGTCGAGGTTCGTCTCGTCCACCGAACCGATGCGGTTCTCGCCGCGGAGCATCCGCTGGATGCCGTCCACCTCGAAGACCTCGGTGCCACCGGGCAACCCGAGCGAGGCGCCCGAACAGACGATCTCGGCGCGGGCCACCGGCGCGGGGCGTTCGGCCGGTGCGGGAGCCGCCGCCGGGGCCGCGGGACGGACCGGCGCCGGGGGCGGCGCGGCGGCGACCACGACGGGTGCCTGGGCGGCTTGGAACGCCGTCCAAGCGGCGCCGAGGAAGCCCTGGAGCGCCGGGAGCATGGCGGTGGCAAAGGTGGACCCATCGACCCCGCGGAGGTCCTGACCGGCGATCTCCTTCAGGAAACGCGCGGCGCTGTCGGCGGGGAGGGTCGGGGCGCCGACCGTGGGCGCGGCCACGGGCGCCGGGAGGGCCCCGAGCTCGCTCGTGCCTCGCCGCTCGGGCATGGTGGAGGGGCGGGTGAACCCGCTGCGGCGGGCGGCGTAGTCCACCAGCTGCCGGAGGGTGCGGTGCTGACCCATCCGGAAGTCCGGGTCCGGGTCGAGGCGCAGGGTTTCGCGCACGGTGCCGATGACGTCGGCCATCTTGACGGTGTCGATGCCGAGGTCGGCCTCGACGTCGTGGTCGAGGGAGAGGTCCTCCACCGCGATGCCCGTCCGCCGGGCCACCACGTCGAGGATGGTGCGGGCGATCTCGGGCGTGCCCACGCGCTCCGCTTCGGCGGCCACCGAGGGCGTGGAGTTGCGCGCGGCGAGCAGCGGCGTGGTGCTCCGACGCGGGCCGGACGTGCCGAAGATGTCGGTGCTCCCCTCGGGGCGCGCGGCGATCGGGAAGCCGAGCACGAAGAGCTCGGCGAGGGCGTCGAGGAAGGAGCTGGCCCCGCCGCGCTTCGGCTGGTTGGTGTACAGCGCCCGGTGGGGGCGGTGCTTGAGGATCTGGACGACGAAGCCGGAGAGCGCGCGCTTGGGACCGCACTCCACGAAGATGCGGGCGCCGTCGGCGTACATGCGCTCGACCTGGGCGATCCACTCCACCGGAGCCGCCACCTGCAGGGCGAGGTTCTCGATGATCTGCTCGCGGGCACCGGGCCCCGTGGGGTAGTACCGGCTGTCCACGTTGGTGGTGACCCGGCGGCGCGGCTCGCGGATGTCGAGCTGCTGGAGCACGCGCTTGAGCGGCTCCGAGGCGGGCGCCACGATCCGACTGTGGAAGGCGTGGCTGACCGGCAGCGGGTACACCGTGATGCCGCGGCTCTTGAAGAGCTCGCTCGCGGCCTCCACCGCATCCGACTCGCCCGCGATCACGGTTTGTGTGGGGCAGTTCTTGTTGGCCGGCACCACGTAGCCGGGCACCTCGGCGAGCACTTCCATGACCACGTCGGTGCTGGCGGCGATTCCCGCCATCTTGCCCACGTCATCGAGCTTTACGGCGGCCATCTCCCGGCCACGCGCGCTCACGGCCACGAGGGCCTCGCGGAAGGTCAAGATGCCGGCGGCAACGAGCGCGCCGTACTCGCCGAGGCTGTGCCCGGCCACCATGTCGGGCCGCACGCCGTAGGCGCTCATCAGGCGGAGGATGGCCACATCGACCGTGAGCGTGGCGGGCTGGGAGATCGCCGTGTCGCGGAGGCGCTCGAACTGCTCCTCTTCGCTCAGCGCGTCGTCGCGCCGGATGAGCGAGGTCAAGGACCGGCCCAGGAGCGGCGTCATCACCTCGTCGGCTTCGGCGAAGGTGGCGGCCACGACCGGGAACTGCTCCGCGAGATCGAGGCCCATGCCGATGTATTGGCTGCCCTGCCCGGTGAAGAGGAAGGCGAGCTCGCCGTCGCACGGCACGTCTTCGAGCGCGATCCCGCGCTGGCGAACAAGGTCGTAGCCCTTGCCCTTGCGGACGGCCGACACGACCTTCTCGAGCTGGCCCACCAGCTCTTCCTGGTTCTGGGCATGCGCCGACACCCGCAACGGGGCATCGCCTTCGTAGGGAGCGGCCTCGCCGCGCTCGGCAAGGGCCGTGCAGCGCTCCACCATCTCCTCGGGCGTGTCCGCCGAGAGCGCCCACAACCCCGTCGGGACCGGCACCACGCTGGGGGCACGCTCCACCTGGTTGACCGGCGCCTGCGGCTTCCGGCCCGCCGGAGCGGCCACCGCAACGGGAGCGGCCGGCGGCGGGTTGGCGGGGGCGAGCACCGAGTGCGAGCGGGGGGGCCAGCTCGCGGCCGGCGCATCGGGGGAAGAAGCCCGCGCCATGCCGGGGCGGAAGCCCTCGAGCACCACGTGGAAATTCGTGCCGCCAAAACCGAAGGAGCTGATGCCCGCGAAGCGCGGACCGTTGCCCTCCCAGGCCTCCGTGATGGTCTGCACCTTGAGCGGCACCCGCCCGAGGTCGATGTCCGGACGCGGCTTCTTGTAGTTGATGCTCGGCGGGAAGACGCCATGGTGGAGCGCGAGGCACACCTTCAACGCACTCGCGGCGCCCGCGGCGCTCTTGAGGTGGCCGATGTTCGACTTCACCGAGCCGATGCGCGAGGGCCGGTTGCGCCGCCCGCTGCCCACGAGTTCGGAGAGCGCGTCGACTTCGACCTTGTCGCCCACGACCGTACTCGTGCCGTGACACTCGAACAGGTCCACGTCGGCCGGGTCGATCCCGGCGTTCTCGTAGGCGCGGTGCAGCGCCCGCTTCTGCCCTTCGGGATTGGGCGCAGTGATCCCCTTGCCCTTGCCGTCGGAGCTGCCGCCGAACCCGCGGAGCACGGCGTACACACGGTCGCCATCGCGGAGCGCATCGCTGAGCCGGCGCAGCACCAGGATGCCGACGCCCTCGCCCATGACGAAGCCGTTGGCGTCGGCATCGAAGGGGCGGCTCCCGTCGGGCGACAGCGCCCCGATCTTGGAGAACTTGGCATAGGTGGCCACGCCCATCGAGCGGTCGGCGCCGCCGGTGACCGCCATGTCGAAGTCACCATCCTGCAGGCCCTTCACGGCCGCCTGCATCGCCGCCATCGAGCCCGCGCACGCCGCATCCGTCGTGAAGTTGGGGCCGCCGAGGTTGAGCGCGTTGGTGATGCGGCCGGCCACCACGTTGGCCAACTCGCCGGGCATGGAGTCTTCGGTGATGGGCGGCAGGTTCCGCTTGAGCTGTTCTTCGTAGGCCGCGAGGATGGCGGCCCGATCGTCGGTGGGCAGGGCCGCGAACCCCTTCACCTCGGTGAGCGCCTTCCGGATGGCCGGGAACATCACGCGGATCGTGTACTCGTCCGTGATCTCGCCACCCATCGAGTTGCCGAGGATCGTGGCCACGCGGGCGCGGTCGTAGTCGCGCGATTCGCCGTAGCCGGCGTCCTCGAGCGCATCGGCCGCGGCTTCGAGCGCCATCTGCTGGATGGGGTCGACGAGGCGTGCCACCGAAGGCGGGATGCGGAAACGTTTCGGGTTGAAGACGAAGTCGGTGACGAAGCCGCCGATGCGGGCGTACGTCTTGTCGGGGACGGACTTGTCGGCATCCCAGTAGAGCGCCGGATCCCAGCGCTCGCGGGGCACCTCGATGATGCCATCGAAGCCGGCCACGAGGTTCTCCCAGAGGCGGGAGACAGACGGGCTCCGGGGGAGACGGCAGCCGAGGCCGATGACGGCGATCGGCTCGTTGCGCTCGAACGGAACGTGCGCTTCGTCGACCGCCGGCGCGGGCGGCGCCGAGGCCGGAGCCGACACCTCCACGGCCCGAGGCCGCGCCCCGTAGGCGCGGACCGCCGCGCCGACGTCGGCGTGGCGGCGGTAAAGGCCGGCGGCATGAAGCGCTCCCGCGCCGATGGGCCAAGCCGAAGCGTAGGCATCGCCGCTCGTGTACACGCCCGCGGCCACCTCCTCCACCGCTTCGCCGGCCGCCACGCGACGCCAGGCCGGGCTGGCGAGGCTCGCAACGAGGTTCTGATCGCCGAAGCGACGGAAATCGGCGGCCGAGAGCCGGGCCAGACGCCCGTGGAGGCCCTCCGCGAGCGGGAGGTGGGCGAGGAGCACATCGCTGAGGACCAGCCCCACACCGGCCGGCAGGGGCACTTCGGGGGGGTGAGGCCAGTCGACGAGCACCGCCACGCCGGCGGGCATCTCGGCAAGCAGCTCGCGAACGTCATGACGCCCAGCACGACCGCCGCTCCCGAGCCCGCGCAACATCACGCCCGCGAAGCCGGCGGGCGGGGCGCCCGCGGTGGTCCGCTCGAGCCATGTGGGGCGGCTGGGATCCGGCTTGCCTTCCTGAACCACCAACGGCCCCGTGCCGGGCGCGTGGGTGGCGGAGCGCGCTCGTACCCAGGCGCCCGGCGGCACCTCGGCGCTGTCGGCCGTACAATCGATCAGGACCTCGAGCCCCGCGGCCGCGAACGCAGCGGCGAGCTCCGCGAAGGCGGCAGGGAGGACGACGAGGCGATTCGGCACGGCCATGGGGAACGCTCCGCGCGCGCCCCTATCCGCGATCGCGACAGGGAGCGAATGAGCGGCCATTCAGCCACGCTGCCGGGGGCGCGGCGTCGGCAGCGGGTTTGCGGTTAGGCCTTCCCCCGGAGGATCCCATGCTCCCAGGTCTTGTCGTCGTGCTCCTCGCCACGCCCGCCGCCGAAGCGCGCTCCAGCGAGGGTACCGGTGCCTTCGAGCTCAGCCCACGCGTGAACCGGCGCTACCAGGACGTGATCGTGACCACCGATGGCAGCCGCTGGCGGGGCCGGGTGATCGCGCGTGGGGAGCAGTACCGGATCCGGCTCGAAGACCAGAGCGAGCTGGTGATCGCGAAGGAGGACATCGTGTCGGTCACCCGGGAGCTCAACCCGGCGCTGGTGCACAACGGCCAGTGGGCCTTTCGTGCCACACCGGGCTTCGAAGCGGCCTTCGTCATCGCCGACGAGGGCGGCGGCCCGCAATACGGAGGCCTCCTCGAGGTGGCGGTGGCCCACAACTGGGGCGGCAGCTTCGAGCCCGAGCTCACCATCACCCTCTCCCCGATCGGTCCGAAGGACAGCCTCACGGTGGAGGCCGGAGTTGGCATCCGGTACTACCTCCAGCCCGACAGCAAGACGAAGGCGTACACGAACACCCAACTCATCCTCTACGGCAACCGCGGCGACCTCGGGCTCCGCACCGGTCCTGGCTTCATGTGGGACATCAGCCCGGGCTTCGGGATTGGCACGAACCAGGGCGTCACCCTGCTCATCCAGGACAACCCCGCCGCGGTGGCCGTCGGCTACCACGCGGGATTGACCGTGCAAGGGCGATTCTGATAGGGTCCCCATGTAGAAGATGTCGCACCCCTCCCGCATCCTGGTCGTTGACGACGAGCCCCTGAACCTGCAGGTGTTCGAATACAACTTCGCGGAGGAGTTCCCGCTGCTGTACGCGTCCGGAGCCGAGGAGGCGCTGGCGCTCCTGGAGGCCCACCCGGTCGCGGTGATCATCGCCGACCACCGGATGCCCGGGATGCTCGGGCTCGATCTGCTCGCCCTCGTCGCGCGGCGTTTTCCCGCGGTCGTGCGGATGCTCCTCACCGCCCACACCGACGTTCCGCTCCTGCTCGATGCGGTCAATCGAGGTGACCTCTTCCGGTACGTGCCCAAGCCCTGGGAGCCCGACGGGATGCGCCAGGACATGCAGCTCGCCCTGTCGCGGCACGGCGAGGAAATCCAACGGCAGCGCCTCCTCCGCCACGCCGCCGAGCACGTGCACACCACCGGCGCGCTCACGGCCTCGTTGGCGAACTCGCTCGGCGAGGTCGATGCGCTCCTCACCGAGGCCGCCAAGGGCGGCGAAGGCGCCGCCAACGCGGCGCTCGTGCGGGCCGCCCTGCGCGTGCGGACCCTGCACGAAGGCGCCCTCCGGGAGTCCCGGCGGCAGGCGAAGCCGCAGCGCGAGTCGGTGACCGAGCTCGTGAGCGAGGCCGTGAACGCCGTCGGGCTGTGGAATGCCGAGAGCGGCGTGGCCCTGGAGCTGATCGACGAGGCAAGCGCCGCACAGGTGATGGTGCCCGCCATGCGGCTGGTGGAGGCAGTCACCGCGCTGCTGCGAAACGCCACCGAGGCCGCCTCGGCCGGCCCCGCCCCCCGCTCGGTGCAGGTGCGGGTGGTCCGCGCGGCGTCCGATCGCGTTCGCATCGTGGTATCCGACTCCGGCGGAGGCTTTTCGCCAGAGGGTCGCCCGGAGCTCTTCGGCTCCACGCGTGGCCGCGCGGGCTTCGGCCTCGCCATCGCCGGGGCCCTCGCCAACGGTGCAGGCGGCCAGCTCGACCTTTCTGGAGCGCAGAGCGGGCGGGTAGCCCTCACGCTTCCGCTCGCGCCGCCGGGTCGCTGATGCAGGGGTTCCCGAAGCGCACCAACCCCCGGCGGCGCACCATCCTTCGGCTGGAAGCAGGCCGGCATGATCGTGAGCGCGTGCTGAACCTCTCCGCGAACGGCATGTTCGTGGCGGGAGCGAAGGTTGCCGATGCGGCGCGCGGAGCCCTGTTCATTCCCGGCGAGGACCGTCCCCTCGAGCTGAAGTTTCGTTCGGTCTTCCAGCGGGCCGATGGGCTCGGCGTGCAGTTCGACACCGAAGACCGCCGCACCCGCAACGAGCTCCTCGCCTACGTCACCTTCCAGCACGAGCAAGCGCGACTCCAGGCCATCGAGACCCGACTGCACGGCCGGCCGATGAACCTCAAGCCGTTGAACGAAGCGGAGGGCACCCGCGTGGCGCTCCGCCCGATGGAGCGCACGGGCCGCGCGGTGGAGGTGTATCGACGCATCGACGGCTCGCCGATCCGCGCCTCCCTCACCGCGGTAGACCAGGCCAACGCCCGCCTCTCGATGCTGCTCGACCAGAGCAGCGAGTCCGCCGACGAGTTCGACCAGGTCTTCCTCGTCCTCCGCCAGGGCGACGTGTCCTTCCTCGCCGACACCGTCGTGGAGACCGCCCGGGGCCGCGTGGCCTCGCTGATGCTCCCCGAGCGCATCTTCTTCCCCGAACGCCGGATGCTGGAGCGGGAAGCGAGCGGCACCGGGGTGATGCGGGTGGAGATCGACGGCCGAACGCGGGTGATGGGCGTGCTGCAGTCCGACCCGAACGGCTTCTCGGTCCAGGTCTGGGCGGTCGACGCCGATGCCTTCACGGCCGGGCGCGAGATCACCGGCTGCATCCTGCAGGAAGGCGACCGAAGCGGGCCGGTGGGTCCCGTGATCGTGGCTTGGCGCGCGGATGCGCCCCAGGAAGGGCGACTGCGCCTGGGGTTGCGGCGGGTCCAGGCACGCGTGTCGGTACCGCAGCAACGGCTGGCGTTTTCCGAACAGTCCACGACCCTCTTCCAGCGCGCCTGGGGAGGCGTGCAGCACGTGGTGGGCGGGTGGCTCGCCCGCACCGGCGTCGTGGCGGGTCCGGGCCTGCCGCAGGTCTGGGAAGTTCCCGACGAGGCAGGGCGCCCGGTGGTGGCCCTCGTCAACGCCACGTTCGACCTGGCGCATCCGCCCGAGGGCAACCTCAACGTCGTGCTGGTCCCTCCGCCCTTCGCGCGCCGCAAGGAGACCCTCGGCCCCGTCGCC
The DNA here is from genome assembly GCA_903885375.1 of uncultured Pseudomonadota bacterium. Taxonomy (GTDB): domain Bacteria; phylum Myxococcota_A; class UBA796; order UBA796; family SXON01; genus SXON01. Next base: position 40,036 of record CAISIK010000223.1, read on the forward strand.
CTCTCGCTCGTGGAGACCTTCCGCGCCGCCGGCGAGCACGCGGTGATCGTGCGGTGGGATGGCATCAACCATCTCGGTGAGAGCTGGAAGGACGAGGCGAGCCGGCAGCCCGGCCGGGAACTCATCCATTGGACCCTGGGGCAGACCGTTCGGGACCTCGCCAACGTGCACCAACGGGTTCGGGAACGCTTCGCCGGTCGCACGCTCCGGACCGCGATCGTGTCGTTCTCCATGTCGGCCGTGGCGGCCCGCCGCTACCTTTCCGGGGGCGTGCCGGACGTCCACTACTGGCTCGCGCCCATGGGCGCGCCCGACCCGCGCGACATCATCCGGAACTCCAGCGGTGGCGTCGACTGGGTCGGCATGCGCAAACGGGGCGCGCAGCTCGGCGTGAACCCCATCCAGGGGCACCTGCTCGACTGCGACCGGGGTTGCGACGAGATGCTGGGGAGCCGGATCGCCGAGCTGGAGGATGCGCGGCGGGAGATGGCCCTCATCAGCCAGCCGGTCACCTGGTTCTGCGGCCAGCACGACTACTGGGTGAATCCGCTGCGCGTGGAGGACATCCTCGGGGTACCGGCGCCCGGCACCCGGGAGCTCATCCGCGTGCCCACCGGCCACTTCGTCCGCCAGAGCGGCGAGGCCATGGAGACCTTCCGCCTCCTTGCGAGCAAGGTGGCCGGCACCTTGCTCGGCCGCCCCGTGACCGCCGTCCTCCCCGCCTCGCACGCCTTCACCCGTGCGGCAGAATGGGAGCGGGGGCGGCGCCAGACCGAAGCGTTCGACGACCAGCGGTACTGGAGCGACTACCTGCGCGGCACCACCCGCAATCCCCTCGGTTTCGACGTGCTCGCCCTCACGGACGAGTACGAGGAGCTGATGAACGAGCAGGTGGACCAGCTCGGCATCCAGTCCGGCGAGCGCGTGCTCGACGCCGGCTGCGGAACCGGAAACGCGCTCGCGGCCATCGTCCGCCGCTGGGGGCACGGGGCGCCCGGCATCCAGATCGACGCCATCGACTTCGTGCCCCACGCGCTCGAAACCGCGCGCGCAAAAGCTGCGTCCGCGGCTGCCGAGGTTGGACTCCCGACGTTGGAGGCGCGCTTCCACGTTTGCGACCTCCGCCTCCCGGCCGACAACTCCGTCCTGCCTTTCGGCGACTCCGCGTTCGACGTGGTGCTCGTCAGCCTCGTCCTCCCCTACCTGCCAGAGCCGGCGGCGCTCCTGCGCGAGCTCAATCGTGTGCTGCGCCCGGGCGGGCGCCTGGTGGCCAGCACCCTCCGGCCGGATTGCGACATGAGCGGGCCGCTCAAGCGCCTCAAGGAGAAGATCGAACGCGGCGACGATCAGGTGAAAGAAGGCTGGCGGGCGCGCCAGCTGCTGGTGGCCGTGCAGGACTACGTGAACGCGGCAGCCGGGCTCGTGGAGCAAGAGGCCGACGGCCGGTTCCAGTTCTATGAACGCGAGGCGTTCGAGGGCCTCCTCCGCAGCGCCGGCTTCCGCACCGAGTCCACGCAAGCCACCTTCGGCACCCCGCCCCAGGGTCTGGTGACCCTCGCACGAAAGCCGAATGGATAGCGGGGTAAATCCTCGTAGAATATGGGCATTCGAGGCGGATTTGCGCGCACGCACGGTGCGCGGCATGCGCCTGGCGGCGGGGGTGGGCGCCACCTTCGTGCCCATGTTCTACTTCCTCGACCGGCTGATCGTTCCAGAGCTGGCCGACCAGTTCTTGCGCTGGCGGCTCCTGGCCTCGCTCATCTGCACGGGCTGCATCCTGTCGAGCTACACGGAGGCCGGGCGCCGCCACATCGTCCCCGTCTCCTACGTGGCCTGCCTTTCGGTGAGCCTGTCGATCGCGGCGATGGTCACCAGCATCGCGCCCGGGGAGTCCACCTACTACGCCGGGCTGAACCTCTGCCTCCTCTCCACGGCGGTGCTCTTCCCGTGGGCGCCGCGCCACACCGCAGCGATCGGCGTGATCGTGGTGGCATCCTTCGTCGTTCCGGCGCTGGTCTCGCCGCCGGACAGCCTCGGCATCTTCGCGAACAACCTGTTCTTCCTCGTGGCAACCGCCGCGATCGGGGGTCTTTCCTCCCTCGCGGCGTTCAACGAGCACCGCCGCCGGTTCGACCTCTCGTGGTCCCTCGAGCTCCGTTCTGCGGATCTGGCCGGCGCCAACGAACGACTGCGTCAGGTCGACGAGCTCAAGAGTCGGTTCTTCGCCAACGTCTCCCATGAGCTCCGCACGCCGCTGACCCTCGCGATCTCGCCGGTGGAGGCGCTCCTGACCACCCCCGGCCTCCCGCCGACGGTGACGGCCACGATGCGTTCGTTGCACATCGATCTGCTCGCGCTGCGTCGTCGCATCGAGGACCTCATCGACCTCGCCCGGCTGGACAGCGGTCGCCTGCGCCTGCCCGACCGTCCCGTCGCCTTCGCGCGGATCGTGGCCGATGTGCTCGACGCCGCGCGCCCCTTCGCCGAGCGTGTCGGCGTCGCGCTCCGCGCCGAGGTGCAGCCGGACCTGCCGGTGGTCATCGGCGATGCCGGCGTGCTCGAGCAGGTGGTCTTCAACCTCCTCTCCAACGCGCTCAAGTTCACGCCGGCCGGCGGCGAGGTCACGGTGTCGCTGCACGCCCTCCTCGGCTCCGCCGTGCTCCGCGTGTCGGACACCGGAAAGGGCATCTCCGCGGCCGACCAGGCCGAACTCTTCACCCGCTTCGGGAGCACCACCTCCAGCACCGCCGCGCGAGGAAGCGGCCTGGGACTCGCGCTGGTGAAGGAATTCGTGGAGCTGCACGGCGGAACGGTGGAAGTCCGCTCCTCCGAAGGCCTGGGCACGACCTTCGAGGTGCACCTCCCCCTGGCCCCCGACGGAACCACGGAATCGGGCATCGACGGCGGCTCGAACGTGGGCGCGATGGACTTCGAGAGCGAGCTCACCCTCCGCGACGACGACATCCTCGTGCAGCCGCACGACGACGACCGCTCCCTCGTGCTCGTGGTCGACGACAACCCCCGACTCCGCAAGCTCGTGGCCACCACGCTCGCCGAGGAGTTCCGCGTGGCCGAAGCGCGCGACGGCGCCGACGCGCTGGCCCGCATCCGCCAGTCCATGCCCGCGGTCGTGGTGGCCGACGTGATGATGCCGGTCATGGGCGGGCGCGAGCTGCTCGCGACCATGCGGAACGACCCCCGCCTCCGCCACATCCCCGTGCTCCTGCTCACGGCGCACGCCGACGCCGACGTGCGCGACGAGGCGCTGGAGACCGGCGCGTCGGACTTCCTCAGCAAGCCCTTCTCCACCCGGGAGCTCCTCGCGCGCGTGCGGAACTTCGTGTCCCTGCGCAGCGCCCAGCTCGCGCTCGCCTCCACCAACGACGCCCTCGCCCTCGCCCTCGACCAGACCCGCACGGCGCAGGCCCGGGCGGTCCGCGCGGAGAAGCTCGCCGCCATCGGCCAGCTCGCCTCGGGCATCGCGCACGAGGTGAAGAACCCCATCAACTACATGCTCAACTTCGCGCGGCCGGCCCGCGGCAAGCTGGACCGCGCCCAGTCCGGGCAGCTCCCCGCGGATGCGGTGGCGCGGGAATTGGCCAGCGTGGGGGAGGCGCTGGGGCGGGTGGTGGAGGGCGGCGAACGCATCCTGCGCATCGTGAACGGCCTGCAGGCCTTTGCCCGAGGTGGCCAGGCCCGCGTGCCCGTCGCGGTAGACGCGGAGGTGGCCGCCGCGCTGCGCCTCACCGAAGGGACGGCCCCCCCGGGCGTGCAGATCACCTCCAACCTCCAGAGCGAGGGGACGGTGCTCGGCAGCCCCGTGAGCATCGGCGCGGTCACCCTGAACCTCGTCTCCAACGCCCTCCGCGCGCTCTCCCCCGGCGGCACCGTCCGGGTCTCCACGACCAGCGACGAAGAGTCGGTCTGCCTCGTGGTGGAGGACGACGGGCACGGCATTCCCCCCGAGTACCTCGACCGGATATGGCACCCCTTCTTCACCACGAGGGGCGCCGGCGAGGGCCTCGGGCTGGGGCTCGCGCTGGTGCTCCGCATCGTCAACGAGGACATGGGCGGGCGCATCCAGGTGCGCAGCGAGCCCGGGGAGGGCACCCGCTTCGAGGTGACGATTCCCCGGAACTCGTCCCGGCGGGACGACAGCACCTGGACCGATCTCGCCCGCGGGATCACCGCGCCGAGCTGATCCGCCTCAGGATGGGTAGACGGGCGGCCACGCCGCGCCGGGGCGGGCGAGGTGGAAGCCCTGCAGCAGGTTCGCCCCGCAGCGCACGGCCGTGGAGGCCTCTTCTTCCGATTCCACACCCTCCGCCACCAGCTCGCTGCCCGTGGCCGAAGCGAAGTTGGCGAGGAGCTGGAGCAGGCGCTGCTTGCGCGGCTCCCGATGGGCGTTCCGCACGATGCTCATGTCGGCCTTGATGAAGGCGGGGCTGAGCTCCGCGAGCACGGACAGGCTGTTGTAGCCGCTGCCGATGTCATCCACCGCGATGCGGAACCCGCGGCGCCCGAGCTCCCCGAGCGCCTCCTCGGCGCCGTGGTAGTCGGAGAGCGGCGCGCGCTCGGTGATCTCCAGCACCGTGCGGGCGGCGAAGGGCTCAAGGCAGGCGAAGGCCTCCAAGGCGCGCGGCCCGGCGAACTGGGCAGGATGGGTGTTCACGAAAACGTCGACCGACGCCGGCACCCTCTGCATCCACCCGGCCGCGAGCTGGTTCACCACGCGGCCGAGGTCGGCCTCCCGGCCGCTGCGCTCCACGGAGTCGAGGACGCGGAGGGGATCAGACAGGGTGGGGTGGGTGGAGCGGAGCAGCAGCTCGACCGCAGCGAGACCGCGGGTGCGCGCCGTGAACATCGGCTGGATCGCGAGCGAAAACATCCCGCCGTCCACGCACTGCTGGAACATCGACGAGTGGAACTCCACGTCGTGCGTGCGGCGGATGGCCCGGCGCACGAGCGCACCGGCCTCCTGGAGCGCCCGCAGCTCCCGCTCGAATTGCTCCGTCTGGAAGGGGCGCCGAAGCACCCGCTGGGCGATGACCGCGCCGGCCCCCAGGTCGCTGCCGGAGCTGGTGAGCAGGAGCCGCATGGTTTCGGGGTGGTGCTCGCGCGAGTGCGTCAGCAACCCGGTGCTCGCCTCTTCGCCGAGCTCGTCGGACACGACCAGCACGTCGACCCGACGTGCGCTGAGACCGCCGAGGGCCTCCTCCGCCGTGCCCACCACCTCCACGGTGTTTCCCGTGTCGGTGAGGAGACGGAAAAGGGTACGCCGCAACCCTTCATTTGTATCGGCGAGGAGGATGTGGGCGGGGGCTTCCAAGCGGGCCAGTGTACCACGCCGCCACCACCTTGATACGCTGGCCGGCCCGAGCAGGAGCCCCGATGCACATCCTCATCGCCGACAAATTGGCCCCGTTCGTCGCGGGCCGCGCACAGGACCTCGGCGGCGTGGTCACCGTGGAGGGGGGCCTCAAGGATGCGGCGCTCACGGCGCGCATCGCCGAGCTCGACCCCGAAGTGCTCATCGTGCGCAGCACGAAGGTGACCGCGGCCGACATGGCGGCGGGGCGCTCGCTCTCCCTCGTGATCCGCGCTGGCGCGGGCGTGAACACGATCGACCTCGCGGCGGCCTCCCAGCGCGGTGTGTACGTGGCCAACTGCCCCGGCAAGAACGCCATCGCGGTGGCCGAGCTGGCCATCGGGCTGATGATCAGCTGCGACCGGCGGATTCCCGACAACGTCGCGGCGCTGCGGGCCCACCGGTGGGACAAGAAGACCTTCGGCACCGCGCGCGGTCTTAACGGTCGCACGGTGGCCGTGCTCGGGGTCGGCACCATCGGCAAGGAGTTCATCGTCCGCGCGCAGGCCATGGGCATGCGGGTGGTGGCCTGGAGTCGGGGCCTCACCGCGGATGCGGCGGCGCGCCTCGGCGTGGCGCGCGCGGAGAGCCCGGAGGCCGCCGTGGTGGGCGCCGACGTGGTGAGCGTGCACCTCGCGCTCGCCTCCGAAACGCGCGCGCGCATCGGCGAGAGCGTGTTTTCCGCGATGAAGCCCGGCGCGATCTTCCTGAACACCGCCCGTGGCGAAGTCGTGGACTACGCCGCGCTCCAGCGCGCGATCAGCGAGCGCCAGCTCCGCGTGGGGCTCGACGTCTTCCCCGACGAGCCCTCCGCCGCGCAGGCCGAATTCGCCCACCCGCTGGTGGACAACCCCGCGGTGTACGGCACCCACCACATCGGCGCGAGCACCGACGAGTCGGAAGAGGCCGTGGGCGAGGAGTGCCTCCGCATCATCACCGCCTACCGCGACGGCGCCCCGATCCCCAACTGCGTGAACCTCGCCACCCGCACCCCCGCCACCCACCTGCTCGTGGTCCGCCACGCCGACCGCGTGGGTGTCCTCGCACACGTGCTCGGCGTGCTCCGTGAGGGCGGCGTGAACGTGGAGGACATGCAGAACATCGTGTTCTCCGGCGGCCTCGCCGCCTGCGCCCGCATCGCCACCAAGGGCGAGGTCTCGCCCGCCCTCCTGGAGCGCATCCAGGCCAATCCCAACATCTTCGCGGCTTCGGCCGTGGCCCTCTCGGAGTAGTCATGGCCCGTCTGCACAACTTCTCGGCCGGCCCGGCCGTCCTGCCCCTCTCCGTCGTGGAGGCCCTCCGCGACAACCTGCTCGACCTCAACGGCTCGGGCGTGGGCCTCATGGAGATCAGCCACCGCAGCAAGACCTTCCAGGCGGTGGTCGACAGCGCGGAGGCCCGCGTTCGCCGCGTGCTGAACGTGCCGGCCGACTACAAGGTGCTGTTCCTCCAGGGCGGCGCCTCCCTCCAGTTCTACATGAGCGCCCTGAACCTGCTCCGCCCCGGCGAGGCCGCCGACTTTCTCGTGACCGGCGTGTGGTCGCAGAAGGCCATCAAGGAAGCCAAGCGTATCGGCGATGCCCGCGCCATCTGGGACGACGCGCCCAACAACTTCACCCGCGTGCCCCAGAACGGCGAGTACACCGTTCGCGACGAGGCGGTGTACCTGCACTACACCTCGAACAACACCATCTACGGCACCGAATTCCACCACCAGCCCGACTCGGCCGGCAAGCCGTTGGTGGCCGACCTGAGCTCCGACATCGCCGGCGTGCCGGCGAACGTGAGCGAGCACGCGATGATCTACGCGGGCGCCCAGAAGAACCTCGGCCCCAGCGGCCTCACCCTCGTGCTGCTCTCCCCGTGGGCCATGTCGCGCATTCCGAGCGGGCTCCCCGCCATGCTCGACTACGCGGTGCACGCCAAGGATGGGTCGATGTACAACACGCCCAACTGTGTCGGCATCTACGTGCTCGACCAGGTGCTCGGCTGGATGGAGGACAACGGCGGCATGCCGGCCATGATCGCGCGCAACCGCAAAAAGGCCGACACGCTCTACGCCGAGCTCGACCGCACCGGCTTCTGGCGCCCGCACGCGCGGCCCGACAGCCGCAGCGTGATGAACGTCACCTGGCGCCTGCCCTCCGAGGAGCTCGAGAACGCCTTCGTGAAAGAAGCGAAAGCGGCCACGCTCGATGGCCTCAAGGGCCATCGCTCCGTGGGCGGCATCCGCGCCAGCCTCTACAACGCGCTCGGGCAGGAATCGGTCGATGCGCTGGTGTCCTTCATGACTGATTTCGAGCGTCGAAACGGCTGAACTGCGGCGCGGCCGGGGCGGCGGAGCAATTCCGTAAAAACCGGTCCCCGCGGCGGGCTCGGGGGTTAGCGGGCGCACTCCAACCCGAGGGCTCCCATGGCCGGTTCCGACGACGAAAAGCACGACCACTCCCACGAGCACGATGAGTCGTGCGACCACGACCACGACGAAGAGGTCGATGTCGTGACCCTCGTCGACGCCGATGGCAACGAGGTGGACCACTACTGGCTCGGCCTCGTGGAGGTCGACGATGACCAGTTCGCGCTCCTCTGTCCGGTAGATGAGATGGACGAGGACAGCGAGAACACCAACGTCTACGTGTACCACTACAGCGAAGACGAAGACGGCGCCGAGTCCTTCGAAGCCGTGGAAGACGACGCGCTGCTCGCCCGCGTGCAGGCCGCCGCCGAGGCCATGTTCGCCGCCGACGAAGAAGAAGCCTGATCGAACGAGCGCCGCGCGGCCCTCGCGAGGGGGCCGCGCCGCACCGGCCGCGACGATCGCGGCTTACTTGTGCTCGTTCATGAAGACGTAGGCCGCGCCTTCCTTGTACTCGGAGGCGTCCTCCTGCTCGGGATCGCCGGCCGCGTAGTCCACATCGCCATCGCCATCGATGTCGGCGCCGAGCGGCGCCATCCCTTCGGCGAACGCGGCGTTGAGCCCATCGGCGCTGCCGCCCACGTAGCCCCCGTAGAACTCGCCCTCTGCGTAGTCGAGCGAAGAACCGGAGGGGGCGCAGCAGAGCTCGGAGTCGATCCAGGCGAGCGCGCCGAGGCTGTAGGTGGGCAGGCTCACGAACATGTCGTCGATGCCATCACCGCCGAAGTCGCCGCCGCGGCGGATCGCCGCGATGTCCGTGGAGCCCCATTCGTAGGACATGAGGGGCTCGTTCTGGTCGACCGTGCCGGAGCGGAGGTAGGCCCCGCCCGGGAAGGCTTCGAGCGAGGAGGCATCGCTGTACACCCAGATTTCCGGAACGCCATCGCCGGTGAGGTCGGGGCCGACCTGGCTCGCCGTGCCGAAGCCGGCCGAGCTGCTGGCGCCCTGGCCGATCATGGTGCTGACGCTGTTGAAGGAGCTGGTGCCGGCGTAGCGCGAGGGCTGGCCCCACACGACCCACACGGCGCCCGCATCGGTGGAGGGGCTGTCGACCCCGCCGTCGGAGAACATCAGGTCGTCGTAGCCATCGCCATCGAGGTCGGCGCCCACACCCATGTTCTCGTAGAAGGTCTCGGAGGTGCCGGTGTAGCTCCAGCGGGCGTCGGTGCTGGAGGTGCCCACGCTGCCGCCGGAACCGCCGTACTCAACCGCCACGGCGTTGTTCGACGAGCTGGTGTAACTGGCCACCAGCTCGCTCATGCCATCACCATCGAGGTCCACGTTGGTGGCCACGCCGCGGCCGGCGTACTCGCCCGAGCTGCCCGACAGGGTGACGAGCGCATCGGAGGTGTCTCGCCCCCGCATCACGTCGTCGCCGGAGATGAGGTACACGGCGCCGCCATTGCTGTTGATCGCCAGGGCCGAGATGGCGAGCTCGGGGATGGAGTCGCCGTCGTAGTCGCCCATGACCGTCACGAAGTTGCCGAGCCCGTCGGAGGACGAGCTGCCCTGGATCTCCTCGTCGGCATCCCCGAGGTCGGTGGAGGCCAGGATGTCGGTGCCGCCGGCGAAGATGCCCACCATGCCGCGACCGTTCGCGGCGGGGCTCGTGGCGTTGTAGTAGGGCGCCCCGACGATCACCTCGGCGAAGCCATCGCTGTCGAGGTCGCCGAGGGCGAGGGAGTAGCCGGCGCGGTCGTGGCTGCCGCGGCCTACGTACACCCGCTCGCTGAGCATGGCATCGCAGGAGGTGTCCACCTCGCCATCGCAGTCATCGTCCTTGCCGTTGAGCTGCTCGTCGGAGCTGATGTTCACGTTGGGGTCGTAATCATCGCAGTCGAGGCCCTTGCCATAGTCGGAAGAGCGCGAGCCATCCCCATCGAAGTCGTAGTCATCCGCACCATCGCAGTTGGTGTCGGCGTTGTCGTAGGGCTCATCGGCCGCGTAGGGGTGGTACTCGGTGTTGCTGTCCTGGCAATCGCCGCCGCCCGCCGCCGGGTTGTCGTTGTGGTGGTCGGACTCGTAGCCGTCACCATCCTGATCGTAGTCGGAGAGACCATCACAGTTCTGATCGACGCCGTCGTACCAGACCTCGCTGGCGCCGGGGTTCACGTCGATCGCGTCGTCGTCGCAATCGGTGCCGCCCGCATCGACGAGGTCGTACCCATCGCCGTCGGAGTCGGCGTTCACGGACGCGATCAGGGAAACCACCGCCTCGGGGAGGTCGGGATCGTTCGAGGTGAAGGTGAGGGAGGCATCGAGCTCGCCGTACTGGAGCGCGGAGAGGCCAACCACGATCTGCGTGGTGTTGCCGGGCGCGATGGTGGCGCTCAGCGGGTTCACCGTGAAGGGCGTGTCGGCGGTGATGGCGTTCACGACCAGATCGGCCGCACCACCGTTGGTCAGGCTCATGTGGCCCTGGTAGGCCTTGCCGTACTCCACGACACCGAAGTCGATCTCGCTCACATCGAGCTGGATGACGGGGTCTTCCTCCACGACGGGCGCCGTGTCGCCCCCGCCGCTCCCCGGGTTGATGATCGAGTCGTCGCAGGCCACCAGCAGCATCAGGATCGAGGAAAGCACGACCACCTCCGGAACGGCCCACAGGATACCTTGCTCGCTCGCGCCGCGCCCCTCGATTTTGCAGCGCCTGGAGCCCCCGAGTGTCCGACCGTCTCGCCGCCGCCCGCGCCTACGTGGCGAACAAGCCCACCGATCGTTTCGGTCTCTACGCGCTCGCCATGGAGCTCCGCAAGACCCGGGAGTGGCCGGACTGCTTCACGGCGTTCGACAACCTTCTTTCGCACCACCCCCAAAATGGGGCCGGGTACTACCACTACGGGATGGCGAAGAAAGAGTCGGGCGACGTCGAAGGTGCCCGCAAGGTCTGGGAGGCCGGTGTGGCGGCCTGCACCGGCCGTGATGCCCACGCCGTGGCAGAGATTACCGAAGCGCTCGAGTCCCTCGCCGACGAGTAGGGCTCACTCCGGCAGCGCCCCCGCGCCCGCTGCCTCCACGCCCGCCACGGCCCGCGGCACGAGGTCCACGTTGTCGCAGCGCTCGAGCTCCGTCGTGGCGCCCCACTCGCCGAGGTCGAGGGTGAGGCCCACGACGCCGGCATCCGGGCGGACGTGGGCCTCGCCGTGCAGCCGATCGTCCACCTCCACCTCCGTCGGCACCCAGGCGTGAAGCGCCTCGGTGGACTCCTCCACCGCCGCCTCCACCACCCGGATCGCCACGGCGCTGCCCGTGCCCACCGACCCGTTCAGCGACAGCGGCCCCCCCACCTCGAAGTCCTCGGTCTCGCCGGCCCCCGAGAGGACGAGGAGCAGGAGCGCCGCCCCCTCGCGGTTCAGCGCCGCTCCCAGCTCCGCCTCCCACCAGGCCTCCGCGCTCGCCGCTTCATCCGCCTTCGTGCGCGGGTCGTCGTCCACCACCGCCGGCTCGCACGGCACCGGCGAGTTGGCCACCAGGGCCACCACCGTGCCGGGGCTGTTCGCGAACGCGCCCTCCAGCCACAGCCCGCCGCGCACGCGCTCCTCCCCGTCGGGGGTGGCGAGCGCACCGCAGCCGAGGAGCACGAGCAGCATCAGAAGCTGCCCGCCGCGCGGGGGCGAACGGGGAGGCCGACCGCGGCGCTGGCGGCGGCGTGGAGCGCGTCGGCGCGGGCCTGATCCCCGCTGTTCCAGCGCCGGAGGTACACGGCGTCGCGGTCCATGGCGGGCCACTCGGCGGTGAGCTGGGGCTCGCGGCCGGCGGCGCGGAGCCGCGGCATCCAGAAGTCCACGAAGGTTGCGGCCTCGTGCACGTTCTCCTCCTGCACCACGAAGGCCACGTGGGCCACGGGCCGGGCCGCGCTCCCGCGCACCTCGAGGAAACGTTCCACGTTGCGGAACGACAACTCCCGGCGATCGGCGCCCTTCACCCGCGTGTACACCCCCGGCGAGAAGGCATCGAGGCTGAAGTGGATCGCGAGGAAGGTGTCGGCCGCCGCCGAACGGTCCGACGCCAGCCGGGTGAGGAGCGACGCCCGCGACTCGGGGAAGATCACCGCGTTCGTGTGCAGCTTGAAGTGCCGGAAGCGCCGGTTGCCCACGTTCTCCGCGAAGGCGTGCTCCACGAAGCGGTCGAACTCCGGGTGGAGCGTGGGCTCGCCGAGCCAGTGGGGGCAGAGCGTCACGTCGTCGAGGTCGGAGAGGCCCGCCACGGCGTGCTGCCAGGTGGCGAAGTCCATGAAGCGGTGCGGCGCGCCGTGCGCCTCCTCGCGCAGGGACTGGCTGCACATGCGGCACCGCAGGTTGCAGTGGTCGGTGAGCTCGAGGTTCACGTTCATGCAGCCCCCGCCGGGAGGCGCGCCCGGATGGCCCGCTCGTGGGCGAGGAGGTTCTCGCTGCACTCCACGCACCGGCCCGCGGGCCGCCCCGCCAGCATGCTCGTGCGCACGCCCGAAAGGAACGCATCGCCCTCCCACACCTCGGCGAGGCTCCGGTTGGCCACGCTCCCCCCCTCCCCGGCCAGCACGCAGCACGGCGCCACCCGGCCATCGGCGCTCACGGCAAGATGGTGCCAGGCCTTCAGGCAGGGCGCCGCAGCGTAGCCCTTCCCCTCCCCGCGCTCCGGGGCGTGCACCCCGCGCTCCACGCTCCGATCGTCGAGGAAACGGCCGAAGGTCGTGCGCACCCCGAGGCGGGCGCCCTCGGCCATCCCCTCCTCGAGCCGGGCCCGCAGCCGGCCGCGCTCCGACGGGCCGAGCGCGTGCGCCGCCTGCTCGGGGCGGTACGCCACGAGGGCATCGAGCTCCACGGCGCCGGCCCCGAGGGCGGCGGCCAGCCGCACGAGCGCGGGCAGCTCGTCCACGTTTTCGCGGGTGAGCACCGTGTGGAGGGCGAGCCGCGGGCCGCGGCCCGCGGCGAGGGTGGCCGCGCGCAGGGCGCAGACGTGCTTCACGGTGCGGTCGAACGCGCCGCGGTTACCGCGCAGGTAGTCGTGTGTGCGTGCGCGCGCTCCGTCGATCGACACGTGCACCTCGTCCCACCCCATCTCCACGAGCGCCGCGCGGGTGGGGGCGCCGAGCAGGGTGCCGTTGGTGGTGAGCATTCCGCGGAGGCCGTGGGCCTTCACCCGCCGCATCACCTCCACCGTGTGCGGCGCGAGAAGCGGCTCCCCGCCGCCGAGCACCATCACCTGCTCCACGCCGAGGGCCGCCGCTTCGTCGACCAGCGCGAGCATCCGGGCGGCCGGGAGCTCGCCCACCGGGCGGGCGTGCCGCAGGGTGGTGTCGCAGAACCGGCACGAGAGGTTGCAGGCGAGCGTGGGGTAGAGCTCGAGCGTAAAGGGGCCGCGCACGCCGCCGCGGTCGCGCTCCACGATGCGGGCTGCGATGCGCTCGACCTCGTCCACCCCCCGAGCGTAATCGCCATCGCCCGATTCTGCGGTACACTGGCCCGATGCCGCGCCTCCCGTTCTTGTTTCTGCTGACCGCCGCCTGCGACACCAACGCCGGGCTCGATTCCGACACCGCCCCCGAGTTCTGCACCGTGATCGAACACGACGGGGAGATGTGGCTCGAGTCCACGAGCGATGCCGCGGCCGGCAGCGGCTCCCTTGATCTGCGCGTGATCACCGACCAGAGCGACGATGTGAACGACCCCTACTACGTGGCCTACCGCAACTACGCGCTCGAGCCGGCCGAGACCGGCGGCGTGCAGACCACGGGCACCACCAGCGGCGACGGTCTGGTGCAGAAGACCCTCGGCGCCGGCGTATGGACGTTCGAGGCCACCTGGACGCGCGGCAGCGTCACCTGCGTGGCCGCCACCGACGCGCTCCTGATCAACTCCGGTGAGACCACCCACGCGTGCGTGGTGCTCACCTGCCCACAGGGTTAGCCGACCGGGCCGCCAACCCGGAGCGCAGATGGCCATCCTCGAGGTCCCTTCCTACGCGGACATTCCCGCGCCGACCGCCGAAGAGCTGGTCGCCGCCTACGAGGTGGCGAGCCGCAGCCGCGCCACCGAGGAGCACATCGTCCGGCTCGTGAGCCGCGGCGAGGTGAAGTTTGCGATCTGGGGCCCCGGCGAGGAGGTGCACGGCACCGCCACCGCGCTCGCCCTCCACAAGCTGTGCGACCGCAAGAAGTTCGGCATCGTGCCGCACTACCGCTCGGGCGCCCTCTGCGCGTTCTGGGCCCGCCTCGGCGGCTACCCCAACTTCACCCTCGATGTGCTGCGGCAGCAGTTCTCGAAGGACACCGACCGCATGTCGCGCGGCCGGCAGATGGTGTACCACCTCGACATGCCCGAGCTGGGCATCCTCCCTGTGCAATCGCCGGTGGGCATGCAGCTCGGCAAGGCCGCCGGCTACGCCATGGGCTTCAAGGTCAAGGGCGTGAAGGGAAGCCTGTCGATGGCCATCATCGGCGATGGCACCACCGCCGAGGGTGATCTGCACGATGCGATGAACGCGGCGGCCGTGTGGGAGCTGCCCACGCTCTTCCTCGTCACCGACAACCGCGTGGCCATCTCCACCCAGCCCCACGAGGGCCGTGGCATCCGCGACTTCGGCCAGTACGCCGCCAGCTTCGGCATCCACTTCATCTCGGCCGACGGTCGCGACTTCCAGGACGTCTACGAGAAGACCTCGCGCGCCGCGCGCTTCATCGTGGAAACCGGCAAGCCGGTGATGATGCACGTGCACGACCTGCCCCGGTTCAACGGTCACTCCTCGGCGGCCGACGTCACCTACGACCTCGCCCAGGACGATCCGCTCATCCGCTTCGGCAACGAGCTGGTGGCCGCGGGCCACCTCGGCGAGCGCGATGTGCTCAAGCGCGTGCCCGGCGAAGGCCGCGACTTCTTCGCCCATCACGAGCTCGGCAACCTGATGGCGCGGCAGGATGAGGACGTGCGCGCCATCCTCGACCAGGTGCGCGCCGAGCCCGAACCGCCGCCCGAGAGCGTCTTCGAGAACATCCGGGCTCCCTTCCCCGACGTGGCCGAGCCCACCCCCGGCCCCGGGCAGACGAACATCACCTACGCCGGCGCCATCCGGGCCGCGCTCAAGAACATCATCACCCACCAGAACGGCGTGCTCTGGGGCCAGGACGTCGGCCGCCTCGGCGGCGTGATGACCGCCACGCAGGGCCTCAAGAAGCTCTTCCCCGACCGCATCATCGATGCGCCGCTCAACGAGCCCCTCATCCTCGGCACCGGCTGCGGCGCCGGCCTCCATCGCGACCTCGTGGCCCTGCCCGAGATCCAGTTCGGCGACTACACGCTCAACGCGTTCCACTGGCTCGTGCACATGGGCAACCTGTACTGGTGCACCAACGGCGGGAGCAACTTCGCCACCATCCTCCGCACCCCGGTCGACCCCTTCGGCGGCGGCGCGGTGTACCACTCGATGTCGCTCGATGGGTACTTCACGCCCATCCCCGGCCTCACCATCGTGATGCCGAGCACCAGCTTCGATGTGTACGGGCTGCTCATGTCGGCCGCGCGCTACCGCGGCCCGGTGGTCTGCCTCGAGCCCAAGTGGATGTACCGCCAGAACCTCGGCCCCGCCTTCCCCGGAGAGCCCACCGAGCCCGACGCGATCGCCGCCCTGAAGAAGTCGATCATGCGCGGCGAGGTGCCCGACCTCCCGGCCGACCTCGCGGTGCCGCTCGGCAAGGGCATCATCCGGCGCCCCGGCCGCGACATCACCGTGGTGGCCTGGGGCCGCGCGGTGTGGACGTGCATGAACGCCGCCAAGGTGCTCGCCGCCCAGGGCATCGAGCTCGAGGTCATCGACCTCCGCACGCTCGTCCCCCCCGACATGGAGCTCGTCTACGAGAGCGTCGCCCGCACCGGGCGCCTGCTCGTGTGCGCAGAAGACCGCACCTTCTCCGGTTTCGCGCGCCAGATCCAGGGCGACTGCTCGGAACATTTCCCGGGACTGCCCGCGATGGCGCTGGGCCAGAAGTACGTGCCCGGCATCGCGCAGAACCTCGCGCTCGAAGACGCGGTCATCTTCACCGCCGACGATGTGCTGCGCGGCGCGGGTGTCGTGCTCGCCCAGAAGGGCGGCGTGGCGGAAACGCGCGTGGTGGAAGTGGCCCCGCGGTACTTCCTGATCTGAACCCACGGGCCGGCGCGGCGCAACCGGCTCCTCTTCGGGCCGGGGCGGGACCGCGCCGGGGCGCCGCTGGGGTGCACCTCGGACGCGCTTCGGCCCGCAAAGCCGCCGCCTCGGCTGCGAGCCATGCCTCCAGAGCATCCAGATCACGGGCGAGGGGTTCTGCCACCGCGAGCGCCTCAGCCCGGAGCCGGCCCAGCGCCACGGGGTTGAGCTCGGTATCATACGCGTGCCGAACCACGTGACGGAAGCCACGCAGGTCGTGCAGTGGCGAGGCGATGACGCGATCGAATATTCCTGACATCACCTCAGGAATGTCGCGAAATGCACCATCCAAAGCTCGCGCTGCCACTCGCCGGACTCCTGCACGCCGCCCTCGAGCGTCCGAGCGATCCGGGCAAGAATCGACTCGACGGCGCAGTAGGCGTGGTGCAGACCGCAGGCAACGAGCGCGCTCCGGCCTGCGCTGACATCCACCTGGGGATCATGCTCGGCCAGCACCCCGAGGTGCTTGGCAAACGCACCGCGATCACCCGCGATATCCGCCCGAAGGCGCTGGATTCGTGGATTCACCGACGCAGACCCTCCCGGCGGATCCGGTCGCCGAACGCCGGCGCGGCTTCCTCGAGGCGGACGAGGTCCACCGAGCATGGAAGATTCGCCGACATCCAGCCCAACGCGGCGACATAGGCTTCCCCAGACATGCCGCCGACCGCGAGACGGACGTCGCTGGCCTTGTGCACCTCGCCGGCCACCAGGGAACCGAACAACCAGATTTCCTCGGCCCCCGAGGGAGCGCAGCGCCTCCGCGGCGCCGGGAAGCAGCGCGTGCAGGTCCCGCGCGCGCTCTTGTGCCCGACGTGCCCGCGTGGCGGCGGAGGGGCGCAGCGGGCGGGCAGCGGTCGCGGCGCGCCGCCCCACGCGCTCACCCCCGGATCAGCGGCACCATCACCACCTCGGGCACCACGTACCGGTCGGACTTTCGCGCGACCTCCACCACCGTCTCCGCGACCTCCTCGGGGCGCATGAAGTCCGTGGTGGGGTCGATGCCGGCGGGGAAGGGGTAGTAGTCCATGGCCCGCCAGAAGGGGGTGTCGATCCCGCCGGGGCACACGCAGGTCACCCGCACGTTGTGGGGCGCCGCTTCGAGGCGAAGCGTGCCGGTGAACCCGTTCACGGCCCACTTCGAGGCGTTGTACACGGCCTCGTTGGGCAGATGCAGCTTGCCCGCGATGCTGGAGATGTTGATGATGAGGCCCGAGCCCTGCGCCTTCATCACCCGGAACGCTGCCTGGCTGCCGAAGATGACGCCCTTCACGTTGGTGTCGATCATGGCGTGAACGGCATCGGGCGAGGTGCCCTCCACCGGGCCGTACACCGCGAGGCCGGCGTTGTTGATCATGATGTCGAGGCGGCCGAACTCGGCCACGGCGGCCTCCACGAGGCGGTCGCAGTCCACCGGGAGGCGCACGTCGGTCTGCACCGAAACGGCGTTGCCGAGGCGGGAGGCGAGCTCGTCGATCTCCGCGCTGCTGCGGGCGCCGAGCACGAGGCTCGCGCCTTCGGCGGAGAACTGCTCGGCGAGCGCGCGGCCGAGGCCGCGACCGGCGCCGGTGATCACCACGACCCGACCGTGAAAGGGCTTCTTCATGCGAGCTCCAGGAAGGCCGACACGGCCCGTTCGATGCCGAGGGCCACATCGGAGATGCGGGCGTGGAACATGTAGGCGGGCGCGGTGACGAGCTTGCGCTCCCGGTCCACGTGGATCTCGGTGACGGTGCAGGCGGCGTGCCCGCCGCCCATCGCCTCGATCGCCGCGGCCGTGCCATCGTCGTTGCCGATGGTCACGCTCCCCTCGCGGAGCGCGGCCACGACCACCACCGGCGCGATGCACACCGCTCCGATGGGCTTGCCTGCCGCGCGGAAGGCCCGAAGGAGCTCCCCGAGCTCCGGGTGCACCGTGGCGCCGGCCCCCGCGAACGCCACCGTGGACAGGTTCTTGGCCGCCCCGAAGCCGCCGGGGAGCCAGATGCCGTCGAAGTCCTCGACGCGCACCGAAGCCAGCGGCACGATGGCGCCCCGGGCGATGCGCGCCGCTTCGGCGAGCACGTTGCGGGATTCGCCAGTCACCGTCCCCGTGGTGTGGTTCACGACGTGGTGCTGCGGCTGGTCGGGCGCCGCGCATTGCACGGTGGCGCCCGCGCGGTCCAGCGCGAGCAGCGACACCACCGACTCGGTGATCTCGCTGCCATCGAGGTGGCCGCAGCCACTCAGTACCACCAGGATCCGCTTGCTCATCTGACGCTCCGCGGTCAATCGTAGCCCGTTGCGCGGGTTAGCACCGGCCGTGCTCCTGCTCGTCGCCCTCGCCGCCGCCAGCCCCGACGACGAGGTCGCGCGCGCGGCCGCGCGGAAGGTGGTGCTCGATGAGGGGCTCGATGCCTTCGGGGGTCTGGCCGCCGAGAGTGATGCCCGCGCTGCGGCCGCCCTGGGGGATTGCGCGAAGGGCGGCGAATGGGCCGAGGCGCTGCTCGCCGCCGCCTGCGCGCGCGACCTGGGGAGCCTCCAGCCCACCGCATCCCTGCGCCTCGGCGGCGCCCTCACCGCCGGCACGGCCGACCCGGTGAACGCCGCAGGCGACCGCACCGACGAGGCGTTCGGCGCCCGCGTGGGCCTCCGCGGCGAGGTCCAATCGGGCCCGATGGTGGCGCGCGTTCACGGCAGCCTCGGCCTCGATGCCGCGCCGGGCCTCGTTCCCACCGCGGTCCTGCCCGAGGCGTGGATCGGCTACGACAGCGGCAGCCACTGGCTGGGCTTCGGCCAGCAGTCCCGGTGGCTCGGCCCCGGCCAACACGGCACGCTCGTGCTCTCCGACAACGCCACCCCGCCGTGGATGGTCAACGGCGGGCTCGAGGGCCACCTGCCCGGCGTGCTCGGCAAGGCCGGTCGGTTCCGCGCCGAGCTCGGCGTGGGGGTGCTCCAGGAGCCTCGGGAGGACGTCACCCTCCCCGGCCTCCTGATGATGGATGTGCGGTGGATGCCCCACCCGGTGTTCGAGCTCGGCATCAGCCGGCTCAGCATCTTCGGCGGCGAGGGCCGCCCCGCGGTGGACCTCGGGCAGTTGCTCGTGCCCAGCGAGCCCCACGTGTACGACGATCCCGACAAGGAGCTGCCCGACCAGAACGAGCTGGCCGCGCTCAGCTTCCGCGGGAACCTGCCGCTTCACCGCTGGTTCGGCGGGCCGCTCGGCCACCTCTCCGGCTGGTGGGAGTACGGCGGCGAGGACATGATCGTGCGCCAGATCGGCACCGTCGACTACCCGGCGCTGGCCGGCGTGGCGAACCTGTACGGCGGCGAGCTGGCAGTGGGTCCGGTGGTGGCCACGGCAGAGTACGCGCGGCTGATGGACGACAGCTTCCGCTGGTACGTGGGGCACCGCGTGTACCACGATGGCTTCACGCAGAACGGGCTTGTGACCGGCCACTTCGGCGGCCCCGACAGCGAAACGGCGACGGCCTCCGTGGCGGTGTGGGGCAACGGCTGGCGGGCGCGTGCGCTGGGCGCGTCGGTGCGCCGGGTGGCGGTTGTCGACACCCAGAGCGGCACCGTCGCCACGCTCCGCCACGAAGAGTCGCAGCTCCGGGGCAGCGTGGGCGCCGACGTCCTCGTGGGCGGCTACTGGCTCAACGCCGGCTACACGGCCGTGGCCTACACCAACAAGGACTTCATCGGCGGCAACGACCCGCTCGAGCACCGGGTGGTGCTGGCGATCGCCGCCTCGCCCGAGCTCTTGAAGCGCTGAGCGCGCCCTACTTCGCCTCGCGGCGGAGCACCGCACCATAGAGGCTGTCGGCATCGGCGTCGGGGGCGCCGTGGAGCTGGTCCTGCTCGAGGCTCCACGCGGGGTGGCGCTGGAGGAACTCGGCCACCACGGCCTCGTTCTCCTCTACGAACACGCTGCACGTGGCGTACACGAGGGCGCCGCCGGGCCGCACGGCCGCCGCCGCCCCGAGGAGCAGATCACGCTGCTGGGCCGCCCACCGGCCGAGCGAGGAGGGCACCGACCGCAAGCGCGCGTCGGGGCGGCGCCGCCAGGTACCCGAGCCGCTGCAGGGCGCATCCACCAGCACGGTGTCGAAGCCGCCGCGGGCGGCCACCTCGGTGGGCAGCGTGGGCGGGCCGCGCCCATCCCAGGGCCACACCCGCACGTTCTTGCCATCCACCCGTTGAAGGCGCTTCCGCAGCTCGGCGAGGCGGGCGGGCGAAACGTCGGAGGCGTGGATGGCGCCGCGGCCATCGAGGCGGGACCAGAGCTGCAGGGTCTTCCCGCCGGTGCCGGCGCAGGCATCCCACACGAAGCGCCCCGCCCCGAGCGGCACCCCCTCGCCCACCCGCTGGCTCGCGAGGTCCTGGATCTCCACCTTGCCTTCTTTCCAGGCGCGGCTCCGGAACACGGGCGTGGGCCCCTCCACCGCGAGCGCGCCGGAATCCTGCGCCACCACGCGCAGGCCATCGAGGCCGAGGACATCGCGAACCGCGCCGGTGTGGCGCGGCACCGCCACCCGAAGCCAGAGCGGCGGGCGGGTGGCCTGCCTCGCCAGCCAGCGGGCGAGCCAATCCTCCCCGGATAGTTCGCGACGGCGGGCGAGCGCGGGCGCGTGCCAGGGCGGGATGCCGTGGCGCACGAGCGCGGCGAGCGTGGCCAGCTCCCCATCCTGCGCGCCGGCCATCAGCGCATCGAGCGCGGCGATGTCGCCCGTGGGGTCCGCGCCGGAGGCGAGCGCCCGCACGCGGCTGGCAAACTCGACGTCGGCCTTGCGCCAGAGCTGCAGGAGCTCGCGGGGGCGGTGCACCGACGCGGCGAACTTCAGGAGCGCGCCCTCCGTGGACTTCCCGCGGCCGCGGAAGGGGCCGAACGCGGCGAGGGTGCCCCAGGCCACCGCGTGGTCCACGAACTGGAGGATCGGCTCGGCGCGCGGATCGCGGACCAGCCCCACCGTGCGGAGCCACTCGCCGGCCCAGCGGTCGACGGAGGGGGGCACCTCGCCCGCGCCCAGCCAGGCGAGGAACGCGCCGAGGCCGAGGTCGCCGCCCGGGGCGGGCGGTTCGGTGGGCGTGGGTGGGGGACCGTGGCGGGCCAGGGGGGGAGCTCCTCTGGCGGACTATCGCGGCCCGCGCCGGGCCCACGCCACGATGGCGGCGGCCGCGAGGAGCATCACGACGGAGGTGGCCTGGCCATTGGTGAGGCCGGTGCCCGCGAACGTGCCCCGATCGTCGTTGCGGAAGAACTCGTTGACGAACCGGAAGACCCCGTAGAGCGAGAAGAGCAGCGCCGTGCGCTGCCCCACGAAGCGCCGCGGCAGGAACCACAGCAGCGTGCCGATGGCCAGGTTGGCGATGACCTCGTGCAGCTGCGTGGGAATCAACGGCGTGCGGGCTGGCGCCAGGCTCCCTTCGGGAAAGGTGATGTGCCACCAGCCCTCGGTTTCGCGGCCGTAACAGCAGCCGGCGGACAGGCAGCCCAGCCGGCCGAGCGCGTGGCCGAACGCGAGCGAGGGCGCCATGACGTCGGTCAGCGCGAGGAACGGCTGCTTCTTCACGCGGGCGTAGATGGCGTAGCCGAGGAGCGTGCAGACAAAGCCGCCGTAGAACACGAGGCCCCCATCCCGGAGGGCGAAGATGCGCGCCGGGTCCTCGACGAAGGAGCCCGGGTGGGTCCGCACGTACTCGAGCCGCGCCCCCACCACCGCGCACACCATGGCGATGAGGCCGAGGTCCCACGCGGTGTCGCCCACGAGGCCATCGCGGCGGGCACGGACGGTGCCGAGCAGGAGGCCGAGGAACAGCGCGAGCCCCAGACACACGCCGTAGGTGGCCACGTCGAAGTTCCCCACGCGGAACAGGACGGGGTGCACGCTAGGCGGCCCGGGCGGCGGTGAACTTCGTGCGCAGCTCGAGGAGGTAGAGGATCACGAAGACGCCGACGCCCACGAAGATGGCGGCATCCGCCACGTTCCAGATGGGGTACACGGTGCGGCCCCCCAGGTATTCGCGGGCCCACGCGCGCCACGGGTCGGCGCCGGCGTAGACCTTCACCATGTCGGTGACCTGACCGGCCAGGAGGCGATCGGTGAAGTTGCCGAGCGCCCCCGCGAGGATCGCGCCGAGCGCGAAGGACTGCGCCTTGTCGCCCGGCTCGAGCTGCCGGAAGCTCTGGACGACCACGAAGAGCGCCACGGCGGTGAACGCGTAGAAGACGTAGAGGCGGTACTCGAAGCCCTGCAGGAACGAGAAGGCGGCGCCTTTGTTGGTGGCGTGGCTGATCGCAAGGAAGTTCGGGAGGATCGAGATGCTCTCCCCCTCCGCGAGGTTGGCGCGCACCCACCACTTCGACCACTGGTCGAACCCGTAGAAGGCGAGCGCCGTTGCGAGGAATACGGGGAGTTTGGGGGCCATGCGGCCCCGGGGTTAGCGCGTGGCGCTCGCGGCGTCGAATGTTAGACGCCAAGCGGCGGGGGAAAGCAGATGCAGCGCGAAACGATGCCGGTGGATGTGCTCTTCGTCGGAGGCGGCCCGGCCTGCCTCGCCGGCGCCATCCGCTTGATGGACCTGATTGCGGCGCACAACGAGTCGGGCGCCGAACCGAAGCTCGGCGAGCTCACCATCGCCTTGATGGACAAGGGCTCCGAGATCGGCTCGCACGCCATCTCCGGCGCGGTGCTCGACCCCACGGCGCTCAACGAGCTCATCCCCGACTGGGAGGCGCAGGAGCCCACCTTCGTGGAGCGCCACGTGGAGGAGGAGACCTTCCTCACGCTCACGAGCAAGTTCGCGCTGCCCGCGCCGCTCATGCCGCCGGGCATGGAGGATCACGGCAACCCGATCATCTCCATCGCCAAGTTCCAGAAGTGGCTGGCCGCGCAGGCCGAGGCCCGCGGCGTGATGCTGTTCGCCGGCTTTGCCGGCACCCAGCTCCTCTACGAGAACGGCCAGGTGACCGGCGTCCGCACGGGCGACAAGGGCATCGACAGTAACGGCGAACAAAAGCCCACCTTCGAGCCGGGCATCGACATCCAGGCCAAGGTCACCATCCTCGGCGAGGGCCCCCGCGGCACGCTCTCCCGCCAGCTCATCAACCGCTACGAGC
Source organism: uncultured Pseudomonadota bacterium (assembly GCA_903885375.1). Classification (GTDB taxonomy): domain Bacteria; phylum Myxococcota_A; class UBA796; order UBA796; family SXON01; genus SXON01. The sequence continues at coordinate 63,082 of CAISIK010000223.1, forward strand.
TGGACAAGGACAGCCAGCCGATGGTGTACGAGATCGGCGTAAAGGAGGTCATCGAGATGCCCCCGGGCACGGTGAAGAAGGGCGAGGTCATCCTCACCTTCGGCTACCCGCTCGACCTGAACACCTTCGGCGGCGCCTTCATCTACTCCCTGGCCGGTGATCGTTACGCCATCGGCCTCCTTGTGGGTCTCGACGCGAAGGACCCCGCGATGGATGCCCACTACCTCCTCCAGAAGCTCAAGAACCACCCCACCATCCGGGCCAAGCTCGGCGCGGGCAAGGTGGTGAAGTACGGGGCCAAGGCCGTAACCGTGGGCGGCTGGCCCTCCATCCCCAAGCTCTACGCGCCCGGCGCCATGCTCGTGGGCGACAGCGCCAGCTTCCTCAACCCCGGCCGCATCAAGGGCATCCACCTCTCGATGAAGTCGGGCATGCTCGCCGCCGAGACCGCCTTCGAAGCCCTCAAGCGGGGCGACAGCCGCGAGGAGGTCCTCGCCGCCTACAAGGCCGCGGTCGATGCCTCGTGGATCCGCACCGAGATGGAGCCCATGAAGAACTTCCATCCGGCGATGGAGAAGGGCGTCATCGGCGGCATGGCCAGCGTGGGCCTCTCGCTCCTGTTCGGTCCCGGCGAGCAGAAGCCCTTCCACGCCGACCACGAGCACATGCACAAGAACGCGGCGGTCCGCGGGCAGCACCCCTACCCCGACCGCAACGACATCACGTACGACGGCACCTACATCGTCGACAAGCTGACGGACGTGTACCACTCGGGCACCAAGCACGAGGAGAAGCAGCCGGCGCACCTCCACGTGGTCGACAAGAACATCTGCGCCACCCAGTGCGCCGAGGAGTACGGCAACCCGTGCACCCGGTTCTGTCCCGCGCAGGTGTACAACATGCACTTCGACGACAAGACAGGCCGCAACGAGCTGCACATCGACTTCAGCAACTGCGTGCACTGCAAGACGTGCGACATCCGCGACCCCTACCAGATCATCACCTGGGTGCCGCCCGAGGGTGGCCAGGGTCCGGAGTACGGGATTCTCTAGGGCGAGTGGCGCAACTGGCAGACGCGGGGGATTTAAAATCCCCGACATTCCTGTGGGTTCGAGTCCCACCTCGCCCACCCTCCACGCCTCAAGGTGTGCCGTAGGGAATCACGAAGGAGCCGGGGGGGTGGTGCATCGAAGTATCGTTCCCCCAACAGTGGAGCTGTCCGTCTGGCGTGATGCCACAGGCACCCCAAAAGTCGCAGCGCAGTTGTGTCAGAGGCACATCCGCGGCAGAACTATGGCCCCGGAACGGTACCGGAGTTTCGGCAGTGTACCAGCACTCCGCCCGATCGTCGGTGTTGATCGCGCAGGCCATGATGGACACGCAGGGGGAATGAAAGCTGCCGGAAGGGGGGGCGAGAACTTCCTCCCCGTACGGTCCCCACAGCTCTCGGCAGTCGAGTTTTCCGTCCCCATCCGTCCAGCAGGCACTTTGGACGCCGACGCCGGCGGCGACCACGTTGTCTCGACTGAACGAGTCTTCCGGCTGATCGCTGGTGCACCGCAGCTCGTGGTCGTCAACCAAGCAATAGCCCGATACTCCGGCCCACAACTTCCCCGCGTCCGCTAGCCCGAGATCCGTCACAAGCGTTCCGTCAGACTCCCAGTCGTACTCGAACCGCCCAACCGCTCCATCGACCGACTGAATCGCAACGTCGCGATCGTCTCTGAGCTGCACCCGCGCCACATCTGCGCGAGCCGGAAGTTCTGGGAACAGCGGCCGACCCCAACAGGCCAGTTCGTCGTCCGAGGTGACCACGCAGACCGACGGCTCGCCATCGTCGATCGTGTTCGCCTCGATCGACACCGACCGGGCGGCAACGGCCGGCGGCTGCAGCAGGCCGTAGTTGGTCCAACCCGTGTCATTCACCGCATCCGCCTTCACATCCCCCCAGCACTCGATGCAGCCATCCTCGTGCACGCCGCAGGCGCGGAAGATTCCGAGGCTAAAGTCTATCCAAGCGTTGTCCTCGCAGGATGCGACGCCTGTCCCAGTGTCGGCCGCCGCTGTCTCCTCACCCCCTGTCTCCCCAACGCCAGTCGCACATCCCAGTAGCAGCGCCGCCACGAACGGCACAATCGCCACCCATGAGGTCATGCCGACGGCCCCGCACCGGAACAGGTGGAGTAGACGCCTTGCCAACTCCCCTCGGACACGCCGACATGGCTCTCCACCCAACTGGTGATGTCCCACCGGGTCTGATCCGAGAGCCTCACCAGCATCACGCGCGAGCCGCTGATGACTCCATCCGTCGAGCAGTACATCGTGAACACCACGTAGTCGTCGGACAGGCAGAACTCACCGTATTTGTAGGTGACCCACTCGCAGCCCCCGGGCCGGTCGGCCGGAGCCAATCCCGGCACGTCACCCTGCCTGTCGGCACGCACGGGCACGCGAGGCGGAAGCTGGGCCGAAAGGCCGAGGCCCCACCCGCCATGGGCTCGTGCCGGGGGTGATGTACCGCTCAAAGTGTGCCGTAGGGAATCACGAAGGAGCCGGGGGGACGGTGGACGGAGTTGTCGTCCCCCCAGCAGTGGAGCTTGCCGTCTGGAGTGATGCCGCAGGCGCCCCACCAATCGCAACGGAGTTCAGCGAGTGGCACGTCCGCTGCCTCCGTCCAGCCGGAGAACGGCACCGGGAGCTCATCCGAGTACCAACACACGGCCCGGTCGTCGGTGTTGAGGGCGCAGGCCATGTGGAACACGCATGGGGAGTGAAAGGCACCAGGTGGGGGCGCCAGCACTTGCGGATAATAACTGACCCGGAGCGCTTGGCATGACAGCGTACCGTGGACATCCGTCCAACACGCATCGTAAGCTCCCACACTCGCGTCCGTCACCCCCGCACGGGTGAACGACTCCTCCGGTCCGATGATGCCTGTGCACCGGAGCTGGTCACCGTCAATCAGGCAGTAGCCGGCTTCGCCACTCCAAAGCTTCCCAGGGTCGGCCGGTCCTAGATCCACTGCGACCGTCTCTCGCATTTCACCGTCGTAGCCATACCGCGCGACGGCTCCGCCCAGCGCCTGAATCGCCGCATCATATTTGTCTCGTAGCTGAATCCGCGACACCCCCCCCGCAGTGGGGATTGACACCACGAGCGGCAAACCCCAGCAGGTCAAGTGGCCATCACTGGCCACGACACAAGCTGCCGGCTCGCCATCGTCAATCGTGCTCGCCTCGACCGACACCGACCGGGCGGCAACGGCCGGCGGCTCCAGCAGGCCGTAGTTGGTCCAACCCGTGTCATTCACCGCATCCGCCTTCACATCCCCCCAGCACTCGATGCAGCCATCCTCGTGCACGCCGCAGGCGCGGAAGTATCCAAGGCTCACGTCGATCCAGGCATTGTCGGAACACACCGCTACGGTGGCCCCGGTGTCGACAGGCTCGCTGTCCGGTGTGTCAGTAGGGCAGCCCGTCAGGCCGGCCGCCGCCAGCAGAAACGCCGGCGCGAACCGGCTCACGAGTTCGGCCCTACGCCCGAGCATGTGGAATACACACCCTGCCAATCTCCGGGTTCGACGCCCATGTGGCGCTCGACGAACTCCGTGATGTCCCACCGGGTCTGATCCGAGAGCCTGACGAGCATTACCCGCGAACCGGTAATGACTTCACCCGTGGAGCAGTACATCGTGTACACGACGTAGTCGTCGGACAGGCAGAACTCGCCGTATTTGTAGGTGACCAGTTCGCAGCCCCCAGCCCGGTCGGCCGGAGCCAAACCCGGCACGTCAGCGGGACGAATCCCGGCCACCAACGGCGTCCCCTCGGGACCCCACTCGCTCCCCTCCCAGTGGTAACCAAACAGCAGGCGATGCTGCTGCTTATCGATCTTGACTGATTCCGCCTGCCTGGTACAAAGAATCCGGTCGCCGGTGATGTTCCACGCCGGGTGCTGGCAGGACTCGAATTCCCCGCCCACCCGAAACTCCTGCATCGTGCTCCCATCGAGCGTATGCACCTGTGGGTTCACCTCCGCCTCCGCGGCGTTTCTGCCGTGGGTGACAATCATCCGCTCGCCGGGCACGGCGCCGCCGTACGCGGGGGACGCGTGCGTATTGGCATCCTGGAAGCCACGCTCCCGCCATCGGTCGCTGTCGGGCCCCAGCCGCGCCTTCACGGACGGAGTTGCGTAGTCC
>CAISIK010000224.1 GCA_903885375.1 uncultured Pseudomonadota bacterium
GGCTGGGCGTGGGGTTCGCCCAAGCGGCCCCGCGGCCGGACCGTCGACCCGCGGTGGCACCGCCACCAACCTTCTCTTCTGCAGCCTCATCTTGCGGCCCTGAACCCGCCGCGTCACATTCTGGAAGCCGCCATCTTTTCCGGACAAAACCCGCCAGACTTTCCGGACGCCACATCGGGTTCGAGGAAACGGGCGTCGAAGGCGCCCGTGCGAGACGAGCACAGTCACACCGCGAGCGCTGACGGCGAACGTGGATGCCCCCAACCCGGCGCGAGGGTAGCTCCCGCGCCGGGTCCAGGCACCCCCGCTCGGCCTCAGGCTCACATGGATGCCCCCCAAGAGAAGACCGAGGCCCGCTCCGCCGGCATCCGGGTGGGGCCCCAGCCCCCACCGGCAGGACTCAGCGCCAGGTCGCAGAAAGACCGCCGTCGTGCCCTTGACGAGAGGGCCGCCTCATGAAAGGGGTCAGGGTCGCGAAACGCGGAGCGTCCAGGGAGCGGCGAGAACGCCGTACTCGGTCGCGAAGTCCCCGCGGCGCTTGACGGCGTGGTGACTATGGATATATGACCATGGTGAGGTGTCCCGTGGAGATTCCAGCCGGCGAGTTCAAGGCCCGGTGCCTTCAGTTGATGGACGAGGTCGAGGAGACCGGCCGCGAGGTGGTCATCACGAAGCGCGGTCGCCCAGTCGCCAAGCTTGTTCCCGTCGCGGAGGCGGCTGTGAGGGACGTGTTCGGATGTATGCGGGGGAGCGTGACCGTCGTGGGAGACCTCGTCGCGCCGCTGGAGGAACGGTGGGAAGCGGACCAGTAGAACTCCACGTCCTCGACACGCACGTCTGGATCTGGATGGTGAACGGCGGCCCGGAGCGCCTGCTCGGCGGCGCGACGGACGCGATTCGACGCGCCGCGGGCGAATCATCGCTCGGCGTGTCCGCCATCTCCGTGTGGGAGGTGGCGATGCTGGAGTCCAAAGGGCGGCTGCAACTCCAGATGGACTGCCTTGAATGGGTGGCCGAGGCCACCAGGCGCGCCGGGCTGCGCATCCTCCCGCTATCACCCGAGATCGCCGTCGCCAGTACGCGCCTGCCCGGCGACCTCCACGGCGACCCCTCGGATCGGATCATCGCCGCAACGGTGCGTCATGAGGGCGCTATCCTCGTCACCCGCGACCGCGCGCTGCTGGCCTACGCCGAATGGGGCTACTTGCGCGCGATCGAGGCGTAGATATCTCCATACACCCGACCCAGCCGCGGTTTGTCGGGGCTGACCCCCGCGGCGGGCCCCAGGGATCCTGGTGAGCAAAACCCGGCGGCCAACCTGTTCCGGGCTCATGGCCGCTGACCAGGGCGCCTCGGCCGAGCGGGTCATCGCCACGCTATTTCTTCCACCCGCGGTACTCGCTCAGCCGTAGGCCGAAGCGGGCGATGTTGCCCTCGCGCAGACGATGGAGCTCGTTGACGGCCATCGCCACCACCGCGTCGAGGTCTGCCGCCGGGACCAGCTCCCAACTGCGGGCGCGGACCGTGCCGATCTCGATCGCCTCGCCGCCGCGGACGGTCTCTCGCACGATCTCGCCAAGCTCGTTGCGGTAGCGAAGTCGCAGCGGGTCGGGCGCAGGTAGCGCCTCCCGGAGTTGGGTGTAACGCTGGCAGGAGCGCTCGTAGGCCCAGGCGAACAGATCGCGGAGGAGGTCGACGCGATTGAGCTCGTACACGCCGAGGACTCCGTCGACGTAGTCCCGCTCCGGGACATCCACGAAGCTGAGGGGCGCCAGGTTGCGCTTGATCAGCGGGATGTTCGCGGCCAGCCGCGACACTCGCTTGTTCACGTCCTCGAACGGTTGAAGGTAGGGAAGGTGGACCATGACGAAGAACGCCTGCTCGAAGGGGTCTTCGATGATGTCGGCCTTGCCGAGCAGCGTGTCGAAGGCCTCCTCGATGACCTGGGGGATCCCCGTGGGTTGGTAGGTGGTGCCAGAAATGCTGACGAGGATCGACCGGAGCCGCCCGGCCGCGTCGGGGTCCGGGAGCAGGTCGTCGGCGAGGAGCGCGTGCAGGTTCTGAACGGTGTAACGATTGAACCCGATCGTCTCGGCATCCTCCACGAGCATCTCGATCGCGCCCTTATGGTTGAGGATCATCCGGGCTTCGCGCTGGTCCTTGCCCTCCGCGACCTGACCGAACGCGATCAGGTTCTGGGTGTCCAGTCGGGTATACGTGTTTCCTTCGAGGCGGCTTGAGGCCCACGACAGGTCGATGAGGAGCCGATCGAGGACCTGGCGCGCATAGGTCCCAGCGGGGCGATCGCCGTCGGGAGGCCGGCCGAGCTCGTGGAGGTGGCGTCGCACCGCGGGCGGCAGGTAGGCATCTACGTTGGGGCGATAGGCCTCAAGCAGCGATCGCCGGTAGCCCACGGGCTTGCGCTGCATCAGTGGGCGGCGGACGAGCCGCTGCACCTCCCGTCCCGCATCCGACATCCAGGCCGCAGCATCGAGCGAGGGTTCAACGACGGGGGCGTTGACGGCGGGCGCAATGGCCGTCAGGTATCGCCGCGCAGCGGCCTGCCCCTCGGTGCGGATCCTGCCGTCCGCCGCCAGCCGGGCAAGGTGGCGCTGCAACGTCCGCCTGGCGAGCGCGGGACACGCGGAGGTCAGGTCCTCTATCCCCACCCCCGCGCGATGCCGCTCGACCTCCGCGACGAGCTGGGCGTACACGGCCGCGGGAACGGATCGCGCCATCTGGGGGCCTCCGATGTGGCGCGATCCACCTATCGCGCCAGTTGAAGTGGCGCGAGTCCATGATCGCGCCATTATCCGTGCGAGCGTGGCCTCGGCCTTTTCACCTCCTCGCTCACGACCCCCACCCGATAGCGCGCCGATGATCCCTTTGGCGGGCCGGGCGGGAGCTGGTGAGCGCAAATGCGCCTGTTTCCTTGATCCGCGTGATTTGCCCCGGCACCGGGGCAGCCGCAGGGTCCCTCCCGGCAATGGCCACAGGGACCGCACCACGCCGCAGCGGACCTCTCCCGGCCCCGACGGCACCAAGAAGGGGTTGACCGACGCTCTGGTATCGCCTATGATACCGATGTGGTCATCGTCCTCGACACCAACGTCCTCATCTCCGCGCTTCGGTCGCGGAGGGGCGCGTCGTTCCGTCTGCTCTCGCTGGTCGGCACCGGGCGCTTCGACATCGCACTCTCGGTGCCGCTCGTGCTCGAGTACGAGGGCGTCGCCGACCGGATGCTCGCCGACCTCGCGGTAGGAGCCGGCGACCTCTCGGACATCCTCGACTACCTCTGCTCCGTCGCCATCCACCGCCCCATCTTCTTTCTCTGGCGGCCGACGCTGCCCGACCCCAAGGATGACATGGTGTTGGAGCTCGCGGTCGACGCAGGAGCGCCAGTCATCGTCACCTTCAACCTTCGCGACTTCGTCGGCGTCGATCGCTTCGGCATCCGCGCGCTGACGCCGCGTGAGTACCTTCAAGAGATCGGAGAAATCCCATGAGCACGATCAGCATCCGCCTCCCAGAGTCACTTCACGACGGCATCCGCGAGGCCGCCCGTCGGGAGGGCATCTCCATCAACCAGTTCATCGCGAGTGCGGCCGGCGAGAAGCTCGCCGCCTGGGCAACCGAGGAGTACCTGGCAGCGCGAGCGCGTCGGGGTGACCGCGTGAAGTTCGAGGCCGCGCTGAGCCGTGTGCCCGACCGGGAGCCCGACCCAAAGGACACGATTTGACCGGTTCACGCTCGCTTTCGTGGCGATCGGATCTCCGGCGTGTCGAGCACATGGGTCCACTGTCCCCATGACCCCCACAGGCGGGCCAAACGGACCCCGGCCGTGACCTCCGGCTGCAGCGCGACGGCCCGGGGCCCCACCAAAGAAGCAGACATCCCGCCAATCCATCGTCCATAGCCCCCCGGCCGGAGCGTCCGCTGGCTACCGTGGGGGTGGAGCAGAGCAGACCATGTGGACCCCCATCCTCCCCCTCGCGGAGCTGCCCCGGGGCGGCATGAAAGCGCGACACGGCGTGCTCGTGGTGCGCCTCGACGACGACACCCTGCACGCGATGGAGAACGCCTGCCCCCACCAGGGCTACCCCCTCGCCCAGGGCGCCCTCGGCGGCGAGGTGCTCACCTGCTGCTGGCACAACTTCAAGTTCAACGTGCGGAGCGGCCACTGCCTCGTGGGGGAGGAGGGCGTGCAGACGCATCCCGTGCGCGTGACCGACGGCGTGGTGGAGGTGCAGCGGACGGTGACGATCAACACCGCCGCCGCATGGGCGAGCCTCTCCGAAGCGATGACCCGCATCCAGGGCTCCCGCATGGCCCGCGAGGCCGCCCGGCTCCTCACAGCCGGCGTCCCCGCCACCACCCTCCTGGCGTGGGCCGCCGCGTGGGACGCCGACCATTGTGAGTGGGGGCCCTCCCACACCGCCGCGCTCGCGGCGGACCTCGTCGGCTGGCTCCGCCAGCCGCCTGCGGGCGTGGACCCCGAGGTTCACGCCGTGCAACTCGTGGCGGAAGCCCTCGATCTCGCGGCGCGGGCCCACCCGGGCCGGCCGGCCCGGGTTCGGCCCGCGCCGCAGGCGGGCGCGACGGGGGAGCTGCGCAGCCGGGTGGAAGCCGAGGACGCCGAAGGCGCCGAGGCGTTGATTCGGGCGATGGTCGCCGCCGGCGCTTCGCGTGAGGCCCTGGAGTGGGCGCTCTACCCGCTCGTCGCCGACCACTTCCTCGACTTCGGACACCAGCTCATCTACCTGCCGAAGCTCCTCGACCTCCTCCACGACGCGGGCCCAGGCACCGCCGATGCCCTCCTCGGGGGGTGGGTCTTCGGGGTCACCATGGGCACCCGCGAGGACCTCCTGCCGCCCTGGGCAGGCTTCCGGCGCCGCCTCGCGGCTTTCACCGACGCAGGGGGCCTCGCTGCGGCGCAGGTCGCCCGCCACAGCGAGGGGGCCGGCGCCGACCGCGACACGCTCTTCCACACCCTCGTGGACGCTGCGCCCCCGGCCGTGTTCGACGCCGTGGCCGCCGCCCTGCAAGCCGGACCCTGGGCGCCCGTGCTCGACGCGCTCGTGCTCGCCGGCGCCGAGCGGCTCCGCCGCTTCGACCCCGCGCACGACGGCAACCCCCACGTGGAGGAGGGCTGGCTCGACGTGACCCACCGCTTCACCGCCGCCAGCGCCGCGCGCGTGGCCACCGAACGCTGGGACCACCCCGACGCCGCGCGGATCGTGCTCGCCACCGCCCACTTCATCGCGCTGGCCCGTCCGCTCGATGCCGCGGCGCCAACGATCCCTGAGCCCCCGGCCGCCGAGCCTGACCTGCGGGCGCGCGTGCTCGCCGGCCGCGCACAGCGCGCCATCTTCTTCACCCACGACGTGAAGACGCTGGCCGCCGCCCACTCGGAGAGCACCCGCCTCGCCCACCCGTTGCCGATGCAGGCGGTGACACACTATTTGTGTCACCCGATCCAGGAGCGCCTCACGCGCCGGTTCGCCTGGGAGGCCGTCCGGCTGGTGCGCGATGGCAAGCCACCGGCCCAGGTGGGGGGGTAGCCCTGGCTGTGGTACCCTGCGGGAATGACGCTTCTTGCCGTACTCCTGCTCGCCTGCCGCGCTGAACGCACGCCCGAAGACGAAGTCGAGGACACCGCCCCTCCCGCAGACTCGGCCGAACCCTGCGCGGAAGCCGCGTGGTACCCCGACGCCGACGCCGACGGCTTCGGCACCGCCTCGGTGGTGCACGCCTGCGAAGCGCCCGACGGCTACGCCGCCCTGTCGGGCGACTGCAACGACACCGATGCCTCCATCTTTCCCGGCGCGCCCACCGCCTGCTCCGAGGCCGACGCCGACTGCAACGGCAGCCCGGACAATGCGGATGCGGATGGCGACCGTTTCTTCGCCTGCGAGGATTGTGACGACGCCGACCCGCACAGCTTCCCAGGCGCAGCCGAACGGTGCGACGGCCACGACAACGACTGCAACGGCCTCGTGGACGACGACCCCGTCGACCCCACCGACTGGTACGCCGACGACGACGGCGATGGGCACGGGGGCGCGCTCGGCGGCGCGGCCTGCACGCCGCCCGACCATTCCGCGGCAACCTCCACCGACTGCGATGACACCAACGCCGCGGTGCTCCCGGGCGCCGACGAGCTGTGCAACGGGATCGACGACGATTGTGACGGCACGGTCGACGACGCCGCGATCGACGCCCCCGCCTGGTTCATCGACTACGACGGCGATGGGTACGGTTCGACGGACTACACCGGCGAGGGTTGCGACCCCGGTACCGGGTGGGTGCAGAACACCGACGACTGCGACGATACCGACGCCTCCGTGAGCCCGGCGGGCGCGGAGTCCTGCAACGGCTACGACGACAACTGTGATGGCACCATCGACGAGGACACCGCCGTGGACGCGCTCCCCTGGTACCTCGACGCCGACGGGGACGGCGAGGGCGACCCCGCCTCCGCCGCGCTCGCGTGTTCGCCGCCCGCGGGGCACGTGGCCAACGACACCGACTGCGACGACACCGACGCCGACGTGTACACGGCCGCCCGCGAAACGTGCGACGGCATCGACGAAAACTGCGACGGCGTGGCGGACGACGGCGCGCTCGGCGGCGACGTCACGTGCGCCGCAGCCTCCTGCCTCGCCATCCTCGACGATGGCTCCTCCACCGGCGATGGCCGCTACTGGCTCGACCCCGACCAGGACGGAGACACCACCGATGCCTGGGAGGCCTGGTGCGACATGACCACCGATGGCGGCGGCTGGACGCGCCTGTACGGCTCCTTGTGGCCCTACTGGTGGGACGAGACCGACTGGGAGGCGGTGGGCGACCCCGAGGACGACAACTACTCCGATCTGGGCGAACGAGCCTGGTTTGCCGATGCAGGCGGCACGTACACGCTCCGCTTGGAGGTCGGCAACAGCGGTACCTGGAACACGGCCTCGCGCGCCCACTACACGGTGTGGTCCCAGGCGCACGACGCGTTCTCCGACACCACCGACGGCAGCGACTACACCTTCATCGCCGGCGAGGAGTCCACCACCTGCTACGGCTTCAACGGCCTGCATGACCAGTACTACGTGGACGCGGGCGTACACTGCATGTCCAGCGATGTGGACGCCTACGACTCCGTAGCGTGCTGGTGGATGCAGATCGTGCCCCTCGCCCAGTACGTGGATGCGGTCAGCTACCCCGGCTACCTCGAAGGTTACGACGGCGCGAACACCCACATCTGGCAGTCGCTCTCGGTGCGGTGACCGCGCCCTTCACAGCCGGTAGTGCATCGAGTAGCGCATCAGGAGCGAGTCCTCGTCGGCCCGCAGGCCCCGGATTTCGAGGCCCGTGTGATCGCGCATGGCCGCGAGCGCCTTTGGGTTCAATGGGTCGAGCATGGCCACGAGCAGGAGATCCCCCTCGCGCCGCACCGGGATGACGAGGTGCTGGCGCACGAGCCAGGTGGGGAGGAGGTCGAGCACGGTGTCCTCGATGGCGATGTGCGCGAGGTCCACCTCCGGGGGGAGCGGCAGGGGCGCTTCCTCCTCGGCGGGCGGCGGGCCGTCGTCGAAGACGGAGCCCTCCGGCACCCGTGAGGTGAGCGCCGCCGCCATCGACGGCGAGAGCGGGGCGAGACCGGCAGGCGCTGCAGGGGCCGCAGCGGCAGGGGCGGCCGGCGCGACGCCGGGCTCCGCCGCCTTCGGTGCGGGCTCCGCGGCCGGACGCTCGGCCGCCTTCGGCGCAGGTGCAGGAGCGGGGGCGGGCGCCGCCTGGGGCGAGGGCGCGGGGGCGTTGCGGGGGGCCTGCCCCCCGCCCCCAAAGGGCACCGGACGACCGCTGAACTGCGGCGTTCGTTTGCCCAGGAACGCCGCGAGCCCTTCCGCAGCGTCCGGCGAGGTGAACAGCCGCTGCTGCAGCTCCCGCTCCAGCGCGAGCCCGCTCTCCAACGGAAGGTCCGCCCCGCTCACCACCGCGCGCTTGATGAGCCCCACGGCGCCGGCGGCCTTGTGTGGCGCACAGAAGCTCGTGGCGTACTTCAGCACCTCCTGCCACCAGTCGTCCGCGGGGAAGACCGCGTGCACGAGCCCGAGCGCCGCGGCCTCTTCGACCGGCAGGTTGCGCCCCTCGACCATGAATTGCAGCGCCTGCGCGCGGCCGAGGATGCGGCTGAGCCGCTGGGTGCCACCGGTGCCCGGAAGGACGCCGAGCGCGACCTCGGGCATGCCCACCAGATTTGGTTTCTCGCCGCTCTCCTTGCCGATGCGCAAATCACAGGCGAGGGCGATTTCGAGCCCGCCGCCCACGGTGTGTCCGTTGAGCGCGGCGATCACCAGCTTGGGCGTGTGCTCCAGGCGCAGGAGTGTCTCATTGGCGTGCAAACAGAAGGCGTACTTCTGCTCGGGCGCGAGCGACTGCAGGTAGTTGATGTCGGCGCCGGCACAGAAGAAGCGGTCGCCGGCGCCGCGGATCACGATGACGTCGATCTCCGTGTCCATGCGGAGGTCGAGCACGTGGGCATCGAGCTCGCGATGCATCGCGTGGCTGTAGCCGTTGGCCGGCGGGTTGTTCAGCGTGAGGACCGCGACGCGGTCCACGTCCTGACGGTGTACGAGCATCGTTACTCCAGCGTTTCGAAGAGAGTAGCCACGCCCTGACCCACGCCCACACACAGCGTGGCCACGCCGTAGCGGACGCCGCGGGCGCGCATGGCGTGCAGCAGGGTGGCGGTGATGCGGGCGCCGGACATGCCGAGCGGGTGGCCGAGCGCGATGGCGCCGCCCCTGACGTTCACGGTTTCGGGGTTGAGCCCCAACTCCCGGATGACAGCGAGCGACTGCGCGGCAAAAGCTTCGTTGATCTCCCAGAGCCCGACGTCCGCCACGGAGATCCCCGCGCGGGCGAAGCACTTCTGCACGGCAGGAACGGGGCCGATGCCCATGTACCGCGGGTCGACACCCGCGCTCGCGCACGCGAGGATGCGCCCGAGCGGACGCAGCCCCAGCTCGGCGGCCCGGGCGGGACTGGCCACGAGCAGCGCCGCCGCACCGTCGTTGAGCGTGCTGGAGTTGCCCGCCGTGACCGTTCCGCCCTTGCGGAACGCGGGACGCAGCCCCGACAGCTTCTCGACCGTGCTGTCGGCCCGCGGACCCTCGTCAGCCGTGAGCGGCGCCTCCTTGCCGCGGGGGACGGGCACGATCTCGGCAGAGAAGTCCGCCGCGGCGGCCTTGCGGTGGCTCTCGGCCGCAAACGCGTCCTGATCGGCGCGCGAGATGGCGTAGCGCTCGGCGAGGTTTTCCGCCGTCTCGCCCATGGCCTCCAGCGGGAAGAGCGCCTCCATCGCCGGGTTCGGGAACCGCCAACCCAAAGAGGAATCGAAACCCGTGATGTTGCCGAACTTCGGCGCCACGTTGCCGCGCGCAAAGACGTAGGGCGCCCGCGACATGCTCTCCACGCCGCCGGCCATCACCACGCCCGCATCGCCGGTGCGCACCATCCGCGCGGCGTTGTTGATGGCCTCGAGGCCCGAGGCGCAGAGGCGGTTCACGGTGTACCCGGGGGTGGCCTGCGGGAGCCCGGCGAGCAGCGCGGCCATGCGCGCCACGTTGCGGTTGTCCTCGCCGGCCTGGTTGGCGCAGCCGAGGATCACCTCCTCGATCGCGGTGGGGTCGACGCCGCTGTGCTGGACCACCGCCGCGATGGCGAGCGCCGCGAGGTCGTCGGGGCGAACCCCCGAGAGCCCGCCGCCGAAGCGGCCGATGGGAGTGCGGAGCGCGGAGACGACCACCGGATGCGACATCGGAACCTCTTCGGGCGGCCGATCTATCGCGCGCGGGGGGTGCGGGGCGATCCGCCGCGACCGGTCGCTCGGGGATCAGCGGCTGGCGCGGATCGCAGCGCCTTCAGGGGGAGGCAGGCGGCAGGGAGGACACCTCCAACGGCGCGCTGGTGAAGTCGCCGTACACGTAGAGGCCTACCCGGCGGCCCGACTCGCTTCCCGCGAGGTCGCAGTTGGCGATGGTGCCGTACACGTTGCCGAGCGTATCGGCGTAGGCGCAGAAGTCGTCGGACACCGAGTTGAGCCGGCCCGGCCACGCGGCCTCCTGGCCGCCCTGATCGTAACTCTCGTAGTCCCACTGCTGGAAGCTGTCGGCTTCGTTGCAGGTGGCCACCGTGAGGCTCCAGGGGCCGATCCAGGAGTCGGTGTGGGAGAGGCAGGCATCGAGCCCGAGGTTGCGGAAGCCGGTGTGGCCTCCGGCGTTGAACGGGGCCCACTGCTGGCTCGGGTCGCCCCCGAGGCAGTTGGTGGTGGTCGTCACGTCGCCGCCGCTCTCCGCCACGAGGCAGCGGCCTTGCGTCTGGAACTGGATGAGGACGTAGCCCGGGTCCTCGTCGCAGAGGTCGCCCACGCCATCCCCATCGCTGTCGGCCTGGTAGGGGTCGAACACCTCGGGGCAGAGGTCGGCCTCGTCGGCCACGCCATCGCCGTCGGTGTCGACCTCGCCCTCGGGCGGGATGCCGGGCTCGGGGCAGATGCTGCCGTGGCAGCTCCAGTCCGGGTAGTCGTAGCGGATCATCGCCTCGCCCGGCGCGCAGACCTCGCCCGGCACCGGGCCCGTGAGGCAGCCCGCCTCGAACCAGCCGCCACCGCGGGCCTTGTCCACGATGCTGATGGCCGAGGTGAACTTGCCGTCGAAGTCGCCGCCCACCGACACGGTGCCCCCCTCCTCGCCGTTGCCGGAGAAGTCGGTGTCCTGGGTGATCGTGCCGTCGAGCACGAGCTCCACATCCAGCGGGAGGACCGCGCTGTCATCGAGCCAGTAGGGGTCGGCCGGGTCGTGCACCTCGATCGTGGTGCTGGCGCGGCACGAGGAGTAGGTGAACTCGCTGATCGCGCGCACGCCGGAAAGGCTCACGTTCCAGGCCACGCGGCCCTCGCCGCAGTCCGCGCTCCAGTCGCCCACGCCGCCGGGGTTTTCGCAGCCGTTCATGCGGCACTGCAGGTCGTCCTTGATGGCCACCATCGCGCGCACGAGGTCGTCGTTCTGCCAGAGCGTGACCACCCCCACGACATCCTCGCAGGAGGGCGAGTCCACGAGGAAGGAGCCCTGCTCCATCTTGCTGTCGCCCTCGCCCCAGCGGATGGTCACGGCGTGGAACCCGCACGTGATCGGGATGCGACGGTCCGCGCCCAGCTCGGCCACGCAGGACTCGCCGGTGCCGGGGTCGCCCCCATCCACCGAGTAGCACACGACCTCCTCGTCGAGCCCGACGATCCCGACGGACGCATCCTCGTCGGTGATCGTGGTGCCGGAGGCGGGGTCGAAGTGGGTGTCCACCCGGACGACCCCTGGGCCGGAGGCGCAGCCACCGAGGAGGCCGAGGAGCAGGAAAGGTCGCACGGGGCGCATCGCGCGAAGTCTACTCCAACCCCGCGGCATCGGCGTGGCCTGACACACGGTTGGCAAGCACCACGAATGACACCACGAAGGCCCCGTGGAACACGGGCGCCACCCAGACCGGCACGCCCACCATCGGGTTGAGGAGCTGGGTGACGAAGATGCCCGCCTGGTAGGCCGCCAGCGTGGCCAGACCCGCCACCGCCGCCGGGCCCCGCTCCCAGCGCAGGAGCAGCAGGCTCAGGAGCCCCACGCTGCCGGCGCCCACGCCGAAGGAGCGCGCGAGGGCCGCCGTGGTGGGGTCGGTGGGGAGTCCGAACGCCCCCGGATCGCTCCACATCAGGCCGGCCACCGACAGCTCCACGAGCGCATGCGCACCGAGGACCCCCGCGCGGAACCGCCGCCAGCCTGCCGGGCTCACGACGCGAGCACCCGCACGGCATCCACGAAGGTGTCGATCTCCTCGGGCATCGTGTACACGTTGGGGGTGATGCGAACCCCGCTGACGGCCGGGTGCACGATCGGCGTGGCGAAGATGCGCCAGCGGTCCCACAGCGCCGTCGTGATCGCGGCCGGCTCCAGACCCGTGATGGAGACGGTGGCCAGCGCGCCGCCCGCCGCGAGGTTGGTGTGGACGGCGATGCGCGGATGGCCGGCGAGCGCGCTCGTCCAGCGCTCTCGGAGCCAGCGCAGGCGGGCCAGCTTGCGGGGCCCACCGATGCTCCGGTGGAAGGCGATTGCCTCGGCGATGGCGTCGTGGTTGGCCGCCGGATGGGTGCCGATCTCCTCGAACTTGCGGATGTCCCCATCGCGATCGGGGTGCGTGGGTTGGAGCGCCCAGTGGCCCGCGATGCGCTCCTTGCGCATGTAGAGAAAACCCGTGCCGATGGGCGCGAGCATCCACTTGTGCAGGCTCGTGCCGTAGTAGTCGCAGCCCATCTCGTGCAGGTTCGTGGGCAGGTGCGCGAAGGCGTGCGCACCATCGACGATGCTCAGGATGCCGCGGGAGCGCGCGAGGGCGCAGGCCTGTTGCACCGGCGGCTCGGCGCCGCTCAGGAAGGTGAGCTGCGAGAGGTGCAGCACCTTCGTGCGCGGCGTGAAGGCCGCCCCGAGGAGGGCGAGGAACCCGGCGTCGTCCACCAGCGGGGCGGGGAAAGAAACGCGCTTCACCACGATGCCCTTGCGGCGCGCGAGCTGGTCCCAGGTGTCGAGCATCCGCGGGTAGTCCTGGTCGGTCACCACCACCTCGTCGCCCGGCTCGAGCGCGAGGCCGCACTGGGCGATCTGCAGCGCCTCGGAGGCGTTGCGCGTGATGGCGAGCTCGTCGGCCGAGCAGCCGGCCTCCTTCGCGAGCTCGCGCCGCACCGACTCCACGTTGGGCTCGAGGAGCTGCCAGAGCTCGTAGGGGGGCAGGAGGTTGGTCTGGTCGAGGTAGCGCTTGAACGCCTCGTGAACCACCCGCGGCGAAGGCGAACAGCCGCCGTTGTTGAGGTTGATGATGGTGCGGTCGAGCGTGAACTCGCGTTGGATGCCGCGCCAGAAGTCGTCGTCGCCGGCGGGAAGCGGCGCGGTCGGGGGCGTGGGGACCGTCGGCTTGCGCGCGTGGGCCAGCGTGGGGAGCGTAGCGGCGACGGTGGTGAGGAGCGCGCGGCGGGAGAGCATCGGGGGAGTGTACACGGCGGGGGGCCGTCAGGAGGCTCCCGAGCGGCCGGCTACCGCTACCACTTGGCGGGATCTCCCCACGGAATCTCGAAGCCCTCCATGATGTACAGGTCTACGAAGCTGTCGTGCGGGGCTTCCGCTTGTTCACGCCACGCGTAGGTTACCCACTCCGGGATGCCATCGCCGGTGAGGTCGATGACGTAGTCGGCACGGGCATTCTTCGGAATGTACACGCAAGGGATGGCCAGGTCCTCGAAGGTAATGCTCCCGCCGCCCGCAATACTGCCCGAGTTGAGCAGGCAGCCCGGCTGGATGAGGAGGTCGGCGCGATCGTCCGCGTCGGCGTCCGTGCTCCAGGAGATGGGCCCGATCTGGGATTCCGCAGTAGAGCAGATTTCGGCGTATGCGGCCGTCCGCAGGTCGCCGGAGGGGAGCGCCCCCGAGAGCAGGAGGAGGCAGGCCGAGTCGGCCTGGTACGGCACGGGAAAGTCGGAGTACCCATCGCCGTTCAGGTCGCCGACCTTGCCCTCGGCGCGCGCGGGACCGTCGAAGCTGGCGTAGGTCACGTCTGCAGCGTCGATGTGGAAGGGGACGGCGAGGCCGTCGGCGGAGCCGCCCGCCGCCACGTCGAGGCCGGAGAGCGCCCAGCCGCCTCGTGGCCGCTCCCCACTAGAAGCCCTCGCCATCACGTCATCCGCGCCGTCGCCGTCAAGGTCGCCGACAACATAACCCGCGGGGGTTGTGTCCATGATCGTAATATCGAGAGCGGGCAAGTCTCCGAGCCGCCGTTCGCCGCTCCCCGTCTCTCCGGGAAGTGCGACGAGGTAGTGCCCTTCGACGGCCTCGGGATCGGAGCAGAAGAGCAACTGGTCCTGAAGGCCGTCTCCCGTCATATCGCCCACGGTCCCAAAGAACGCAGTCGCGTAGGTGTAACGGTCGTTCACGTACGTGAGCCGCGCTGCCGAGTCGATGCGCGTGGTTCCGTCGGCGCCGGTCTGAGTACCACCAGCGACGAGGTAGGCAGCAACATCCCCGTCGTCGGCCGCGGTTTCCATCCAGAAGTCATCCACGCCATCACCGGTGGCGTCGCCCGCGGACTGCATTGTCATGCTGGCGTAAACCCCCTCCACTTTCCAGTCCCACGGAAGGATCGGTATCGGGTTGACGGCAGAAGCGGTAGCGAGCGTCGCACCGGCGAAAATTCCGAGGCGGAGGTCGCCCGAGCCATCCGTCGCGGAGGTGGCCACAAGAAGGTCCGACTTTCCGTCCGCGTCTAGGTCGCCGTGGCTCGTCGGGAGCGGGGCGAACTGAGAGTCCCGGTACGGATAACTCCACGTCCACATCGCCGTCGGATCCCCCACCTCGCCGCAGCTCCCATCGGGGATCGCCTCGCCGTCGCAGTCCTGATCGAGGCCGTCGCAATAGTCGGGGGCACCAGGGTGTACGTGGGGGCGCGTGTCGTCACAGTCGCCGCCGGCCGGCGGTGTAGCCGTCGCCATCGGCGTCCACGAGGTCGGGGTCGAGGGCGGTGTCCGCAGAGTCGCCGGTTTCCGCGGTCCCGCCCGATTCGGCGGTGTCGGCCGCCTGCCCGGAGTCGGGCACGCCTGTGTCCGCCGGCTGGCCCGGGCCGGCGCACCCCAGCAGCAGGAGCGCTACCACGACACCTCCCCGCGCCAGGTGCCGCCGCCGTAGGTGGACACGATGAGGTAGCTGCCAGCCTGCTCCAGCGTTTCATCGGGTACGTTCAACAGCGACGCCCAATGCCAATCCTCCGAGGCCGAAGAACAGGGGTTCAGGCGCACTTCGGGGGCCACCGGCCCGCCGCCGGCTCCCGCCGGCTCGATGGGGGTTCCGGACGCTACCACTTGGCGGGATCTCCCCACGGAATCTCGAAGCCCTCGAAGATGAAGATGTCAATGTAGCTGTCGTGGGGGGCTTCGGCCTGTTCGCGCGGGCCGTAGGCCACCCACTCGGGGATGCCATCGCCAGTGAGGTCCACCACGTAGTCGGCGCGGCCACTCTCCCCGTAGACGCACGGAAGCGCCAGGTCCTCGAATGTGATGCTCCCACCGGCGGCGACGCTGCCGGAGCTCAGCAGGCAGCCCGGCTGGATGAGGAGGTCGGCCCGATCATCGGCATCCGCATCCGTGGCCCAGGAGATCGGCCCGATCTGGGAGTGTTCCGAGGAGCAGATTTCGGTGTATGCGGCGATGCGCAGATCGCCAGAGGGGAGCGCGCCAGAGAGGAGGAGGAGGCAGGCCGAGTCGGCCTGGTACGGCACGGGAAAGTCGGAGTACCCGTCGCCGTTCAGGTCGCCGACCTCGCCCTCGGCGCGGGAGGTGCCCCAGAACCTGACGTAGGTCACGTCGTCGACGTCGATCTGGAATGGGACGGCGACGCCGTCGGCGTTGCCGCCAGCGGCAACGTCGAGGCCGGAGAGGGCCCAGCCATTCGGCACGCTGTCGCCCGTTGCCGAAGACACGGTCACGTCATCGACGCCGTCGCCGTCGAGGTCGCCCACGACGGAAGGCGAGTTAAGCGTGCCGAGTCCGAGCACATCCAAGGTGGGCAGTGTGCCAAGGGCGCGCTCCCCGCTCCCGGACTCACCGGGGAGGGCGATCAGGAAAGAACCCTCCGAGTCTGCGGGGGGGGCGGCCCAGACCAGTTGATCCTGGAGGCCATCGCCGGTCATGTCGCCCACCGCTCCGCGCCAGGCCGTGGCGTAGGAATAGAAATCGTTCACGTAGCGGATGGAGGCCAC